>NZ_JAYESK010000009.1:8109-171536 GCF_034720455.1 Pseudarthrobacter sp. C1 | reverse complement strand
ACCATCCTCCGTGGTGACCCGCAGCGTCACGAAGTTACGGGAGGGACTGGTCACAAACACATCGGCAGCAATGATTTTCACAACAGATCCAGGCTTTCTTAATCGATGGGGCGGCGGGTTGTGCGGGCAGGGGTGGACCGCGAACGGGTCAACGCTGCGTGGTTCCACTGGGAGTGGTTCCCAGCAGGGCAAGTTCCGCACGGTTGGGAAGGCCTTCCCAGTCCCCCGCGGTGCTGACGGCGAAGGCTCCGGTGAGCACGCCGCGCTGCAGGCGGCCGGCCACGTCGGCGCCGTCGAGCAGGGCGGACAGGTATCCGGCGGTGAAGGCGTCGCCGGCTCCCACCGTGTCGATGCTGGTGACCGGGACGGCCGGGGCGTCCCACCGGCCCTCCGAGGTGTGGACGGTGGCGCCGGCCGCGCCGCGCTTGACCACAACTTCGCGCACTCCGAGCCCAAGGATTTCGGCAACCATCGCCGATTCATTGGTGTCCGCCCCCGGTGCGCCGTCCGGCGCGGCGGCAACCAGGCCAAGTTCGTCGTCGGAAGCGATCAGGATGCCGGCATGCCGCACCAGCGGTGCCAGCACTTGCCGTGCCTCGTCCCGGGACCAGAGCTTGCTGCGGTAGTTGACGTCGATCGACACCATGATGCCGTCAGCGGCAGCGCGTTCGGCAGCGTACTCCACGGCCTTCCGGGACTCGGGGCTGAGGGCGGCCGTGATGCCGGTCAGGTGGAGGATGCGGGCGCCCGCCCGGAGGGCGTGTTCCACGTCCTCCGGGCACAGCGTTGACCCTGCCGAGCCGGAGCGGTAGTAGAAGGCGCGGGTCACGTCGGCCGTGCGTTGTTCGAGGAACATCACCCCGGTCCGTCGGGCAGCGTCCTCGCGGTGCTCCAGCCGCACTCCCTCGGCACGGAGCTGGCGGAGGATGAACTCGCCGTGCGGATCGGCACCCACAACGCCGGCCCAGCTGACGCTGTGCCCGAGCCGTGCGACGCCCACGGCCACGTTCGACTCGGCGCCGGCAACGTGCATGGTGAGGGCGCCGCCGGCGGAAAGCGGCCCGGCGGAGCGCAGCGACACCATGGACTCGCCGAAGGTCAGGAGGTCCGGAGAAGGGCGTCCGACGGCGGCAGTCACCGCAGGTCCTCCGCGGCCCTGCCGTTGTACTCTGCGGCAAGGGCAACAAAGCGGCGCGCGCGTCCGCGCATCGGAGCAAGGTCGCCCCCGGATCCGGCATCTCCAAACAGCGGGCCTCCCAGCCCAACCGCGATGGCCCCGGCTCCCCAGTATCCGGCGGCTTCATCGAGCCCGACGCCGCCCACCGCGATGAACGGGATGTCCGGGAACGGGTCGCGCAGCGCCTTGAGGTAACCGGGCCCGCCGATGGAGGCGGGAAAAAGCTTGACTGCCGTGGCGCCGCGGTTCATCGCCTCGAATGCTTCGCTCGGGGTGAGGGCCCCGGCCAGGACGGCGATCCCCCGCCCGGCCGCTGCCTCAATGGAGGGGGCGAGTGACGGGGTGACCACGAACTGGCCGCCGGCCGACTCGACGTCTTCCGCGTCCTGCTGTGTCAGCACAGTCCCGGCGCCCACGAAGCACCCGGCAGGTGCAGCGGCGCGAACCTGGCTGATCGCGGTGAGCGCCCCCGGCGTCGTCAGTGCGATTTCAACGTACTTGAAGCCCTCCTCCATCGCGGCCAGGGCCGCCCTCCCCGCGGCCTGGCCGTCTGTGCCGCGAACGATCGCCACCAGCCTGGCCTGGCGCACCCCGGCCAGCAGAGCCTCGGGGGTCAGGGTGTTTTCCATTCTGGGCTTCTCCTTTTGAGGGGTGTCTGTGTCCGTGCCCGCAGCCCGGGCGGTCACCATTCTGCGAACGCGCCGTCCGGCTGCCGCCAGACCGGGCCCCGCCAGGCGTGTCCGCGCTTGTCCGCGGCCCGGACCACGGCTTCGTCGATCTCGATGCCCAGGCCGGGTCCGGTGAGCCGCTCGATGTGGCCGTCCACGAACTTCAGCGGCGTTTTGTCCACCACGTAGTCCAGGACCTCGGCGCCTTTGTTGTAGTGGATGCCGATGCTCTGTTCCTGGATCAGGAAGTTAGGTGTCGCGAAGCCCACCTGGAGGCATGCGGCGAGTGCCAGCGGACCCAACGGGCAGTGCGGTGCCAGCTGGACTTCATAGACCTCGGCCAGCGAGGCGATCTTGCGGACCTCCGTGATGCCGCCCGCATGGGAGAGGTCCGGCTGGGCCACGGCGATGCCGGCCTGCAGCGCCGGCAGGAATTCCTGCCGGCTGTAGAGCCGCTCGCCGGTGGAGACCGGCGTGGTGGTGGACGACGTGAACTCGCGCAGCAGGTGCGTGTTCTCGGGGACCACGGGCTCTTCGAGAAAGAAAGGCCGGTAAGGCTCCAGCAGCGGCGCCACGCGGCGGGCGTTGGCGAGGCTGAAGCGGCCGTGGAAGTCCACTGCAACATCCCGGTGCTCACCCAGGACTTCGCGGGCGGCGGCCACCCGGCGGACAACGCCGTCGAGCTCGGCCACCGAGGCGATCGGACTCATCCGCCCGCTGGCATTCATCTTCACCGCGGTGAGGCCCACCTCCAGCTGGGCGCTGATCTGGTCGGCCACCTCGTTGGGTTCGTCGCCGCCCACCCAGCCGTACATCCGGATGCGGTCCCGGACGTGGCCGCCCAGCAACTGGTGCACGGGGGTGTTGAAGTGCTTGCCGGCGATATCCCAGAGGGCCTGGTCCAGGCCCGAGACGGCGCTGGCCAGGATGGGGCCGCCGCGGTAGAAGGACCCTTTGGTCATCACCTGCCAGTGGTCCTCGATCCGCAGTGCGTCGTTGCCGATCAGGAGTTCGGCGAGCTGCTCGACGGCGGTGCGCACCGTCTCGCTGCGGCCTTCGCACGTAGCTTCTCCCCAGCCGACAATTCCACTGTCCGTCTCGATCCGGACGAAGAGCCAGCGCGGCGCAACGAGGAAGGTTTCAATCCTGCTGATGAGCGTCATCTGTGGCCTAGCCCTTGGTCGCGCCGGCGGTGAGGCCGGAAACGATGTACTTCTGCGTGAAAAGCGCAATGATCATGATCGGGATGGTGACCACGGTGGCAGCGGCCATCAGCCCGCCCCAGTCGATGCTGGCGTAGGACACAAAGTCGAAGATGGCCACGGGCAGCGTCTTGGTGCTGGAGCCGGAGAGCACCAGGGCAAACATGAAGTTGTTCCAGGAAAAGATGAACGAGAGGATCCCGGCCGTGGCGATCCCCGCGACGGAAAGGGGCAGCGTGATGAGGCGGAACGCTCCGATCGGGGTAAGCCCGTCCACCTGGGCGGACTCCTCCAGCTCGAGCGGCAGGGAATCGAAGTAGCTCATCATGATGTAGACGATCAGCGGCAGGGCAACGAACATGTGGCTGAGGATCAGCACCTCGAACCGGCCCACCATCCGCAGGTTGGAGAACACGTAGTACCACGGCACCAGCAGGGACACGCCGGGGATCACGCGGGCCATCAGGACCACGAGGGCGGAGCGGTGCATGGTGAACCGGCTCATCGCGTAGGCGGCGGGAACCCCAAGCACAATGGACAGTGCGGTGGAAACGAAGGCCACCCAGAAGCTGTTGAAGATGAAGACGAAGTAGTTGTTCCGCTGCAGGACGTTGGCGTAGTTCTCGCCGGTGGGCGTGAAGAACAGGGCCTTGCCTGTGTCATAGATGTCCACGTTGGTCTTGAGGGAGGCAAGGAACATCCAGAACAGCGGGGCGAGGAGGAACAGCACCACGGCAATGAGGGCTGCAACCCGGAAGACCTTGTAGAGCCTGACGGACAGGGGCTTCCGGCGGCGGTGAAGCACCTGGGGCTTCCCGGATGTTTGGGTTGGGGTCAGGACGGTCATTTGCTTACCGCTTTCTTGCGCATGGTCAGCAGCCACATCGAGCCGATGATGATCATGAAGAACAGGATCAGGACGGCGGAGGACAGCCCGTACTGGTTGTAGTCGAAGCTCAGGCCGTAGGCGTAGACGTTCAGGGTTTCCACTTCGTTGAAGGAACCACCGCCTTTGCCCTTGGTGGCGTACAGGATGTCGAAGGTCTTCAGGGCGTCGATGCCGCGGAGCAGGATGGCAACGATCACGGTGGGCATCATGAGGGGCAGCGTGATGTAGAAGAAGCGCTGGAAGGCGTTGGCGCCGTCCACCCGGGCAGCCTCGTCAGGTTCATCGGAGAGGGACGTCAGCCCGGCAAGGAGGATCAGCACCACCATCGGGGTCCACTGCCAGACGTCCATGAAAATGGTGGTGCCAAGGGCCGTGTCCTGGCCGGAAAGCCAGGGCTGCGGCGGAATGCCGATCATTCCGAGCAGCTGGTTGGCGAAGCCGATGTTGGGATCGAAGATCAGGCGCCACATCATTCCGACGGCAACCGGGGTGGCCACCAGGGGAAGCAGGATGGCCACGCGGACCCACTTTTCACCGCGGAAGGGACGCCACAGGAGCAGTGCGATGCCCATACCGAGCACAACCTCGCAGACCAGTGCGACACCCGTGAAGGTCAACGTGCGGCCCACCGCCGGCCAGAAGCGCTCGGTGTCAGTGAGGACTGTCAGGTAGTTCTGCAGACCGATGAACTCCGTGGCGGCGCGTACGGAGCCCTGCGAATCGGTGAGGCTCAGGTACAGGGTCCACACCAGAGGGAAGACAATCAGGACGCCGACGAAGATCATCGCTGGGGCCGCAAAAAGCCATTTGCGGTGCCGGTTGGACCAGGCGGAGATGTTCCCCCCAACGCTGGGAGGGCGGCCGGCGCTGCGGGCGGGAGCGCTGCGGGGAGCGTTCGTAACGGACATGGTTCACCTAAGGAGTTGGGGGGAGCGGTCCGCGGCGGGACGGCGACCGGGGTCTGCCGTCCCGCCGGGCTGTGGTGCTGGCTGCGCTGGACGCAGCGCGGGCGCCTGTGGCGTTACTTCTTTTCGCCGTCCAGGAACTTCTGGAAGGCTTCGTTGGCCGAGTCGGCCGCAGCGGAAGGGTCGGCGCCGGTGATGCTGGCTACGATGGGCTCGCCCACGATTTCCCTGGCCTTGCCCACGGTCACAACCTGCGGACGGTCATGGCCCACACCGTTCTTCGCACTGACGGCGATGGCTTCGGCGAGGTCCTTGGGGTAGGTGGACGTACCCTCTGGGTTCGACCACACGGAAGTCCGGGGTCCGGGGACACCGGCCTTCTGCGCGGCCAGGGTGCGTTCCTTGCCCGTGGCCCACTGGATGAACTTCCACGCGTTGTCCTGGTTGCTGGACGCCTCGTTGACCGCCAAGCCCCATGAGGGGATGTTGTACGGCTTGGAACCTGCGGGACCTGCCGGCAGGGTTGCGAAACCTACAGAGTCCGCCACCTTGGACTTGGCCGGATCAGTGGCGTTCTTGTAGAGCGAGTCCGCCTCGGTGTAGAAGGCGGCCTTGCCCTGGGTGAAGATTGCCATGGCCTCGGGCCAGCTCATGTCGGTGCTGACGTTGGCGGGGCCGTAGTTCCTGATGAGGCCGCCGTAGTATCCGTAGGCCTTCTTTGCCGCGTCCGAGTTGACGGCAGACTTTCCGCTGGAGTCGGTGAAGTCGCCACCGAAGCTGTACAGGAAACTGGAGAACTGGGTGACGGCCGCGGACTTGCCGGTGCGGGCCACGAAGCCGGCGATGTCGGGGTTGGACGCCTTGATGGCCTTGGCCGCCGCTTCAAGCTCCTCCATGGTCTTGGGAACCTGGAGTCCGGCGGCCTGCAGCAGGTCCTTGCGGTAGTAGAGGACCTCGCGCTCGGTGATGATAGGGACGCCGACGACCTTGCCGTCGGCGGTGGTGGCCTTGACCGGGCCTTCCTGGTAGTCCTTCCAGTCCCAGCCGGAATCGGAGGACACCTTTTCGGTCAGGTCAGCAAGGTAGCCGTTCTTGGCGAATGCCTTGCCTTCCTGGAGCGGGCGGTACATCATCACGTCGATCTCATCGCTGCCCGCGTTGAGCTTGACGTTGTACTGGTCCGAGAGCTGGTCCTCGCCGAGCTGGGTCAGCTCCACCTTGAGCCCGCTGGACTTCTCGAAGTCGGGAATGGCTGCCTTGATGCCTTCAGTCCAGACATGGTTGGCCAGCGTCACCCGCACCGTGCCTGATTCCTTGGCGTCCGTGCTGCCGCCGCCACCGCTGCAGGCAGTCAGCCCCAGCGAAAGTGCTGCGGCGACTGCCGCATACTTCACGATTGAACGTCGCTTCATTACGACTCCCTTTGCTTTCCGAGGGCTGACGTCACTGTCCAGCCGCCCTACAAATGCATCTTTACATCTGTCTTGGAAGCGATCATAGGGAAATAAGGCAGACTTAGACAACCCCTTGCCAGTGAGCCGTATGATTTATTTATGAAAATCCCAAAGGCGGAGTCCCCTACCGACCTGCATGCGGCGCTGGTCGAAAGCCTGGGGCTCGGCATCGCCGATGGGCGCTGGGCCCCGCACTCCGTACTGCGGCTGGATGAGCTGGAGGGGCAGCACAATGTATCCCGGTCCGTGGTCCGTGAGGCCGCCCGGGTGCTGTCATCAAAAGGCATGCTGGAATCCCGGCGGCGCTTTGGGACAGTTGTGCAGCCTGAAGAGTGCTGGAATCTCTACGATCCCCAAGTGATCCGCTGGCGCCTGGCTTCCGCCCGCCGGCTGGAGCAGCTGCAGTCCCTCAATGAACTTCGCGGAGCCATCGAGCCGCAGGCCGCGCGCCTCGCCGCCGAACGGGCCTCCTGGGACGCCGGCAGCGAGCTCGTTTCCCTTGCGGCCAAGCTGTGGGCCGCCGGCCAACGCGGAGACCAGGAGGAATTCCTCCGGCTGGACGTGGAGTTCCATGCCGCAATACTCAAAGCTTCCGGTAATGCAATGTTCTCCCAGCTGCAGAACCTTGTGGCGGAGGTCCTCACCGGCCGGACGGAACATGGCCTGATGCCCCATCTGCCGCACCACGAAGCCCTGCAGCTGCATGTAGATGTTGCCAGCGCCATCCAGCGCGGCGAGGCGGGCGCAGCGCACGCAGCGATGAGCAGGATTGTGGAGCAGTCCACCGAAGAAATGGGCCAGATCTGGTCAAGCAGCCAGGGCGGGGCGGGCAACGCTCCGCTGGCCCCTCCGGCGGACATCGCCCACACCTAGGATCCACTTAGGCCACCGTGCTTCAGGCGCCTTTCGCCGAGCCCAGCACCTTCGCGAGGAATTCCAGGGCGGTCAATGCTTCGGGCGTGCCCGCGGCGAGGTTCAAGATGCCCGTGAATCAGCCGATGTAACCTCCGGACCCGGCGACGGCGAGATGTTGGTGATGACACCGTTCTCCTACTGATCGGCGCGGACATCCAGCAGCCACTTGCGGGAGAATCCGACGACGTCGACTAGGTACGCGGCGGTGGGGACAAACAGCTGCCAGTCCAGCCGGCCTTTCCCGCTGCGGGCAACCGGTGGGGCCTCGCAGGCGCTGTCCCGGAAGCTCCACTGCGCGACCTCGTGGAGCTTGTCCAGCCGCTCATCCGGAGGAACTGCAGCAAGAGACGGCACGACCTACTTGCATGCTGGCGTGTTGGCGGGCGGTTGGCCTCCGTGGCCGAGCCGTCCCCGCTTCAGTACTGGCCCTTGATCACGAAGTAGGAGCCCCTGATGGTGCCGGCGAGCTTCGACTTCTGGCGCGCGAACTTGAAGGTGGACGCCAGTTCCTCGGGAATCTCCATGCCGTCGGAGAGCTTGAAACCAACCGCCCGTTTCCCGCCGTCCTCGATGCTGTACATAACGTTGATGGACAGGCCGGATTCGTAGAACACGTACGCCATCCGCAGCCCGCCCACCTCGAAGGAAGAAACCTCAAGCGGGCGCGATGAGATGACGAGGTTGCGCTCGGTGGCGAGGATGTTCTTCACGTATTCCAGCGTCTCCGGCGCCTCCTCCGCGGGCGTGACCGTGAAGTCGTGGCCGTACTTGTTCTTGTAGTAGCGGGCCTCGTTGGCACGCAGCCCGGCCAGCGCCTCCGCGACGGGTGAGGACTCCAGCCCCACGGTGGACACGTTCTTGAAATCAACGGTGTACGGCAATGATCCTCCTGGGAATTCTCCTTCGCACATCCTCGCAGACAGGGAGGACAATTGTTGGTGCAGCGCCAACAATCAGCCTTGCCTGCACCGGGAGGACGGGATGGGCAATTTCATCGCATACCTGGACACCTCGGAGGTCCGCCCGGGCAAACTTGGGGAGCTCAAGGAAGCCATGGCGGAACTGGCGGCCTTCGTTGAGCAGAACGAGCCCCGGATCCTCTCCTACAGCGTCTACTTCTCCGACGACGGATCCACCATGAAGGTCCTCCATCTGCACTCGGATTTAGCCTCGCTGGAGTTGCACCTGAAGGTGGCCGGCGCCAGGTTCCCGCCGGTTGCGCCGCTGATCATCATGAAATCCATCGAGATATTCGGCCGCCCCACCGAGGAGCTGCTGGCCCGGCTTCGGGCGAAAGCACAGCTCCTCGGCACCGGTTCCGTCACGGTCCACGACCTCCACGCCGGCTTCGCGCGCTTCCGCACCAGCCAACCTTTCCAGCCGTAAGACGCGCCCCGGGCCCGGGAAGACCTAGACGAGGTTCTCCACCAGCGAGACATCCCGCACCGCACCCTTGTCCGCGGACAGAGCCATGGCGGCGTAGGCGCGCAGGGCCGGGGAGACCAGGCGGTCCCGGTTCTTGGCCTTGTAACCGCCATTGGCTTCCAGTTTCTCGCGACGCTCGGCAAGGACCTCGTCGGAGACCTCCAGCTGCATTGAGCGCTGAGAGATGTTGATGCTGATGATGTCGCCGTCCTCCACCAGGGCGATAGTGCCGCCGGAGGCGGCCTCCGGGGAGATGTGGCCGATCGACAGGCCGGAGGTGCCGCCGGAGAAGCGGCCGTCCGTAATCAGGGCGCACTTCTTGCCCAGGCCGCGGCCCTTGAGGAACGACGTCGGGTAGAGCATTTCCTGCATGCCCGGACCGCCGCGGGGGCCTTCGTAGCGGATGACCACCACGTCGCCTTCCTTGACGGTCTTGTTCAGGATCTTTTCCACGGCCTCGTCCTGGGACTCGCACACCACGGCCGGGCCGGAGAAGGTCCAGATGGACTCGTCCACGCCGGCGGTCTTCACCACGGCGCCGTCGACGGCCACGTTGCCGCGGAGCACGGCCAGGCCGCCGTCCTTGGAGTAGGCGTGTTCCACGGAGCGGATGCAGCCTTCCGCGGCGTCGGTGTCCAGGGAGGTCCACTCGTTCGACTGGGAGAACGCGGTGGAGGAGCGGACGCCGCCGGGGGCTGCGTGCCAGAGGGCCTTCGCTTCGTCGGTTGCCTTGCCGCCGCGGATATCCCAGTCGTCCAGCCAGCCGTCCAGGTCGGCGGAGTGCACGGAGTGGACGTCCTTGTGCAGCAGGCCGCCGCGGTTCAGCTCGCCCAGCAGCGCGGGGATGCCGCCGGCGCGGTGCACATCCTCCATGTAGTAGGTCTTGTCCTTGGCCACGTTCGGGGCCACCTTCGCCAGGCAGGGCACCTGGCGGGACTTGGCATCCATCTCGGCCAGGCCGTAGTCCACGCCCGCCTCCTGGGCCGCGGCGAGCAGGTGCAGGATGGTGTTGGTGGAGCCGCCCATGGAAATGTCCAGCGCCATGGCGTTGTCGAATGCCTTGGCGGTGGCGATGGAGCGCGGCAGCACGGAGTCGTCGTCGCCGTCGTAATAGCGCTTCACCAGCTCGACGACGGTGCTTCCGGCCTTCTCATACAGCGCCCTGCGCGCGGTGTGGGTGGCCAGCACGGAGCCGTTGCCCGGCAGGGACAGGCCGATGGCCTCGGTAAGGCAGTTCATGGAGTTGGCGGTGAACATGCCGGAGCAGGAACCGCAGGTGGGGCAGGCATTCTCTTCGATGAGGTTGATGTCTTCATCGGAGATGGACTCGTCCACGGCGTCGGCGATCGCGTTCACCAGGTCCAGGGAGCGCACGGAGCCGTCGGTCAGGGTCACGCGGCCGGCCTCCATGGGTCCGCCGGAAACGAAGACCACGGGGATGTTCAGGCGCAGCGCCGCCATGAGCATGCCCGGGGTGATCTTGTCGCAGTTGGAGATGCACACCAGCGCGTCGGCGCAGTGGGCGTTCACCATGTACTCCACGGAGTCGGCGATCAGGTCGCGGGACGGCAGCGAATAGAGCATGCCGCTGTGGCCCATCGCGATGCCGTCGTCCACGGCAATGGTGTTGAACTCGCGCGGCACGGCGCCGGCGGCGAGGATCGCGTCGGAGACGATCCGGCCCACGGGGGCGAGGTGGGTGTGGCCGGGGACGAACTCGGTGAAGGAGTTGGCGACGGCGATGATCGGCTTGCCGATGTCCGCGTTGGCGACGCCGGAGGCGCGCAGCAGTGCGCGGGCTCCGGCCATGTTGCGGCCGTGGGTGACAGTGCGTGAACGAAGAGGAGGCATGCTACCGATCCTGCCGTCCCGGGCGCGCGGGCGGAAGACAGTGCTGATACTAGTAGCAGGAGTACCAGAGTACTAGTGTTGGATGTCGTGAAAGAGGCAGGCGAAAAGCGCAAGGAACTCGGTCTTTTCCTGCGGGCACGCCGCGACCAGGCGCTGCGGTCGGAGTACGGCCTGCCGCCCGTGGCCCGCCGGCGGGAACGCGGACTGCGGCGGGAGGAGGTGGCCTTCCTTTCCGGCGTGAGCGTCACCTGGTATACGTGGCTCGAGCAGGGCCGGGAGATCAGGCCCTCGCGGGAAGTCCTGGAAGCCGTGGCCCGGACCCTGCACCTCTCGGAGACCGGCCGCTCCTACGTCCTGTCCCTCGCAGGCTATTCCGCGCCGGTGTCCGCAGGCCCGGCAGCTGCAGACGCTCCAGCCCACATCCAGCGGCTCCTCGATGCCTTGGGCCCCAACCCGGCCTTCGCGCTTGCCCCGGACTGGAGCGTCACGGGCTGGAACCGGGCCTATGCCGCGCTCTATCCCAACATCGCCAACGTGGCCGCCCCGGAACGGAACCTGCTGTGGCTGGTTTTCACCGACCCGTATGTCCGTGAACTGCTCCCCGACTGGGACGTCACCAGCAGGCGGTTCCTGGCAGAGTTCCGGGCGGAAGCCGGGCAGCGGCTGGGCGATCCGGACGTGGCCTACCAGGTGGAGCGGCTCAAGGAGACGAGTCCGGAATTCAAGGAAAGCTGGGACCGGTACGACATCCTGGGTTTCGAATCCCGCGAACGGCTGTTCCACCACCCGTCGGTGGGCGTCCTCCGGCTGGAGCACCACCAGGTCTCGCCGTCGGACCGGCCGGACCTCCATCTTGTGGTCTACACCCCGGCACCGGACAGCGATGCTGCAGAGCAGATCCAGCGGCTCCTGGCCGTGGGCAGCTAGTACGACGTCGGACTCCACTCCCCCAGGTCCGTCGCCTCAAGGTGGAACGCGCCGTCGTCGTGCTTCCATTCCACACGGATGGTTCCGGGAATCCCGCCGCAGTGCCGGGCTTGGAAAAAAGAGTCACCACCCCGCCCATCCAGCGGCGCCTCGGCTCCGAACCTTCACCGGGTAAAGATGTACTTCCAGGAAAGGACGGAGCGGTGGACGCAGCGGACCAGCAGGCCTTGACCGGCGCAGTGATACGGGAGCACGGCCTGGACATGGGTCAGTTGTGGCTGGAACACCTGGCCCTCGGCGGCGACGCCTCCGAGGAGGAAATCCGGGACTACAGCGCGGGGCTGGCAATCCTTCCTCCAAAGGACCGGGACGCTTTGGCCCAGGCCGTCAACGAACATTGTGCTGCAGCAGGGCTGCTGTCCCGCGCGCCGTTCAGTGGCTCCCTGCTGGCCCGGGCACGCAGCGACTCACAGGAACCCTACTCGTCGAAGTAGGTCGAGATGCCGGAACTGCCGGGGATTGATGCAACCACGGTTGCGGCAACGTCCTTGAGCTTCATGTTCCGTGTGTTGGATGCCTGCAGCAGCACGCTGAACGCCTGGTGCTGGCTGCAATGGCTTTGGGCCATGATGGCACCTGTGGCCAGGTCGATCACAGTCCGTGATTTCATGGCCGCGCTCATGCTGTCCCTGGTGTCCTGCAACCTGCCGATCCGCAGGGCCAGCCGCAGGCTTTTTGAAACCTGTCCGGAGAAGGCCCGGGCCGTGGCAATGTCTTCGCTGCTGAACGCCTGAAGCCGCCGGCAGTACAGGCTGAGCGCGCCACGGATGTCTTCGCCAAGCACGAGCGGCACACTCACAGCGGAGAACAATCCCTGCCGGGAGAGGGCACTCGCATACGCGGGCCACCGCTTTTCCTGGCTCACATCGGGGACCAGAACGGTGTCCGTGGTGCGCATGGCGGTGATGCCCGGGCCATAGCCGTACTTGTCCTGGAGCTGGTCGAGGGTGCGGATGCAGGGATCGCTGCCGGCTATGGCGGTGGCCTTCTTGTGCCTTTCGACGGCAACGCCGCAGAAAACTTCCCGGTCCTGGCTGCTGAGCCGTGCCGCGGCATAGCCGGCCAGGTCCCGAAGGAACTCGTCAACATCGGCACTGTCCAGCACCAGGTCCTGAAGATGCAGCGCGACGTCTGCGAAAACTTCGTCATTCGCGGCTTCGGCGTGAGCCAATGCTTCCCCCTCCCGAACAGCACAAAGGCCATGTAGTCCATTAAAGAACGCCTTGGCCGCTCACTGCCGAACGGTATATGCCAGCCTACCTGCGGGAAAGTCATAATGTGTCCACCATGACGACCGCATGCCCGCGCACCCGGGAATGCCCGGGGAAGCACGGCGTAACGGCGTAAGCCTAGGCGGCGGCCAGGGCGTTGAGCGTGTCCCGGATCCCGTTCAGCGCCGGGTCCCGCAGGGACATAAAGGCAGGTTTCAGGAGCGGCTGGACGATTTTTGCCGGCCCCTTGATGCTGAACTCCGCGGTGTATTTCACTACCGACCCCTGGGCGGCGGGACTCACGTCGATGGAGTCGAAGGCCGTGACGGATTTGTTCTCGCCACGGAGCTTGATGTGGTTTTCAGTCAGCTCGATTACCTCGTACTCCAGTGACTGGCGCTTGCCACGGAACTCGGACTCGGCGTGGTACCGGTGCCCCACCGCGACCGGGCCGGGCGTCAGCTTTTCCATCACCGGAGTGTTGGGGTCCCACTCGCTGGTGTTCTCGAACGCGCTCAGGAAGGCAAAGGCCTTGTCTGCGGACAGTTTGGTTTCCACACTTCCGGTGACTGTGATCATCACCCCAGTGTAGGAACCGGCACCCGGGAAGCCCAGCCCCCGGACGCCAGGGCGGGGATGTCCCGGATGCGGATGCGGATCTGCAGGATGCAGATGCCCGGGCACGGGCACGGGCACAGCAGAAGCGCCCCGGACGGAACCCGCCGGGGCGCTTCTGCTGTGAATCACGGCTGTGAGGTCAGCTGACCTGCAGGCCGCCGTTGATGTCGTAGGTCGCGGCGGTGATGTAGCCGGCGTCCTTCCCGAGCAGGAAGGAAATCAGGGCGGCCACTTCCTCGCGGGTACCCACCCTTCCCATCATGATGCCCTCCGACATCTGGGCCTTGCGTTCCTCGGTGAGGGTGCCGCCCATGATGTCGGTGTCGATGGGACCGGGTGCGATCGCGTTGACGGTAACGCCGAACTCACCCACTTCACGGGCAAGGGCCCTGGTGAAGCCGATGATTCCAGCCTTGGAGGCGCTGTAGGCCACCTTGGAGTAGGTGCCGCCGCCGCGCTGGGCGGAAATCGAGGAGATGCTCACGATGCGTCCGAGCTTGCGCTCAATCATTCCCTTGAGGACGCGCTGGGACACGATGAAGGTTCCGCGCATGTTGATGGCGAACACCTTGTCCCACTCCTCCACGGTGGTCTCCATGAAGGTTGTGGGCGAGCTGATGCCGGCAAGGTTGGCGAGGGCAACGATGGGCGGCAGCGAGTCTTCGATTTCGCTGATGGCCCGGTCCACGGAGGCGGCGTCGGAAACATCCGCGCCGACTCCGATTGCCTTCACTGCACGGTTGGAACCGATTTCCGCAGCCGCGGCTTTGGCGTCTTCGGCGTTGATGTCGAGGATCGCGATGGACCAGCCCTCGCTGGCCATCAGGTCCGCCGTGGCGCGGCCGATGCCGCGGGCAGAGGCAGCCCCGGTCAGTACGACGGTTCGGTCGGCAGGAAATGGTGTGGTTGTCACAGGTGTATCTTTCGTCAGGGTTCGGGGTCAGGAGACTTTGGCTGCGTTGACTTCTGCCGCAGCGGCAACTGCCGGGTCCAGTGCGGCGTCGCCCTCAGGCCGCTTCCGGGCGTAGAAGTACGTGGCCACTGCCGTGACGCACAGGCAGAAGGACAGGAAGAGCAGTCCGCTCTGGTTGTTGCCGGTGGCGTCCTTGAGCAGGCCCACGGCGTACGGGGCCACAAAGCCGCCGAGGTTGCCGAGGGAGTTCACCAGCGCCAGCCCGGATGCGGCAGCAGCTCCGGTGAGCGCGGCGGACGGCATGGACAGGAACGGTGCAATGGCGCCGTAGATGCCCATCGCCGCAGCGGTCAGGGCGATGAGGGCAAGGATGGGGTTGACCGGAAGCAGGTAGCCCGCGGCCAGCAGGCCCATGCCGGCCAGCACCATGCTGACGGAGGAGTGCCAGGCGCGCTTGCCCGTGCGGTCCGCCCGCCTGCTCCAGAAGTACACAAAGACCGCGGCAATGGAGTACGGAATGAGGACAATGAAGCCCACCTCGGCGGTGGAGAACTTGCCAAGGGCGGCCACAATGGTGGGCATCCAGAGGCCCAGGCCGTAGATGCCGCAGACCAGGCCGAAGTACAGGGCCGAGTAGGTCAGGGTGCGCTTGTCCTTGAGGCCGGCCAGGAAGTTGTGGCTGCCGCCCTTGGATTTGGCGGCAAGTTCGGCGTCCATGGTGGTGGCGAGCCATTCGCGTTCTTCAGTGCTGAGCCACTTGGCGTCACGGGGACGGTCGGTCATCAGCATCGGGGTCAGCAGGCCGAGCAGGATGGCGGGGATGCCCTCGATAATGTAGAGCCACTGCCAGCCGTGCAGGCCCATGATGCCGTCCATCTGCAGCAGCAGGCCGGAGACCGGGGCGCCGAGGGCGTTGGAAATGGGCTGGGCGAGGATGAAGATGCCCAGGACCGTGACGCGCTGGGCGGCGGGGAACCACAGGGTCAGGTAGAAGAGGATCGCGGGGAAGAAGCCGGCTTCGGCCGCACCCAGCAGGAACCGGATGATGTAATAGGTGCTTTCCCCGTTGACCAGCGCCATGGCGCTGGCAAAGATGCCCCAGGTGATAAGGATTCTGGCCAGCCACTTGCGGGCGCCGAAGCGGTACATCCCGGCGTTGCTGGGAACTTCCAGCAGGGCGTAGCCCAGGAAGAAGATGCCGGCACCAAGGCCGTAGGCGGCGGCGGTGAGGCCGATGTCCTCGCTCATGGTGAGTTTGGCGAAGCCCACGTTATTGCGGTCAAGGTAGGCAATGAAGTAAAGCAGGACAATCAGCGGCATGACGCGGCGGCGAACCTTGCGGAGCGTGCGCTCGCCGAGTTCGCCCAGTCCTGCGGACGGCATGGAGAGTGAAGTCATCGTCGACCTTCTATCTGGCGGAAGCGGCGCATTGGGGGCGGCGCTTCCGAGGGAAATGGGGATATTCCGTCTGCTTGCTATTTGGGTCTGATGTCTGACATCTGACGAAGCAACATGAGAAAGATCATAGAAGGGTGATCCGGATTACGTCAAGCCGCCCGAAAATGGGCGCCGTCCACCGGCGATGGTGTGTCGCTGGAACCGGGGCGCCTGGAAACTAGCCGTGCGATTCAGGGTGCTGGACGTAGCGCTCGTAGTCGCGGTACGTCTGCTCCATATGATCATCCATGACCCGGCGGGAAAGTTCGGCATCACCGCTGAGGATGCTGTCCATGACCTTCTGGTGGTATTCGATCGCATGGAGCTGGATCTCGGGCACGGCCGAGGTCTCGCGCCGGGTCATGTAGAGCAACTGTCCCAACTGCGCGAAGAGGGCCCGCACGAAGGGGTTCCCCGAGGCCCTGAGCACAGCATCGTGGAACGCTATATCAGCGTCGACGAAGCGGTCCAGGTCCCCGGCCTCGTGGAAGCGCTTCATGTCCGCGATGCACTGCTCCATTTGCCGGGCATGCTCGGGAGTATGGCGCTTGGCGGCCAGGGACGCCGCGCCCGTTTCCACCATGCGCCGCATTTCGATCAGTCCCACGGACACCTGGTCCGCGCCGTTTCCATGCGAGGCGGCCTTGAAGATCGCGTCCAGGCCGGTCCAGTTGTCCGACGGGTTCACGAAGGTTCCGCGCCCCGCCTTGACGTAGAGGATGTTCTGCGCCCTCAGCGCCTTGAGCGCCTCGCGGACCGTGAGCCGGCTGACGTCGTACGCCTTTGCTATGTCCGCTTCGGGCGGGATGGCATCGTGTGGTTTTAGCTTGCCTGCCAGTATGTCGTCAAGCAGGCCGTCGACAAGATCGTCGACGAGTGTCCTGCGGCCCATCCTGGCTCCTGCCCTTGGCGTTGCCCGCTGGTGCGGGCCCTCTAAACTTTACTGTCGAATGCCGCCCTGATCAGCATCGTGGCCTGCTTCCTGCAGCGGGACCGCGCTCAGCAGGCCTCGAAGTCCGTGAGGACCTTGACCTTTCCCGCGGACGCGGAGGCCGGATCGAAGGTGTAACCGATCCACTCTTTGGCCAGCCGGCGGGCGAGTTCGATGCCCACCACGCGCTGGCCCATGGTGAGGACCTGGCAGTCGTTGGACAGGATGGAGCGTTCCACGGAAAAGGAATCGTGGGCGGCGGTGGCCCTGATTCCTTCCACCTTGTTCGCCGCGATGGCCACGCCGATTCCGGTGCCGCAGAAGAGGATGGCCCGGTCCGCGGCGCCGTCCCTGATCATTTCGCCGGCCGTGATACCCACATACGGGTACGGCCTGGTGAAGTCATCCGGAGCATCGGACCGGTTGACGCCAATGTCGATCACTTCCCTGACCCTGGGATCCTGCCGGAGGTCCTCAAGGACCTTGTCCTTGTAATCGACTCCCGCCTCGTCCGCGCCTACAACAAGTCTCAGTCCCATGGTTCGTCCTTCAGTGTTCATTGCCGTGCTCCCACGGATTCGCTGGATACGGCGGCGGTGAGGTGCGGGCCCATGACGGTGAAGATCATGGCCAGCGAGGTTGCTCCGGGATCCGGTGTGCCCAGGCTCTTTTCCGCCAAAGGGCGGGCGCGGCCCTTGAGCGGCAGCAGGCCGGCTGTCGCCTCGGCGGCCGCCGTCGCGTCGCGGGCCGCGTCCTCCCACGCCCGGCCCGGCTCCACGCCTTCTGCCACGAGCCCGGCAAAGGAAGAGGCGAACGGCAGCAACGCGTCCACCATGGTCTTGTCGCCTGTCTCCGCCTTCCCCAGCTGCACGATCCGGTCCGCGAATGCCCTGACCGCCGCTGCCAGCTGCGCGGGTTCCGGCGCCGAGCTGTTTCCAAGGGATTCACCAAAAGCCCGCAATCCCGCTCCCCACAGGACGCCGGACGTTCCGCCCGCCTTGTCGGCCCAGGCATCACCGGCGGCTGCCAGCACATCGCCCGCTCCGGCGCCCTGGGCGAGGGCAGCGGATGCAGCCGCGGCAGCGGCGTCGATCCCGCGCACCATGCCGCGCCCGTGGTCACCGTCTCCGGCGATGGCGTCCATCCTGCCGAGCCGCTCCTCGGCGTCGTGCAGGAGGGACTGCGTGGCTTCCAGCGCGGCAAAGCCCGCGGCGGCGTACTGCCGGGAGGCGTCGGTGGCAACGAACGGGGCAGAGGCCGCGTCGTCGTCGGACGCTCCTCCGGCCGCCACGGTGCCGGCCTCCCGGACCGCGTTGCCGCGGCGGTAGGCGGGTGTTTCCGCCGGGGCAAGCCACAGCGGTTCCAGTTCCTCGTCCAGCCAGGTGACGGTGAGCGAAACCCCGGCCATGTCGAGGCTGGTGACGAGTTCCCCGACCTCGGGCATCACCAGGCTGTACCCGGCGGCACGGAGCAGCGGCGCCACGGTGCCCCAGAGAACGAAGAGCTCCTCGTGCTTGGTGGAGCCGAGCCCGTTGAGGATGACCGCTATCCGTTCGCCGGCGCCGGGCGGAGTTTCAGCGAGCAGGCGTGCCACCAGTTCCCGGCCCAGCTCCTTTGCGGGCGGCAGCGCGGTGTCGAACAGTCCGGGCTCCCCGTGAATGCCCAGGCCCAGTCCCATCTGTCCGTCGGGCAGGGAGAACAGCGGCGATTCCGCGCCGGGGAAGGTGCAGCCGGAGAACGCGCTGCCGATGGTGCGGGTCCGGTCATTGGCCTTCCGGCCCAGGCGGACCACTTCGGCGAGGTCCGCGCCGGCCTCGGCTGCGGCCCCCATCACCTTGAAGACGGTGAAGTCACCGGCGATGCCGCGGCGCTTGGCGGATTCCGACGGCGGTGCGCTGGCGATGTCGTCAGTCACCAGGACGTTCTCCACGGCAATGCCCTCTGCAGCCAGGCGCTCGCTGGCCATGCCGAAGTTCATGACGTCGCCGGCGTAGTTCCCGTAGGTAAAGACGACGCCGGCGCCGGACTCTGCGGCCTTGGCCACCAAGTAGGCCTGCTGCGCGGAGGGCGAGGTGAAGATGTTTCCCACCACCGCGCCGTCGGCGAAGCCGGCGCCGATCAGCCCGGCAAAGGCCGGGTAGTGCCCGGAGCCGCCGCCCGCCAGGACGGCAACCTTGGGCCGCGGGGGGCGGAGGCGCCGCACGGCGCCGCCTGGAACCTGGCGCACCAGGTCCGCGTGGACGTCGCAGAACCCCGCCAGGGCCTCCTCGGCAAATTCCGAGGGATCGTTGAAGATTTTTGTCATGATGTGCTCTCTGCCGTGGGTTCCGGGGCGGGCTTAGGGACTGTTGAGGGGAGGCGGCTGCCTAGTGGATGTGGCTGCCGCCGTTGATGTCGATGGTGGTTCCGGTGAGGTAGGCCGAGTCCTCGGAGGAAAGGAACGTGATCACCGCGGCTACTTCCTCGGTGGTGGCGTTCCGGCCCAGCGGGATGCCGGCGTTGATGGCGGCCTCCTGCTCCTCGGTGCTGCCCACGCGGATGTTGGTGTCCACGGCGCCGGGGGTGATGGCGTTGACGGTCACGCCGGTGGCGCCCAGTTCGCGGGCCAGGGCCTTGGTGAAGCCCAGGATGGCGGCCTTGGCGGCGGAGTAGGGAACCTTGCCGAACACGCCGCCGCCGCGCTGGGCGGAGACCGAGGACATGTTCACGATGCGTCCCCAGCCGTTGTCGATCATGTCCGGCAGGAATGCCTTGGTGACCAGGTACGTGCCGGTGGCGTTGACATCCATGACCTTGTGCCAGAGCTCAAGGGTGGTTTCCAGGAACGGGACCGGCGAGGTGATGCCGGCGATGTTGGCCAGTGCGCCTACCGGCGGCAGGTTGCCGGAGGCGACCTCGGCGGCGACGGCGGCCTGGGCTGCGGTGACGGACGCTTCGTTGGCGACGTCGATCTCGTGGCCGAAGGCGGGGACGTTGAATTCATTGCCGATTTCGGCGGCGACCTTGGCGGACTTCTCGCCGTCGAGGTCCAGGATCACCACCGCCCAGCCCTGGCGTGCGTAGCGGCGGGCGGTGGTGATGCCGATGCCCCGGTCCGAGGTTGCCCCGGTGAGGACGGCGGTGCGCTGGATGGTGGTCATGATGCTCCCTTGAATCGTTTGGATTGTTGAAGTGGGTGTCGATGGTCAGATGAGGTCGGTGATGAAGCTCGCGGCTTTGGCTGCCGCTGCGGGGCGTTCGTCGTTGGTGACGTCCCTGGTTTCGAGCTCCAGCGAGAAGTGCCCCTGGTAGCCGTCCGCCGCAAGCCGGCGCAGCCCTGCGGCAAAGTCGGCGTTGCCGTTGCCGATGCTGAGGTTGATGTTTCCCGGCACGGCATCCCGGAGATGGACGTGGGAAATACTGCCCTTCCGGGATTCGAGGTACTCCAGCGGGTCTTCGCCGGCGGCGACGATATGGCTGAAGTCCATGACAATCCCGACGCCGGTGCCCGCCAGCCGCTGGGCCAGCAGTTCCGCGCGTTCGAGGTTCCAGCAGAACCGCAGGAAGTGCAGGGATTCTGTCCAGAGTTCGACGCCGGACTCCGCCGCGCGCTGCCCCGCGTGGGTGAGCTGGGCGGCAATAAGGTCCAGGTCCTCGCCAAGGCTCCGAACAGGTTCGTGGCTGAGGGCACCGCACGGGAGGACCAGCGCTTTCGCGCCGGTATTCCGCGTGAGGGTCAGCAGCGCCTCCAGGTGCCGCTCGCGGGCTGCCTGCTGTCCGGCGTCGAGTACGGCATTGAGGTCGCCTATATCGCCGTTGACGGAACGGACGCGCAGCCCGGACGCAGCAACCTCGGCCGTTACCGCGTCAACGGCCGCCGCATCCAGGTTGTACGGAACGTGATCGCACACGCCGGGGAGGGCGCCGAGATCGATCTCTTCGAAGCCCAGGCCGCTGATGGTCCGCAGGGCGGCCGGCAGGTCCTGGTGCCTGAAGCTGATGGACGAGCAGCCGAGTCGGGAGTTGAACATCGTCGTTGATCCTCTGGATGAGCGGGTGGTGATGTGAATCACTGTAGGCCCATCCATTGTCAACAGTCAACTTCCAACATTGACTGTTGACAGTCAGCATGAGGCAGGTCACACTGGGGATATCATTTGTTAACAGTCGACAGCGGCCGAATCCCCTCGGACCGCTTTTCGAAAGGGAAACACCATGAGCAACGAAGCTCTAAAAATGCGTGGACACGTTCACGGCACCAAGGATGCAAAGCGCGTCGCTATCGGCTCCGGAGTGGGCGCCGTCATTGAGACCTACGACTTCATCGGCTTCGGCACCGCTGCGGCCCTCTACTTCGGAACAGCCTTCTTCCCCACGGGCGATCCCGTAACAGGAACGCTCGCAGCATTCGCCACCCTCGGCGTCGGCTTCGCCGCCCGCCCCATCGGCGGCATCATCGGCGGCCACCTCGGTGACAAGGTGGGCCGCAAGCCCGTCCTGGTTGCCTCCCTGATCCTGATGGGTGTGGCCACGTTCCTGATCGGCCTGCTGCCCACCTACGAACAGGTTGGCCTGCTGGCTCCCGCGCTGCTGGTGTTTGTCCGCATCGTGCAGGGCCTCGCCTTCGGCGCGGAATGGGGCGGCGCCATCCTCATGAGCTACGAGCATGCGCCCTGGAAGTCCAAGGGCAAGTACACGGGCATTGTGCAGGCCGGCTTCCCCGTGGGCCTCCTCCTGGCCAACCTCGTCTTCCTGGTCAGTGTGAACCTTGGCGGTGAACTGGCCTGGCGTGTTCCGTTCCTCGCAAGCATCGTGCTGGTCGCCGTCGGCCTGATCATCCGCTCCAAGGTGCCGGAGTCCCCCGTCTTCGACGAGGTCAAGGAAAGCGGCTCCATTGTTAAGTCGCCCATCACCGAGGTTATCCGGACCGACTGGCGAAGCATTGTCCGCGGCATCGGCCTGCGCATCGCCGAGACTGCAGGCTACGCGGTGTCCGTCACGTACATGATCTCCTACCTGCACACCCAGCAGCTCGCCAACAAGACCGAAACCCTCGTGGCCCTCTGCATCGCCTCGTTCATCGGCATTTTCGCCACCATGGCCTGGGCCCGCCTCACGGACCGCGTCGGTCGCCGGCCCCTGTACATCTGGTCCACAGCGTTCGCTGCCCTGTTCGGCATCCCCATGTTCCTGATGGTGAACACCGGGCTGTTCATCTTCGTCATTGCCACGATCGTCATCTCCTACGCCGTCTGCCAGAACTCGCTTGCCGGCGCCCAGGGCCCGTGGTTCCCGGAACTGTTCCAGGCCAAGACCCGCTCCTCCGGAGCGTCCCTGGCGTACCAGATCTCAGCCATGGTCTCCGGCTTCACGCCCTTCGTCACCACCCTGCTGTTCGTAGCCCTCGGCTGGATGGGCCCGGCGCTCCTCTTCAGCTTCTACGCAGCCATCGGCCTCTGGGCCGCCCTCGTCACCCGGGAGACCTGGGGCAAGCGCGAACGCCAGCTGGCTGATGAGGCCACCAAAAGCACCCCGCATTCGGTAACTGTCTGATGACCATCACCCACGAATCGAACACGGAGACAGCAATGTCCACAGGAATCGTCCAGGACCGGTTGGCGCGGGTCAGCGCCGCGGCCTACCGCATCCGGCACCACGCCCTGAACATGGGCGAGGTCCAGGGCCAGGGCTATGTCGGCCAGGCCCTGGGGGCCGCGGACATGCTGGCCGCGGTCTATGGAGACCAGCTCCGCTTCCGGGCGGAGGATCCGCACTGGGAGGCCAGGGACAGGTTCCTGCTTTCCACCGGGCACTACGCAATCGGCCACTACGCCGCCCTCGCCGAGGCCGGCATCGTCCCGGTCGAAGAGCTGGAAACCTACGGTTCGGACGATTCCCGGCTGCCGATGTCCGGGATGTCCACCTACACGCCCGGCATGGAAATCTCGGGCGGCTCCCTGGGCCACGGCCTCACCATTGCCGTGGGCATGGCCCTGGGCCTGCGCTACCAGGGCTCCAGCGCCCGCGTCTTCAACTTCCTCTCCGACGGCGAACTGGACGAAGGCTCCACCTGGGAGGCTGCCATGGGTGCGCACCACCACCAGCTGGGCAACCTCACCGCGATGGTGGACATCAACGCCCTGCAGGCGGACGGCAAGACGGACACAGTGCTCCGCACCGAGCCGGTGACCGAGAAATGGGAGTCCTTCGGCTGGTACACGCAGCGGGTGGACGGGAACGACGTCGGCGCGCTGCTGTCAGCGTTCGACAATGCAGCCGCCCAGGCCGCCGCCGTCGGACGCCCCTCGGTGATCCTGTGCGACACGAAGGTGGGCCGCGGGGTGCCGCTGCTGGAGGAGCGCGAGAAGGCCCACTTCATGCGCATCGACGAACACGAATGGCAGATCTGCCGCGAGCAGCTCACCGCCGGCTACGAAG
The DNA here is from genome assembly GCF_034720455.1 of Pseudarthrobacter sp. C1. Taxonomy (NCBI): domain Bacteria; kingdom Bacillati; phylum Actinomycetota; class Actinomycetes; order Micrococcales; family Micrococcaceae; genus Pseudarthrobacter; species Pseudarthrobacter sp. C1. The sequence continues at coordinate 148,536 of NZ_JAYESK010000009.1, read as the reverse complement.
GGAAGGCTTCAGCATGAGCACCACCACCGAGGCCCCCGACACCGCAACAGCGGCGAAGCCGAAGCCGAAGCTGAAGACCTCGGCGATGATCGCCTCCTTCGCCGACCCCGGCCAGAAGACCGCGTCCGCACCGTTCGGGCACGCCCTGGTCAAGGCCGCGCAGGAGAACGACAAGATCGTCGGCCTCACCGCGGACCTGGGCAAGTACACGGACATGCACATCTTCGCCAAGGCCTTCCCCGAACGGTTCTTCCAGATGGGCATGGCCGAGCAGCTGCTCTTCGGCGCCGCCGCCGGCCTGGCCGAAACCGGGCTCGTCCCGTTCGCGTCCACGTACTCGGTGTTCGCCGCCCGCCGCGCCTACGACTTCCTCTGCCTGGACGCGGCCGAGCCGAACCTGAACGTCAACATCGTGGGCGGCCTGCCCGGCCTGACCACCGGGTACGGCCCCAGCCACCAGGCCACCGAGGACATGGCGATCTTCCGCGGCATGCCCAACCTGACCATCGTGGACCCGTGCGACTCGATCGACATCGAACAGGCCGTCCCGCAGCTCGCCGCTTCCGACGGCCCCACGTACCTGCGCCTGCTGCGCGGCAACGTCCCCACCGTGCTGGATGAATACGGCTACACGTTCGAACTCGGCAGGGCCAAGGTCCTGCGCGGCGGCAACGACGTCGTGTTCATCTCCTCCGGGCTGATGACCATGCGGGCCCTGCAGGCAGCAAAGGCCCTGGCGGCACACAACGTGGACGTCGCCGTCGTGCACACCCCCACCATCAAGCCGTTCGACGCCGAAACCGTCCTCAAGGAGATCAACACCGACCGGCTCGCCGTCACCCTGGAGAACCACTCGGTGGTGGGCGGCCTGTTCGAAACCGTCGCCTCCGCAGTGGTCACAGCAGGGCTCGGCAAGCGGGTGGTGCCCGTGGCACTTCCGGACCGGTTCCTGGACGCCGGTGCACTGCCCACCCTGCACGACCGCTACGGCCTGGCCGTGGACCGCATCGTGGCAAAGGTCCTCGCCGAACTCGGCTAGCATCCGTGCCGCAACGCAGAAAGCACGGCACCGTCCCGGCCGGTGCCGTGCTTTCTGCCGTACTATCGAAACTACTACCGACTGTAAACAGTCGACTTACAACATTGAGGACAGAGGCCATGGCCGGACTGACCGCCCCGCTGCTGGGACTGCAAAAGAAAAGCCTGCGCGAACAGGCGCTGTCGGCTCTGCGCACCGCGATCACCAGCGGTGAACTTGAACCGGGCCGCCACCTGGTGGAAACCGAACTCTCCGAGATGCTGCAGATCAGCCGGGGAACCCTGCGCGAAGCCCTGCGCCAGCTTGAACAGGAAGGCCTGGTCTCCGCCGGGCCGCGCGGCAGGCTCTCCGTCCGGCACCTGGACGAAAAAGAGATCCGCGACATCTACACAGTTCGCGCCGCCCTCGAGTCACTGGCCGCCCGAGAGCTCTGTGAACTGCCGGACCGCCAAAACGTCATCTCATCCCTCCGCTCAGCCATCGATGCGATGAAGGCAGCCGAGAAGGAAGGCCTGCAGCAGCGCGTCGAATCCGACCTGGAATTCCACCGCACGCTGTGCCGGCTCACGGGCAACGAGACACTCCTGCACACCTGGGAAGCGCTGGAAGGGTCCATCAGGATGTCCATCATGTTCGCCGGGCTCGAAAAGGGCGTCAAGAACATGAGCGTGGACCGGCACCACGATATTGTGGCGGCCATCGAAACCGGCGACGCCTCGCTGGCCCGGAAAACCATCCGGGAACATATGGACACTGCCGCGGCCAACCTTGTGGCCTAGCCATTTCTTGGTAGTTTCGTAGTTCGCCCCGAATAGTCTCGGCACCCCCGGGTACTGGGACTATGGGAAGGGTGTCAGGCAGCGCGCCTTGGGACCGCGGAATCAACGTTAGAAAGAGGACTGTATGCGGGAACCGATGGCCAGCGACGGTGTTTATGAAGCGGAGACCGTTGCGGGTGATGACCAGGAAGCTACTCCGGTAACTGTTGAACCCTCGGTGGAACCGGACGTCAATTTCGACGAGCAGTTCTATCCTGCCCGGCCCAAGGCGCTGCGCCCCACTGCCCGCCGCCGCCAGTACTTCGCCACCAGGCCGTCCTTCGAATTCGATGGACGCAATGCGGCCTACGTCGAATGGCTGCGGAACCAGGCAATGCTGGGCGACGCCAATACGCTGGCCCGGCAACTCTCGGGACAGGCCAGCATGTGGCAGAACTCCTACGCCCATCCGAATCCCCGGGCCGCCGTTGAACGTGCGCCGGTATGGTTCACCGCATATCCACTGTCCTTCATCACCAGGTCCAGCCAGTCCTTCCTCTCGGCCCTCGGTGATCCGGCCATGTGGGAAGCCTTCAGCCAGATAGGCATCCGCGCCATCCACACGGGCCCGGTCAAACTGGCGGGCGGCATCAGCGGCTGGTCCCAGACACCCAGCGTGGACGGCCACTTCGACAGGATCAGCATGGCGATCGACCCTGTGTTCGGCACGGAGGATGAATTCCGCCGGATGTGCGAGGTCGCTGCCGACCACGGCGGCACCATCATTGACGACATCGTCCCGGGGCACACGGGCAAGGGAGCGGACTTCCGCCTCGCCGAAATGAATTTCCGGGACTACCCGGGGATCTACCACATGGTGGACATCCCGGAGGAGGACTGGCACCTGCTGCCGGAGGTCCCCGAAGGGCAGGACTCGGTAAACCTGAGCCCGGACGCCGAACAGGCCTTGCAGAAGGCCGGGTACATCATTGGCCGGCTGCAGCGGGTCATCTTCTATGAGCCCGGCGTCAAGGAAACGAACTGGAGCGCAACCCGGCCGATCGTTGACACCACCGGTAAAACGCGCCGCTGGGTCTACCTGCACTACTTCAAGGCAGGACAGCCGTCCATCAACTGGCTGGACCCCACGTTCGCGGGGATGCGCCTGGTGGTGGGCGATGCGCTGCATTCCCTGGTCGACCTGGGCACCGGTGCCCTCAGGCTGGACGCCAACGGATTCCTCGGCGTGGAAAAGAGTGCCGAGGAGCAGCCGGGCTGGTCCGAGGGGCATCCGCTGTCCGAGGCGGCCAACCAGCTCATTGGCTCCATGATCCGGAAGGTGGGCGGGTTCTCCTTCCAGGAGCTTAACCTGACCATCGACGACATCAAGGCGACCTCCGAAGCAGGCCCTGACCTTTCCTACGACTTCATCACCAGGCCGGCCTACCACTACGCGCTTGTCACTGCGGACACCGAACTCCTGCGGCTGACCCTGCGCCTCTCAATGGAGATCGGCGTGGACCAGGCTTCACTGGTGCATGCGCTGCAAAACCATGATGAGCTGACCTACGAGCTGATGCACTTCGCTGCCGGCCACCGGGACGAGATGTTCGAGCTCAACGGCCAGGAGCTCACCGGGGCGCAGCTCGCGGAGCAGGTGCAGCAGACCATGCGCGAGCGGCTGACCGGCGAGAACGCCCCCTACAACGCGGTGTTCACCACTAACGGCATCGCCTGCACAACAGTTAGCTTCATCATGGCCGCGCTGGGAATCCGGGACCCTGATGCCATCACTTCCGAAGAGGAAGCGCGGGTCCTGGACGTGCACATCCTCCTCTCGATGTTCAACGCCCTCCAGCCGGGCGTCTTCGCCCTTTCCGGCTGGGACCTGGCCGGCATCACCGCGCTGGACCGGAAGAGCGTCGAGGAACTCACCGCCCAGGGCGACACCCGCTGGATCAACCGCGGGGCCCACGACATCATGGGCACCAGCCCGGACGCGGAAGTGTCCTCCTCGGGCATGCCCCGGGCGCGCAGCCTTTACGGCCCCCTTCCCGAGCAGCTGAAGAACCCGGACTCCTACGCCAGCAGGCTCCAGCGGATCCTCGCTGTGCGCGAAGAAAACGGCATAGCCACAGGGGCCCTGCTCGATGTTCCGGACGTTTCCAACCGCGGCCTGCTGGTGATGGTCATCCGGCTGGAAAGCGGCGCCCTGGGGGTCACCGTGCTGAACTTCTCGGACCAGGATATTGCCGGCAGCATCCAGTCCAGCCACCTGGTGCCGGGGGCCGCTGTCCACGACCTCTTCAGCGGCGACGCTGTTGGCCAGGTGGATGACCTGTGCAGTTTCTTCCTCGAACTGCCCGCCTTCCAGGGAACCGTCCTGCAGCTGACAGAGCAGGAGGCAGCCCCTGAGCAGGCTGAAGGTGCACAGCCCGGAAAGGACCTGCCGTAGCAGACTGATCGTCGCCGTTCGGGAATCGTCTTGAGTTCCGCGCCGTTAACTGAATGTGTGGAAAGTTCCGCTCATTCGAACGAGGGATTGAATGACCGCGAAGTTTGTATCAGTGGAAGACGACGCCGGGAAGGTCACCCGGTACGTCCGGCATGCCAACGGCGGCGGGCTTGTTGGGCCCGGCGCCGTTGTGGCCGAGAGCGCCCGGATTGGCGCCATGACGTACGTGGAGGGCGGCGCCCGGATCGGGCCGGGGTGCCGGATCGGACACGGCAGCTGGATTGACCGCGACGCGACAGTGGGCGAGCGGACGGTGATCGGCGACGGTGTGCGCATTGGCCGCGGCGCCGTCGTGGGTAACCGGGTGCACATCGGGAGCCATTCCCGGATCGGCTCCGGCGTGACGATTGAGCACGGCGCCCGTCTGGAAGCGGACGCAACGGTGCCCGACGGCGGACAGGTCCTGTCCGGGCCCCATGGAAAACGACACCGCCCAGCTCCCGGGAAGAGCCGGACGCACGCCAAGGGCAGGGGCCGGGTGGCCGCCTGAGCCCCCCTGCCGCACGGGCCGTCGCGCCGGCACCCGCCTAGGGTCCGGGGGCGGGCCGGCCCTGCATCCGCTTTGCCTGCGTCGGTGCTTTCAGGGCCGCTGCTGCCCAGACGGCCAGCAGCAGGGCCACCAGCAGCAGGCCGGCGTCGCCCAGGTCAACGGATCCCAGCCACACAGTCAAGGGGTCCTCCAGCGCGAAGGCTGTGTTGGCGAAGCCGCCCAGGGTGATGACCGCGACAAACAGGGCGGAGACCGCCGAGATTCCGGTGACGAGGGCGTTGAAGCCGAGTTTCCGCTCCGGATCGTCGAGGGCCGAACGGTACATCCGCATCATGGCCATCCCGTTGAGGGAGTCGCACAGGGTCATGGCGGCGGTGAACGCGAGGGGCAGCGCCAGCAAGGCGAACGCGGGCACCCCGGCCAGCGACGCCGCCGTCGTGATCATCAGCAGTCCGACGGTGGTGGCGGTGTCAAAGCCCAACCCGAACAGGAAGCCGATGACATAGATGTTCCGCGGCCGCCGCACCCTGGCCAGCGGCCGCGCCAGGAGGCGGGCAACCAGTCCCTGCGGCGCGAGGTCCTGCGGATTGATCGCGGCCCCGGTCCGTGCCCGGCGGTAGGCGCGGGCCGAGCGGGCAAACGCTGAACCGTTGAACAGGCCCATGGCCAGCAGGAACAGTCCGGACACGCCGCTGCCCACCAGCCCGAGCACCAGGTTCCCGGCGGACCCTTCCTGCATGAACTCCCCCACCACCGCAGCGCCCGCGATCACCAGCACGCCGGCCAGCGTCACCACGGAGCTGTGGCCGAGGCTGAACGCGAACCCGACACTCACCGGGTCCTGCCGCTGCGCCACGAATTTGCGGGTGGAGTTGTCGATGGCCGCGAGGTGGTCCCAGTCGTAGCTGTGCTTCACGCCGGAGAGGTAGGCGGTCAGGACCAGCCCCCACGTGAGTGCCTGTGCCCCGGTTCCGCCTGCCTTGCCTGCGTTCCCGGCGAGCAGGAGCACGACGGCGGCTGCATGCAGCGCGGCCACGGCACCGAACATCCACAGCAGGCGGGTCCGCAGCGGCAGCGCTTCCCGCTCCCGGTACAGCGTGGTGATGTTGCCGAGAGCCGTCATCAGTGTTTCCTCAGGTCCAGTGGTCCCTGCCCGTGCCACCGCTCCCGGAGGAGCGCGATGCAGGCCCCGAGGTGGCGGTTCAGTTCCCCGGTACTGTTCGACAACGAGCGCAGGACCAGGCCCGTGGTGCCGGCGATTGTGCGGGTGAGGGAGATGCCGGTCAGGGCATCAGTGTTGGATGTGGTGCCGTGCAGCTCATCCGCGAGCGCCTGGTCCACGCGGGGGTCCACCACGATGAGCGACCCGAGGTGGCTGAAGCCTTCCATGAAGCCAAGCCCTGTGACATCCCCCGACGGTGGCCGGATGAGCAGGTTGTCCAGCGCCAGCAACTGGGTGGCGCCTTCAGTTTCAACGTGGATTTCGTTCCGCAGCCGCACTTCCTCGTACCGGAAGGCTGCACCGTCCGGAGACCAGCCCGGCGTCACCACCTCGGCCATGACAAGGCACGACGACGGCCGAACAGTAATGTGCGTCCGTTGCCGGTAGCTGGCCTCCCGATAGGCAATGAGCTGGTCCGGCACCAGTTCCAGCCGGGCCCCCTCCCCCAGCCGGACAGCCATCCGCTGCTCGGCAAAGGACCCGGGAGTCCGGTAGACCTTGGTGGCGGACTGCGTGGTCAGCAACAGGTCAGCACCCTCACAGACCTCGACATCAAGCACAAAGAGATCCGCCCCAAGATACGCCCCGCCAGGGTTGACGACGACATAGCAAACCTGCCCCGAGTCATCGAGGTAGTGCGGCCGGAGTACCCGTAAGGCGCCCTCGTGGAACTGGCGCGCGGCAACCGACCGGCCGCCCCGCAGACTGACGCCCAACTCAAGCCGGCCCATCGGTGACCCGACCGCCGTCGTGCTCATGAGGCCAGGTCAAGCATCAGGACGTCGTGCCGGATCCAATCGATGACCTTGTCGAGCCCTTCGTCGGTCTTGAGGTTGGTGAAGCAGAACGGCTTGGCCCCGCGGAACTCTTTGGAATCCCGCTCCATGACGGCGAGGTCAGCCCCAACGTGCGGCGCGAGGTCGGTTTTGTTGATGATGAAGAGATCCGATTTGATCATCCCCTGGCCTGCCTTGCGGGGGATCTTCTCGCCCTGGGCCACATCGATGATGTAAATGGAGAAGTCGACGAGTTCCGGGCTGAAGGTGGCCGAGAGGTTGTCGCCGCCGGATTCGACGAAGATGACCTGCAGGTCCGGATGCCGGGCTTTGAGTTCCTCGATGGCGGCGGTGTTCATGGAGGTGTCTTCGCGGATGGCGGTGTGCGGGCAGCCGCCGGTTTCGACGCCGATGATCCGGTCCACGGGGAGGATGCCGTTGGCGGCGAGGATCTTGGCGTCCTCGATGGTGTAGATGTCGTTGGTGATGGCGGCCATGGAGACTTCCCTGCTCATGTGCCGGGTGAGGCGCTCCACGAGCTGCGTCTTGCCCGCCCCGACGGGTCCGCCGATGCCGATCTTGATGGGTTCAGCCATGGTTCCTCCTGAATTTGAAAGCGCAGTACCTAAATGCACGGTTAGCTCATGAACATCCGGGCACGTTGGCGTTCGTGCCGCATTTGCGAAATTTCCAGTCCGGGACTCAAGGCCCCGAAGTCGTCGGGCGTGAGGTGCGGGATGCGTTCGACGGCGGCAGCAACGTCGTCGGCCGCCTTCCGAAGCAGCCGCTGGCCTGCGTTCTGGCCCAGCGGGATGGCGCGGACGGCGTTCTGCGTCAGGGACGTGACCGTGGCGAAAAGGTAGGCGGCGAGCGCCTCCTGCAGCGGCACGCCGAGTGATCGGGCCACGACGGCGAACGCCAGCGGCTGGTGCCCGGCGGCCCGGCCGGTGGTCACCAGGTCCCGGTACAGTTCCAGCTCCGCCGAGGGAAAGACCTCCGCCCCGATCTCCAGCAACCGGGTCCCCATCTTGACGGAAGCCTCCCGAACCTGCCGCGGCAAAAGACAGGCGGAAAGCAGGGCATCAAGCTCAAGAACATCAACCCCCTCATAGAGGAACCGGACAGCCAACCCATCCGAGTACGTCAACTGCTGCCCGATAAAGGCACCGAGCCACGCCGCAAAAGACCCCTCATCAAGCACGAGCTCCCGCTCGATGTACCCCTCGAAACCAAGAGAGTGAGCAAACGCCCCGGTAGGAAGCGCCGAGTCAGTAAGCTGCGCGAGCGCCAGCTGGTAGCTCATGACAGTCCCCCGCCGGAAAGGTGACGTTTCGGGTCAGCGGAGGCGGGAGATAGGGGCCGCGGCGTGGTGGGCCGCGTGGGGGGCCCACCGGCGCGAGGGACCCTGCCCGAGCTTGCGAGGGTTGGGAGCGCCAGGGGACGGGCACAGCCCCCTTCACCCGCCGCCGTACCCAAGGTGACGCTGGAACTAGTGCGAGTGTTCAGCATGGCGGAAAGGTACAGGCATGACGCGTTCCTGGCGGGAGTAGGGCACGGCATTGTGGCGGAGGTAGTCCTCGACGGTGTGGTCGTAGGCGCACACCATGACGTCGGCCCCGTACTCCGAGGCAGCATCAAAGAACTGTGCCTGCAGGTGCCGGTTGCCCAGGGAGTGGGCCACGACGCCCATTTCGGAGATGGTCCGCGGGGCAATCACCAGGACGTCGGTGGGCAGGACGGACACCACGATCATGTTGGACCCTTCGACGTGCAGGATGTCGCCGTCGCGCAAGTCGCCGGAGCCGGACGGCAGCCGGATGCCGATCTCCTTGCCGTGGTCCGTCGTCGCGCGCTGGATCCGTTTGACCAGCTGGGCGCTGGGGAGGACCACTTTTTCCTGGTGCACGCCCGCGTAGGCGTGCGGGTCCGGCATTTCGTGCAGGTTGCCGAGGACTTTGTCGATGATCACTGGGTCTCCGAGGGCTTGGATGAAATCAGAAGAGGAAGTAGCGCTGGGCCATGGGCAGCACGTCGGACGGCTCGCAGGTGACGTCTTCGCCGTCGACCGTCACCTGGTAGGTTTCCGGGTCCACCTGGATGTCCGGGGTGGCGTCGTTATATTTCAGGTCGGCTTTGGTGAGCGACCGGATGCCGGAGACAGGCCGGATGACCTTCTCCAGCCCGAGTTCCCCGGGGACACCGGCGTCGATGGCTGCCTTGGACAGGAAGGTGATGGAGCACTGCTGCACCGCCTTCCCGAACGCCCCGAACATGGGCCGCATGGTGCGCGGCTGCGGCGTGGGGATGGAGGCGTTGGCGTCCCCCATCAGCGCGTAGGCGATCTGGCCGCCCTTGAGGACAAGCTCGGGCTTGACGCCGAAGAAGGCCGGGTCCCACAGCACCAGGTCGGCGAACTTGCCCACCTCCACCGAGCCCACGGAGTCAGCAATCCCCTGGGCGATGGCGGGATTGATCGTGTACTTGGCAACGTAGCGCTTGAGCCGGAAGTTGTCGCTGCCCGCGCTGCCGTGGGTGCCGGCGGCGCCGTCCCCGCGGGGGTCTTCCAGGACACCGCGCTGCCTCTTCATCTTGTCCGCCACCTGCCACGTGCGGGTGATCACCTCGCCAACGCGCCCCATCGCCTGGGAGTCCGACGACGTGATGGAGAAGATGCCGAGGTCCTGCAGGACGTCCTCGGCCGCGATGGTCTCGGCACGGATCCGGGAATCGGCGAAGGCCACATCCTCGGGGATGTCCGGGTTGAGGTGGTGGCAGACCATCAGCATGTCCAGGTGCTCTTCGATGGTGTTTCGCGTGTAGGGAAGAGTGGGGTTCGTGGAGGCCGGCAGGACGTTGGGCATCCCGGCGATCTTGATGATGTCCGGGGCGTGGCCGCCGCCGGCACCCTCCGTGTGGAAGGTGTGGATAACGCGGCCGTCGATGGCGCGGATGGTGTCCTCCACGAATCCGCACTCATTCAACGTGTCGGTGTGGATGGCCACCTGGACGTCGTACTCGTCCGCCACCTTCAGGGAGGTGTCGATGGAGGAGGTGGTGGACCCCCAGTCCTCATGGACCTTGAGTCCGATGGCACCGGCGCGGATCTGCTCGGCCAGGGGTTCGACGGCGGACGCGTGGCCCTTGCCGAACAGGCCGATGTTCATGGGGAACCCCTCGGCCGCCTGCAGCATCCGCTGGATGTGCCACTTCCCGGGCGTCACGGTGGTGGCCTTGGTGCCTTCGGCCGGACCGGTGCCCCCTCCGATCATGGTGGTCACGCCGCTGGCCAGCGCCGTCGGGACCTGGTCCGGGGAGATGAAGTGGATGTGGGTGTCAACGCCGCCGGCGGTGAGGATCTTGCGTTCGCCGGCGATGATTTCGGTGCTGGCGCCGATGGTGATGGTGACGCCGTCGGTAATCTGCGGGTTGCCGGCCTTGCCGATCTTGAAGATGTGGCCGTCCTTGAGGGCGACATCAGCCTTGTAGATGCCGGTGTAGTCCAGGATCACGGCGTTGGTGATCACGGTGTCCGGGATGTCCTCATCGCGGACCGCCTGGCCGTTCTGGCCCATGCCGTCGCGGATCACCTTGCCGCCGCCGAACACCACCTCTTCGCCGTAGACGGTAAGGTCTTGTTCGATCTCGAGGAACAGCTCGGTGTCCGCCAGGCGGATCTTGTCCCCGGCGGTAGGCCCGTACAGGTCCGCGTACTGCCGGCGTGGGATCTCGAAGCTCACTGGACGTCCCCTTCCGGGCGGGTGCCGCCGTCGAGCTTTCCGTTGACAGCGTTGCTGAGCCCGAACACCTCGCGGCGCCCGGCCAGTTCGATCAGCCGCACGCTCCGGGAGTCCCCCGGTTCAAAGCGCGCTGCGGTGCCTGCGGGAATGTCCAGGCGCCGGCCGTAGGCGGCCTCCCGGTCGAAGGACAAGGCAGCATTGGCCTCGGCAAAGTGGAAGTGCGAGCCCACCTGGACGGGCCGGTCGCCGGTGTTGGTCACGGCGACCTCGATCGCTGTCCGCCCGGCGTTTGCCGTCACGGGCTCCGGGCGGAGGACGTATTCTCCTGGGATCATGGCCTGCGCCTTCAGCGGATGGGATCGTGGACGGTGACGAGCTTGGTGCCGTCGGGGAAGGTGGCCTCGACCTGCACGTCGTGGATCATTTCGGGCACGCCCTCCATGACGTCCTCGCGGCGAAGGAGGGTGGTCCCGTAGCTCATGAGGTCCGCGACGGTACGGCCGTCCCGGGCGCCCTCGATCAGTTCGTAGCTGATGATGGCCACGGCTTCCGGGTAGTTGAGCTTGAGTCCGCGGGCCTGGCGGCGGCGCGCAAGGTCGGCGGCCACCACGATCAGAAGCTTTTCCTGCTCACGTGGCATCAAATGCATGAGGGTCCCTTCGGCAGCCAGCGGACGGCGTGGGACCTACAGTAGGCGGCGGACGTTTCGGCTACGTTTCGGCTTTGTTATGGGCGGCTCTCCAGTCCAGGCAAGACACCGGCGGCAGGTGGCTCACGTGGTGAGCCGGGCCAGGATCTCCTCGGTGGACTGGACGGGCTGGCGGTAGCTGGCGGAGAGGATGCGCAGCATGTCCGCGGCGTCCTGGCTGTCCTCGGAGGCCATCGCGTCCTTGGCGTAGGTGACCCGGATGTTGTGGGCGAAGGCGTCGGCGCCGGTCTGGGCTATGCAGTTGTGGGTGGAGACTCCGGCGAGGACCACCTCGTCCGCGCCCCAGTTGCGCAGCCGGGACAGGAGGTTGGTGCCCACGAAGGCGCTGTCCCGGGTTTTGTTCAGCTGGGGCAGGCCGTCGAGGGCGAGCCCCGGCACTGCCTGGGCCTGCCCGGTACCGCGGAAAACGAAGCCCTGGTCGTCGTCGAGCATGTTCAGCGTCCAGGTTGACTTGTCCAGCTCGTGCTCCGTCCCCACCATCAGGGCCTTGTGGCCGCTCGCCTTGAAGGCCTCCAGCAGCCGGTTGCAGGAGGCCACCAACTGTTCCTGGTGCGCGGCAAGTTCGGGCGCCTCGAAGTAGGCGTTCTGCATGTCGATGACAAGAAGTGCGATCATGTCCGGAAACGTACCCCGTGGCTTGCCGGCGAAACCTCGGCAGGTACAACCCCTACGGTGCCGACTCGCGGACTTTTAACTGGAAGCCGGCCTCGACGTGCACACCCTGTTCCTCCGTGGCCAGCCCCTCGATCCTGTCGATGAGCAGGCCGATGGAGCGTTCCGCAATTTCCTCCATGCCGGGCGAGACGGTGGTCAGCGAGGGTGCGGCGAACCGGGCCTCGTCGATGTCGTCGAAGCCCGCCACGGCCACCTCCTGCGGAACCCGCACGCCGCGGATCAGCAGCTCGTGCATGGCTCCCAAGGCGAGGACATCGTTCAGGCCGAAGACGGCGTCGAACTTCACGCCGCTGTCCAGGAGCCCGGCCACGGCCGCCGCTCCGCCGTCCCGCCGCCACTCGCAGGGCGCGATCAGTGCCGGATCAAACGGGATCCCTGCATGGTCCAGCGCCTTGCGGTAGCCGTTGAGCCGCAGCCCGGCGCTGCCCGCGGACTCCCCGGGGCGGGCACCAACCACGGCAATCCGACGGCGGCCGCCGGCCAGCAGGTGGGCGGTCAGGGCTGCAGCCGCTTCCCCGTTCTTCATGGTGACCAGGTCGAACCGGGGATCCAGGATGTGTTCGCCCAGCAGGACCAGGGGCTTCTTGCCGAGGCGGGCGGCGATGCTGTCCGCGTCAACCATCAAGGGAGTGAACAGCAGCCCGTCGGTGAGCTGGCGGAACGGGCCCTGCAGGGCGTTAAGTTCCGCCTCGCCCGCGGCGTCGGACTGTTCCACCAGGACCCGGTACCCGCGCCGGGACGCCGCTTTCATCAACCTTGACGCCAGTTCGGCATAGTAGGGCGCGGAAAGGTCGGAGAGGACCAGCCCCAGCATCCTGGTCTTCCCGGACCGGAGGCTGCGGGCGGTCAGGTTGGCCTCATAGCCCAGCTCCCCGATGGCCTCCAGGACCCGCTGCCTGGTGGCAGGCCGGATGAACTCGTAGTCATTGAGCACGTTGGAAACGGTCTTGAGCGACACTCCGGCCGCCCTCGCAACGTCGTTCATGGTGACCGCCATCATGGCTCCTTCGTGTGGTTCCGCCAGTTCCTGCCATACATCGTTGCAGAAGATGGCGTGGGTGCCGCAACCAGCGCTGCAGCGGGCCAACGCTGCCGCCGAAAGCCGCGAGGGAGCGGCCCGTCAGCCCTTTGCTGCCTTGGCAGCCGCCTTCGCGGCCTGCTTGCTGGCCCGCACCTTGGTGAGGGACTCCGAATCCACGATGTCGGCCACAGAGAGGTACGAGCCCTCCTCGCCGTAGTGCCCGGCAGCTTCCCGCCAGCCCTGCGCCTGCAGCCCGCACTGCTTGCCGAGCAGTGCCAGGAAGATTTTGGCTTTCTGCTCCCCGAAGCCGGGCAGCGCCCTCAGCCGGCGAAGCACCTCCGCGCCGTCCGGATTGCCCCTGGCCCAAATGGCGGCGGCGTCCCCGTCCCACTCGTCCTGCACCGTTTCGGCGAGCGCCTGCACGCGAGCGGCCATTGAGCCGGGGAAGCGGTGCACGGCGGGCCGTTCCTTGAACATCTCCACGAATGCCTGCGGCTCCTGCGCGGCGATGGCTTCGGGTTTCATTGACCCGATCCTGGTCCTGATCTTCTCCGGCCCCGCGAACGCGGACTCCATGGTCACCTGCTGGTCCAGCAGCATGCCGGTCAGCAGGGCGAAGGCGTCCTCGCTCAGCAACTTGTCCGCGGCGGGATCCCCTGTGATGTGCAATTCCATGCGGTCCATCCTCCCACCCGCGGGCCGCCGCCGTCATGCCGCCCTGCCCCGCCCCGGCCGGGCCGGGCCGGGCCGGGCCGGGCCGGAGTCTGGCGGGAGGCTAGCGCCCCACCGCCAGCCGGATCATGGACCAGGACACGGCCGGGAGCTCGGCGGTGAGGCGGCCGCCGTCGGCCTTCACCGTGACGTTTTCGGCCGGCAGGACGGACGTCGAGTCGTCGGCGGTTGCCTGCCAGTACGGATCCTTGTTCGCGTAGGTAAGCGCCTCCACCACCTGCACGCTGCCGAGGCCGGAGACCGCGGCATCCAAAGCAATCACGTCAGTGGCCGAGCGGTTGACGGCAAAGACAACCGCTTCGCCTTTTTCGGCGTCATAGGTTGCGACGGCGGACACTGCGGCAAAGCCGGCCGTCTTTCCCCCGCTGATCCGCGGGGATTCGACGGCGAGCTGCAGCACGGTTCCTGAAGCGTGGCGGGAGGTGAGTGCGAACGGGTGGAAGGTGGTCTGCTTCCAGGCGCGGCCGCCCGGTTCGGTCATGATCGGGGCGATCACGTTGACCAGCTGGGCCAGGCTGGCCGAGTGGACGCGGTCCGTGTTCCTGAGGAGGGTGACCAGGAGATCGCCAACGACGACGGCGTCCGCCACCGTGTAGGTGTCCTCGAGCAGGACGGGGGCAACAGGCCAGTCCTTGCCCGTGGGGACGCGGGACTCGTCGCGGCTCATGTGCCAGACGTTCCACTCATCGAAGGAGATGTTGACCTGCCTGGCGGACTTCTTCACGGACTTCACGTGGTCGATGTGGCTGACGATGTCATGGATAAACGCCTCCATCCGGTGCCCGGCGGAGAGGTGTTCCTGCAGGTCCCCGAAGTCTTCAAAGTATTGGTGGGCCGAGATGAGGTCCACCAGCTCGTAGGTTTCGGACAGGACCACGCGTTCCCACTCCCCGAAGGTGGGCATGGTGGGTCCGGAGCTGCCGCATGCCACAAGTTCCAGGTCCGGTTCGATCATGCGCATGCCGCGGGCGGTGTCCGCTGCCAGCCGCCCGTACTCCAGCGCGTTCTTGTGCCCGATCTGCCAGGGGCCGTCCATTTCATTGCCGAGGCACCACATCCTGATGCCGTAGCCGTTCTCCGCGCCGTTGGCCCTTCGCTGGTCCGAGAAGGTGGTGCCGCCGTCGATGTTGCAGTACTCGAGCAGGTCAAGCGCCTCCTGAGTGCCGCGGGTGCCCAGGTTCACGGCCATCATGGGCTCGACGCCGGCCTTGGCGGACCACTTGGCGAACTCGTCCACCCCTACGAGGTTGGGGTCGGTGGAGTGCCAGGCCAGGTCCAGCCGGACAGGCCGCTGGTCCGCCGGACCCACGCCGTCCTCCCAGCGGTACCCGGAGACGAAGTTGCCGCCGGGATAGCGGACCGTGGACACCCCCAGTTCCCGGGTCAGCTCCAGCACGTCCCGGCGGAACCCGTCGCCGTCGGCGCTGGGGTGGTCCGGCTCGAAAATGCCGGTGTACACACAGCGGCCGAGGTGCTCAACAAAGGCACCGAAAGTACGCCGGCGGACCGGACCCGCCACGAAGGAGGGATCCATGGTGATTTTGGCTGCGGCTGATTCTGTGGCGGTCACTAAAACGTCCTCGTCTTCGTCCTTTTACAACGTTATAGAAAGCATTGTTCGTGCTGCGGCGGCAGGAGTCAAGCACAGGCTGGTGGTGGAGGCGGAAATCCAAGTAGTACCTAATCTCAAAGTCGGGTACCTCTTACGCGTTCGCCGGGACCTGCGGCGGAACTACTTTCTTCTCAGAGACAAGACGTGTTCCGGCCTGTAGTACTTGGCTCACTAGGGGGTGTGAGACGGCAATGCACGCACAGCAGGCAAGCGCAGGCTTCCCGGTCCATCGGACGCGGGTATTAAGCGGGGCCGGCGACGAGGAGGCCTTTGAGACCAAGGCCTCTCCCCCAGCCGTCGCCGGCCCTCTTCGTTCCCGGCAGGGCCTGGACCGGCGGCAGGCGCCGGCGCGGCCCGTCCCTGGAAGGTCGGCGGAGTCCGGCACCCCGGATGGGCTGGTGCTTGACCTGGTGACCGGCACCCACAGCCTGATTGAATCCCTCGACCTGCTGGCGGCCGCGGCCGTCCGGTCAGTGGTGCGGGCCACGGGGATCCGGATCGAGTGCGGGGTGGTGGTGCGCCAGCCCAAGAGGAATCCAGCCGCCACCGGCACGTCGGACGACGTGGTCCATGTTTTGGAGTGGGAGCAGGAAGCCAAGGAAGGCCCGCTCAACGACATCCTGTCAGGCGGCCATCCGGTGGCGGTGCTCCAGCGGAACGGGGACTTCCGGTGGCCGCGGTATTCCACCCAACTGCAGCTGGCAGGGTTCGGCAGCGCGATGGGGGTACGGCTCCGGATGGCAACCGGTTATGCGGACAGTGGGGCTGCGGACGGAACCGCTTATGGGGACATAGGTGCGGCCCTGGCATTCTTCACCCAGGACGCCAAGGCTTTCCCGTTGCAGGTCATCGCCGAAGCCCGCACCTTCGCCGGACTTGCCGCGCCAAGCCTGGGAGTGGCCATCAGCCTCCACTCCGCCAGGTCCATGGCCACCGACCTGCGCTCGGCGCTGGACAGCCGGACGTCAATCAATGTCGCCTGCGGAGTGATCATGGCGCAGAACCGGTGCTCCTACCACGAGGCGTTTGCCATCCTCGCCAAGGCGTCCAGCCACCGGAACATCAAGCTGCGCCGGGTGGCGGAGGACATCCTCGAGCGGTTGCCCGAGGGTCCGCCCCGCGCCCACTTCGGCCACTAGCCAGCGCGCAGCGGCCGCTCAGGTTTTGAGCGTCCCCCTGGCGATGCTGACGCTTGAATGGGCCGGGTTGCCGTCCACGGGCTCGTCAGAGACGTCAACAATGGGGTACTCCGAGAGCTCCAGGCCGGCGGGCAGTTGGAAGGTCCCCGATTCGGAATTCATCACGCCCAGGCTCACCAGCCGTGAAAGGTCGGGGGCGATCAGCCAGACTTCCTGATAGCCCTTCGCCTCGTCCTTGCTGAGCTGTATCTCCAAGGCACGGGAGCCGTCCGCCGCCTCCACCACCTTTGCCGAACCGGCGGCGGAGAACTGGGCAAGTGGTGCCAGGTCCGCCTCCGCAAGCGGCCGGGGCGCCTGGTTGAGCGACCACACAGCACCTGCGGTGACAAGCACGGCCGCCGCGGCAGCAGCCATCCAGGTTCCCGGGCGCTGCCACCAGGCTGCGCGCCGGGCCGGGCGGGTTCCGGCCCTGTCCTGCAGGGAAACAGGCTCCGCCGCGGCCTTGTGCCCGGCGCTGGCCAACGGATCTTCCTGCACAGACCCGGACAGGCCCAGTTCCCGATGGATGCCGGCCCACACGTGGGGGCCGGGGCGCTCGAGGCTGCCGGCATCCGGCGTGGTCTTTACCGCCTCCACCGCCCGGCGAAGCGCAGCAAAGTCTGCCGCGCACTCCGGGCAGACCCGCAGGTGCTCCCTGCCGCCGTCGTCCCAGTCGTCGTACAGGGCAAGGAGGCTCAACTCTTCCGGATCAAGATGCGGCATGGTTTACCTCCAATCTGTTTCTCAGGTGCGACAGGCTGCGGCGGATGTGGCTTTTGACGGTACCAAGGGGCAGGCCAAGTTTCCGCGAGATCTGCTCATGGGTCAGGTCATCGTAGAAGGCAAGCTTCATGATGGAGCCCTGGGGTTCGCCAAGCCTGTCCAGTTCCCCGTCCAGGAGGATCCTGTCCGCCAGGATTTCCGCGTCTTCAAGGCCGTTCCCGGCTTCGTCGGCCAGGCCGGCTCCCGCCACCGCGAGGGCTTTCCGCGTTTCCCGGGCCGATGCGGACAGGGTGTCCGAGATGACATTCCGGGTGATGCCCACAATCCACGCCGGAAGCCTCGCAACCTGCGGATTGAAGGTGCTCCGGGAGCGCCACACGCGGATGAAGACCTCCTGGGTAACATCGTCCGCCGCCGAGCGGTCGGGCAGCGAACGCAATGCAAGGGTGTGCACCAGCGGCGCGAATTCACGGTAGGCGGCCGCCAGGGCGCGTTCGTCTCCGGCCAGGAAGGAGGGTGTGAGCTCATCTTCCCAACCCCGCGAAGCCTGGTCGGGAGGTACCAAACGTGGCTCCTTCGCGGCATCGGTGGCGAGGTTCAAGGCAGCATCACCGCTCACTCAAGGACCGCGGTGACAATCACATTGTCGCTGTAGTCCATTCGTTCGTCCAGCCATTCGCCGCCGCAGGTGACAACCTTGAGTTCATGGGGGCCCGAGCGCCGGAACACGGAGCTTCCGTCGAACCTGTCCTTGGCCATCAGTTCCACCCCGACCACCCGGTAGTTCAGGGCAGGGGCACCCTGCCGCCCTACCTGCACCAGGGTTCCTGCCGCCACCGTTTTCAGCTGCGAGAAGGGTGCGGTGTCCGATTTCGTGTCGATGTGCCCGGCAATGACGGCAGTACCGGCCGCGGCTCCCGGGGCCGGGCCGAACCGGTACCAGCCCGCCCGGTCGAAGGCGTCCGGGATTTCCATGGCCCCGCCCTCCGCAACTCCCACCGGAACTACGGGCATGTCGATGGAAGTCCCGGCCACCGTGAGCGAAACCGGGGAAGGCTCCGCGGCCGTTGATTCCGGAGTGGCGGGCCGCACAGGAATCTCCGGAACCGGCGCAGTCCCGGCGGCGGAGCTTTCCGGCAGGGCTGGACTCGCCGCGCCAGCCTGGCTGGCTGCCGGCGGGGAGGATGGAGCCTGCTGGGCCGGGTCCGCCGCGCAGCCGGGAAGCAGCAGTGCGGCCGCGACCAGGACCCCGGCGACAGAAAAAGCGGAAGGACGACGGCGGCACTCCCCTGCCGTCGTCGTGATTGCCTTAACTTGTCCGGCATCGGCCGNCCAGGACCCCGGCGACAGAAAAAGCGGAAGGACGACGGCGGCACTCCCCTGCCGTCGTCGTGATTGCCTTAACTTGTCCGGCATCGGCCGGGCCGGCGCCTGCCTTGCCGGCTTGTTGTATCGGGTCCATCTGTCCGGCCTTTCTTGCGTCCGCGCCTGGGCGGGAACCTGCATCTGATGGGACAAGGGGACGGCCGCCCGGCTTTCACCGGGCGGCCGTCAGGGGGTCTACTCCGCCCGGCGGGCGGCGACGGTCCGGGCTACGCCCAGGCCGCCGAGGAGCAGGGCCAGCGCTGCCGCGCCGAAACCGACCGCGAGTGCTGCCGGGCCAGTCGAGGCAACATCGCCGGAGCCGTCACGGGCTCCAGGCACCGAGGCGGGAGCTGAGTGCAGGCCCTCGATGGTCTGGACGGCCAACTGGAGGTTCTTGTCCGCCAGGCTGCCCCAGGCGTACACGATGGTGTGCGTACCTTCAGCGATCGTGACGTCGGCCGGGCCGATGACAGGGGCGGTGGTTCCGGTGGCGGCGACTGCAGCCGAAACGGTGCCGGGGTCAAGCGTGAGGGTCTGTTCGTTCGGGTTGGCGAGGTTGGTAACAACGGCGGCGCCGCCGGCGAGGACGTCCACGGCGGGAGCTGCGGCGGCGTGCCGGACGGTCAGTTTGCCTTTGCCGGCCTCGATCCGGGAAACGTTGTTGGTAAAGAGGTTGGCGGTGGGTTTGCCTGCTGCATCGAGGTTGGCCACGGCGGTGTAGTTGCCGTTGGCGGCCAGGGTGACACTGACCGGGCCGATGACGGCTGCGGATGCGTCCGCGGCATCCGAGGCGGTGATGGCGAGTTCGTAGGCCCCTGGCGGCAGGGCCAGCGGGCCGGCCAGGCTGCCTGGGGTGAAGTCGTCCAGTGTCCGGTCCCCGTTGACCCAGACGTCCACGGTCAAGCCCGGAACACCGTGGAGGACGGACAGCTGCGCGTCCCCCTCCGCAGCGTGGGCCGGGCCGGCGAGAGCGATGGCTGCCGCGATTGCCGCCACACCGGCGCCTGCTGTAAAAGTCCTGTTGCGCATGTCCTTCTCCTTGATCGGCCCGCTGTACGGGCGTTTTTGCTTACACCCCTACTACCGGCGCAGCATCAAGGTTGGATGCACTTGCATGGAAATTTGTTCAGGATTTTTCCGGTTGCGCGGGCGGGGCCGTGCTCGCCCGGAGGACCAGTTCCGGTGTGACCACAGTGGAGCTGACGTCGGCGCCGGCTTCGATCTCCTTGAGCATGATGTCCATGCAGCGCCGGCCCAGCTCCTCGAAGTCCTGCCGCACCGTGGTGAGCGGCGGGGTGAAGTACCCCGATTCCGGCTGGTCGTCGAACCCCACCACGGAGACGTCGTCGGGCACCCGGACCCCCGCTTCCGCGAAGGCGCACAGCACGCCCAGGGCCATCTGGTCGTTGCCCACGAAGAGCGCCGTCGCGGTCCGGTCGGCCGCGAGCTTCCGGCCTGCCTCATACCCGCTGCCGGCGCTCCAATCGCCCTGCACCAGGAGGTCGTCGGCCAGATCGGCAGCCCTGAGTGCCTCGCGCCAGCCATCGGCGCGCTCTGAACCGTCCGTCCAGTCCTGCGGTCCGGCGATATGGCCGATCCGGCGGTGGCCCTGGCTGATCAGGTGCTCTACGGCGAGCTCGGCGCCCCGGCGCTGGTCCACCATGGCCCCGCTGACACTGCTGCTGCCTAGGGACCCCACCGCCACCACAGGCACGGGCAGGCGCATTTCTTCCAGGGCCAGCAGGGTGTCGGCGTGCGGCACCAGCACCGCAATTCCGTCAACGGCCTGGTCCATGAAGTGGTTGACGGCGTCGGAAATGGCATCCCTGCCTACCTCGCGGAGGGCTGCGATGCTGACAAAATAGCCGGCGTGCCGGGCGGCCTGTTCAACCCCCAGGAGCGTGTTGGCCGGACCGTATTGGGACAGCTCGCTGGCCAGGACGCCGATGGTCTGCGAGCGCCGGGTGACCAGGCTACGGGCGGCGGTATTCCGGCGGTACCCCAGCTCGGCGATGGCGGCCTCCACCTTCGCGCGCGTCGATTCGCTGACGTTGGGGTGGTTGTTGATCACCCGGGAGACTGTCTGGTGGGAAACCCCGGCCCTGTCCGCCACATCTTCAAGGCGCGGCATCCGCCCCTTGCTACTTTTTGCCATGTGCCTATTCTGCCTGCGTGCAGAGGATTGCGGCTTCCGCTCGGAGAAAAACACCCCAGGGGGTATAAGCTGGACGGAGGACCCGATCTATGGAGAAGTCCTTCTTTTCCCTCGCCTGATCAATTTCACTGTCAAGCCCACCCAAGGAGAATCATGACGTACACGCTCAGCACCACCATCGCTCTTCCATGGGCCGAAGCCCTGGACCGCACCCGGGATGCCCTGTCAGCGCAGGGCTTCGGAGTACTCACGGAAATCGACGTCCGGTCCACCTTCGAAGCCAAGCTTGGCACCGAAGCCGCTGAGGCCGTCGGCGACTACGTCATCCTTGGCGCCTGCAACCCTGCGCTGGCCAGCCGGGCGCTTGCTGCAGAGCCGGAAATGGGCGCGCTCCTGCCCTGTAATGTCGTCGTACGCCGCAGCAAAGACGCGGGAGCCACCACTGTCGAGGCCATCGACCCCCAGACCATGGCCCAGCTTAGCGCTGCGCCGGCCGTCAAAGAGGTTGCCGACGACGCCGGTGCCCGGCTGCGCAAAGTCCTTGACGCCTTGAGCGACTAATCCGCCAGTCCCGGGCGCTGATGCTCGGATCCGGCATGAACTCAAAGAAAAACCCCCGGTTCCCTGCAGGTGCAAGGAACCGGGGGTTTCCACTCTTCGCTAAAAGAGTGGGCCCTGTGGGGCTCGAACCCACGACCCACGGATTAAAAGTCCGATGCTCTACCAACTGAGCTAAAGGCCCCCGCCGAATGGTTCAGCGCCGTCGGCGCTGGCCAATACGGCCTAGTCCATTTCTGGACGTTAATACTCTAACCCATGGTTCCGGCGCGTTCGCACGACGCTGCCAAACCGCTGTCGGCCCGGAATCACGCTACGGCCGGGGAGCACGGATGCTCGATTTCCGCCTTGGCACAGGAGTAGCGTGGGGGCATGAGTGAGCAAGCAGGATCCAGTCCTTACGGCGGCGCGAACCGGCACCATAAGCCCAAGCCCTTCGCTCCCATCGACTTCGAGCCCTTTGCCGGGGGCGCGGATCCCGCGCGGGTCTCGGAGGCGGCCCACCTCGCGGCCCAGGCCTTGGTCCGCCACGGCCGCGACAGTGACGATCCCGTGGTCACTGAGCGCCTGGTGAAACTCGCCGACGAGCAGGGGCTGGAAGCCATCGCGGAAATGTGGGCCGAAAGTCCCGCGCGTTCGCTTCCCGGCGCGTTGTGGCGCCTCTACGCCCTGCGTGCTGCGACGGTCCAGGACCCGGAGCGCATCTCGGTGTATTTCCGGGCCGGAAAAGACACTGCCCAGGTGTCCAACGTGGTGGCCGGAGCGGCCGAGCCTCCGGGCGCCGATGAGATGCGGGCCATGGCGGATGCCATCCTCTCCGGCGCGTTCGACGGCGAGTTCGACGTCGCGCTGGAACGTTCCGCAGCCTTTTGCCGGGTTGTGGCACTCGGCCAGGCAACCATCGCCGACGGCGCCGAGCACGGCAACGAAGCGCACGCCAGCAAGCTCACCCGAAACTCGCACCAGCTGGTGAAGACCGCTGAGGACCTGGAACATGCCGCGAACGCGTGGCGGCTGGGTGAACTCGACTGAGACCGCCCTGCCTGCCCCGCCCTTGCCCAATCTGTCAAGATTGACTTGCGCCAGCCAAAGTAGAAAACTGAAATCGGTGCCGAGCCGCGAAACCCCCGGGCTTCAACAATTAGCCGCCTAGAGCGGCCTACCGCCGAGAGGCGTATCCGGTTCGGCACCATTTTTCTGCCACTTTTCCTGCCCGTCTTCCCAGACATTCCGGGCCTGTTTCCAAGCACCAAGTTACGGGCCGGTAGAGTTGGCTCAGTTGCGCGCCGGAGTCAAGTCACACGGCAGCAACACCCCGCCCCGTACTTTTCCCCGGAGACCGGTAAACACGTGAAGCTGCGCCTTTTCCCCCAGGAGCCCGCCGGGCTGGACCTCCTTTCGCAGTTGGCCCAGCAGATTGTGCTGGCTGCCGCCACCCTGGCCGAAATTCTTGGCGTCCCTGCCGCTGAACACGGCAAGCTGGTGGAGGACATGCACAACCACGAGGCGAAGTCCGCGGAGCTGCACTTCGCCCTCCTGACGCATATGCGCTCCAGTTTCGTGAACCCGCTGCCCCGCGAGGACATGTACGCGCTCTCCCGCTACCTCAACGAGGCGATGGAGAAGATGGACGCGGCGGCAGAGCTGGTGGCCCTGTACAAGCTGGAGCGGCTGCCCAAGCGGGCCGCCGACCAGCTGGAGATCATCAGCCGGCAGGCCGAACTGACCGTGGATGCAATGCGCCGGCTCAATAACCTCGATGACCTCGAGGACTACTGGATCGAAATCCTCCGCCTCACCAAGCGCGCCGAACGCACCCACCGCGTATGGGTGGCGGACATGATCGCGGACATGAAATGGGCGCAGTATTCCCGCAACCGGGACATCGCCAACCAGCTGGTGGAGGTCACCAAGGACATGCGGCGGATCGCCACCCAGGTGGGCAGCCTCATCGTCAAGGAATCCTGAGGTGACGCCGGCCATTTTCGGCTTGGTGGTCCTGCTGTCCGCGGCGTTTGCCTTCCTCAACGGCTTCCGCGATGCCTCCACCTCCGTGGCGCTTGCGGTCCGCACCAGGGCCCTCACCCCCAGCGTCGCGGTCCTGCTGGCGGCCTTCTTCAACTTCATTGGCGCCCTGCTGAGCGCCGGGCTGGCTGTGGCCATCAGCCGGGCCTGGATCAGCCTTCCTCCGGGTCCGCAGGGCCTCAGCATCCTGGTGGCCGGCCTGGCAAGCGCGTGCGCATGGGGGATTTTGCTGTGGTGGCGGGGCATTCCCGCCTCATCCACCCACGCCTTGGTGGGCGGCCTTGCCGGCGCCGGCCTGGCCAGCCTGGCGGTGGGCGGCACCGGCGTCGGAGGGGTGGACCAGTCCCTGCTCTTCCAGGTTGTGCTTCCACTGGTGCTGTCCCCGCTCGTCGCCTACAGCGGCGCATTCATGCTGGTGTATCCGGCCACCTGGGCGGCCCGCTACACCCAGCCCAATGTGGTCAACCACCGCTTCCGCCGAAGCCAGGCAGTGGCGGCCGGGGCCGTGGCTTTTGGGCACGGCATACAGGACGGGCAGCGCGTGAGCGCCGTGCTGCTGCTGGCGCTGTTGGCCGCAGGGTATTCCGACGGCGGCTCGTTGCCCCTGTGGGTGATGTTGCTGACAGCGGTGATGATTGCCGCCGGGACCATGTTCGGCGGCTGGCGGATCTCGCACACGATCGGGTACAAGATCACCCGGGTGGATCCGCTGCGCGGGTCTGTTGCCCAGACTCTCAGCGCCGTGATGCTTTTTGTGGGTTCCATTGCGCTCCATTGGCCGTTGTCCACCACGCACACGGTGACTTCGGCAGTCCTCGGGGCGGGAGAGAACCAGCACTTTTCCGTGACTAACCGGAAGCTGGTGATCCGGATCGTGGGGCTCTGGGTCCTCACCCCCGCCGCCACGGCTGCACTGGCATTCGTGCTGGCCCTGGCACTCACCCCGGTGGCCGGTTGAACCTGGTAGTGCCATGTCTTCATGCGGGGGCTTCATTGCCCTATACAGGCTGATCACGGTGACGTAGATTCGAAAGTAGGTCCCTGGAATCCCGTACTTTCGCTTTCCCGGGCCGGACATCCGCCGCCGGGTGCAGGGCCGCGGACTGGGCTGCTGCAGCATATCGGCGGCATGGATGCACCTCGCGGAAAAGAGCAGGCATCATGTCTACTTCGAGGCCCCGGCATTCCCTGCCCCAGCCGCGGCAGCTTCGCTGCGAAACCTGCGGGACCGAACATCAATTGACCATCCACGCCATCAGTGCGATGGGGGCAGCCAACGGGGACCTGGTCACCGTTGGATACACCTGCAACGACTGCGGGCTGTTCCAGGAGCACCTCGCCTATGCACGGGATGTGGCGGCGGCGTTGCACCAGGTGCGCCGGATGGCCCAGGTCATCCTGTTCGGCGACGAGTACATCCACTGCGGGTTTCCCATGGAGGAAGCCGAGTTCGAGATCGAACGGCTTTGCTACCGCAGCAGCGACAGCGGAGGGGGACTCAACGCGGTTTCGCTGCCCACGAGGGTCCTGCGCTGCCGGTGCGGCTTCCAGCTTGAAGTGCCGGAGTAGGCTAAAACCCCGTGGGCCAGGCTGGCGGGGCGTCCAGCAGGGCCGCTTCCAGTTCCTGGGACGTCATGTTGGCCGCCTGGAGGAGCGCGCCGTGGTCCACCCCGGAACTGGCTGCCTGCTGGACGGCTTCCCTGAGGGACTCGTGGGCGGCGTCGAGTTCCCACTGGATGCTCTCCAGGTAGGAACTGGTGCGCCAGACCGCAGAGAGGTGCTCCCCATCGACGAAGGTTCCAGGCCCGTTGGGATGATGGCCCCTGAGGCCGTTTGCCGTCTGCGTCAAGGAAAGCTCCTATTTCTTCTAGTTACTAGCTCCCGAAGTATCTAGTCCAGCGTACTAAATTCCCCAAGTCCCCGCCAGCAGTTCCTTGGCGTCCTCCCGGGCAGCCGACAGCCCGAGCAGGAAGGGTTCCTCCTCGGGCTGTGGAGCGCCTGGATAAAAAGACGGCGGGTTATCCGAAGCGGCCGGAGACGTAGTCCTCGGTGGCCTTCTGGGTGGGGTTGCTGAAGATGGTGTGCGTGTCTCCCACCTCGATCAGCTTGCCTGGCTTGCCGGTGCCTGCGATGTTGAAGAAAGCGGTGCGGTCCGAGACGCGGGCTGCCTGCTGCATGTTGTGCGTCACGATCACCACCGTGTACTGGTCCTTGAGCTCATTGATGAGGTCCTCGATGGCCAGGGTGGAGATGGGGTCCAGCGCGGAACACGGCTCGTCCATGAGGATCACCTGCGGCTCCACGGCAATGGCACGGGCAATGCAGAGGCGCTGCTGCTGTCCGCCGGAAAGGCCTGAGCCTGGCTTCTCCAGGCGGTCCTTGACCTCGTTCCACAGGTTGGCGCCCTTCAGCGAGCGTTCCACCAGGACGTCGGCTTCACCCTTGGAGATCTTCTTGTTGTTAAGCTTCACCCCTGCCAGCACGTTGTCCCGGATGGACATGGTGGGAAACGGGTTGGGCCGCTGGAACACCATGCCGATCTGCGAGCGGACGGTCACGGGGTCCACGCCCGGGCCGTACAGGTTGTCGCCGTCGAGCAGGACCTCGCCCTCGACGCGCGCCCCCGGGAGGACCTCGTGCATGCGGTTCAGGGTGCGCAGGAAGGTGGACTTTCCGCAGCCCGAGGGTCCGATGAATGCGGTAACGGACTTGGCCTCGATGTTGATGGTGACGTCCTCTACGGCGAGGAAATCGCCGTAGTACACGTTCAGGTCCTTGACGTCGATGCGCTTAGACATGGTGTTCCTTCACTAACTGGTATGAATTGAAGTCTAGGTTCCGGCGGATAGGACCGGAAGGGACGCTGGCTGGAAACTGTCAGCGGCCCGTCTTGGGGGCGAAAACCCGGGCGATCAGGCGGGCGCCAAGGTTGAGGACCATGACCAGGATGATCAGCACGAGGGCCGCGCCCCAGGCACGCTGGGATGACGGGTCCGGGTTGGCCGGCGACGTGGGGTTCAGGATCTGGGTGTAGATGAACGTGGGCAGCGAAGCCATCCAGCCGCTGAACACGTTGGAGTTGATGCTGGTGGCGAAGCCCGCGGTGACCAGGATGGGCGCCGTCTCACCGATGACGCGGGCGATCGCCAGGGTGACGCCTGAGGCAATGCCGGAAATCGCCGTCGGGATGACAACCTTGACGATGGTCCGCCACTTGCGCACGCCCAGGGCGTACGCGGCTTCGCGCAGTTCGTTGGGAACGATCTTCAGCATTTCCTCGCTGGAACGCACCACCACGGGGATCATGAGCACGGAAAGCGCGACCGCGGCAACGGCGCCGGTTTTGGTGCCGGGGCCGACAATGGCGAAGAAGAAGGCCGCCGCAAAGAGGCCTGCCACGATGGAAGGAATGCCGGTCATGACGTCAACGAAGAACGTGATGGCGCGGGCCAGCCGGCCGTCGTTGCCGTACTCCACAAGGTAGATGGCCGTCAGCAGGCCCACCGGCACCGAGATGACCGTGGCCAGGAGGGTGATCTGGATGGTGCCGATAAGGGCGTGGTAAATACCGCCCAGGACCGGGGCGCCTTCCTCCGCGGCCCGGTTGTCGTAGACACCGGTGACCCCGTTCATGGACGTCGTGAGGAACCCCGGGTTGAGGAGTCCGGGAACGCCGTTGACCAGGACCGTCCAGATCACCGAAATGAGCGGCAGCAGGGCGATGAGGAAGGACCCCACCACCAGGCAGGTGGCCAGCTTGTCCTTTGCCTTGCGGGAGCCTTCCACGGCTGCGCTCCAGGACACCAGCCCGATGGCAAACAGCAACGCCGAGACGATGCCCCAGCCGACGGGGTTGAAGCCCACCAGGGCCATGATGGCGGCACCCAGGATCAGGGCTGCGGCAAGGACGACGTACGGCGCATACTTGGGCAGCTGGCCTTTGGTAAGTGCCGAGCGCTTGCTGCGCACAGGGGTAAGCGTGGAGGTCATTTAGTTGGCTCCCGAGAATTCTTTGTGCCGGGTGATGATCCAGCGCGCGATCATGTTCACGGCCAGGGTGATGACGAAGAGGACCAGGCCGGCAGCGATGAGGGTGCTGACCTTGAGCCCGCTGGCCTCCGGGAAGTTCAGGGCGATTTCGGCGGCGATGGTCTGGTTGCCGGACTGGATCAGGCTGGCGGTGAGGGCGCCGGAGGACAGCACCAGGGCGACTGCCATGGTCTCGCCGAGTGCACGGCCCAGGCCGAGCATGACGGCGCTGATGATGCCGGGCCGGGCGAACGGCAGGACGGACATCTTAATCATTTCCCAGCGCGTCGCGCCCAGGGCGAGCGCGGCTTCCTCGTGCAGCTTGGGGGTCTGCAGGAAGATTTCGCGGGACAGGGAGGTGATGATGGGCAGGACCATCACGGACAGGACGATGCCGGCGGTCAGGATGGTCTTGCCGGTTGCGGAAGCCGGACCCTGGAAGATCGGCAGCCAGCCCATGTTGGCGGCCAGCCAGTTGTAGGCGGGCGAGATTTCCCTCGCCAGGAAGGCCGCACCCCAGGCGCCGTAGATGACGGACGGGATGGCGGCCAGCAGGTCCACCACGTACCCGAGGCCGGAAGCGAGTCCGCGGGGGGCGAAGTGCGAGATGAACAGGGCGACGCCGATGGCGATGGGCGTGGCAATGACCAGGGCGATGACCGCAGCGATGAGCGTGCCGATCACGATGGGCCAGATGTAGGCGAAGAAGCCGGCGCCGCCCTGGATTTTGTCGGCCGGCGCGGTCAGCGCGGGGATTGCCTGCACTACCAGGAAGAGTGCGACGCCGAAGAGGACGGCAAGAATGAGGCAGCCGGCGGCCAGCGCGGCGCCCGAGAAGATTTTGTCCCCGGCGCGCCCGGCGCCTTGGGTACTTGTCAGGGGGGTGGCGGTCATTCGACGGCCCTTCGGTTGGTAGCTGATTCAGGAAAGATGTGTTGTCCAATGCCAAGTTCCCCGCACTGCCTTTCGGCAGGCGGGGAACCCGGGTTCAGAGCGGTTATTAGGACTTGACCTTGATGGAGTCGATAGCCGCAGTTGCCTTCTCTGCAAGGGTAGAGGAAAGCGGGGCCGACTTGGCGGAGTCCGCGGCGGCCTGCTGGCCTTCCTCGGAAACTACGTAGTTTTCGAAGGCCTTGACCAGGTCAACGGTTTCCTGCTTGTCGTAGGCGCTGCAGACCACGTGGTAGGAAACCAGCACCACCGGGTAGGCACCCGATGCGGTGGTCTTGCGGTCCAGCTTGATGGCGACGTCGTTGGCTGAACGGCCTTCAACGGCCTTGCCTGCCTCGACGGCCTTGGCTGCGGCGTCGGCGGAGATCTTGACGAACTCGCTGCCCACCTTGATGGAGGCGGTGCCGAGCTTGCCGCCTACAGCTGAGTCATCAGCGTAGGTCACGGCGCCGGGGGTGTCGGTGACGGTCTTGACCACACCGGAGGTGCCCTTGGCGTTTTCGCCCTGCAGGGTGGCAGGCCATACGCCGGAGGACTTGTCCGTCCAGACCTCGGGTGCTGCAGAGGCCAGGTAGTCGGTGAAGTTGGTGGTGGTACCGGAGTCATCCGAGCGGTTCACCGGGGTGACCTTGAGGTCCGGCAGGCTGACGCCCTCGTTCAGGGCGGCGATGGCGGGATCGTTCCACTTGGCGATTTCGCCGCGGAAGATCTTGGCAACCGTGGTTGCATCCAGCTTCAGGTCCGTGATGCCGGGCAGGTTGAAGGCCACGGCGATCGGGGAGATGTAGACCGGGATGTTGATGGCGCCGTCCGGACCGCACACGGCCTTGGAGGCCTCGAGCTCTTCGTCCTTGAGGTAGGCGTCCGAACCGGCGAACTGGGCTGAGCCGTCGATGATGGCCTTGCGGCCGGCGCCGGAGCCGTCCGGGGAGTACTGCACGGTGGCGCCCTGGTTTGCGGAGGCGAAGCCTGCCTTCCACGCGTCCATGGCTGCACCGGTGGAGGATGCGCCGATGCCGGTCAGGGTGCCTGTGACCTTGGGGCCAGAAGAGGCCTGGTTGCCGGTGGGCGAGGTGTTCGTGGCGTTGTCTGAACCGCAGGAGGTAAGCGCGAGAGCGCCGGCTGCGATGACAGCGATAGCCGCGTGGCGGCCGAAGCGGAGTGCCTTCACTAGATGTACCCCTTCCAGGGTTTTTCAGTTGCGGTCAGGGACGGAGAACCCTGCTGCGCGATGCGTACGTTTTGTACCTTCATCGAAGTTAGGGTCCGCAGGTAACGGGATGGGCTGCCCAAGGTTAACGGAGGATTAACGGCGGCGGGATATTGGTTGACATATGCCCGGTCACCATTGCGCAGATCACATGTTCGGCCGTAAGGCGCCGCGCACCGGAAAATAAAACGGGGCGGACAGCAAATACACTGGACGGCATGGCTCCCGCAGCAGGACTCTCAGCAGGCAGGCGGTTCCTGCGCGGCCGCTTCCGCACAGGCCTGATCCGCAGCCGGAACTCCCTGCTCCCTGCGGTCCAGATGACCGTGTGCGCCGTGGGAGCGTACGCTTTCGCGGAGTACGTGCTGGGACATTCCGGCCCCCTGTTCGCGGCCACGTCATCCCTGATTGCCCTTGGTTTCTCCCGGGAGCCCAGGCTGCGGCGGGTGGTGGAGGTTGGCCTGGGCTGCACCATCGGCATTGCGGTGGGCGACCTGCTCCTGCACTGGCTGGGCCCCGGGATCTGGCAGGCCGCCGTCGTCCTTCTTTTCTCCATCCTGCTGGCCCGCTTCCTGGACAGCGGCAATATCTTCACCACCCAGCTGGGCCTGCAATCGCTGCTGGTCGTCCTGCTCCCCGCGCCGGCCGGCGGGCCTTTCACGCGGAGCATCGACGCCGTGGTGGGCGGACTGTTTGCCCTGCTGGTAACCATCCTCGTCCCCAAGGATCCGCGCCGCGAACCCCGCAAGGACGTGAAGAATCTCCTCCACGAGCTTGCCGAGGTGCTGCGCGAATGCGCCAACGCCCTGGACAACAGCGATTCCACCCAGGCCTGGCACGCCCTGATCCGGGGAAGGAACTGCCAGCCGCTGGTGGACGCCATGCGCCAGTCGCTGCGCACCTCCGGCGAGGTGGCCAGGCTGGCCCCCGCCTACCGGAGGCACCGGGAGGAACTGGACCAGCTGAAACAGTCGCTGGACTTCATCGACCTGGCGCTGCGGAACAGCCGCGTCTTCGCGCGCCGGCTTACCAGCGCCATCAACCATGCGGCGCTTTCGGATGAAGCCACGGAGAACATCGCGGAGGTGCTGCAGGAGACCGCTGCCGCCATCGACGAGCTTTCGCTCGGCTTGGCGGAAACGCACGACGGCGTCCGCCGCGCCCACATGCGCACGGCCCGCCGGGACCTCAGCGAGATCGCCCTGCGCCTGCACCCCAAGCTCCTGGAAGTGCAGCGGCTGGAGGGCGAAACGGTGGTGATGCTGTACCGGCCGCTGATGGTGGACCTGCTGGAGGCCACGGGCATGGACGCGAGCGAGGCCCGGGACGTGCTGCCGGCGCTGTAGTGGCCGGTGGCCCTAATTAACCGGGGGGTGGGCCTGGAGGGCAGCTTGAGGGCGGTGCCACAGGGCGACGGCCTGAATTGTCGGAGCCCGCCGCTAGGGTTGGACGCATGGCTACGAAGACTTCCCGGGCATCCAAGGCGCCCGCCTACAAGTGCGCCGAGTGCGGCTGGACCACAGTCAAATGGGTGGGCCGCTGCGGCGAGTGCCAGGCGTGGGGCACCGTCGAGGAAACCGGCACCGCCGTGGCGCGTACGACGGCGGCCACAACGGTCCTTGAGCCCGCCCGCCGCATTGCCGAGGTGGACGCCACCACCGCCGCATTCCTGCCCACGGGCGTTGATGAACTGGACCGGGTGCTGGGCGGCGGACTGGTACCGGGCGCCGTCATCCTGCTGGCCGGCGAACCCGGCGTCGGCAAGTCCACGCTGCTGCTGGACGTGGCCGCCAAATTCGCCCGGACGGCCCAGGACGTGCTGTACGTAACCGGGGAGGAGTCCGCGGCGCAGGTGAAGCTCCGCGCGGAGCGGATCGATGCCGTGGCTGAATCGCTCTATCTCTCCGCGGAAACGGACCTCGGCCAGGCGCTGGGGCAGGTGGAGAAGATCGAGCCGCGGCTGCTGATCGTGGACTCGGTGCAGACCCTCAGCAGCGCCGATGTTGACGGCAGCGCCGGGGGCGTGTCCCAGGTCCGGGAGGTTGCCGCGTCCATCATTGCCGCGGCCAAGCGCCGGAACATGACAACTCTGCTGGTGGGCCACGTGACCAAGGACGGTTCCATCGCCGGGCCGCGGCTGCTGGAGCACCTGGTGGACGTGGTGTGCCAGTTCGAGGGCGAGCGCCATTCGCGGCTGCGGATGCTGCGCGCGGTCAAGAACCGTTACGGGCCTACCGACGACGTCGGCTGCTTCGACCTGAACGAGAACGGCATTGAAGGCCTCGCCGATCCCAGCGGGCTTTTTGTCAGCCGCACCAAGGACCCGGTTTCCGGAACCTGCATCACCGTGACCATGGAGGGCCGGCGGCCGCTGCTGGCCGAGGTTCAGTCGCTGCTCGCGGAAAGCCCCAACTCGCAGCCGCGGCGGGCCACCAGCGGGCTGGACAGTTCACGGGTCTCCATGCTGCTCGCCGTGCTGCAGCAGCGCGCGGGAACACTCCTGCACAAGGACGACTCGTACGTGGCCACAGTGGGCGGGGTGAAGCTCAGCGAACCCGCCACGGACCTTGCCATTGCCCTGGCTGTGGCCTCGGCCAAGGCCCGCAAACCGCTGCCCATCCGGCTCATTGCCTTTGGAGAAGTGGGCCTGGCCGGCGAGGTACGTCCGGTGCCGGGCATCAACCAGCGCATCCAGGAGGCCCACCGCCTCGGGTTTACGCATGCGGTGGTTCCCGCGAGCCATGCAGGGCCTGGCCCGATACCGGCCGGCTTCTCAGTGCGGGAGGTGGAACACCTGACCGAGGCCCTGAGCCTGCTGATCGGGTAGCTAGCCGTGCTGCGGCAAGGAATCGGGGTCGTCCCGGTGAACGTTGAAAAGCCAGCCGGACACGTCACTGCGCAGCACCAGCAGCGGCCCGCCCGTGGCGGTGACGTTTCCGGTGGGTACGTAGTAGCCGCGGCCGGAGCCCGGCCCGCCGGCTGCCCGGTCCAGGGCATCCACCAGGTGCCGCGGCAGGTGGCCCTGCGGACCAAGGCTGCGAAGCTCTTCAAGTTCTTCCGGCGTAAGCCGACCCAAAACCTCAGCGATACTGGCCATGACGGGTCCCTTCGAGCAGAGTGCCTGAAGGAATAACCTAAACCAGGGCCGTGAACTGCAGGTTAACGTTGGACGGCATCTTCTGTTCGTTGTTGAATATCCATCTCCCGGAGGACAAATGCCCGTTACGAGTGCAGGAATCCTGCTGTACAGGCAGGCGGCCCCGGGCCTGCTGGAGGTGTGGATTGCCCACATGGGCGGCCCGTTCTGGGCCCGCAAGGACGCGCACGCCTGGTCCGTCCCCAAGGGTGAATACTCCGTGGGCGAGGACCCGCTGGCCGCGGCCCTGCGCGAGTTTGCCGAGGAGATGGGAACCCCCGCACCCGATGCGGACTACCGGCTTCTCGGGGAGTTCAAACAGCCCTCGGGCAAACTCATCACAGTATTTGCAGCCGAGCATGACTTCCAGCCGGAACGGATCGTCAGCAACACCTTTCCGCTGGAGTGGCCCAAAGGTTCAGGCCGCATCCAGCAGTACCCGGAAGTCGACGATGCCCGCTGGTTCCCGGAACCGGAAGCCCGGTCCAAGCTGGTGAAGGGCCAGCTGCCGGTCCTTGATGCCCTGGTGCAACTCGTCCGCGCGGAATCCTAGGGCTTGCCCTGCCTCTCCCGCTAGCCGCGCTGCGGGCACCCGTCAATGGTCCCTGCACCCCCGCACGCCGGGGTGCGTTGTCCACATGCGGGTGCGATGTACTTCGCGACGGGTGATGGGCCGAGTTGCAGTGGCCTAAGCGCCAGTAATCACCAGGGCCACGCTGTGCCCGCCGAAACCGAAGGCGTTCACCAGGCCGGCCGGCGGAGTACCCGGCTGGAGCCGGCGGACTTCTTCGGTGACCACGTTTAGGTCAACCTCGGGGTCCTGCGCCTCAACGTTCAGCGTCCCGGGAAGCATCCCGGTGCGCAGGGCTTCCACCACCACGACGGCGGCCAGCGCCCCCGCGCCGCCGAGCAGGTGGCCGGTGTGCCCCTTGGTGGACGTCACCGGAATCCTGGCGCCGAAGATGGCGTTGATGGCCTGGCCCTCGAGCCTGTCTCCAACAGGGGTGGACGTGGCATGCGCGTGCACGAAACCGATGTCCCCGGCGGTCATGCCGGCGGACTCAAGCGCCTTCTGCATCACCCGCCGCTGCATGGCGGGATCGGCGGCCACGATGTCGTTCGCGTCGGACGTCACCGCTCCCCCGGCCACTGCCCCCAGAACAGCTGCTCCGCGGGCGCGCGCGTGCTCTTCGCTCTCCAGCACCACCACGCCGGCGCCCTCCGCGAGCACAAAGCCGTCCCGGCCGCCGTCGAACGGGCGCGATGCCCGCTGCGGATCTTCATTGCGGGTGGACAGGGCGCGGATCTGGGAGAAGCCCGTGACCACCAGGTCGTTGACCGAGGCGTCAACGCCGCCGGCAATTACGACGTCGGCAGCGCCGGAGCGGATCATCTCGGCTGCCTGGACAATCGCCTCAGCCCCGGAGGCACATGCGCTGACAGGCGTCCGGGCACCGCCGCGGGCGCCGAGGTCGATGGACACCCAAGCGGCCGGGCCGTTGACCATAAGCCGGGTGAGGGTGTGCGGCGAAACCTTGCGCGGGCCCGACGCCGCGAGGGTCCGGTCCTGC
Source organism: Pseudarthrobacter sp. C1 (assembly GCF_034720455.1). NCBI lineage: Bacteria > Bacillati > Actinomycetota > Actinomycetes > Micrococcales > Micrococcaceae > Pseudarthrobacter > Pseudarthrobacter sp. C1. Next base: position 114,349 of record NZ_JAYESK010000009.1, on the reverse strand, counting down.
TCCAGGGTGGAGCCAAGCCCGCCGTACGCCGAGCCGATCACCACGGCGAAACGCTCGGGATCGACCTCCGGGGCGCCTGCCTGTTTCCAGGCCTCGCGGGCCGCAATCAGCGCCAGCTGCCCGCAGCGGTCCATGCGCTTCATTTCGCGGGTGCTGAGGTGTCCGGAAAGATCAGCGGTGACCTGTCCTGCCATCTTCACCGGCAGCTGCTCGGCCCACGCCTCCTCAAGCGGCGCGATCCCGGATTTTCCGGCCACAAGGCCGGCCCACGTTTCGGGCACGGAGGAGCCGACCGGGTTGATGGTGCCGACGCCGGTGACCAGCGCGCGGGGTTGTGTTGCACCGGCTTTGACTGCGTTCATGGTTCGCTACTTTGCTGGGTTGTGGGTGCCGATGGGCACGAGGGTGAGGTCGGGGTGGTTCTTCTCGATCCGCCGCAGCGCCCAGACGTCGTTGAACAGGGCGAGGTATTCGCCGTCGGACCGCAAAAGCACCTCCGCGCCCGGTACGTTGGCGAGCGCAGGCATGGCATCCGCCGTCGAAATTCGAGCCAGTGAGTACGGCAGGCGTTCCAGGCGCATGGGCGCGTTGAAGTCGTGCGCCATGCGGTCCTCCACCACTTCGAACTGCATGGGGCCGACGGCGGCAAGCACCGGAGCCTGGTCGCCGCGGACGTCGGAGCGGAGCACCTGGATGACGCCCTCGTGTTCGAGCTGCTCGATGCCGCGGCGGAACTGCTTGAACTTGCTGGGGTCCTTGGAGCGCGCCACCTGGAAGTGCTCCGGGGCGAACAGCGGGATGGCGGGGTACTCCACCGGGCCCTCGAGGAACAGACTGTCCCCCACGCGAAGGGAGGAAGCGTTGACCAGGCCGACGACGTCCCCGGGGTATGCCTCGTCGATCACTTCGCGTTCGCGGCCGAACACCTGCTGGGCGTACTTGGTGGCGAAGGACTTGCCGGTGCGGGTCTGGGTGACCACCATGCCGCGCTCGAACACGCCGGAGCAGACGCGGATGAAGGCCACGTGGTCCCGGTGGGCCTTGTTCATGCCGGCCTGGACCTTGAAGACGAAGCCGGAGAACGGGGACTCGACCGGCCTGGGGTTGCCCTCGATGTCCGGGCGGGGAGCTGCCGGCGGGGCGAAGTCCACCAGCGCGTCCAGCAGTTCCTTGACGCCGAAGTTCAGCGCGGCGGAGCTGAACAGGATGGGGGTTGCCTTGCCGGCGTGGAAGCTTTCGACGTCGAACTCCAGGTTCGATTCGATGACCAGGCCGGCCTCGTCCACGGCGTCGGACCAGTTGCTGCCCTGGCTCTCCGCAGCTTCCTCAGGAGTGAAGTACTCGGTGATGGCGATCTGGGCGCCGGCGTTGTTGCGCTGGAACCGGGCGAACCGGTCATTGCGGAGGTCCCAGACGCCACGGAAGTCGCCGGAGATGCCGACTGCCCACGTGAGCGGCATTGGCTGCAAGCCCGTGCGCTCGGTGATTTCATCCATCAGGGCAAGGGCGTCCAGGCCGGGCCGGTCCCACTTGTTGATGACGGTGATGATGGGCAGGTTCCGCTGCTTGCAGACTTCGAACAGCTTCATGGTCTGGGTTTCCAGGCCCTTGGCGGCGTCCACGAGCATGACGGCGCAGTCGACGGCGGCCAGCACGCGGTAGGTGTCCTCGGAGAAGTCCGCGTGGCCCGGGGTGTCCAGGAGGTTGATGACGGTGTCCCGGTAGGAGAACTGCAGCGCCGCGGAGCTGATGGAAATGCCGCGGTCCTTCTCCATCTGCATCCAGTCAGAGACGGTTTCCTTGCGGTTGGCCTTGCCGCTGGAGGCACCGGCGGTGCCGATCACCTTCGCGTGCAGGGCCAGCGCTTCGGTGAGCGTGGACTTGCCGGCGTCGGGGTGCGAAATGACAGCAAAGGTCCGGCGACGGCCCGCCTCTTTGTGGATACCGGAGATCCGGGCGGGGGTCAGGACATCTTGGGACACGGTGCTACTTTCGCTGCGGTTGGGACTGCCCGGGCGCTGCCTCGCAGGGCACTGAGGCGGTGGGGCCGGGGAAACGGGGCTGGCAAACAGCCAAGTTCCAGTTTATCGCAGGGCGGCAAACCGGCGGCGGCGGCGCTTAACGCCCGCGAAACGGCACGTTCAAAGCCGCGAAATGACGCCGGGCTAGCGTGACCGCATGAACACCAACGACACCCCGGCGCACGGATGCCCCCGGCGCCGCATGGTAAGGATCTGAGCGGCTGTGCAGGGTCTCTCCTATTCCGGCAACCTGTTCTTCGATCCCCTGGCCACCGGCCTGGCACCCGCCTTGATGCGGGATCCCGATTCGCTCGGAAATGCGGAGCGCCCGCGCCGGGGAACCCAGACCCCGGCCGAACAGAAAGCCCTCCGGGCGGCGTCCCTTTCGAAGGTCAGCAAGGACCTGGAGCGGATGCTGCGGGAACGGATGCGCTGACCGCGCCACCAGCTGAATATCCGGAACACAGGACGTGCCTGCCTGTAATGCGGCATTGCAGACGATGTAATGCCGCATTACACTTTTAGTGTCATGTGAGAAAGGAGGAGCACCAAGAGCATGAGCAAGAGCGAGAAGCTCGTGTTGAAGTTTTGCGACTATTACTCGTTTATGTCGTACACGGATTTCAGGGCATGGGTTGAGGCAGACGATGATTCTTCGCCCGCCTTGTCCTACGCCAGGTCCGCAGACATTCGTTAGGGACTTCAGGCTCCCGGCGCCCAAGGGCGGGATGGAAATGACTTATGCAGGCAGAAGAACCAGCAATCCCGCTCCTTGGCTACGTGGAGATAGCTGAAGCAACCGGCCAGGACGTCGGCCTGATCAGGGTCTGGAAGAACCGCGGAAAACTTCCCAACCCCGATTTCCAGTTGGGACAGTCACCGGGGTGGCTGGCGGAAACAATCAATCCGTGGATCCAGGAGCACCGGAAGTAAGCCCGGACCCGTTCGCTCGGGCGCTGGCCAGCCGCCAAAGTACCCACTCAAGCACCCGCCGTCGAACGCTTTCCTGAGCCGTTGCGCGGCACCCCCTAATGGGGCACTTTGGGGCTTGGCTGTGCGGAAGAGGGTGTTCCTTACCCCTATCATTGAGCTTGCGGGAAACAGAGCACTTTCTGGTCCTGCCGGCAACCTGCTGAAGCCGGCATTCTTGCGGGCGGCGGCCTGCACCTTTGAAGGGAACACCTATGGCGCGGAGCCCCGAAGAATCACTCAGGGCAACCCTGGGCAGGGTGGCACCCGGCACTCCCCTTCGTGATGGCCTTGAGCGGATCCTGCGGGGACGGACAGGCGCGCTGATCGTCCTGGGCTCGGACCGGACCATCGAGTCCATCTGCTCCGGCGGCTTCGATATCGGCATTGATTTTTCCCCCACGCGGCTCCGCGAACTCGCCAAAATGGACGGCGCCATCATTTGCGACAAGGACGCCGGCAACATCCTGCGCGCCGCCGTCCAGCTGGTCCCGGATTCCAGCATCGAGACCCAGGAGTCCGGCACCCGGCACCGCACAGCCGAACGCGTTGCCATCCAGACCGGCGTGCCCGTCATCTCCGTCAGCCAGTCCATGCAGATCATCGCCCTCTACGTCAACGGCCTGCGCCACGTCCTGGAAGGCTCGGAGAAAGTCCTGGCACGCGCCAACCAGGCACTGGCCACCCTGGAGCGCTACCGCTCGCGCCTGGACCAGGTCACCAGCTCGCTCTCGGCCCTGGAAATCGAAGCCATGGTCACCGTGCGGGACGTGGCCGTCACCCTCCAGCGGCAGGAAATGGTCCGCCGCATCTCCGAGGAAATCGCCCAGTACGTCCTGGAGCTCGGCGAGGACGGCAGACTCCTGTCCCTGCAGCTCGATGAACTCACGGTGGGCCGCGGCCCCGGCAGCGACGTGATTATCCGCGACTACGGTTCCCCGGACGCCACTGCCGAAGACATCGAAAAAGCCGTGAGCGCCCTGGTCAACCTCGGTCCCACGGAACTGATCGACCTCGGAAAGATTTCCGGAATCGTGGGGTTTGCGGGCGGCGAAGCCAACCTCGATGCCGTCGTGCAGCCCCGCGGCTACCGGCTGCTGTCAGGGCTGAAGGCAGTTCCCAAGGCTGTTGCGGACCGCCTTGTTGACCACTTCGGCGGGCTGCAGTTCCTGATGGCGGCCACGATTGATGACCTGATGACGGTGGACGGCATCGGCGACCAGCGCGCCCGCACCGTCCGTGAAGGCCTCAGCCGGATGGCGGAAGCTAGCCTGCTGGACCGCTTCCTCTGACAACCGCCATCGAGTGCTCCGCAGTTGTCGTTTTGGAGGCTCAAAAGGACAACTGCGGAGCACTCGATGCTAAAGCAGTTGGAAAACGGCCTTGGGGCTCGCCTTGGAGCCGAGCCGCGCCGTGAAGATGTAGTACGCCCCGCCGCCGCCCGGCTTTGCTTCGACAGGCTGGCAGCCCTCCACGCTCCGGTTGCGGGACCACGGGAAGTTGGCCGTCTCGCTGGCACCGGGCGCGATCACCTTCAGCAGGTCCTCGCTCTTTGCCTGGCAGTCACGGGAGGAAAAAATCCGGTCCGCGCCGCTGGTCACCAGGAACTCCATCTGCGACGTGCCGATGTTGACCTCACAAGGCATGGTGCCGCCGTTGGTCACCTTGAGCGTGAGCATCGGGTTCTCCTCCGGCCCGTAGGCTGCCTTGTCCGTCGAGGCTGACACCGTCACCAGGTTCTGGTTGCATGTTGGAGTGGCCGACGGCGTGGGCGTCGCGGCAGGTTCGGTGGCGGACGCGGAAGGTGACGCCGCTGGACCGGCGGACGCTGCGGCTGCGGGGTCGGTGGAGGAAACCTGCTCCGACTTGCCGCTGAACGCACCGGCAACCGCGAATCCGGTCACCAGCGCGATGACCAACAGGAGCGCCCCGCCCACAAACAGCCGACGGCGGCGGTAAACCGCCGCGCTTGGCTTGCGGACGGCAGTGGAACCGGATGCCGGCGCCCCGCCACGTGTTGATGAATTGCCTTGCCTGCCCATACTTCTAGGCTAGGGAACTGCCCCGCTTCTGCTACCCACCACGCCGCCGCGCCGCCAACGTTCTGGTCACATCCCGTTTTCGGCCTGCCCGGACGCATCCATTACAGTGTTGGCATCGACACTGCATCCCCCACTGCCGCCTTTTCCGCCGGCTCTGGCCACCCCGCCGGCGGCACGGCAGGACTCAACACGCTGCACGAACGCATCAACGGCTGGTTCGCCGAAACCGCCCGCGACCTGCCCTGGCGTGAGCCCGGCTGCTCCCCCTGGGGCATCCTGGTCAGCGAGATCATGCTGCAGCAGACGCCGGTGGTGCGGGTGCTCCCTGTCTGGCAGGAGTGGTTGACGCGCTGGCCCACCCCGTCAGGCCTCGCCGGAGAACCTGCCGGTGAAGCCGTGCGCTCCTGGGGCCGGCTCGGTTATCCGCGCCGCGCGCTTCGGCTGCATGCGGCGGCGGCGGCCATAACCCGGGACCATAACGGCAAGGTCCCGGACAGCTACACGGAACTCCTGGCCCTTCCCGGGGTGGGCAGCTACACCGCTGCCGCTGTGGCTGCCTTCGCGTACGGGCGGAGGGAAACCGTGGTGGACACCAACATCCGGCGGGTGCATGCCCGGCTGGTCTCCGGCACAGCCCTCCCGGCCCCGGCCCTCACGGCTGCGGAAATGCGTCTTGCCGCTTCGCTCCTGCCGGCCGCTGACCATTCTTCAGTCCGGTGGAACGCGGCCGTCATGGAACTGGGGGCGCTCGTGTGTACGGCGCGGACGCCCAAGTGCGCCGCCTGCCCGGTCAACGACCTCTGCGCTTGGCGGGCGGCAGGTGAGCCGCCGCCGTCGTACGTCCCCAAGGGCCAGGCCTGGCACGGGACGGACCGCCAGGTCCGAGGCGCCGTGGTGGCTGTGCTGCGGCTGGCGGAGGCTCCGGTGCCGGCCGAGGTGTTCTATCGGGAACCCGCCGACCTGGGTTTCGCGCCGGCGGGTATGGGCGTCCCGCTCGCGGCCTTGCACAGGCTTAATTCCGCTCCGGAGCAGCTGGAGCGGGCGCTGGCAGGGTTGCTCGCGGACGGTCTGGCGGAGATGCACGACGGCGGCTACCGGCTGCCTGCCTGAGCACACCGCATTCCGGGGCTGGCAGGAACGGCGGCGGCAGGTGCAGAACTCGCCGCGCCTGGTCTCCTTTTGGCAGCCAGCGCCGCCCGGGAATAACAATGCGGGCATCAGTTGGCCCCGGCGCGGGGCGCCGCGGCCCCCCGCGCCTACGCTGGAAGTATGCGCAAGCATGGGCTGCTTTTGGCACTGATGACGACGGCGGGACTCGCCACGGCTTGCGGCCCGGGCCCCGGCGCCGCCCCGTGCCCTGCCATCGCCCAGGCCACTGCCGTTTCGGTAACCGTGCCGGCAAGCTACGCCCCGCAGGTTGCAGCCCTCCACTTGAAGGCCTGCCAGGACGGCACCTGCAAGGAGGATAACGTGGAGCTCCGGCCCGGAAGCGCGTCGATCGACCAGGGCTGCACCGACGGGGTCTGCTCGGCCACGGCTTCCCCCGACGGGACGAAACTTGCCACGCTGTTCCTGGACACCCTGACCGAATCACCGATGACGGTGACCGCTGCAGGAACGGGCCCGGACGGGGCTGCCCTGCCGGTGCATACGCTGGAATTCCGCCCGCGGGGCGAGTATCCGTTCGGGGAGCATTGCGGCCGGTTCATTACGGCGTCGCTGGTGCTGGATGCCGAAGGGCTGCACCAGAGCGGCTGACTCCCGGACGGCCGATCCTTCGAAAAGCCCCGGGAGAACGGCCGTTAGAACAGTGCCGGCTGGCCGAAGGCGTTGCCGACAGCGGTGGCCGGTGCCGGCTCCTGGGCGGGGCTGCCGTGCCGCCACTCAAACCCCAGGTCGGCCAGCAGCTCCTCGACGGACGTCTGCCCGTCCAGTACTTCGATATCCGCGGAGCTGTCTTCGGGCTGGGGCATTTCCATGGCATCGAGCATATTGCCAGGAGCGGCCATGGTCCTCAAGAACACACCGCCATGCGCTGATTTGGGCCGGCCCGGATTCCGGGTGCGGCCAGCTTCAGGGTTCCCCGAACCCGGCCTGCACCAGCCCGCCGACATAGTTCACGGCCCGCTCCGCGTCGGCACCCCAGGCTTCCACATGCAGCACGGACCCCTTCCCCGCGGCGAGCGTCATCAGTCCCGTCATGGATGCCCCGTCCACCCCGTTCACGGTCACCTCGGCATCCATTGCGGACAGGCCGCCGGCGATCTTCGCGGCCGGGCGCGCGTGCATCCCCGCCAGGTTGACCAGCTCAAAGTCCCCGGTGAAGTCCGGGCCCCCTCCGGTGACGCGTCCTTCCTCAACGCTGCTAAGGGGCGGTTGTTCCTGGTCGCGGACCGGACCACCAGCAGCTTCCGCCGCCCGCTTGACTGCCTGCATATCCGCACCGCCCTGGGCCGCAACGGCTGCTGCCACGAGTCCCTCCACGAGCGGCGCGTCGGCCAGCACCATGTCTTCGGCGTTTTCCGCGAACTCCAGCGCGGACTCGGCAGTCATCACCGCGGACCCCAGGTCGGTGAGGATCACAGTGCCCCCGCTGCCAGCTTTGTCCAGCGCGGCCAGGACCTTTTCGAGGCTGGTGCCGATCCTGCCGTCCGAGGTGCCTCCGGCGGTCAGGACCACGACGTCGGGTGCCATCTGGGCGGCAAGTTCGGCAGCGCCGTCGGCAATCTTCCCGCTGTGGGAGACCACCACAAGGCTCACGGTCATGCAGCTGCCCCCACCGCGGCGCGGAGAATCAGCGCTGAGGAGGCGGCGCCGGGGTCCCGGTGGCCGGCGCTGCGCTCCCCGAGGTAACTCGCGCGGCCTTTGCGCGCCACCATGGGATCGGTGGCGACGGCACCGGCTTCGGCGGCCTCGGCTGCTGCAACCAGGACCGCCAGGACATCCGAACCGCCGTTCAGCGCAGCCTTTTGCGCTGCCTCCGCCGCCGGAGTCCAGGCATCCACCATTGTCTTGTCCCCGGATTCGGCCTTCCCGCGGGCCACAATGCCGTCCCGGGCTGCGGCCAGGGCGTTTGCCCACGCGGCCGGATCGATTTCCGCGGAGTTCCCCAGGGACGTGGCCGCCCGGAGGAAGGCCGTGCCGTACAGAGGGCCGGCAGCCCCGCCGACCTTGGACATCAGGGTCATCGCGGTAAGTTTCAAGGCAGCCCCGGGTGTCTCCGGGGGTGCCTCCGCCAGCTTCGACAGGACGGCCTGGAAACCCCGGTCCATGTTTTCCCCGTGGTCCGAATCGCCGATGGCGCGGTCGAGTTCAATCAGGTAGACCCGGTTTTCTGCCATTGCCTGCGCGGAGAGCGTCAGCCACTTCACCGCCCAGGTGACGTCCAGGGGCACTGCTACACGCCCCAGCGCAGTGCTGCCGTGTGCACCGGTGCGTCCCACAAGTCCGTTAGCTCGTCATCCAGCCTCAGTACTGAGATGGAGCAGCCCTGCATCTCCAGGGAAGTGATGTAGTTGCCCACCAGTGAACGCTCCACGGCGGCGCCCCGCTCGGCCAGGACCTGCGCAGCCCGCCGGTAGACGATGTACAGCTCGCTCAGTGGCGTGCCGCCCATGCCGTTGACGAACAGCAGGACTTTATCCCCCGACGTGATACCCAGATCGGCCAGTACGGGTTCCAACAGCCGGTCCGTAATGCCGTCGGCATTCTCCATGGGGATGCGGTGGCGCCCGGGCTCTCCGTGGATGCCGATGCCGATTTCAATCTCGTCCTCGGCCAGGTCAAAGCTGGGCGAGCCTGCATGCGGGACGGTGCAGGCGGACAGGGCCACGCCCATGGTGCGGACGTTGGCGTTGACCCGTTCGCCGATGGCGGCCACAGCCTCCAGGTCATCGCCCCTTTCGGCGGCGGCACCGGCAATCTTCTCCACCAGCACCGTCCCGCCTACGCCGCGGCGGCCTGCGGTGTACAGGGAGTCCTCGACCGCGACGTCGTCGTTCACCAGGACCGTGCGGATGCTGACGCCCTCGGCTTCCGCCAGTTCGGCTGCCGTCTCAAAGTTCAGGAGGTCGCCGGTGTAGTTCTTCACGATATGGACGACGCCGGCCCCCGAGTTGACCGCGAGGGTCGCCGGAAGGATCTGGTCCGGCGTCGGCGAGGTGAACACCGCCCCCGGCACGGCGGCGTCGAGCATTCCCCGCCCCACAAAGCCGGCGTGCAACGGCTCGTGCCCGCTGCCGCCTCCGGAGACCAGGCCCACCTTGCCGTTCACAGGCGCGTCTTTGCGCGTGATGAACGTTGGATCTGAGCTGACGGTAACCAAGTCGGCGTGGGCCAGGCCAAAGCCCTGCACTGATTCATCTACTACGGCCCGGGGATCGTTAATGAGTTTTTTCATGGCGGCGCTCCTGGTTCTACTGCCTGGAGAATGTCACTTTGACCCTACTACCGGCAGGCCGGATGGCGGTAGGGATCCCCGCCCGGCAATCCGGCCCGGCGGCAGACGCAGGAAAGGGACAGCCCCCAAATGACTGTCCCTTTCTGTGGGCCCCCCATCCCGGCCTCCGCCAGTTTATCCATCAAATCGAATAAAACAAGTCCTCACAGATCAGGCGGCTGCTACAGCACTTTGATCATGCGTGTGTTGCCCAAGGTGTTGGGCTTGACCCGCGCGAGGTCCAGGAACTCGGCAACACCCTCATCATGCGAGCGGAGGAGTTCCGAATAAACCACGGGATCAACTGCTGACTGGTCGGCCATGACGTCGAACCCGTGGCGCTTGAAGAAGTCCACCTCGAACGTCAGGCAGAAAACACGGGAGACGCCAAGGGCCCGGGCTTCATCCAGGAGGCTTTCCACCAGCACGTGCCCTACTCCCTTGCCGCGCCAGTCCTGGGAAGCAGCGAGCGTGCGGACCTCGGCAAGGTCTTCCCACATGACGTGCAGCGCGCCGCAGCCAATGACCTCGCCGTCGCTGGATTCAGCGATCCGAAACTCCTGCAGGCTTTCGTAGTAGGCCACCGTCTCCTTGGCCATGAGGATCCGCTGCTCCGCCAGCGGCGCCACCAGCTTCTTGATGGCGGGGACGTCACCGGTACGGGCAGGGCGAATATGAAAGGAGTCAGTCACAGGGCAATCCTAGTTCGCGGTCAAAGGCAGCCCCACCGCGCCCTTCTTTCCGGGTATTTCGGCCCTGTCCGTTTGACAGTGCCGCCGGGTGTTATCGGGGCCCGCACAAATGCCGCGCAGCCGGGCGCCTGGTGGGTTAGTCACGCGGCCGGGAATGCCACCTGGACTGCTTCCCGATGGAATTGCGGGACTCCGCATCTGTCAGCTTGCCGCCCTTTTGTACTTCCTTTCCCTGTGCGGGCACCAGCAATCTTTTGGCTGTACGGCTTTCCATCCGGCCGGAAACTGCCGCCGGCTTTCCTTATCCGGGCCGCCATTTCTTTTCGACGATGAGGGCACAGCCAGCAAAAGGCCTTTGCAAAGCCCCGCCCGCGCCCTTTTTGGGAGCGGGCGGTGCTTTGCCTGAATAGGGGCATTGCCTGAATAGTTTGCCCGAAAAGGGCGTTCCCTAAACCCTGCCGGAAAGGCTACAGCCCGAGTTCGGCGGGCAGTGGCACGTCCTGGTCTAGGACATTCCTGGCCAGGAATGACTCCACAACCTGATACCAGACCTTTGAATGCTGCGGCTGGAGCACCCAGTGGTTCTCGTCCGGAAAATACAGGAACCGATGCGGCGTCTGCCCGTCCTGGTCCGCGGCGAGCTTTGACTTGGACAGCAGCTCGTACCAAAGCCGCAGCCCCTCGCCGATGGGCACCCGGTAGTCCTTGTCTCCATGGATCACCAGCATGGGCGTGCCGATGTTTTCGACGTGAAGGTGCGGTGAATTGTCCAGCGCCATCTCTTCTGTCATTTCCTTCAGCCAGTACTGCGAGGCGTCCGTGGTGGGGCCGAACTGGTCCAGCGCCCACAGGCTCGCGTGCGTCACGATTGCCCTGAACCGGTCCGTCTGCCCTGCCACCCAGTTGGCCATGTAGCCGCCGAAGGACCCTCCCATGGCGGCGGTGCGGCCGGCGTCGATGTCGGGCCGCTGGACCGCGGCGTCCGTGACCGCCATCAGGTCCGCGTACGGTGCTTTGCCCCAGGCTCCCCACCCGCGCTGGATGTGGGCCTGGCCGTAGCCGGTGGAGAGCGCAGGGTCGGGCAGGAGGACCGCATAGCCCTTGGCAGTCATCAGCCACGGGTTCCACCGCCAGGTCCAGGCGTTCCAGGACCCCAGCGGTCCACCGTGGATCCACAGGAGCATGGGCGCCGGAGACTCCGCTGACGCGCCCTCCGGCAGCGCCAGGTAGGCCGGGACACGGGACCCGTCCGCCGCCGTCGCAGCGATGCGTTCCAGCCTGCCGGGGCGCACCGGCCGCTCCGCGGGGGCGGGCAGCCGCGTGGCCTCGCCCGTCCGCAGGTCCAGCCGTACCGCTTCAGGCGGGAACTCGTAGGAGCTCCGCAGGGCGTAGGCGCTGCGTCCGTCCGGCGAAACCACGACGTCGGAGTAGGCCGCAGCGTCCTGCGTCACCCGGGCGACACTTACTTCAGCCGCGCCGGCGGGGACGCTGATCCGGAAGACCGGCGACGCGCCGTCGTCGTCCGCGGTGACCAGGAGGGCGGACCCGTCCGGAAGCCAGGCAGCGGGCTTGGGCCACCGGTCCCAGTCGTGAGCCAGCGGCACCAGGCCGCCCGGGGCGTCTCCGCCTTCCCCCGCTACGTCCAGCAGGTGGAGCTTGACCTGCGGGGCCTCCTGCGGCGTGGTGTCGCTTTCGCTGACAACTGCCAGGGTGCTGCCGTCGGGGCTGACGGGACCCGGGAAAAAGCTCATGCCCTCCTCGTCCAGAAGCACCTTGGTGCTGCCGGAGGCCACGTCCACGGCCACGAGGATGGACCTGCTGTCGGCCTTGGCCAGCGGCTTGGTGTAGCTCGTGTAGATGGTTTTGCCATCGGGGCTGACCACGGTTTCCGCCTCCCGCAGCCTGGGTCCGGCATCCGGCGTGAGGTTCCGCAGGACCAGCGGCGCGGTGGCATCGACGGTTGCCGGTTTGCCGCCGTCCTGTGCTTCGCCGGGCTCAACCGCGAAGATCCGGGGCTGGCCCGGTCCCAGGTCCGCGTCCCAGTACCGGACCGGATATTCACTGTGCAGGATGGCGGAGACCTTGCGGTCCTTCCGCGATTTTCGGCGTTCGGCGTCCTCCTCTTCGTCGGCGGAACCGGCCAGGACCTCCGCGGTCACGAAGGCGGCGTCGGCGTTCCGGGCCGTCAGCACGGCGCCCACTCCGCCGGCCCGGTTCAACACCACGCGGGCTTCGCCGCCGTCCGCGGGAAGCAGCCAGAGCGCCTTGACGGGCTCCTCCTCGGGGCTGTCCGGGTCCGGCCGCGCGGAGGTGAAATAGACGTCCCCATTGGCAGCGAACGCCGCCCCCGCCTCACCCTTGGCGCTGCGGGTGATCCGCCGGGCGTGCTTTTGCCCCGCGGGATCCAGCTCCCACAGCGCGGTACCGAATTCGGTGCCTTTCCCGTTCAGGGTGGCCACGGTAGTGACCAGCCGGGTGCCGTCCGGGCTCAGCGCAAGGCCACTTACCCGCGGGATTGACAAATAATGGTCCAAATCATGAAAAGGGGTCAAAGGTCGCTCATCCGGGATCGCCGGTTCCAAGTTAGCCATGCCCCGATTCAACCCGACCGTGTCCCACATCACAAACCGCTACCTACCCACTGAACGACGCCGGCGCTCAAGTTCAAAGGGGGGGCAGGGCGCCCGGGTCCGCTCCGGCGACGACCATCAGACATTTCCCGGCGCCTGCTCGTTCCTCGCTTTGACGGCGCCTACATAAATGCCTGATGTCCGTCGCCTCGTGCATAGGCGCGCCTCACGCGAAGCGGAGGGGCCGGGGTCATTTGTGTAGCTTGCGTCAAAGCGACGGAGGAGCAGCAAGCGGCAAATGACTCCGGTGCCGCAGCGACTTAGCCACGGGTGACCGCCGGATGCCAACACTTTGACGGGACCGGGGGCAAAGCGAAGGCCCCGCCTGCTCGGGAGCTGGCGGGGCCTTCGGTTTTTGGTGCTTAGACGCTCGGGGCGATTTCCGGGATGCGCGGCTTGGCGTTGCCGGCGAAGGTGAACTTCGCGTCGTCGCCTTCGCCTTCCACGTCCACAACGACGATGTCGCCGGGGTGGATCTCGCCGAACAGGATCTTCTCGGAGAGCTGGTCCTCGATCTCGCGCTGGATGGTCCGGCGCAGCGGCCGGGCACCCATGGCGGGATCGTAGCCGCGGGTTGCGAGGAGCACCTTGGCGGCCTTGGTGAGCTCGATGCCCATGTCCTTGTCCTTGAGGCGCTTCTCCAGCCGGGTTACGAACAGGTCCACGATCTCGATGATCTCGTCCTGGGTGAGCTGCGGGAACACCACGACGTCGTCCACACGGTTCAGGAACTCGGGGCGGAAGTGCTGCTTGAGCTCCTCGGTCACACGGGCACGCATGCGGTTGTAGCCGGTCTGCGTGTCGGTGCCGGACTGGAAACCGGTGGCCACACTCTTGGAGATGTCCCGGGTACCCAGGTTGGTAGTCATGATGATCACGGTGTTCTTGAAGTCCACCACGCGGCCCTGGGAGTCGGTCAGGCGGCCGTCTTCCAGGATCTGCAGCAGCGAGTTGAAGAGGTCCGCGTGGGCCTTTTCAACTTCGTCGAACAGCACCACGGAGAACGGACGGCGGCGGACCTTCTCGGTCAGCTGGCCGCCTTCCTCGTAGCCCACGTAGCCCGGAGGGGCACCAAAGAGCCGCGAGACGGTGTGCTTCTCGGAGTACTCGGACATGTCCAGGGTGATGAGGGCGTCCTCTTCACCGAACAGGAACTCCGCGAGTGCCTTGGCCAGCTCGGTCTTGCCGACGCCGGTGGGGCCGGCGAAGATGAACGAGCCGCCGGGACGCTTGGGGTCCTTGAGCCCTGCACGGGTACGGCGGATGGCCTGGGAGAGGGCCTTGATGGCCTCGTTCTGGCCCACCACGCGCTTGTGCAGTTCGTCTTCCATCTTCAGCAGGCGCGAGGACTCCTCCTCGGTCAGCTTGAACACGGGGATGCCGGTGGAGTTCGCCAGCACCTCGGCGATGAGATCCTCATCCACCTCGGAGATGTCATCCATGCCGCCGGACTTCCAGTGGCGCTCCTTCTCCGCGCGCTCGGAAATCATCTTCTGCTCCTTGTCGCGGAGCGCGGCGGCACCTTCGAAGTCCTGCGCGTCAATCGCGGACTCCTTTTCCATCTTCAGCTTGGCGATGCGCTCGTCCATGGCCTTGAGCTCCGGCGGAGCGGTCATGCGGCGGATGCGCAGCCGGGCACCGGCTTCGTCGATCAGGTCGATCGCCTTGTCCGGCAGGAAGCGGTCCGAGATGTAGCGCTCGGCGAGGCTCGCAGCAGAGGCCAGGGCGCCGTCGGTGATGGTGACGCGGTGGTGCGCCTCGTAGCGGTCACGCAGCCCCTTGAGGATCTCGATGGCGTGCGCCACGGAGGGTTCCTTGACCTGGATCGGCTGGAAGCGGCGCTCCAGCGCGGCATCCTTTTCGATGTGTTTGCGGTACTCATCCAGCGTGGTGGCACCGATGGTCTGCAGCTCGCCGCGGGCCAGCATGGGCTTCAGGATGGAAGCGGCGTCGATGGCTCCTTCAGCGGCACCCGCGCCCACAAGGGTGTGGATTTCGTCGATGAAAAGGATGATGTCGCCGCGGGTGCGGATCTCCTTGAGGACCTTCTTCAGGCGCTCTTCGAAGTCACCGCGGTAACGCGAGCCTGCCACCAGGGACCCCAGGTCCAGGGTGTAGAGCTGCTTGTCCTTGATGGTTTCGGGGACGTCGCCGCGGACAATCGCCTGGGCCAGGCCCTCGACGACGGCCGTCTTGCCGACGCCCGGCTCACCAATCAGGACCGGGTTGTTCTTGGTGCGGCGGGAGAGGACCTGCATGACGCGTTCCATCTCCTGCTCGCGCCCGATGACGGGGTCGAGCTTGTTCTCGCGCGCAGCCTGGGTGAGGTTGCGGCCGAACTGGTCCAGGACCACAGACCCTGCAGGCGTGCCCTCGGGCTGCCCGGAGCCGACGCCTGCGCCGGTGGTCTCCTTGCCCTGGTAGCCCGACAGGAGCTGGATGACCTGCTGGCGGACCCGGTTCAGGTCGGCGCCGAGCTTGACCAGCACCTGGGCAGCAACACCCTCACCTTCGCGGATGAGGCCCAGCAGGATGTGCTCCGTGCCGATGTAGTTGTGGCCCAGCTGGAGGGCTTCGCGCAGCGAGAGCTCCAGCACCTTCTTGGCACGGGGCGTGAAGGGGATGTGGCCGGACGGCGCCTGCTGGCCCTGTCCGATGATCTCCTGCACCTGCTCGCGAACGCCGTCGAGCGAAATGCTCAAGGACTCAAGAGCTTTGGCGGCAACACCCTCACCCTCATGGATAAGACCCAAGAGGATGTGTTCGGTACCGATGTAATTGTGGTTCAGCATGCGTGCCTCTTCTTGGGCAAGCACAACTACGCGACGGGCACGGTCCGTAAATCGCTCAAACATTTCGCCACACTCCTAGCTACGACGTACTTTGATGCTACGTGGCTGGCCCCTGGTTGTGGAGCGTGTTCGCCACAGGGGAAACCGTGGTGGTTCGGGAATATCCTGAGAAGGGGTCCAGGGAGGTAATGAGATGTCGCAGGTGGATCTGAAACGCGTCCGTCGTCCGGCGGAAGTTGCCGTGGTGGCCGGCATTGTCTGGCTTGCGGGCATCAGTCCGGTGCCCGGCGTCTACCTCGAACCCGATCCCGCCCGGCGGCTCACGATGCTCCGCAAAGGGCAGCGCTCATGGATCGTGGGACAGCACGTCGCCGCGGCCGGAACCGCGGCGATGCCCGCCGCCTTCGCACGCCTGGCCCTTGCCCTCCCTGCCGGCCGGGCCAGGACGCTGGTGGCCGCAGCCACCGCCGCCCTTGCCGCGGGGGCGCCCCTGTTTGTTTCCCAGCTCGCCCTGCGCGCCTCCGACCTGGAGCGCTTCGCTGCACGCCGGCTTCCGGGCTGGCCGTTCCTCAGCTACGCGTGGCTGCACGTACTTGCCCTCGGTTCCCTGTCCGGAGCGCTGGCAAGCCTTCCGGACAGGGAAAAGGAAGCGGCCGCCGTCGCTCTCGCCACACTGGGATCCGGGGCGGTCCTGGCGAAGACCGGTGACATCCCGCCGTTCGTGTTCTATGTCGCCGAACAAATTGCCGCCGCAGGTTTCCTGCGCGGCAATCCTCCGCGGCACCCGCATGAACCGTCGCTGCCCGAGTAATGGGCAGCCGCCCATTCCCGGCCCGGAACGCAAAGGCCCGGAACAGGAAAAGGCCCTGCTTCCCGTTCGGGAAGCAGGGCCTTTTTATCCGAGGCACGAACTAGGAATGGGCCTTTTGGTAGGCTTCCTGGATTTCAGCCTGAATTCGGCCGCGGCTGTTAACCGTGTAGCCGTTTTCGCGGGCCCATTGCCTAATCTGTGCAGAGTCGTGGCTGCGTCCCCCCGATGCCGCCTTGGCCCGGGCCGGGCGGCCGCCGGAAGTTTTCCGTGCGGCTGCAACAAAACGTTCCAGCGAAGAACGAAGTTCAGCGGCGTTTGCCGCCGAAAGATCGATCTCGTAGTTCGTCCCGTCAAGGCCAAACTTCACATTCTCGTCTGCGGATCCCCCATCCAGATCATCAACGAGGATGATGTTTACTTTCTGTGCCATTTAAAGACTTCCTTTTGGAAAGGGTTCGGTGTGCAGAAAAGCAGGATGTTTCCTTAAAAGTATGACTCCCTTTATGGCAACGCGTCAAAGCGGCAAATGGTTCCGGGGGATATTGGAGGGAAAAGCCAGGGGTTTATCAATTCGATTCCGGGTCCGTCCGGTCCGCGGGGGATGCCGCCTTAGCTTCGGCTTCTGCCTGGGCCTGGGCTTCCGCCTGGCGTTCTGCTTTGTCCGCATTGAAAATCGACTTCATGGCAAACCAAAAAAGCAGGCCCACCACCACGGACGGAAGAAGGACAGCTACATATTCCACGGTCAGTGCCCTTCCGGCTTGAGCAACGGGAAGAGAATCGTTTCGCGGATTCCGGCTCCCGTGAACAGCATGACCAGCCGGTCGATCCCCAGTCCGATTCCGCCCATCGGCGGAGCACCGTACTCCAGGGCACGCAGGAAGTCCTCGTCCAGCTGCATTGCCTCTTCGTCCCCGGCGGCCGCATGGCGTGACTGCTCGGTCAGGCGTTCGCGCTGGATAACGGGGTCGATCAGCTCGGAGAAGGCGGTGCCACGCTCCATTCCGCCGATGATGAGGTCCCAGGCTTCGATCAGGCGGCCGTCCTCGCGGTGCGGACGGGCCAGCGGCTGGGCGGACGGCGGGTAATCGTAGACGAAGGTGGGGTTCAGCAGCGTGGGCTCCACGATCTCGCCGAACAACTCAACAGCGAGCTTCTCGGCATCCCACTTCGGGTCCACCTTGACCTCGTGCTTTGCGGCGATGTCGCGGAGCACCTCCAGCGGAGTATCCGGCGTGACTTCCTGGCCAACGGCGTCGGAAAGCCCCGGGTACACGGCAAGCCAGGCCCACTCGCCGTCGAGGTCAATCTCCCCGGCGTCCGTCTGGAGGACACGTCCGGCACCCACGGCGTCGGCGGCGTCGAGGATGATCTCCTTGATGCGCTCGGCCATCACGAACTGGTCAGCCCACGCCTCGTAGCACTCAAGGGTGGTGAACTCCGGGCTGTGGGTGGAGTCCACGCCCTCGTTGCGGAACACGCGGCCCATGTCGTAGACGCGGTCGATCCCGCCCACCACAGCGCGCTTGAGGTAGAGCTCGGTGGCGATGCGCAGGGTCATCTTCTGGTCGAAGGCGTTCATGTGGGTCTCGAACGGACGCGCCAGCGCGCCGCCGTGGACCAGGTTGAGGATGGGGGTCTCCACCTCCACGTAGCTGTGGCGGAAGAGTGTTTCGCGGATGGAGCGGGTGATGGCGGCGCGGGTGTAGACCATTTCGCGGGCTTCGTCGCGGACCATCAGGTCCACGTAGCGCTGGCGGACACGGGTCTCTTCGTTCAGTTCCGCGTGCAGCACCGGCAGCGGGCGGAGCGCCTTGGAGGCCATGGACCAGGACTCTGCCATGACGGACAGTTCGCCGCGGCGGGAGGAGATGACCTCGCCCTTGATAAACACGTGGTCGCCGAGGTCAACCAGGGCCTTCCAGTCCGCGAGCGCCTCTTCGCCCACGTTGGCGAGGCTCAGCATGGCCTGGAGCCGGGTTCCCTTGCCGTCGGTGCCGCCCTCCTGGAGGGTGGCGAAGCACAGCTTGCCGGTGTTGCGGATAAACACCACGCGGCCGGTGACTCCCACGGTGTCCCCCGTGGTGTCGTCCGCCTCAAGGTGGGCGTACTTCTCGCGGATCTCGGCGAGGGAGTGCGTCCGCTCCACGCCCACCGGGTACGCCTCGGTGCCGCGCTCGATCAGTTTGGCGCGCTTCTCCATGCGGATCCGCATCTGCTCGCTGGCGTCGAGGGGCTCTGGGGCGTTCTTGGGCGCGGGGGTGTTTTGGGAAGTCACAATCCCCAAGTTTACCGGGAGTTGGACAGCCCGGCTTCGCGGCTGCCCCGCAGGCGCCTGCCTAGGATGGGGTGGTGAAAGAACAGGTACTTCCAACGCACGACGGCGGCCGGCTGGCTTTGTACAGCTACGGCACCGAAGATGCGCCGGGAGACCGCCGGGTGCTGCTGATCGGCGGGGCCTTCCTCACCGCCCTGATCTATCGGCCCTTTTCCGTGGCCCTGGCGAAGGGCCTCGGCGACGGGTGGGCCGTTGACGTGTATGACCGCCGCGGGCGGGGAAGCTCGTCGGAGCAGCCAGCGGACTACTCCATGGCCACCGAGATCGCGGATGTGCGCACGGTCCTGGATGCCACGGGCGCTAGGAACATCCTGGGCCACAGCCTGGGCGGATCCGTGGCCCTCAACGCGGTGCAGGAGTTCACCGGCACCGCGTACGTGCCGGACAAGCTTGCGGTGTACGACGCCGCCGTGAACATCGACGGCAGCATCGACACCGGCTGGCTGGACGGGTTCGAGGACGCCGTGAACAACGGCAAGGTTGGCCATGCCCTGGCCCATATGAAGAAGGCCACCAAACCGGGTTCGGCTTTGGCGAGGATCCCCGAGCCCGCCCTTGCCGGGCTGATGGCCGTGCTGTCCCGGACCAAGGTGAACCGGATGTTCCAGGAAGTCATGCCCAGCGGTGTGGGCGAGCTCCGGGCCGCCTACAAGGAGGCGGACCATGCCAGGGACTTCAGCGTGCTTCCTGCCAACACCCACTTCATGGCGGGCGGCAAGAGTCCCGGCTATTACAAGGCAACGGCCGAGCGGCTGCACGCTGCGGTCCCCGGCAGCACCTACGAGCTCTCCCCCAAGTGCTTCCACGGTTCCATCCCGGCTGCCGTGGGCGAACTGGTCACCGACATTTCCACGTACTTCAAGGGCTAGGCGCCGCGGCTGGACCCTGCCAGCGCGGCTTCCCCGAGGTCCTGCCCCACGCCCGCGGGACGGGACAGATGGTCCTTGGCGGCCAGCCAGTCGCCGTAGACCGTGATGTCCTCCCCCTGTGCGGCGGCCACCGCATCGCAGGCGAACCCCACAGCCCGGGAACCGTCGGCCAGTTGGATTGATCCGAGCAGCATGGGTTCGGGCAGGGCAGCCAGGAACGCCCCCAGCCCGGCCGGGGACACGAGCCACCGTTCTCCCACAAGTTCGGCTCCGCCGTCCTCCGCACGGTACACCCCGGGCTTCGGCGGTTCGGTGTCCAGGGAAACCATCCGGTAGCGGGCCGCGGTGCGGACGGGGCCGTCCCAGGCGGCGCCGAGCTCCTCCAGCTGGCGGGCCAGGGGCTGCCCCTTCCGGTGCGCGCCGACCACCACCAGCGGCACGGCGGTTGCGCCTGCAGCCACCGGCCAGGGAACGGACGACGACGGGTGGGCAGCTTCGCCGGCAGCCGCCGGCGCCGCGCCAGGCTCGTGAAGGGCACGAGCGAAGAGGGCAGGCGCTTCGGGGGTCACCTCAAGGAGCCGGGCGATGTCCGCGGCAACGGCGTCCTCGAACGTCCGTGCCACCACGGTCAGCCCGAACTGCGCGCCGTCCACCGTGCCGGCCGGCACCGCAACAGCGCTGAGGTCAAACAGGTTGCAGAAGTTCGTGTACGTCCCCATCAGCGAGTTCACCCCCACCGGGTCCGCGGCCACATCGGCAAGGGTGGGGTGGAACGGGGCGGTGGGGATCAGCAGGGCGTCAAACCCTTCCAGCCGCGCCATTGCCTGCTGTTTCAACGCTTCCAGCTTGGCCGTGTCAGCCACGTACCGGTGGGCGGGCACGCTGCCGGCCGCCCGGATGATGCGTTCCACGGTGGGGTCGATGCCCGCCTGGCTGCGCGCGCCGCCGTCGTGCTTTGCCAGGAAACTGCCGACAGCGGCGTGGCGCTCCGCCACCAGCCCGCCGTCGTACAGCAGCCGGGCGGCCTCGAGGAAGGCATCGAATTCGATCGCCTCCGCCTCCACGCCCAGTCCCTTGAGCCGGTCCACATTGCGGTGGAATTCGGCTGCCCAGGCGTCCGGCAGCGCCGGCAGGGTTGCGGGATAGGCGACCCGCGGCTTTTCCGGTGCCGCCAGCCGGATGTCCGCCGGCCAGGACCGGGCTCCTCCCGCCATCACGCCCATGGCGAGCTCCGCCGTCGAGAGGTGGCGGGCGAAGATGGTGACGGCGTCCCAGGACCGGCATGCGGGCACGACGCCGGCGGTGGACACAACATCCAGCGTCGGCTTGATGCCCACGATCCCCTGCAGCCCGGCGGGCACGCGGCCCGAGCCGGCGGTGTCCGTTCCGATGGCGATATCCACCAGGCCAAGGGCCACAGCGGCTGCCGAGCCGGAGCTGGAGCCGCCGGAAATGTAGTCCGGTCGGCGGGAATCCCGGACCGCCCCGTGCGGGCTGCGGGTGCCCACCAGGCCGGTGGCGAACTGGTCCAGGTTGGTGGCGCCCAGCACCAGGGCGCCCCCGGCACGGAGGCGGGCAACCGCTTCGGCGTCCTCCTCCGGCAGGTAGGCGAAGCCGGGGCATGCGGCCGTCGTGGGGATTCCCGCGACGTCAACGTTGTTCTTGACGGCGAGCAGGAGCCCGGCCAGCGGCAGTCGGGCTCCACCCGACACCGCCGTGTCGATGGCGGCGGCCTCCGCCAGGAGGTCATCCGCACTGCGCAGGGTGATCCAGATTTCCGGACGGTCCACTGCATCCAGCGCGGCCAGCGCCGCCTTGACCCGCGTGCCGGCCGGGCCGGTGGTTACGGTGCTCATACTGTTGCCTCTTCCAGTTCCTGCGCTTCGGCAACGGACACGGACTCCCCATCCGCGCTGCCGAGGACCACCACTGCCTCTCCCGCCACCACCTGCGAACCGGCGGCCGGCAGGACGCGGAGCACAACGCCGTCACAGGGAGCTTCCAGGACGGTTTCCATCTTCATCGCCTCCAGCGAGACCAGCGCCTGGCCCTGCACCACCCGGTCGCCTTCCGCCACGTCAACCTTCCAGACGCTCGCGGCGAACGGCGCGGCCACGAGGGACCCGCCGTCGGGAACAGTCACCTCATCTGCCACCGGTGAGATGACAGCGGCCAGGGCGTCGGCACGGTCGAACTCGCCGGCGTCGGCCCATGCCTGCCGTTCCACGGCGAATGCCTCGCCCTGCTTTTCCCGGAACGCCGCGATGGACTCTCGGTTTTCCTCGAGGAACACCTCGTGCTCGGCCAGCGAAAAGGTTCCGTCCTCGATCTCCACTCCGCGGCCGCGGCCGGCGGCCATGTCCGCACGGAGATCCAGGAGTTCCTCGGGGCTGACCGGGTACCAGGAGATCCGGTCGAAGAAGCGCAGCAGCCACGGCGAACCGGGCTCGAACGGGGCGGACTCCGCGTAGCGCGACCAGACCTGGGTGGTGCGGCCTACGAACTGGTAGCCGCCAGGTCCTTCCATGCCGTAGATGCACATGTACGCGCCCCCGATGCCCACCGCGTTTTCCGGGGTCCAGGTGCGGGCGGGGTTGTACTTGGTGGTGACCAGGCGGTGCCGGGGATCCAGCGGCGTGGCCACCGGGGCGCCAAGGTAGACGTCGCCCAGCCCGAGGACCAGGTACTCGGCGTTGAACACGGTGTCGAAGACGTCACTGACCGAGTCCAGGCCGTTGATCCGCCGGATGAATTCGATGTTCCAGGGGCACCAGGGGGCGTCGTCGCGGACGCCCGCCATGTAGCGTTCGATGGCCTCGCGGGTGGCCGGGTCGTCCCAGGACAGCGGCAGCCGGACGGTGCGGCTGGGAACCACCAGCTCGGAACTCGCCGGCAGTGCCGCCTCGATCTCCCGGACCAGTCCCAGCAGGCGCTTCGTGGACAGGACCGCGGGATCCACCTTGACCTGCAGGGAGCGGATGCCCGGCGTGAGGTCCACGATGCCCGGAACGCGGAGCTGTTCGAGGTGCTGGTGCAGGGCGTGCACCCGGGCGCGGAGGCCGAGGTCCAGGACCATTTCGCCGTACTCCACAAGCAGGTTGTCGTCGCCGGAGCGGCGGTAGGTGACCGCGGGACGGCCGGGACCTTCCGGCACCCGGCCCAGCACGCCGTCGTCGCCATCCCCGTGCGGTGCAGGCAGGCTGGAGGCCGCGGCAGTGGCCTTCGACAGGTCCCCGGACCAGCCGGCGTCGCCGGGCAGCACCAGCTGCCGGCCGGGGCCGAGGTCCCTGGCCGACGGCGCCTGGCTGACGCGGACGGGAACGAACCGGACCTTGTCCCCCGGCCGGAGCTGGCCGAGCTTCCAGCGATCGGCGGTCACCACGGTGACCGGGCAGACGAACCCGCCCAGGCTGGGGCCGTCCGGGCCGAGCAGGATGGGGGTGTCGCCGGTGAAGTCCAGGGCACCCACCGAGTACGCGGTGTCATGGATGTTGGACGGGTGCAGTCCGGCCTCGCCGCCGTCGGTCCTGGCCCAGCGCGGCTTGGGGCCGGTCAGCCGGACGCCGGTGCGGGCGGAGTTGAAGTGGACCTCGTACTCGGATGCATACAGCTCTTCGATGTCTTCGCGCTGGAAGAACTCCGGGGCACCGTGCGGGCCTTCCGTCACGGCGAGTTCCCAAGTGGAGCTAAGGGCGGGACGGCTGTCGAGGGGCACTGCTGCTGCGGGGGCTTCTTCAGGTGCGCCGGCGGACGGGGCAACGGCGCGAAGCACGTCGCCGGCGCGCAGGACCCGTCCGGCGTGCCCGCCGAACTGGCCGAGCGTGAAGGTGGAGGCGCTGCCCAGGTACTGCGGAATGTCCAGGCCGCCCTGGAACAGGATGTAGCCGCGCAGGCCTTTGCCGCCGGCCGTGCCGACGTCGAGCGTTCCTCCCGCGGGGACCGTCACCGGCGTCCAGGCGGGCACCTCCTGCCCGTCAACCGTCACTGCCACCTCCGCGCCGGTGACGCAGACAGTGGTGGCGTGCGTGAAGGCCAGGCTGGGGCCGGTCATGGTGAATTCCAGGCCGGGCGCACCTTCCGGGTTGCCCAGGGCGGTGTTGCCGAGCCGGAAGGACAGGTCGTCCATGGGCCCGCTCGGCGGGACGCCGATCTGCCACAGTCCGGTCCGGCCGGGCCAGTCCTGCACGCTGGTCTGCAGCCCGGGGCGGCCCACGGTGATGCGCGGTTCGGGGTCGCCCACGTTGTCCAGGGTGCTCGTGGAGTGCTCGACGCTGCGGACCACGTCCAGGGCGGTGGCGGCGCGGAGCAGCCCTAAGTTGGTCTCGATGCCGTCGATCCTGGTGCCGGCGAGCGCGGCGGCCAGCCGGTCGAAAGCTTCGGTGCCGTCAGTGCCGGAAGTGATGATCTTGCCCAGGAGCGGATCGTAGTTGGTGGACACTTCGGTGCCCGTTTCGGCCCAGGCGTCCACCCGGACGTCCGCCGTTGCGGGGTAGGCGGCGTTGGTCACGGTGCCGGCGCTGGGCTGGAAGCCGCGGGCCGGATCCTCGGCATACACGCGGGCTTCCACGGCGTGGCCGGTCACGGGCAGGCTGTCCGGCACTCCTTCAAGGACGGTGGCGGCCTGGCCGCCGCCCTGGGCAAGGCGGAGCATCCATTCCACCAGGTCCACCCCGGTGACGGCTTCGGTGACGGGGTGCTCCACTTGGAGCCGGGCGTTCACTTCCAGGAAGGACGCTTCCTTGCGGGCGGAGTCGTAGACGAACTCGACCGTGCCGGCCGAGCGGTAGTTAAGGGAGGCGCAGAGGGCCCGGGAGCTGCGGTGGAGTTCTTCGCGCAGCTCCTCCGGCAGGTCCGGCGCGGGTGCCTCCTCGAGGACCTTCTGGTGACGGCGCTGCAGGGAGCAGTCGCGGTCGCCCAGGCTGACCACACGGCCCTCGCCGTCGCCAAAGATCTGCACCTCGACGTGCCGGGCGTTCTCCACGTAGCGTTCAGCAAAGACCCCTGCCGTGCCGAAGCTGGCCCCGGCGAGGCGGGCCACGCGGGGGAAGCTGTCCACGAGCTCGGCCTCGTTGCGGCAGACCGTCATGCCGATCCCGCCGCCACCTCCGGTGGCCTTGAGCATCAGCGGGAATCCAATCGCGGTACTGGCCGCAACGGCCTCGTCCACGTCCCCAAGCAGCCCTGAACCGGCGATCATCGGCACCCCGGCTGCCCGGGCGGCGTCGCGCGCTGTGTGCTTGGTGCCGAAGATGCGCAGCTGCTCGGCGGTGGGACCCACGAAGACCAGTCCCGCCGCTTCCACGGCCTCGGCGAAGTCGGCGTCCTCGGAGAGGAAGCCGTAGCCGGGGTGGATGGCGCCGGCGCCGGTTTCCTTTGCCGCCGCCAGGATGGCGTCCACCCGGAGGTAGGACTCCTTGGCCGGCGCGGGCCCCAGCAGTACAGCCTCGTCGGCGAGCCGGACGTGCTTGGCGCCGCGGTCTGCCTCGGAGAAGACGGCAACGGTGCGCAGTCCCAGCTTCTTCGCGGATTCGATGATGCGGCAGGCGATTTCGCCGCGGTTGGCGATCAGGAGGGTGTCGAAGGTGTTCGACGTATCAAAGGAGTTCACAGTGCAGCCTCCGGCCGGGTGACGATCATGCGGACAGGGGTGGGGTTGAAGCCGTTGCAGGGGTTGTTGACCTGCGGGCAGTTGGACACCAGCACCAGGGTGTCCACCTCGGCCCTCAGCGCCACGCGCTTCCCGGGCGCGGACAGCCCGTCCACGATGCCCAGGGCGCCGTCCGGGTCCACCGGGACGTTCATGAACCAGTTGATGTTGGACACCAGGTCCCGTTTGCCCAGGCCCCAGCGCGAGCCCTCGATCAGGAAGTTCTCCACGCAGGCGTGCTGTTCGCGGGTGTGCTGGCCATAGCGGAGGGTGTTCGATTCCTGTGAGCAGGCGCCGCCGATGGTGTCATGAACGCCCACTTCGTCCGCGACGACTGTCATCAGGGGCGCGCCGGTTTCCGCCCGCAGGACGGAACCCGTGGTCAGGACAATCGACTGCTGCTGCGCAATGGTGACGGCGGCGGAGTACCGCACGGAGGTGTCGTCCGCCGCGTACAGCAGGCAGTCCACGGCCTGGTTGCCTTCCAGGTCCACAATGGTCAGCACGTCGCCGGCGGAGACGACGGCGGACCAGGGGCCGCGCGCCTCTACGAGCTCGTCGAGGACCACGTCGCCGGGAGCCAGGGCAATGTCGCGGGCGCCTGCTGCGGGAGCGGCGGAGGTGGCGGTGTTCATCAGGCGTTCCTCGCGGTCAGATCGTGTTCGGTGTTGTGCAGTGCCTGCAGGTGTTCGGGAGCCAGGGGCCCGGTGAGTGCTCCGGATTCCAGTGCCGCCAGGTCCAGCGGCGCATGCCAGGCCACGATGTCGACGGC
Organism: Pseudarthrobacter sp. C1; assembly: GCF_034720455.1. Lineage (NCBI taxonomy): Bacteria > Bacillati > Actinomycetota > Actinomycetes > Micrococcales > Micrococcaceae > Pseudarthrobacter > Pseudarthrobacter sp. C1. Next base: position 88,328 of record NZ_JAYESK010000009.1, on the reverse strand, counting down.
AGTCCCGGTGAAGTCAGGGCGCGGGTCCAGGGGGTGGGCGGTGTTGGCCAGTACCAGCACGGTGTCCAGCTGGAGCAGGAGTTCGACGGCGGCACCCGGCCCGGCGCTCCCGGTGAAGGTGATGCTGCCGGCGGGGTCCACGGTGATGCCCTTGAAGAGGGTCAGCGACGGCGCCACGTCACGCGGGCCAAGCCCGTTCTTGAGCGCTCCGAGGGTAAGCAGCTCGCGGGCGGCAGGGGACGCACTGTGGGCGGTGCCCGCACCGTACCGTGCCGTGTTCCCCGCCAGTGTGGTGGCGCCCGTCAGGGCGTCGTGGCGGGAGGAGGCATCGGCGACGATCGTGGCCATCAGGCGGCCGGCGTCGGAAAGCAGCGGGTGGCCTGTTGAGGGGTAGGCCTGCCAGGGCACCTTGACGGTGTCCGCGATGTTGAGCCGCTCGTGCAGGGCTCCGGCGCGGTAGAGGAGGGCGTGCACGCAGGCGTCGCCGGAGGTGTCCGTGAGCCTGATCCTGGTGCCCCGGGCCAGGGTCATGGTGGTGTAGCGCCCGAAGGCGAGGGATTCGGCCCAGGTGGGCTGGGCGGCGGCGTCCCCGGTGAGGCCGGCGGTCAGGCGGTCGGGCGCGGAGGCGGCGGGCACAAACCGCATCGTGTCAACGGTCCTGCCGTGCTGCTCCCTGGCATGGGCGCGGGCGCCTTCCGTGGTGGCGGTGCCGGCCGATGCCGGGTTTTCGGTTACTTGAGTCATGTCTATCCCGTGTTGTTCTGGAGCGCGGTTCGTTGCGCGTGGTTGTTCCCGGAGCTGTTGTTCCGCAAGCCGGGGTGGAGCTCCGGTGCGTCAGGCCTTCGAAGCCAGGTTCCGGCGTCGGACCCACATCCCCAGGAGCAGGACGACGGCGACCATCAGCGGCGCTGAGTAAAGGAGGAGTCCGTTTTCGCCGGAGGGGTCGTAGACCTCCGGACGCGGCCAGGCAAGGTTGACCACCATGACGGCGCCGTAGAGGACGGCGAGGATGTTCACCGGGAGTCCCCAGCGGCCCAGCGAGAACAGTCCTTCAGGCAGCGCCTGCCCCACCCGGTTCCAGTCGCCGCGGAGCCTGTTGACGAGCTGCGGCACGGTGACCAGGAGGTAGGCGATGTAGACCATGACGATGCAGACGCTGCAGAGGGTGGTGAACAGGGCGGCGTTGCCAACGTTGATGGCAAGGACGCCGACGGCCAGGGCGCCGATGGCGATCGACGGCCACATGGGCGTACCCCGGGTGGGGTGGACTGTCGACAGCAGGGCGGACGCGGGCAGCTTGCCGTCGCGTGCCATGGAGAACACCAGCCGGGAACCGGCGGTCTGGATGGCCAGGGTGCAGACGAAGATGGCGATGGCCACGTCCACCAGCAGGACCTTGCCCCAGAATGTGCCCAGGACGGCGGTGAGGACGTAGGGCAGGCCCTCGGTGGCAAGGCGGCCGTCGTCGAGGCTTGGGGCGGCCATCAGGGCCGTGATGATCATCAGGGCGCCGCCGATGCCCGAGATGAGCAGGGCGGAAAGAATGGTGCGCGGCGCTGTCCGGCGCGGGTCCTTGGTTTCTTCCGAGAGTTCGCCGGCGGAGTTGAAGCCCACCATCACGTAGGCGGCCATCAGGCCGGACACCAGGAAGGCTCCCACGGCGCCGAGCTCGGACGTCTGGAGCACGGTGGTGTCCGCAACAACCTCAGGTCCGCGCTGGGCTGCGCTGATGAGGGCGAGGATGACGGCCACGACGCCGACGATCTCGCAGGTGACGCCCACCGAGTTGACGTGGGCCATCAGCTTGACGCCGAGCGAGTTGATGATGGTGGTGGCCACCAGGAGGACGGCACCGAGGATGACGGCGTTGGCCGCTCCGCTGACGGTGTTGAGCGCGGGGTCACCGCCAACTATCTGGAAGCCGTCCCAGAGCTGGGGCAGCACCACCTGCAGGGCGATCGCGGCGGCGGCGGCTGTCACCACCTGGGCAATGGCCATGAACCAGCCGGCGAACCAGCCCACTCCCTCTCCCCCGACGCGGCGGGCCCACTGGTACACGGCTCCGGACAGCGGGTAGCGGGCGGCGAGTTCCGCGAAGTTGAGGGCAACGAGGAGCTGGCCCACCAGTACCACCGGCCAGGTCCAGAAGAAGGCCGGCCCCGCGAACGAGTAGCCGAAGGCGAACAGCTGGAAGATGGTGGTGAGGATCGAGACGAAGGAAAAGCCGGCGGCAAAGGAAGCGTAGCGGCCGAGTTTCCGGTGGAGGGTGGGTTCGTAGCCAAGGGACGTCAGATCCGCGTCGTCCGCGTGGACGGCGGGAGCAATGGTTGAGGTCATCGGATTCTCCGGGGGCTGGAATGGCGGGGGCCGCCGGTTCTGCAGCACTCGGCCGAAAGCTGCGGAATACCGGTCACTTGATAGTTTTCCAGCGCGATGTCCCCAACGAGTTTCGCCTCTGTAAAAGGCGCATGGACATCTTGTTTCCACGGTATTTCCGCCTCCTCACCTCCGCCCGGGGTGGCGAAGGCGTACCCGCCCGGGTGCAAGAATGATGCCGTGACTTCAGCCGGACCGGGACGCCCCCGCAGCCAACAGCCCTCCAGGCCAGGGGCGACTGCACGGGACGAAATCCTGGATGCGGCGGCCGAGCTTTTCACGACGCACGGCTTCGCCAACACCTCCACCCGGTCCATTGCCGACGCTGTGGGGATCAGGCAGTCGTCCCTGTACCACCACTTCAAAACCAAGGACGACATCCTCGAGGACCTGCTGGAGGGGACCGTGCTGGGCGGGCTGAAGTTTGCCCGCGCGGTGGCCGACCTGCCCCCCGGTGAGGGGACACCGGGAAGCCGGCTTCACGCCGTCGCCCTTTATGACGGCACGCAACTGTGCAGCTCCCGCTGGAACCTCGGAATCCTGTACCACCTGCCCGAAACCCGCGGCGGCCGGTTCGCGCGGTTCCTGGCGGACCGGCAGGAACTGCGGAACCTGTACGGGGAACTGGGCGCGGCCGTGTCCCCGGCGGGTCCTGCCGCAGCTTCGGGGAACCCGGGAGACCTGGCGTTCCGCCTCGTCGAATCCCTGGTCAACCTGCGGGCAGACGGACTGGCAACATCGGAATCTCCGCTCCAGGCGGCCGACGCGGGGCTCATCCTCTGCGGGCTGGCCGAAGAACTCCCTGCCATCCGGGAGCAGAGCGCAGTGCTCATAGGACAACTGGGCTGACCATCCCGGCGCAGGCCGAGGCGAAAATGTCTCCAGGGGTGCAGCGCGCGTGATGCTTGCCTTCAGGTTGCTCAGCTAGGCTCGGAACATGACGCGTGAGAACATCAGGACCCCCGACGGCGGCACGCTGGAGCTCTTCTCCACGGGCACGGAACTCGCTTCCGCCGGTTCGGGCGTTGTTATTGTCCCGCCTTCCATGGTGACCGCAGCGGACTACACGAAGTTTGCGCAGAAGCTCAGCGCGGCCCTGGGCCGTCCGGTGCACACGTTCAACCGGCGCGGCCGCGGTTCGTCATCGCCCCAGCCGGAGGACTACACGCTGGACGTGGACATCCGCGACCTGGACACGGTCATGAAACACACCGCGAGCACGGACGTCTTCGGCCACAGCTTCGGCGGGGCCGTTGCCCTGCACGCGGCGCGGACCCTGCCGGTGGAGCGGCTGGCCGTGTACGACCCCGCGGTCTCCGTGAACCACAGCGTCAAGGCTGACTGGACGGCCGAGTACGAGCGGGCAGCTGCCGCCGGCGACGATGACCGCGCCCTCGCCGTCCTGCAGCGCGGGCTTGAAGCCGGGGGCTCGTTTTCGTCCCGCATGCCGCTCTCGATGCTGACGCTCGCCAACAAGCTCACGGCCGGCACCACCGAGGGCAGGCAGCAGCGCGAGCTGATGCGCACCGGCGTCCGGGAAATCAAGGCCATCATCGCGGCGGACATGCCGGCCGAGCCGTTCCTGGCACTGCCGCTGGAAACCCTGATCGTGGTGGGCGAAAAGAGCCCGGCGTACTTCGGCGTGGCCTGCGGCCAGATCCACGACGTCCTCTCCGGCTCCAGCTACACGATCCTCCCGGGCCTGGGCCACGACGGCGTCATCAAGGCCCCGGACAGGCTCATCAAGGTGCTCGCGGACTTCTTCGCCGGCTAGCCCAAGTAGGTAGCGCCAAGTGTCGTTTTGAGCGGTCAAAACGACACTTGGCGCTACTCAGTTGGGCAGGCCGGGGGCGGGTTAGTGGGCGGCGTGACCCGGCCCGGCACCTTCGGTCTTGCGCATCATCGCGGAAAGTACGACGGCGGCAAAGGCTATGACGGTTGCCGTCAGGAACGCGGCGCTCATCCCCGCCACGAGGCCGGACGCTGCCGAGACCACCGCGAAGATCGACACCAGCAGGGCTGTGCCGGCTGCGCCCGCCACCTGCTGCGTGGTGCTCATGATCGCGGACCCGTGCGAGTAGAGGTGCGGCGGCAGCGGGTTCAGGCCGGTGGTGAACGCCGGCGTGAACAGCAGTGCCAGGCCAAAACTCAGCCCCACGTGCAAGGTGACGATCCACGCAACGGACGTGCCGGCGTCGAGCATGGAAAACTGCCACAGGGACAAAACCATCAGGATGGAACCCGTGACGGTCAGCGGCAGCGGCCCCACTTTGTCGAACAGCCGGCCGATGACCGGGCCGAGCAGGCCCATGGCAAGGCCACCGGGCAGCAGGGCCAGTCCTGTCTCAAGGGAGCCGAGGCCGCGGATTTCCTGCAGGTAGAGCGGCAGCAGGATCACGCCGCCGAACAGCGCCATCATGGCCACCACCATCAGCAGGACCGAGACAGTGAACATGCGGAAGTTGAAGGCGCGCAGGTCCAGCAGCGGGGCTTCGGCCTTCTGCAGCCGCACCTGGCGAAGCACGAACACGGCGAGGCTGGCGACGCCGATCACCAGCGCGGCGATGGCGGGCGCTCCCGGAGCGGCCTGGCCGCCGTGGCCGCCGCCGATCTGGCTGAGCCCGTAGACCAGCCCGCCGAACGCGGGGACGGTCAGGAGGACCGAGAGGAAGTCGAGCCTGGTCTTCTCCGTCTCCCCCACGTTGGTCAGGTACTTCGCGCCGATGGCGAGCGCCACGAGGGCCACCGGGAGGACGAACACGAACATAAAACGCCAGGTGAAATGCTCAAGGATCAGCCCGGACACCGTGGGGCCCATGGCCGGAGCCACGGAAATGGCGATGCTGACGTTGCCCATTACGGCCCCGCGCCTGGCCAGCGGGACCAGGGTGAGGATGGTGGTCATCAGCAGAGGCAGCATGATGGCCGTGCCGCCCGCCTGGACGATGCGCGCCAGCAGCAGGACCTCAAATCCGGGAGCTGCCGCGGCGAGCGCGGTACCGCCGGCAAAGAGCCCCATGGCGAGCAGGAAGACGGCGCGCGTGGAGAGGCTCTGCAGGATGAACCCCGTGGTGGGGATGACAACGGCCATGGTGAGCATGAAGCCGGTGGAGAGCCACTGGACTGTGGGCGCATCCACCCGGAGGTCCACCATGAGCCGTTGCAGGGCCACGTTCATGATGGTCTCGTTGAGGATCACCACGAAGGTGGCCACCAGCAGCGTGCTGATGATGGTCACCGATTCACGGGACATCTTCTCCGGCGCGGCAGGCCTGGTTCCATCGGTCTGGACTGACTGCCCCTTGGCGTTTGGAGAAACTTCGGTAGACATGGGTGTTCCCTCAGGGAGTGTATGGATGATGCGCGAACATGGCCGCTGCAGATGCCAACACTCTACCGGGTGGAGTAATTCCTCCGCACCGGAACTTTTTCTGAAGCCTGAGGGAACTGCCGGGGTTGGATCCGGAACTAGGCGGTCTGGCCGGCGTGCCGGCCTTCCGCGATTTCCTCAACCAGTTTGGCGTTGAAGGCGGGCAGGTCGTCCGGCTTGCGGCTGGTCACCAGGCCCTGGTCCACCACCACTTCCTCGTCGGTCCAGTTGGCGCCCGCGTTCTTCAGGTCGGTCTGGAGCGTGTGGTACGAGGTGACGTTTCGTCCGCGCAGCACGCCGGCTTCAATGAGGAGCCAGGGCCCGTGGCAGATGGAGGCCACCGGCTTGTGCTGTTCAAAGAAGCTGCGGGTGAAGCTCTGGGCATCCTTGTCCACGCGGAGGTGGTCGGCGTTGACGACGCCGCCGGGAAGCACCAGGGCGTCAAAGTCACCGGCGTTGGCCTCGGCGACGGTCAGGTCGACGTCGAACGTGTCGCCCTTCTCCGTGCCCTTGAAACCCTGCAGCTTGCCGCTCTTCGGGGCCACCAGGGTGGGCTGGCCGCCGGCGTCCTTGACTGCCTGCCACGGGCTGGTGAGTTCAACCTGCTCGACGCCGTCCGTCAACAGGAATGCGACCTTCTTGCCTGCGATGCTCTGTTCTGACATTGTTCCTCCTCGACTGAGGCCGGTCCGGCGCCTTGAGGGCACCGGACCACGCCCCGGAAGCTATTGCCTGACAGTTTCCAGCCTAGGAACACCGAAAGTGATAAGCAAGCTGAGCATTTTCTCTGCCCCGGCGCAGTGCCCTTAAGCGGACGGGTCACAGCTCCACATGGCAAAACCCGGCCCTGCGCCGGGCAGGGTGACCATTCCATCTGCCGCAGCGTGAAGGTCCGGGGTTCCTGCCAGGCCGCGCAGGCTGGTTCCGACGACCTGGGCGGGAACCCTGATGGCGGCATGGTCGGCCCGGGAGGCGTGGATCAGCACCGTTTCGTTGGCTGATTCACGAAGGAAGGCAAAAGCATCATCTCCGATTGCCAGCCACCGCAGTCCGCCCTGTCGAAGGGCTTCCGACTGTTTCCGCGTTTGGAAAAGAGCACGGGTGGTGGCCAGCCTGCCATGATCCCATTCATCCGGTTTGTCCCAGGGGAAGGGGCGGCGGCCATCTTCACCGTTCACGCCCTCCTGTCCGATCTCATCTCCCGCCCACAGCATGGGGATCCCTGGCATCGTGGCCAACAGTCCAAAGGCCACCGTGACCAGCCGCGGGTCCCCGAGCAGGGTGCTCACCCGGAACGTGTCGTGGGACCCAACAAGGTTGAGGGCGTGCGCGGCCGCGCGCCAGGGTACGGCCGCGGCGAAGTCCCGCATTGAGCCGACCACGTCTTTCCCGGAGAGCCGGGGGATGGACACGAACGGCCCTGGCTCCAGCGGTACGGCGGTTGGCGGCTTCAGCCATTGCCATACCGGGCGCGTGAAACCGGCGTAATTCATCACGCCATGCCAGCCATCCACCTGCAGGTCCTGTGATGCGTCGTGACTGTGTTCGGCCAGCAGCAGCGCCTCCGGATCGGCTTCAGCCATGGTCCGGCGCAGCGTGGTGGACACCATGTGGTTGAGGTCGGTCGTGCCGTGCCGCCCCGTCATGTTGGCGACGTCGATGCGCCAGCCGTCGAATCCGTGCGGTCCCAGCCAGCGGGCCACGACGGAATCCTCGCCCTCGTACAGGCGCCGACGCAATTCCGGATCGCTGTGGTTGAACTTCGGCAGCGATTTATGCCCGAACCAGCACACGTACTCATCAGGGTGGTTGGTGAAGAGGAAGAATCCCGCTTCGACGCTTTGCGGATCTTCAACCGCTGTCCTGAACCATTCGTGGGCGTCCCCGCAGTGGTTGGTCGTCAGGTCACCAAGCAGGCGCATGCCGCGGTCATGCAGGGCCCCGGAGAGGCGGCGCAGAGCTGCATCCCCGCCAAGCAACGGATCCACCTGGTCGAAACTGGATGCGTCGTACCGGTGGTTTGAACGGGCGGGAAATATCGGTGTCAGATACACGGTGTCGGCCCCCAAGGAGGCAATGTGTTCCAGGCGGGTGGTGATTCCGTCGAGGTCTCCGCCGAAGTATTGGTACGGAGTTTCGGGTCCCCGCCCGATCACTTTGTTTCCCCAGTCCTCGGGGATGGCCCAGTCCGGTGCCGGCCGGTCCACTGATTTTGCAAACCGGTCCGGGAAAATCTGGTAGAGGACGGCACTGTTTGCCCAGGCGGGCGGCGGGGAGTAGGCGGTGATGCGGAAGTCGCAGGCGTCCGTTACGTCGCGGGTGTGCAGGCCAGTCCCGTTGAACCACTGGTACCCGCTCGGGGATCCGTCGAGCAGCCAGCGGTAGTTCACCACCGGGTTCTCCAGCGGGAAATCAGCCTTCAGCCAGAACTCGTCCGCGTTTTGACGATCGATGCTCGTCTCAAGCAGCGCCTGTTCGCCGTCTATGCATACGCGCAGCAGTGCCTTCGTTACGCCGCTGGCGCGGGGAACCCGAAGGAACACCGTGACTGCGTCCCCCAGTTCAGGAGTGGGGTTGGAAACGTACATTGCGGAACCGTCATGGTGTGGATGGTCCCACAGCTGCGTGGCGCTCATCCCTTGACCGCCCCGGCGGTGAGTCCTCCGGTGATGAACTTTTGCAGGAACTGGAAGAGCAGGACCACGGGCAGGCTGGTGAGGAGGGCTCCTGCGGCGAACACGCCGAGGTTCCCGGACCGGTCAGCGTCGATGGTGGCGTACAGTCCGACAGCCAGGGTCTTGACGTCGTTATCGGTGAGGAAGATTGATGCCAGGACAAATTCGCCCAGCACGCCGATGAAGGACAGCAGGCCGGTGACTGCCAGGATCGGGGTTATCAGGGGGAAGATGACGCGGAAGAACACGGTGGCGTGGCCCGCTCCGTCCATGATTGCTGCCTCGTCCAGCTCCTTCGGCACCGAGTCGAAGAATCCCTTGATGAGCCACACCTGCGAGAGCGCGCCACCCATGAGCAGGAGTCCGTAGCCCAGGAGCGTGTTGAGGCCCAGCTGGGGAATGACGTCACCGATGGAAGTGAACATGAGGTACAGCGCCACTACGGCGAGGAACTGGGGGAACATCTGGATGAGGAGAAGGCTGAGCAAGCCAATTCGCCGGCCGCTGAAGCGGAAGCGCGAAAAGGCGTATGCTGCCAGGGCGCTGCACAGAATCTGGCCAAGTGTGACGACAGTACTGATGATCAGCGTGTTGGCAAACCAGCGGAGGTAAGGACGGTTGGGGTCCGTGAAGAGGGCTTCGAAATGCACGAAGCTCACTTCACGGGGAATCAGGCTGGTGGACGCCACCGTGCCCAGCGGGTTCAGCGCGGCCGAGACAATGAACAGCACGGGGAACAGGGCTACGGACACCGCCGCGATTGCCACAAGGTGACGCCATCCAACTTCTGTGAACCATCGGTTTCCCGGGTGCCTGCGGCGGGACTCCGGAGTCTTTTGCGGTTCCTGCTGGGGTACCGGAGCGAGACGTGTCTGGGCAGACGACATCAGTTCACCTCTTCCAGGGTGCGCGTGAAACGGAACTGAATTGCGGCGATGATGCCGGTGATGACGAACAGCAGCACTGACACGGTTGCCGCAAAGCCAAGCTGTGCGCCCTGCCCTCCGAAGGCCAGGCGGTAGGTGTAGCTGATCAGGATGTCAGTTGCTCCCGCCGTCGGGTTGGCGGGATCGAAGGGCCCGCCTTCGGTCAACAGGTAGATGGCGTTGAAGTTGTTGAAATTGAAGGCGAAGGTCGATACCAGCAAGGGGGCGACAGTGACCAGGAGCAGTGGGAACGTGATTTTCCGGAAGCCCAGGAATCCGCTGGCGCCGTCAATACGTGATGCTTCCTTCAGGTCTGCGGGGATCGCCTGGAGGGCTCCGGTGCACACCAGGAACATGTAGGGGAATCCCATCCAGAAGTTGGTCAGGAGGATGGCTGCCTTGGCCAGGAAGGGGTCGCCGAGCCAGTTCAGGTCCAGGCCCAAGGCGTTGTTGATCAGGCCGAAGTCTTTGTTCCAGAAGCTGGACCAGACCAGCAGGGCGATAAACCCCGGGATGGCGTAGGGCAGGATGAGGATGGCCCGGTAGAAGCGCTGGCCTTTGATCCGCGGATCGTTGAGCGCGGCAGCGAGGCCGAGCCCAAGCAGGAAAGTTCCCGCGACCGAGACCGTTGCGAAGATGAAGGTCCATGCGAAGATCTGCAGGAAATCGGAGCTGATTCTTGTGTCTGTGAAGATGCGCTGATAGTTGGCGAACCCCACATCTGCCAGCCAGGACTGGTCGGACAGCCGCTTTCCCTCTCCGTCGACGAAGTACTCCTTGTCGCCCTGCAGGACGGGTGCGTAGTCCACGCCGGTCACCGTGTTTGAGATGACATCGCGGGCTTCGTCGTATGTGAGCGGCGAGGCGCCCTCGAAGGCCTGGCGGATGCCCAGCTGCCGGATGGCGCCACGGTCAGTGGGCACCGCAAGATTTTTCAGCGCGTCGCTGGCGCTGTTGACCTCTTGGGGCGTCAGGAGCTGGTAGCCCTCGGCCGCAGTGACGAACCCGCCGCTGACGGTGACGTCGGCCGGTTCAAGCTCCCGCAGCCCGTCTCCGGGGGTGCCAAGGAACACTGATCCGCTTTTGGGCTCCACAAGCAGAAAAGCGTACGGTCCGGTCGCGGGATTTCCTTCAGTCGCCACGGAGAGGTTGTAGCGCGGCGAATCAGGGCTTTGAACGACTGAAGCGCCGATGATTTGCGAGACGGTTTCTTCCTTTGACGTCCTGGTTCCGTCACCGAAGTTGGTTGTGGACATCTGGAACGTCATCACGATGGGGTACACCAGGAAGACCACCAGGAGGAGCGCGCCGGGCACAAGGTACTTGGCAGGCACACCGCGGCCGGTGATATACGTCAGCAGCAGGATGCCGGCGATGCCCCAGACCGCCGCGAGGAAACCCCACTTTCCTGTAGCGATAAGGGCCGGGGTAAGTGCTGCGGCTGAGCCCGCAACGGTACCCAGTGCAAGGATTTTGGCAAAGAGGGACACCGGTTTGGTCGTGATGTCGCGACGGGTGCCGGGATCGTTTGCTGCAGCCGACGAGGGACGCTGCAGGCGCGTGAGTGTTTTGATCATGGGGGGTTCTCCTGGAGGTCAATCTGGGCAGCAGGGCCCAGGGGGCCGAAGACTTGTGCAACGGCCACCTGGGCCTGTTTGCTACTTGCCGATTGCAGCAGCGATGGTTTCCCGCACGGAGCGCATCGTGCTTTCCGGGTCAGCGCCCCCCACGAGGGCCGCAAAAGCCTGGCCGAGGGGGGCGAAGACAGCAGCCATTTCAGGAATGGCCGGCATGGGCTGGGCGGACTCCGCTGCGGAGGCAAACGTCTCAATGGCTGGGTTTTGGCCTGCGATTTTTTCCCTGACCGTGGTCATGGTCGGCGGCAGCTTTGCGCCTTCGAACATCTGCGTCATGCCCGCTTCGGTGTTCATCGCGTTCTCCACGAACTCGTGGGCGAAGGCTTCGTTCTTTCCTTTCGAAGCGACGTAGAAGCCCTGAACGCCGGCGAAGGGCTGGGCAGCGGCCTGTCCCTCGAAACCGGGAATGGGTGTCACCTCGAAGGGGATTCCCGCTTTTTCAACCTGGTTCAGGGCCCAAGGACCGGCAACAAGGTACGGCGCCTTGCCGTCAGCGAACAAAGAGATCGAATTGTCAACGCTGATGGAGCGCTTCAGGATGCCGCTGCCCGCTTCCCCAAGGGCGTGAATCTTCTTGGCAGCAGCGACAGAGCCTTCACCACCCACACCCAGGTCAGACGGATCAGGGTCACCCTGTGGTGTCGAACCGAAGAGGTAACCGCCCATTGACGTGTACAACGGCTGCATGTGGTAGGCGTCGCCGCTGTTCCCTTGCGGCAAGCTGAAAGGAACTTCCGCCTTCTTGGCGGCCACAGCCTCCTGTCCCTTGGCGAAGGCATCCTCCAAGGTCAGGGGCGCCTCAGGGACGATGTCTGTGTTGCGGAACAGGCCGAGGGTTTCGATTCCATACGGCAGTGCGTACACCGACTCGTTATAGGTCACAGCCTTCACTGCCGTCTCGGCGTAGCCCTTGAGCTGGTCCGGGGCAATCTGCAGCGGATCAATGGAGCCGTTCTGGACGAGATTGCCGATCATGTCGTGTGCTCCGGTGAAAACATCGGGGCCATTGCCTGCAGCATTTGCCGTCACAAGGGCGGTCTGGAACTCGCCCGAGATGACCTGGACGGCCACGCTGATGCCGTTGTCAGCCGCAAAATCCTCGGCGAATGCGCGGATCGAATCGGCCTTCAGGTTGTCCGTCCAGATCACCAGGTCGGCATCAGCCCGCTCGGGGGCGGCGGTGGACCCCGCCGCGGCCGGTGCTGATGAGGCTGCCTGCTTTGGTTCGGCACCGTTTCCGCACCCCGTAAGCAGCAGCACCGCGGTAGCGGTAACCGCGAGAGCACCCTGAATCCTACTCATTTTTCTCCTTTGAAAGCGTGCCGTTTCTCCGCGAAAGGGAGCCGGCTGGTGATTTGCGTCACCCAACTGTAAGCGCTTCCATTTTTTATTGTCCAGCCCTTCACGAAAATGGCGTCACATGCACCATTGCCTACACGGTAGGCGGCTAAGACGTGCCCCTGTCACGGGAAGCATCGGTATCAACTTCTTGGAAGCCTTTCCATTCTTGGGGCCATTGCGGCTACGATGGCCCGATGACGAACACACTTCTCCCCGTAGAGCCTGACCTCTCCGCCGCCCGCCTGGTACCCGTCCACCCGGCAGACGAAGGCTCTGAGTGGTGGCGGTCCTCGGTGATTTACCAGATCTACCCGCGCTCGTTCCGGGACCTGAACGGCGATGGACAAGGTGATCTTCCGGGCATCACAGCCGAGCTTCACCAGTTGGCCGAGCTCGATATCGACGCCGTCTGGCTGTCGCCCTTCTATGTCTCGCCGCAGCGGGACGGAGGCTACGACGTCGCCGATTACTGCGACGTCGATCCCGTGTTCGGCACCCTTGGCGACTTCGACGCCCTGGTTGCCCGGGCGGATTCCCTGGGCATCCGGGTCATCATCGACCTGGTGCCAAACCATTGCTCCTCGGACCACGCGCTGTTCCAGGCTGCATTGGCGGCAGGTCCGGGAAGCCCCGAACGGGACATGTTCGTCTTCCGGGACGGCCGCGGTGACACCGGGGAACTGCCGCCCAACAACTGGCAGTCCCACTTCGGCGGACCGGCCTGGACCCGCATTACGGAGCCGTCCGGCGAGCCGGGCCAGTGGTACGTGCACCTCTTCGATTCCTCCCAGCCCGACTTCAACTGGGACAACCCCGCCGTGCATGCCGAATTTGAGCGCATCCTGCGTTTCTGGCTCAGCCGCGGCGTTGCCGGCTTCCGGGTGGACGTGGCCCACGCCCTGGTCAAGGCGGACGGACTGCCGGACTGGCATGGACGGCCAGACGGCGTCAGCACCGAAGACTTCCCGGGCCACCTGGCGCCGATGTTCGGCCAGCCGGAAATCCACGACATCTACCGGCGGTGGCGCGAGGTCCTTGCCGAGTTCGACGGCGAGCGCATCCTCTGTGCCGAAGCAAGCATCGACCCCCTGTCCCGGCTGACCAACTGGGTCCTGCCGGACCAGATGCACCAGGCCTTCAACTTCGCGTACCTTGGCACACCGTGGGATCCCGCCAGGCTGCGTGCGGTCATTGAAAGCTCACTGCGGATGTTCGACTCCGTGGGCGCGCCCACCACGTGGGTGCTTTCGAACCACGACGTCGTCCGCCACGCCACGCGCTTCGGCATCGTCGAGCCCCCTGCCCGGCCAGGTGACGGCCTGGGCGCGGAAGACGTCCAGCCGGACGCTGAGCTTGGCCTGCGCCGTGCGGTGGCGGCGTCGATGCTTATGCTCGCGCTGCCCGGCGGCGTCTACCTGTACCAGGGTGAGGAACTGGGCCTGCCGGACCACACCACCATGGACCACACGTTCCGCCAGGACCCCTCCTTCCGGCGGACCGCCGGAGAACGCATCGGCCGCGACGGCTGCCGGGTACCCCTGCCGTGGCAGGAGGCCGCACCGGCATTCGGCTTCAACAGCACAGGTGAGTCCTGGCTGCCGCAGCCTGAGGGCTGGGCAGCATTGTCCCGGGACGCGCAGCGGCAGGACGGGTCCTCCGCCCTGTCCCTGTACACCCGTGCACTGGGGCTTCGCCGTGGCCTGAAGCTCGGCGCCGGCTCCCTGGCCTGGGTTGACGGTTTCACGTCGCCAGACTGCATCATGTTTGCCAACAACGGCGTGCTGGTGATGATGAATATGGGCGCAGAGCCGGTTGACCTGCCTCGCTTGGACATCCTGCTTAGCACGGATGGGGACGCTGCTGACCAGCGTAAGCTGGGTCCTGCGCAGTGCATTTGGCTGCGCATGGCGCCAAGCGGAACAGCAGAGGGTCAGTGGCAGGAATTAGGGACGTAGCGCGTCTGGCGGGGGTTTCACAGGCGACGGCGTCGCGTGCGTTGAGCGGCAAGGGCAGTGTTTCAAGCCGGGCCAGGCAGGCCGTGACCGAGGCAGCCAGCGAGCTTGGCTTCGTCATGTCCTACCACGCCTCAAGCCTGGCGAGCGGCCGCAGCCACAACATTGGCGTGGTGCTGCCCTTCGTCAACCGGTGGTACTTCGCCACGCTGTTGGAGGGCGCCAATTCCGCCCTGATGGATGCCGGTTACGATCTCACCCTTTACGACTTCCAGGGCGACCGGTACCGGGAATCGGTGCTGGGGGATTTCCTGCTGCGCAAACGGCTCGACGGCGTCCTGGCAGTCTCGCTGCAGCTCAACGCCCACGAGACCGAACAGATCCTCGCTGCCGGAATCCCGGTGGTGGGCGTGGGCGGCCCGCTTCCGGGGATTCCCACCCTTCGGATCGACGATGTCGAGGTGGGCCGCCGCGCAACAAACCACCTGATCAGCCTTGGACACTCCCGGGTGGCCCACCTCGGCGGCGAGCAGGAGTATGGAAGGAATTTCGAGATCTCCAGCGGCCGCCGCGCCGGATACGAGGAAGCCATGGCCGCGGCAGGACTGCCGGTCCACGAGGCGTGGTCCCTGATCTCCGACTACTCGGCGAACGGCGCGTACAAGGAGACAAAGCACCTGCTGGCGGACGCCGAGGAACGGCCGACCGCGATCTTCTGCGCCTCCGATGAAATGGCCTTCGGCGCAATGCTGGCGGCCCGCGACCTCGGGCTGCGGATCCCCGACGAGCTGTCCGTCATTGGCGTGGACGGCCACGAGATGGGCGAAATCCTCGGCCTGACCACCATCGACCAGTTTCCCCGTGACCAGGGAATGCGGGCGGTGGAGCGCCTGCTGGCGCTGGTGCAGGATGATGCGGAGACTGCCGGGCCGGCCGATGAGCTGATGGAGACCCGGTTAGTGGTGCGGTCCAGCACTTCCGCTCCCCGGACGCCGGAGCTCAGCTTCTAGCCCCTGTGGTGCTGGATCAGCCAGCCGGCCATCTGCTGCGCGCGCTTGGCGGCCTGCATGTCCCCTTCGGTGGCTGAGATGATCGAGCCCTTCATGAGGATGTGCCAGGACCGGGCAAACTCCTCCGGCCGCTGCAGCCCCGCTTCTTCGGCCAAGGCCTGCACGTGCCCGCGGATCTTTGCCAGGTAGTCGATGCTTGCCTGCCCCAGTGGATGGGCCGGGCCCATCTCGAGCAGGATGTTGATGAAGGAGCAGGCTTCAAAGTCCTCCCGGAGGAACCAGTCGCCAAACACGTCGAAGATGGCCAGCAGCTGATCGGCGGGCGTGCTTCCCCGGCGGCGGGCCTCCGAGACGATGGCGCCCACTGTCCATTGCCTGTCCCGCTGCTCCAGGAAGGCCAGGACCAGCGAATCCTTGGAGGGGAAGTGCCGGTAGAAGGTCGCCTTGGCTACCCCGGACCGTTCAATAAGCTCATTGACGCCAACATCCCGCACGCCCCGCTGGGAAAAAAGCTCATAGGCCACCGCCATGATCCGGTCCACGGAACTTGCATTGCCCTCAGTTGACGCCACCGGTGCCGGCACGGGGGTCGGAGGGACTTCTGCCTCTGGACTCATAGGATCTTCAGTCTACTGCGGAGGGAGACAGACCGGTCTTTCCCGTTGTAGTGTTTTTCCAACATGCTTTTTGACGCCGCGGAGGCCCTGACCGGCCCCCTCGGGTTGGTGCAAGGAGGCCCCAATGTCAGCAGAGCGGATGTTCCCAGCCGTGCCCTCGGATCCGGACTCCTGGATGGCCGTTGACACGCCGGATGAGATCCGGCAGTTTGCCATCGAGTCCCTCCGGTGGCAGGCCCAGGAAGTCATCGACGAAGTGCTCTGCGGCAAGTCACCCGGCGAAGAGCTGGCACGGGCCCGGCTCCGCCGCTGCGTCGCACGGCATCCAGGCGAGCCGGAGCAGGCACTGCTGGAGCAGCTCATGTACCGCGGGCACCTGCCACTCTGACTGCCAGGCACCGTTCCGGGCGCAGGCACGATTCGGATTAGCAGGCCCGTCTAAAGCGTGAGGCTGCGGTCCACGATCCGGCTGGCGGTCTCGTGGAGTCCTTCATTATGTGCACGGGCGTGGTTCCGGAGCAGCGAGAAGGCCTCGTTCATGTCCACACCGGCCGTGTGGGCGATGACTCCCTTGGCCTGCTCAATCAAGATTCGGCTGTTGAGCGCACGCTGCAGCTGCTCGTTCACCAGGACGGCTTCCCTGATGGTGCGTTCGTGCATGAGGCTGATGGTGGCGACGTCGGCCAGCGCCTGGCCAATGGCGGAATCCTCCACAGTCAGGGAACCGGGCGCAGAACCGAAGAGGCCCATGGCACCGATAGTCCGGCCGTGTATCCGCATGGGAACGGCGTGTACGGAACGAAACCCCTGGGACAGCGCCGCCGCCTTGAATTGGGGCCACCGGTCAAGGACCTGAATGTCCTCAACGGTCACCGGGTTACCGGTTGCGTAGCACTCTACGCACGGTCCTTCCCCGGCCCGCAACTGGAGCACTTCCACCAACTGGCTCTCCTCGCTGGTTGAGGCCAAAACCTGGAGTTCCCCGCTGGGGTCGGCCAGGACCAGGCCCGCCGCCGCGACGTCGAGGAGCCCCACGGATTCCTCGACCAGGGTGTGGAGCAGGTCAAGGACGTCATAGTCCGCAACCAGCGTGTCCGCGATCTTCACGAACGCCCCACTGACGCGCTCAGCGCGGGTTGTCGTTGCCATGTCGCTATTTTACTGCAGGGGCCGGGCACCCTGACCGCCGCCATGGCCGGGCTCGAACTTCAGGCGGCCTTCGAGCACTGCCTGGGCCGTCTCCCTCAGCGTGAGGTCATGGGCGAACGCGTAGGCGCGCAGCAACAGCAATGAGTCCGCCGCGGTTGCGCCGGACTGGGCAAGGACCATGCCCGTTGCCTGGTGGATTTCACGGCGCGACATCAGGGGTGGATCGAGTGCAGGGTCCGTGTCCGGCGAGCCGATCGTCAGGATCTTCCGCAAAAGGTACCAGGACGTCTGGCCGGCAAGTGTGGCCGCCGTTGCCTGGTGGGACCTGTTCAGCGTTCCCGCGGCGGAGTGATAAAGCTCAACAACGCCCAGGTCCGCAGCGCCGATAGTCAGCGGGAAGACAAACAGGGCAGCCGCGTCCGTCCCGTTAATCGCCCTGTGGAACATCGGCCATTCCGGGTGCGGAACACCTTGTGCGTCAGGAACCAGCACAGGCAGCCGGGTCCGGACCGCGCGCCAGCGGGGCCCCTCGCCCAGGCTGAACTGCAGTTCATCAAGCCTTGCAGCCAAAGCGTCACTGGCACAGATCAGGGATTCAGCTGTCGCGCCGCCGAAAAGGGATACGGCGGCGCCGGTAACGGGCAGTTTCTCCAGATAGGGGCCACACAGGTCCTCTTCACCCGCCAGCCCGGGTGCAATGTCCATGGTGAGCCCCTGTTTCCTGATTCATTCCGCTGTCGCCGGGTTGGCTGCTGGCTGAACCGGAACGGTGGTGTGGTCACCTAAGGATACCCACCGTCGCCGGTCAGTTCAGCCGCAAGATCACGGCAGCGTTTCGCCGCCCATCGGGTTCACCAGGCTGGATGTCTCCATCAGGTGGGCGAGCAACGCCAGCTCCGGGCGCCGCGGATAAGCGGCCAGGCAGCGACGGAGCCGGAGCTTTATTTCCGCCAGCCCGGGCGAAGTGTCTTCGAGGATGGACGAGATGATGTCCAGCGACTGCTCTGCAAGGGGGCTTGCGTCAGGTGCTGCGGGATACCGGGTCCGGTCCACGAGCCCGCGGATGGGGGTAGCGAGACTTTTGCCCATTTTTACTTGGTCCTCCTGGATAGCCGTGATGGGCCGATGCCAGGGTCCGGGGCAATAATTTGAGCATATCGGATCAGTTGCCGGCCCAACAGGCCTCCGCTCCCCTATCAACACCCCCTATCAACGCCGGCCTGGCACCGGCGACGGCAGGGGTACCGGCCAGGGCGCCGGGTCAGGAATGTAGCGGCGCGTTGTCGATCAGCCGGACCGGCCCGACCTTGGCCGCAATGAGCGCCAGGGCCTCCCCCCGGAACGGGGTCTCCCGGCAGTTCTCGGCCAGCGGCTCCAGGGTGCCCGGGTCCACAACGTCGAAGTAGTCCAAGGCCACCAGGGGCTGCGACTCCACCATCGCCTGCGCGGACTCCAGGTCCAGCGGTTGCCGGGCATGCGCCCGTTCCTCAAGCAGGCGGAGGGCCCTGGAAAGCACCAGCGCCGCCTCCCGCTCCTCGTCCGACAGGAAGCGGTTGCGGCTGGACAGCGCCAGCCCGTCCACGGCGCGCACCGTGGGCACCCCCACAATCTCCACCGGAAAATTGAGGTCAGCCACCATGCGCCTGACCAGCGCCAGCTGTTGGGCGTCCTTCTGGCCGAAGTAGGCACGGTAGGCGGGCAGGCCGGCACGTGCTGCGCCGCCGTCCGGCAGCCCTGCGGCCGGCATCCCGTAGTGGAGCAGTTTGGCCACCACGGTCAGGGCACCGTCGAAATGCCCCGGCCGGGACGCCCCCTCCCACTTTTCCCCGAGCCGGCCGGACGTCACGCGCACCAGCGGTTCGCCGCCGGGGTAGACCTCATCGACTGATGGCGAAAACACCAGGTCCACGCCTTCGGCTTCCAGCAGCGCAAGGTCGGCGTCCAGGGTGCGGGGGTAGCGATCCAGGTCCACGGCGTCACCGAACTGCAGCGGGTTGACGAAGACCGTGGCCACCACCACGTCATTCTGTTCGACGGCGGTACGCGCCAGGGCGGCATGGCCCTGGTGCAGCGCACCCATCGTGGGCACCAGACCCTGCGAGGTGCCGTGCTTGGAGGCAAGGAGCCGGGCCCCCTCAGCGTGGAGGCCTGCCACCGTGGTGACGAGCTTGATGGGCATCTTCAGTCCTCCTTCGGTTCGAGGGCTTGGCGGAGTCCCTCCAGCTGTTCGGCTTTCAGCAGCCCGCGCCCTTCGGCGCGCAGGGCTGTGGCCCGGGCCATCGCAAGGTAGGCCTCGAGCACGTCGCCGTGGCCGCCGCCGTCGAACTCCCGCAGCGCGGCCGCGTGCGCGGAGACGGTTCCCACGTCGCCGCGGGCTACCGGCCCGGTCAGGGCGGACTCCCCTGACGCCAGTGCATTCTCCAGCGTGGCCCGCAGGAGCGGGCCGAGCATGCGTTCCGGCAGCTCCACTCCCACCGAGCGCAGCAGCTCGGATGCCTGGGCCACGAGGGTCACCAGGTGGTTCGAACTGTGGGCCAGGGCCGCGTGGTACAGCGTCCGGTCCGCCTCGGCGATGGCCACCGGTTCCGCACCCATCTCCACCACCAGCGCCTGGGCGATGGGGAGCATGGCGGCATCTGCGGTCACTCCGAACGTGCAGTCCAGCAGCCGGGTCAGGTCCAGGCTCATCCCCGTGAACGTCATGGCCGGATGCAGGGCGAGCGGGACAGCGCCGGCAGCGCGCACCGGGTGCAGGACCCCCACTCCGAACCGGCCGGAGGTGTGGGCAACCAGCTGGCCCGGCTGCCAGGCGCCGAGCTTTGCCAGCCCGTCCACCAGGCCCGGCAGGGCGTCGTCGGGCACGGCCAGGAGGACCAGTTCCGCGCGCTCCACAATGTCCTGGACCTCCAGGACAGGCACGCCGGGAAGCAGCGCCTCCGCCCGTTCACGGCTCGCCTCGGAGACAGCTGAGACCCCGACGACGGCATGTTCGGCAGCGCGCAGGGCGGCACCGAGCACCGCCCCCACTTTGCCGGCACCAATGATTCCGACGCCGAGGCGTCCGGGCTTAGCCATGCTGCCCGCCTTCCTGTTGTTGGGGCGTCCGGGTTTCGGCCGGTTCCACCGCCGGGCCGGGCTCCCCCGCCGGAGCATCCGGGACTACTTGCCGGAGCCACTGTTCCGTAGTCTGCCGCTTCCTGGCCAGCCGGGCGCGTGCGGACTGTGCATCGAACAGTGCCAGCGCCTGGGCAGAGCCGGCCTGCGTGAGCCGGGGCGCAACGGGACCGGGCGTGGTGTGCAGCACCAGGTCTGCCACGCCGAACCGGCGCGCCAGCGGGCCCTGGTGCAGGGCCATGGACTGGGTGCGCTGGTGCGGAACCACCACCAGCTGGCGCCACCAGCGGCCGGAGCGGAGAAGCAGGGCCGTGTCCGTGGCCGTGAACCCGTTCCGCCGCCAGCCCAAGGGGGCAAGCCAGCGTGCGCTGCGCGGAGTGGTGACGAAGCCGCCGTCGGAATCCAGGCCGGTGAGGCCGGCGCCGAAGACTGCAGCGGGGTGCGCGGTGCCGGGGTCCGGCAGCACCAGCGCCAGCATGGCCATCACGTCGCCAAGCCTGCCCACGGGCAGCAGCGTGGTCCGGGCCGAGCCCTCGCCGGCGTTCTCCACGATGCCGTAACCGGCCACGTTGACCTGCATCCGGTACCAGCCGAGCGGCCGCCATAACGGCGGCTGGGTGATTTTCAACGCCTGGATGCGTCCCGGCGGCAGCGTCTGCGCCTGGGTGTCCAGCAGGCCGTAGCGCAGGCGGATGCCGTCCGGTGAGATCGCGGCGCTGAAGTTGTAGCCCTTGTTGAACAGTCCCCAGTAGCTCGCGGCGAGGCCCACGGCGGCCGGAATGAGGTAAAAGTAGAACCCCTGGTGTTCGGTGATGGCCGAGAGCACCACGGAAACAATGCCGCCAAGCACCACGAAGAAGCTCTGCTCGCTGAGCAGCAGGGAACCTACAAGGCGCGACGGCGGCACGGAAAGCACCGGATATTCCGGCGCCTCGGGGGCGGGCTCGCCGGGGCGGTCCGGGCCCGTGATGACACCGGCCGCCCGGGCGAGGATGGTGGCACGCAGCTGCCGGGCGTCGTCGATCTTCAGGTAGGCGAGCCGCACCGCCGACTCTCCGGCGTCCGCCACCTCGAACTTGAGTTCTGCCAGGCCGAAGATCCGGGCCAGCAGGGGCTGCACGATGTCGATGGCCTGGACCCGGTCCAGCCGTGCCTGGCGCTGCTGCCGGAACAGGAACCCGGTATTGACGCGGACGTAGCCGCCGGACACCTGGTACTTGGTGAAGTACCAGGTGAGGATGAACCCCAGCACCGAGGCCAGCAGCACTGCGCCGCCGCCCACCAGCAGCAAGGGGGCCCGGCCGGCGAGGTCTTCCTCAACAACGGGCCGGCCCTGCAGCGCGCGTTCAAACACGTCACGGCCAAGGAAGAAGCCAATGGCGGCCAGGGCAACCCAGCCGCGGACAAACGGCGACGCCGGGTGCACGCGCAGCCATTCGCCGTCGGGCGCGGTGCCCGGCAGCGGTTCAGGGGCGTTGTTGCCGGACGCAGTGGCCGGGGCGCCGGGCCACTGCGGAGGTCCCTCTGCCGTCACAGTCCTGCCAGCCTGGCTTCCCCGCGCGCCGCCAGCTGCTCGCGGAGCCGTGCGCCTTCGGCGGCGGGCAGGCCGGGGATCTGGGCGTTGGTACCCGGCGCTGCGGTGTGGAGCTTGAGCGTGCACAGTCCAAGAGAGCGCTCCACCGGGCCCACTCCGATGTCCACGTACTGCATCCGGCCGTAGGGGACGGCCATGGTCCGCTGGAAGAAGATGCCGGTCCGGATCAGGAGGTCGTCGTCCCGTTCGGCGTAACCGATGGCGCGGACCTGCCGCGGGATGAGCGCGAGCCGCCAGAGGGCCACCACCAGCATGGCGGCCGGCACGGTGGCGGCAAGCCACAGCGGCGGCCAGGCCCACGCCTCCGCGAGGACGAGGACCAGCGGCAGGGAGAGGACCAGCACGGCGGCCAGGTTTCCAAGGGCCCACTGCACCACCCTCACGGTGACATATTTGGGGGACACCCGCTGCCAGGTGATGCCGGGAGGATCAATCGCCCCGGTATGCATATTCGCCTTCCCCGGACGCCTCGCCAACGGCACGGCCGGGCTTCCCGTCGAGGCCTTTGGTTTCGCCGTCCTCCGGCGGGATCCTGCAGAACCGTTCCACCAGCAGGCCCACCACGATCATCACCAGTCCCCCGCCGGCCATGGCAAGCGCGAGCCAGGTGATGGCCTGGTCGCTGCGCAGGCTCCAGATGCGCAGCTGGTCCAGGAAGATGCCCACGTGCCAGCCCAGCAGCACCGTCCCGGCGTAGGCGCAGGCCTGCGCGAGTACCAGGGTGCGGGCGGCGAGGAGCGGATCCAGCACCGGCCGCTTACGGGCGGCGCCGCCCTTGGCGCCGTTCTTGGCGCCGTTGGCGCTGATGCTGTTGCGCCACCTGAGGACCCTGATCCCGAGGATCAGGGTGATGGCTACGATCACGCCCATGGTTGCCAGTGCCGTGGGCGGGAGGACGGGGGTGGACATGCCGTAGCGGCTGGTCACCACGGTCGCGGACCAGCCCGCCACGGCCAGGATGAAGCCGATGAGCAGCAGGCGCAGCGGGTTGATGGGCTTCATAGTTCCTCCACCGCCCCGGCCGTGGGCATTCCGTCGAAGTCGCCAAAGCCGTCAAAGGGGACGAGGTCGTTGAAGTCGCCTGCCTTGGCGGCAAGGGTGCTGATCCGTTCACCGTCCAGGACGGCGGCGGGTTCAATAAGGGACCACGGATAGAGGACGAACGCCCGGCTGGCCGCGAGGGGATGCGGCAGGGTCAGGGCAGGGTCCTCGCTGCGGACGTCGCCGTAGGTGATGATGTCGACGTCGAGCGTCCGCGGCCCCCAGCGCACCTCCCGGACGCGGTGGTGCTTGTTTTCCACCGCCTGGCAGTGCTCCAGCAACTGCCGCGGGGTGAGGCTGGTTTCAACCGTGATGACCATGTTCAGGAAGTCGGGCTGCCCGGCCGGCCCGCCTACGGCCTTCGTCTGCACCACCGGCGAGACCGCCAGCAGCCGCACCTCCGGCGGGTCTACGAGGTCCGCGACGGCCGCGCTAAGGGTATCGTTGCGCTCGCCCAGGTTGCTGCCGAGCGCAAGGACCGCCTTGGTATAACCGCTGTTCATGGCCCCTCCCCCTGGGCTTGCCTTTCCGCGGCATTCCGGGTGCGGTGGACGCTGACTGACACATCGCCGAAGGGAACCTCGATGGGAGCCTGCGGTTTGTGCACGGTGATGTCCACGGCCTGGAGCCGGAATTCGGCCAGCAGGCCCTCCGCGATCCGCACCGCCAGCGCCTCGATCAGGTTCAGCGGCTCGCCCGCGATCCACTCGGTGATACGCTGCGCCACCTCGCCGTAGTGCGCGGTGTCCCGGACGTCGTCCGACTCGGCCGCCTTGGCGAAGTCCAGGTACAAGACGGCGTCCACAACAAAAGGCTGGCCCTCGCGGCGCTCAAAATCAAACACGCCGTGATGGCCGACGGCGGTCACGCCGCTCAGCGTAATCCTGTCCATGGGTGCGCTTAACTGCCGGCGCGGGGTGCGGCCATGCGCGCGGCCACCTTGACGGCGTCAAGGCTGGGGCCGACGTCGTGCACGCGGACGGCCCAGGCGCCGCGGTAGGCGCTGATGGCTGTGATGGCGGCGGTGGCCCCGTCACGTTCCTCGGGGGCGGCGGACTTGCCGGCCACGGTGAGCAGGGTGCCGAGGAACCGCTTGCGGGACGCACCAACGAGGATCCGGTGGCCCAGGCCTTCCAGCTGGTCCAGGTGCTGCAGGAGCTCCCAGTTCTGGGCGTCGTTCTTGGCAAACCCCAGGCCCGGATCGATGATGATCTGTTCCTGGCTGACGCCTGCGGCGTAGAGCTTGTCCCGCACCCCGGCGAGCTCGGCTGCCACTTCCGCCGCCACGTCCTTGTATTCGGCCAGCGAGTTCATGGTGCGGGCGTCGCCGCGGCGGTGCGTAAGGATGTAAGGCGCTTTGGAGGAGGCCGCGAGCTCGGCCATTTCCGGTTCGATGGTGAGCCCGGAGACGTCGTTGATGATGGCGGCGCCGGCCTTCAGGGCGGCGGCGGCCGTGGAGGCATGGGTGGTGTCGATGCTGACCAGGGCGCCGGCCTTCACCAGCGCCTCGATGACGGGAACCACGCGCCGCTGTTCTTCCTCCGGGCTGACGTCCTCGGCGCCGGGCCGGGTGGATTCGCCTCCGACATCGATGATGTCCGCGCCCGCGTAGAACATGCGGAGCCCTGCCGCGATGGCGGTGTCCGCCGTGGGGTGGCTGCCGCCGTCGCTGAAGGAATCCGGAGTGACGTTCAGGATGCCCATCACCAGGGTGCGGCCGGTGGGCAGGTCTTCGAACCGGGCTGCCGGGCGCGGTTTGCGCAGGACGGGCAGTGGCGAGGTTGCGGGGCCGGTTCCCGGCGCTGCAGCTAGTGAATCCATGGTCTGTTGATTACCTTCCGAGGATGAGGCTCATGGCTTCGGCGCGGGTGGCCGGGTCATGAAGCTGCCCGCGGACCGCACTGGTGACGGTCTTCGCTCCGGGCTTGCGGATACCGCGCATGGACATGCACATGTGTTCGCATTCAACAACGACGATGGCGCCGCGCGGCTTGAGGTGGCGGACCATCGCTTCGACGATTTCAGTGGTGAGGCGCTCCTGCACCTGCGGGCGGCGGGCGTAGATGTCCACGAGCCGGGCCAGCTTGCTGAGGCCCGTCACCTTGCCCTCATGCGACGGGATGTAGCCCACATGGGCCACGCCGTGGAACGGCACCAGGTGATGCTCACACGTGGAATAGAAGGGGATGTCCTTGACGAGGACCAGTTCCTCATGGTCCAGGTCAAAGGTGGTGGACAGGACGTCCGCGGGGTCGTGGTGCAGCCCGGCAAACACCTCGGCGTAGGCCTTGGCCACACGCCTGGGGGTGTCTACGAGGCCGCCGCGGTCCGGGTCCTCTCCAATGGCCAGGAGAATTTCACGGACAGCTGCCTCGATCCGGGGCCGGTCCACTTTGTTGTGCTTTGAGTGGTGGGCGCCGCCCTCCGCCGGGTAGCCGGCGGAGGCGGAAACGTCGTCGTCGTCGAAGTGGGTCACGTAAGAAAGCTTAGCCGCGAAGGGCGTCAGGCCCCGCGTCCGTTACCCCGCCCCGGAACGGTGCATCCTCGGGAACACCCTGCGGGTGCGGCGGCTGCGCGTCCAAAGGCTCGTCCAGGCGCGCCTTCTTGGCCTCTTCCTGGGCCTCGCGCTCCGCCCTTTCCTGGCGGGACTCCACGGGGCCCGCCATCTGGACCGGGCGGCTCTCCTTGGACAGCCACACCTCGCGGAAGTCGCGCTTGCGGATGTCCCTGAAGATATCGGCGATCTCGGCCTGGTTCAGCGTTTCGCGTTCCAGCAGTTCCAGGGCCAGCCGGTCCAGGACGTCCCGGTTCTCGGTGAGGATGGCGTAGGCCTCGTCATGGGCCTGGTCGATGAGGCGGCGCACTTCCTCATCCACCACGTAGGCGATCTGGTCCGAGTAGTTGCGCTCGTGGCCGGCATCGCGGCCCAGGAACGGTTCGCCGCCGCCCTGGCCCAGCCGGACAGCGCCAACCCGCTCGCTCATGCCGTATTCGGTGACCATCTTCCGCGCGGTGCCGGTGGCCTTTTCGATGTCATTGGACGCGCCGGTGGAGGGGTCGTGGAACACGATCTCCTCGGCTACGCGGCCGCCCATGGCGTAGGCCATCTGGTCAAGCAGTTCGTTGCGGGTCACGGAGTACTTGTCGTTGTCCGGGACCACCATGGTGTAGCCCAGGGCGCGGCCACGGGGAAGGATGGTGATCTTGGTGACCGGGGCGGAGTTCCGCAGTGCGGCTGCCACGAGGGCGTGCCCGCCTTCGTGGTAGGCGGTGATCTTCCGCTCGTGTTCCTTCATGACGCGGCTGCGCTTCTGCGGGCCGGCCATGACGCGGTCAATGGCTTCATCCAGCGCGCGGTCGTCGATGAGGTTCGCGTTGGAGCGGGCGGTGAGCAGCGCGGCTTCGTTCAGGACGTTGGCCAGGTCCGCGCCCGTGTAGCCGGGGGTCTTCTTGGCCACGGCCTTGAGGTCCACGCCCGGTGCCATCGGCTTGCCTTTGGCATGTACCTGCAGGATCTGGTCGCGGCCGATCATGTCCGGCGCGTCCACGCCGATCTGGCGGTCGAAGCGTCCCGGACGCAGCAGTGCGGGGTCCAGCACGTCGGGCCGGTTGGTGGCGGCGATGAGGATGACGTTGGTCTTGACGTCGAAGCCGTCCATCTCCACCAGCAGCTGGTTGAGGGTCTGCTCGCGTTCGTCGTTGCCCCCGCCGATGCCCGCGCCGCGGTGACGGCCCACGGCGTCGATCTCGTCGACGAAGATGATGGCCGGGGAGTTGGTTTTGGCCTGCTCGAAGAGGTCGCGGACGCGGGAGGCACCCACGCCGACGAACATTTCCACGAAGTCGGAGCCGGAGATGGAGAAGAAGGGGACGCCGGCCTCACCCGCGACGGCGCGGGCCAGGAGGGTCTTGCCGGTACCGGGAGGGCCGTAGAGCAGCACGCCCTTGGGGATCTTGGCGCCAACGGCCTGGAACTTGGCGGGCTCCTGCAGGAATTCCTTGATTTCCTGGAGTTCCTCCACTGCCTCGTCGGATCCTGCGACGTCGGCGAACGTCACCTGCGGCATGTCCTTGCTGACCATCTTGGCCTTGGACTTGCCGAACTGCATGATCTTGGAGCCGCCGCCCTGCATGCGGGTCATGAGGAACCAGAACAGGGCGCCCAGGAGGATGACGGGAATCAGGAGGGAGAGCAGGCCGGAGAACCAGTTGCTCTCGATGGGCTGGTCCGTGTAGCCCTGGGCGGGCTTGGCCTCGGTTACCGCCTTGACCACGTCCTGCGCACGGGCGTCCACGAAGAAGAACTGGACGCTCTTGCCCTTGTCCTGCCCGTCAAGCTGCAGGTTGTCCTTCAAAGTCAGGTCCACGCGGTTTTCGCCGTCGAAGATCTTGGCCTGCTCCACCTGGTTTCCGGAGAGCAGTTCCAGGCCCTTGTCAGTGTCGATCCGTGCCGCACCGCCTGGGGCCAGCGTTGCAAAGGCCACCAGGAGCAGACCGACCACGACGACGATCCAGATGCCCGGGCCTTTGAAGAAGTTCTTAGCTTTCATCTGTTCGGGGGCTGGCCCCGTCCCTTCCGGTAGTGCTGCACGGCGAGTAGTCTGCGCGCGTGATGGTGCTGCGTCAGCTTCTAGCTATACACCGTCCGGAGTAGATCACGCATGATGGACGGCAAAAGTTCCCTGTGGGCGTAGTGGCGCCAGGGCGGCGGAGGACCTGCTCCAGGGGGCGTGGTGTCACCGGACTATTTCCGACGGCGGCGTGCCGGGGGCCTACTCGTAGACGTGCGGGGCCAGGGTGCCCACGAAGTCCAGGTTGCGGTACTTCTCCGCGTAGTCCAGGCCGTAGCCCACCACGAACTCGTTGGGGATGTCGTAGCCGACGTACTTGACGTCGATCTCCACCTTCGCGGCAGTGGGCTTGCGGAAAGCGGTGCAGATCTCCACGGAGGCGGTGCCGCGGGATTCCAGGTTGGTCTTGAGCCAGGACAGGGTGAGGCCGGAATCGATGATGTCCTCGACGATCAGCACGTCCTTGCCCATCAGGTCCGTGTCCAGGTCCTTCAGGATCCGGACCACTCCGGAGGACTGGGTGCCTGAGCCGTAGGAGGACACCGCCATCCAGTCCATGGAGATGTGGCTGTGCAGCGCCCGGGCCAGGTCCGCCATGACCATCACCGCACCCTTGAGCACGCCCACGATGAGGATTTCGCGGCCCTCATAGTCCTTGTCGATCTGCTCAGCCAGCTCCGTGATGCGCTGCTGGATCTGTTCCTTGGTGTAGAGAACGTGCTTGAGGTCTGCCTGGACGTCGTTTGAATCCACCAATGGCTCCTGTGTAGATGCGGGGTGCGACTATTTTGCGGGCGGTTTTTGAGGCCGGAATACTAGCTTCCCACAGCGGGCCGCTTCGCGGGGAACGGGGTTGGCGTTATCGGTTGCGGCCTGGCCGCTTACGGTTCCCGCCGCCTCCAGCTCCGCGAGGGACAGGCGGTAGGCGCTCACCCCGCCGGGCAGCTCCACCGGCCCGGCCGAGCCCTGCCTCCGCAGCAGCGCCTCCGCCGCCAAAAGGCGCTGGTAGCCGGGCTGCTGCCCGCCGACGTCGGCCGCCGCCTTGGCGATGACGCGGTACCTGATGGCCGGGGCGAGGGCGCGCAAGGCCTCCTCCGGGAGGCTCACTTCGGCGCCGTCCCGTTCAACGAGCGCCGAGAAGGTGGTTTCCGCCACGTCCTCAAGGTAGTCGGCGTCCAGCTGGAGGATTGAAGCGGTCCGGGCGAGGGATTCGGCGACGCCGGGGCCCAGTTTTTCCTCAAGGTGAGGGAGCACTTCCACCCGGGTACGGGAACGCGCGAAGGCCGGGTCCGAGTTGGTGGGATCGTGCCAGGGCTGCAGCTGCTCCACCTCGCAGATCTCCTCCGTATCCGCCCGGCGGAGCCCCAGGAACGGCCGCAGCAGGAGTCCCCGCTCCGGCCTCATGCCGGCAAGGGAGCGCGTGCCGGAGCCGCGGGCCAGGCCAAGGAGCACCTGTTCCGCCTGGTCGTCCAGCGTGTGGCCCAGCAGGATGGCTCCGGCGCCCTGGCCGGCGGCGGCGGCTTCAAGCGCTTCATGCCGGGCCTCCCGGGCCGCTGCCTCCGGACCCATGCCGGCCGTTGCCACCGTCACGGCACGGATCTCCACGGGCGCCAGCCCCAGGTCCCGCAGTGTCCGCGCGGTTTCCGCAGCCACGCCTGCGGACCCTTCCTGCAGCTGGTGGTCCACCACCACCGCTCCCACCGTGACCGGGTGGCCGTCCACGTGCCCGCGCCGGGCAAAGTAGGCGGCGACGGCGGCCAGCGCCAGGGAGTCCGGCCCGCCGCTGCAGGCCACCAGGACATGCCGCGGGTAACCCGCCTGCGCCAAGGCGTCCTGGAGCGCCTTACGCGCCTTGCCGACGACGGGCGCCAGCCTCCCGGGCCGTCGTCGTCCGCTCTGGAAGCCGCTCCTCCCGCCGGTGCTGTCGCCGCCCGGGCCGCCGGATGCTGCGTCAGGTGACTCGCTGCGAGGCAATCAGAGTCCCATCCGGTCAAGCCACAACTTGGCGTCGTGGATCTCCGGCTCGGTGGGCAGGTGGTCTGCGGACTCCCACACCTTGTTAAAGCCTTCCATGCCGGCCACATCCACCACGGCCCGCACAAACCTGGCGCCGTCCGAGTATTGGCGCATTTTGGCGTCCAGGCCAAGGAGGCTGCGGATGAACTTTTCGATCACGCCGCGGTCCTTGCCGCGGTCGTTGAACCGCTGCCGGATGGTCTTTACGGACGGGATGATGCTGGCGTCCACGGCATCCATCACCACGTTCGCGTGGCCTTCGAGGAGGCTCATCACGGCGGTGAGGTGGGAGATGGCCGCCTTTTCCTCCGGGTCCTGGAGGAGGTCCAGGATGGCACCGCGGCCGGGGGTGTTTCCGGAGGCGGTGCGGTCCTTGAGGGAGCGTGCGGCGGCGGTGGCCCGCTCCATCAGGGAGTCGACGTTGCCCAGCAGGTGAACGCTGAGTTCGTCGATCTGCTCAAGCATGTGGTGCCGCAGCCAGGGGGCGGCTGCGAACTGCACGCGGTGGGTCTGCTCGTGCAGGCACACCCAGAGGCGGAAATCCTCAGGGGCGACGTTGAGTTCGCGCTCCACGGCCACGATGTTCGGGGCAACAAGGAGGAGCCTGCCGCCGGCAGGGGCGGTGGAGCCTTCCGCGAGTGCGGCGAAGGGATCGTACTGCCCCAGGACCTTGCTGGCCAGGAATGCCAGGACGGCGCCGAGCTGGCTCCCGGTGATGGCCCCGCTGACGCTGGCGGCGCCGGGGCTCAGCGTGCCGCGCCGGCTTTCCAGCATCTTTTCCATGGCAGGCTTGAGCATCACCGCGAAGCTCTGCGTGTTTGCCTTGGCCCATGACGCCCGGTCCACCACCAGCACGGAGGAGTCCCGGAGGTCGCGTGCCGCCTCCAGCCCGGTGATCTGGTGGACGTGCTCAACGGACACATCCGCCAGGCGGCGCAGGCTGTCCACGGCCTCACCCATGGCGGCCTCGCTGAGCACGGGCCCGGCCGGGGCCAGGCGTGCGGCGGTGGAGGCGGCGAGGTCCCAGTTGATCAAGGACTGTGCCGTGGCGGACAACGTCTGGGTTGACGACTCGCGTGCAGTGGGCTCCATGGTTCCCATCAGAACACAGCATGCTGTGGATAGTCCTTAAGTTCGCTGACCGGCGAACCCTTCGGGGCACCCGGCCGGCCACGGACGCACTTGCACAGGCGATTCACAGGATGCGGAAAGCGCGCCGCGAATCCTACTTGCTGCTACCGGCAGCCGCAGCCTGCGAGCGCGGTGGCGGCGCGGTCCAGGGCTTCCTTGTTGCCCGCAGCCCCGGGGGTGAGCCCGTTGCCGATGAAGGAAAAGGCCAGGAGCCTGCCGTCCGCGTCAACCACATAGCCGCTCAATGCGAGCACTGTGTTCAGCGTGCCGGTCTTGGCCCGCACCAGCCCGGCGCCGCCGGCAGTGGCGTCGCCGCCGTAGCGGGTGTCCAGGGTTCCGGTCAGGCCGGCCACCGGGAATCCGTCCAGCGCGGCCCGCAGCCTGGGATCCGTGCCCGAGGTGATGGCCCGCACCGCCTCGGTAAACTGCCGGGCCGAGACCTGGTTGCCCATGGCCAGTCCACAGACGTCCACCAGCTTCAGGGCATCCGTGGCGAGGCCGGCTGCGGAGAGCTGCGCACGGACTGCCGCCGTGGCGCCGTCGTTGCTGCCGGGCAGCCCGTCCGCCAGTGCCGTGAGCCGGCCCAATGCTTCCGCCAGGTAGTTGTCAGAGTCCTGCAGCATCACGTCCACCTGTTCGGCCACGGTGGCGGACTGCACCTCCGCCAGCAGCCTCGGTTCACTGGAATCCTCCCCGGGAGCGGCCGTTGCCGCCGCCCGGGCTGCCACGGCGCCTGCTCCCGCCGGCTGGGGTGAACGTTCGACGGCGGCTGCCACAGTGAGTCCCGCGGCGGCGCCTGCC
Organism: Pseudarthrobacter sp. C1; assembly: GCF_034720455.1. Lineage (NCBI taxonomy): Bacteria > Bacillati > Actinomycetota > Actinomycetes > Micrococcales > Micrococcaceae > Pseudarthrobacter > Pseudarthrobacter sp. C1. Next base: position 57,007 of record NZ_JAYESK010000009.1, on the reverse strand, counting down.
GTCCGCAGCCGGGCGGCAAACTCCTCGGCGGCAGCCATGGCGGAGTCCTGCGGGCGTGCACCGGTGGTGACAGCGGGATCGTACCGGGCTGAGTTCAGGGCCAGGGGGAACAAGGGTGCCACTTCGCCGGCGGCCACATCCCCGCTGTCCCAGGCCGGGTTCAGCGCGGGTCCGGTGAAAAGGGAGTCGTCCACGAGGACCTTGAGCTCCCCCGCCGCGCCGTCAGCCTTCAGCGCCTCCACCGTGCCGGCAGCCAGGGATGCCAGGCCGGCGCGTCCCATTGCCCGTTCGGGGTTCGACTCGCCAGGCCCCAGGAGCACGTCCCCGCCGCCCACCAGCACCACCTGCCCGGGCACCGGCCCGGCAACAACAGTTGTGCTGAAACGGTGCCCGGGCCCCAGGGACCGCAGGGCGGCGACGGCAGTGAGCAGTTTCATGTTGGACGCCGGAACGCGGCCTTCCGATCCGCCGCGGTCAAACAGGACCTCGCCGGTCAGCGCATCCTGGACCAGCGCGGTGAACGTTCCGCCGCCGTCGGCCTTTAACAGCGGATCCAGCTGCGCCGTGACGGCGGCCCGGGCCGGGACGTCCGCCGAAGGGTCGAGTGTGGCCAGGCCCGGCCGGGCAGAGAGCGTGGCGGGAGCCTGCTGCCATGCGGGCGCGGGCGGAGCGGGGGCAGGGGCCTCGGGACCCAGGAAGCCGGGGGCCACCAGCAGGGCCGCCGGGACGGAAAGGGCAACCAGGAGGGCCGCCAGCAGGACCAGCAGCCAGGACCTCCGCAGACCGGTGACGCCCCTCAGCGCGGCCTGCCGGACACGGCCGTACTGCCGGTCCGTGCCGATTGTCTTGGTCATGCTGGTGCCGGTCCTCAAGTCCTGAAATTTCCCCACAAGTTCCTGATTCCAGGGCCTCTCGCTATATCCTCAATAATAGTCGGCGGCACCGACAGTGCTTTTTGTTGCCCGTCAGAAGTGCCGCGAACCCCCTGCAATTGCCGAGGAGCATTCCATGAAGCATGACGTGACCATCGAGATCCCCAAGGGATCACGCGTCAAGTATGAAGTTGACCACGAGACCGGCCGCGTCCGCCTGGACCGCGTCCTCTTCACCTCCATGCAGTACCCCACGCACTACGGATACTTCGAGAACACACTCGGCGAGGATGGCGACCCGTTGGATGCGCTGGTGCTGCTGCAGGACTTCGACCTGCACCCGGGCGTCATCGTTGAGTCCCGCCCCATCGGCGTCTTCAACATGACGGACGACGGCGGCGGAGACGCCAAGATCCTCTGCGTGCCGGTGGACGCCCGCTTCGACCACATCCAGGAGGTCAGCGACGTCAACGACTTCCTGATCAAGGAGATCGAGCACTTCTTCACCCGCTACAAGGACCTGGAGCCGGGCAAGTGGGTCAAGGCCGAGGGCTGGGGCGACCGCGCTGCCGCCGAGGCCGAGCTGGAAGCTTCCATCAAGCGTTACGTGCCCACCAAGCACTGATTTCCTGAAGCAACGCGGGGTCACTCCGCGCCGAATTCTTCGCCAGAATTGGGCCGGAAGTGACCCCGCGTTGTGGTTTAAGGTGAATTGGTGAGCTCAGCGCCAGTCTTCAACCCGCCCTGCGGTGCTGTCACCGGCTGGCGGGACGGGGACGTCGTCCGCGCAACCGGGATCCCTTACGCCACCGCCGGACGTTTCCAGCCTCCCGCCCCGGCGCCTGGCTGGACGGTTCCGTTTGCCGCCACCTCCCCCGCGCCCGCCTGCCCGCAGGGGCCGGTGCCGTTCCTCGATGACGTCCTGGGCACCCGCTACGGGGAGCTGCCGGGGAGCGAGGACTGCCAGAACCTTTCCATCACCATGCCCGCCGGCCTTGCCTCCGGCGAACAGCTCCCCGTGATGGTCTGGATCCACGGCGGCTCCTACACCACCGGCTCGGGCGACCTCGCCATCTTCGACCCCGCGGCGCTGGTGTCCGAGAACCGGGTGGTGGTGGTCTCTGTGACGTACCGCCTGGGGCTGTTCGGCTTCCTGGCGACCCGCACCGGCCGGCCGGGGAACCTGGGCCTCCTGGACCAGCTTGAGGCATTCCGCTGGGTGCAGCGGAACATTGCCGCGTTCGGCGGCGACCCCGGCCGGGTGACTGCCTTCGGCCAGTCGGCCGGAGGTGACGCGATCGCGCACCTCATGGCCACAGCCGAAGCACCGTCCCTCTTCCAGCGGGCCATCATCCAAAGCGCCCCGCTGGGAATCTCCCGCGGCAGGGCGAAAATGAACCATGCCATGGGCATCGTTGCCGAGGCCGTGGACGAGGACACCCCCGCCATGGACATCGTTGAGCGGGAGGACCACGTTGCCCAGGTAGCCCGGAAATTCGGCATGCTGGCCGCCATGCCTTTCGGAACCCAGTATGGCCACGCACCGCTGCCGGCGGAACCGGATATTGAAGCCGCCTGGAACCGCGCCGCGCCCGGCGTTGAGGTGCTGATCGGGCATACGTCCGAGGAAGCACGGCTGTTCCTGCCCCGCAGCCCCTACCTCAGCCGGCTGGCGCGCGTCCCGCTGGTGGGGTCTGCCGCCGTCCGCGCCATTGACTGGGTTGTCACCGAGACCGTCTATGCGAAGGCGGCGCGGAGGTTCGCCCGGCGCCATGCCCGGGCTGGCGGGAAGGCCCACCGCTACGTCCTGAGCTGGCATGCCCCGGGAAACATCTTCGGCGCTGCCCACACTGTTGACCTCCCGCTGCTTTTCGGCAACCGGAACACGTGGGACGGCGTGGGCCTGATTGCCGGCGCCAGCTGGGATGAGGTCAACGCGGCAGGACGCGAGCTGCGGGCGCTCTGGGCACGGTTCGCCCGCGGCGATGACCTCGGCAAACACGGCACCATCCCGGGAACGCTGCGCTACCGGGCAGCTTGAGGGTTCCGATGCGGACTTTAGGCGTCGACCTGGCCGCCGCCACCAGGAAAACCGCCGTGGCGGTCCTCGAATGGGGCAAGGATTCCGCCAGCCTGGTGCACCTGGCGCTGGATGTGGGCGACCAGGAGATCGTGGAACTGTTTGGCGGCGCCGCCATGACGGGGATCGACTGCCCGGTGGGGTGGCCTCGGGCCCTGATCCCGTTCCTCACCGGGCACCTTACCTTCGACGCCGACCCCGTGCTTGCGCATGACGGCATCGAAGGCCGGCGGCTGCTTGCCTACCGTGACACGGACAGGTTCGTCACCCGCCGGACCGGACTGATCCCCCTCAGCGTCTCCGCGGACCGGCTGGCGCACCCGGCCATGCGGTGCGCAGTGATCCAGGCCAGGATCGCAGCGCTCCACGGCCCCCAGCCCCGGGACGGATCAGGACGCCTCGCGGAGGTCTATCCGGCTGCTTCCCTGAAACTGTGGGGACTGGTCGCCCGCGGCTACAAAGGACGGGGGACCCCGGAAACCGAGCGGCTTTCCATGCTCCTTGCGAACCTGCGGCAGCAGGCCCCCTGGCTGGACCTGGCCGGGCAGGAGGACAGGCTGGCAGCCTCGGACGACCTGTTCGACGCCGTCGTCGCATCCCTCACCGCCCGCGCGGCCGCCGTCGGGCTTACCGCGCCCCCTGACGGCGCGCACGCCGCAGCCGCCCTCGACGAGGGGTGGATCCACCTGCCCTCCTGCGGGCTGACGGAACTCGTCAGCTAGCGGGACCCTCGCCGCCAAGGGTCCAGTTGCGGATCTCCTCCGGATCCTCCCCATGCAGCCGGGTGTGTTCCCGGGCCCTCATCCGCCGGTCCTGGAGGTGCTGCCGGAGGAGGGAATGCCTCTCGGCCAGCCCGGGCACGCGGTCGATCGCGTCGATGGCCAGCTGGAACCGGTCGATCCCGTTCAGCATGGCCATGTCGAACGGCGTGGTGGTGGTCCCCTCTTCCTTGTAGCCGCGCACGTGCAGCCCGTCCTGGTTGGAGCGGCGGTAGGCAAGCCGGTGGATCAGCGCGGGGTAGCCGTGGTAGGCGAAGATGATGGGCTTGTCCGCCGTGAAGATCCCGTCGAAATCCCGGGCCGGAAGCCCGTGCGGGTGCTCGCTCACGTCCTGCAGCCGCATCAGGTCCACCACGTTGACCACCCGGACCTTCAGTCCGGGCGCGCCTTCCCGGAGCAGTTCGGCTGCCGCAACGGTCTCCACGGTGGGCACGTCACCCGCGCAGGCCATCACGACGTCGGGCTCCTCGCCGGGCACCTCGGACCCCGCGAACGCCCAGATCCCCAGCCCCCGTCGGCAGTGGTTGGCGGCGTCGGCGGGGCCCAGCCAGGTGGGCGAGGGCTGCTTTCCGCTGACCACGATGTTCACGTAGTCGGTGGAGGCCAGGCATTGGTCCATGACGTACAGCAGGGTGTTGGCGTCCGGCGGCAGGTATACCCGGATGACCTCCGCCTTCTTGTTCACGGCATGGTCAATAAAACCCGGGTCCTGGTGCGAGAAGCCGTTGTGGTCCTGCTGCCACACGTGGGAGGACAGCAGGTAGTTCAGCGATGCCACCGGCTGGCGCCACGGCAGCTGCCGGTGCACCTTCAGCCACTTGGCATGCTGGTTGAACATGGAGTCGACGATGTGGATGAAGGCCTCGTAACAGTTGAAGACCCCGTGCCGGCCGGTCAGGAGGTACCCTTCCAGCCAGCCCTGGCACAGGTGTTCGCTGAGCACCTCCATCACGCGGCCGGACCGCGCAAGGTGCTCGTCGGCGTCGTCAATCCTGTACTGCCATACTTTGTCCGTGACCTCGTAGACGTCCTGCAGCCGGTTGGAGGCGGTCTCGTCCGGGCCAAAGAGCCGGAACGTTTCCATGTTCCGCGAGATGACGTCCCGCATCCACGAGCCCAGCGTGACCATCGGGCTGACGCGCTCGGTCCCCGGCTCCGGGACTTCGACGGCGTAGTCCCGGTAGGCAGGCAGCCTTAGCGCCTTCCGCAGCAGTCCGCCGTTGGCGTGCGGCGTTGCGCTCATCCGGAAAGCGCCCGTGGGCGCGGCCTCGGCGACCTCGGGCCGGAGCCTGCCGTCGCCGTCGAACAGCTCCTCGGGGCGGTAGGACTGCAGCCACCCTTCCAGCTGCTTCAGGTGCTCCCCGTTGGTGCGGACTTCGGAGAGCGGGACCTGGTGGCTGCGCCACGTCCCCTCAACCTGCAGCCCGTCCACTACGCGCGGTCCGGTCCAGCCTTTCGGCGAGCGCAGCACGATCATGGGCCAACGGGCAGCGGCATCCGCCCCGTCCTGTCCGGCCCGGGGAGACCGCCGTGAGTCCTGGATGGCGCGGATGCCGGCCATGCAGCGTTCCAGCGCATCCGCGAAGTCGCGGTGCGCCTGCTCCGTGTTGTCCGGGTCTTCCACTGTCACGAAGTAGGGCTCATGCCCGTAACCGCGCAGCAACTGCTCCAGCTGCTCTTCGGGCATCCGGGCCAGGATGGTGGGGTTGGCGATTTTGTACCCGTTCAGGTGCAGGATGGGCAGCACCGCACCGTCAGTGGCCGGGTCCAGGAAGTTGTGGGAGTGCCAGCTGGCGGCCAGCGGGCCGGTTTCCGCTTCGCCGTCACCAATCACGACGGCGGTGACCAGCTGGGGGTTGTCCAGGACCGAGCCGTACGCGTGGGCGAGGGAATACCCGAGTTCGCCGCCCTCGCTGATGGAGCCGGGGCTTTCCGGCGCCGCGTGGCTGGGGATGCCGCCCGGGTAGGAAAACTGGCGGAAGAGTTCGGCCATGCCGTCGCCATCGTTGCCCACGTGGCCGTAGACCTCGGAGTAGGTGCCTTCCAGCCAGGCATTGGCGACGACGGCGGGGCCGCCGTGGCCGGGACCCGCCACAAAAAGCATCTCGGCGGAGTCGCGGCGGATGATGCGGTTCAGGTGGGCATAGACGAAATTTAGCCCGGGGGTGGTGCCCCAGTGGCCCAGCAGCCGGGATTTGGTGTGTTCGGCCTGCAGCGGTTCGCGCAGGAGCGGGTTGGAGCGGAGATAGATCTGCCCGACGGAAAGGTAGTTGGCGGCGCGCCACCAGCGGTCCACAAGTTCAAGTTCGCCCTGCCCCATGCTGCCGGCCATAACCATCCTCACGTCGCGTTCGCCCACCCTTTCGATCCGCCAGGTGCAGCCGTTCCCCCATCGCACCAGATGGGCCAGCCCGAGGCAACCCCGCTTGCCTTGGCGCTGCTACCTGCAGGTAGTCTTTGGATTCAGATGTTCACGCTGACAATCAACCAGACCGATAGCCGGCGCGATGGCGACCGGGTGCCGCAGCTGCTCAGGGACCTGCGGCACATTCCTGCGCGCCTTGATTTTGACCGGTCCGTGGAGGACGAGGTCCAGGGCATTGTGGACTGCCCGCACCAGGCGGTGGAGGCGGCCCTGATCGCGCTCCGGGACGGCTCCTGGTACGTGGGCATCGGCGTAGGGCCCGTCAATGAACCGTTGCCCAACCAGATCAAGGACGCTTCGGGCCACGGGCTGGTGTATGCCCGGCGCGCCGTGGACCGCCTGCGAAGCAGCAAGGACCGGGTTCCGGTTGCAGTGGAGGGGCCGCTGGCTGACGTGGCCCACGACGCCGAGGCCGTGCTGCGGCTGCTGGGGCATATCGTGCGCGACCGCTCCGGTGCCGAGTGGCGGGTGCTTGACCTGCTGACGCCCGGCGTGCGGGGCCAGCAGAAGGCTGTGGCCCAGGAACTCGGAATCACCACGCAGGCGGTCAGCAAGGCGGTGGCACGGGCTCAGTGGAACGAGGAGCACGCGGCCCGGCCCGCGGCAGCCCGGCTGCTGGGGTTGATCCTCGCGGTCCGGTAGGGGCTGCGGCCCCCTCAGGCCTGGGTTGCCGCCATCACCGGCTCGCCGTTGAAGTATTCGAGCTGCCAGCCGTCGATCGCGTGGTGGTGCGCCAGGTTCAGCACAGCGTTGTCGATGCTGGCCAAAGCGGTCCCTACGGCCCGGCTGAGGCTCACCCGGAGCAGTGTTCCGTGCGCGACGACGAGAACACGGCTGCCGCTGTACTCCTTGGCCAGTGCCTCCAGGGCGGCGAGACCGCGGTCAGCTGCCTCGTCCTCGCTTTCGGCGCCGCGGAAGCCCCCGGGGATGCGGAGTGCCTCCAGTTCCGGGCCCGCCTGCATTCCCTCCGCCGGTCCGAAGCTCCGCTCCGTGAGCTCCGGCAGGCGGCGGACCTCGCCCAGCCCGAGTCCGCCGGCTATCACATCTGCGGTTTCGGCAGCGCGGCTCAGCGGCGAAGACACTATGGCGTCCCATTCGTACGCCGACAAAACGTCAACGGCGTCACGCGCCTGGGCCCGGCCGACGTCGTTCAGTGGAATGTCCGTGGATCCCTGCAGGCGGCGCTGCGCATTCCAGTCTGTCTGGCCGTGGCGGATGAGGGCGAAGGTGGTGAGGGTCATGCTTTCCATTCTGCCCGACGGCGGGCTTCCGCCGGACGCGGGGACAGTCAGTTGCGCGGTCCAGCCAGCTGCGCAGCCCGGCTGCCGCGTAGGCGAAGCCCGCGTAAGGCTGCCAGCTGAACCGGAATCTCGGGAGGTTTGCCGCAGCTACAGCAGGCTGCGCAGCACGTGGGCCGCGCCGTCGTCGAACACTGAGTGGGTGACCTCGTTGGCGACGGCGATGACTTCCTCCGGCGCCTGGCCCATGGCCACTCCGCGTCCTGCCCAGGTGAGCATCTCGATGTCGTTGCGGCCGTCGCCGATGGCCACCGTGAGGTGGCGTTCGATGCCGAGCCTGCCGCGGAGGTTTTCCAGCGCGCTGGCTTTGGTCACGCCGGCGGCGGCGATGTCCAGCCACGCGGTCCAGCCCACGGAGTAGGTGACGCCGGCGAGGCCCACGTGTTCAATGGCCTCATTGAACTCTTCCGGGGTGTTTTCGGTGCTGAAGACCACCACGCGCACTGCCGTGGCTTCAAGCATGGTGTGGAAATCCACGCCGATGGCCTCGACGCCGAAACTCGGGTCCTGGAAACGCTCGGTGGACAGGAAGTTTCCGTCCGCATCCTCCAGCGCATACTTGGCAGAAGGAAGCCGCTCGCGCAGTGCCCGGAGTGCGGGTGCGGGGTCGAACGTGGCCTTGTGGATGACCTCGTAGCCGCCGTCCAGTGCCGGATGGAGCCGCAGCGTCACGCCGCCGTTGCAGCAGACGGCGTAGCCGCGCTCAATCCCGATTTTCTCGATGATGGGCAAGGTGGCGTTGAGCGAACGGCCTGTGGCGATCATCACCTCGTGCCCGGCTGCCACTACGGCCTGCGCCGATTCCCGGACACCCTGGGACATGTGGCCGTCGTGGTCCACCAGCGTGCCGTCCACGTCCAGTGCGACCATCAGCTTGCGGCCGTTGTTGTTGTTGTTATCTCGCCGGTCATCGTTGCCGGCGACTGAGGTTTCAGTCAGCGTTGTCATTCCAATAGTGAACCAGACGCCCCGAAACGCCGCTAGGACGCGCGCCACAGAGTTATTGAACAGTTGGTTAATACCCACAGGTTGTCCCCGGTGTGAGTGTTAACCTCCGTGTTCTGAGGCGTGCACCCTCCCACGGACAAAGCACCCGCGCACGCCCCGGTGCAGGGACCGTTTCCCGGTGCGGCTCGGGTGCCACCGTTGTCCACATGGGGCAGAACCGTCCTGCCCTTCCCTCGGTGGTGCGGCGACCATGGAGGCATGCAGCTGATTGATGCCGCCGCATTGCACCGCAGTACCGGAGACTCGCGCTCACTCCGCAGAAGGTATGCCCGCGGCGAACTGGTCCGTGTCCGCAAGGGAGTGTACGCGGCCAAAGATGAGTGGATCTCACTGCCACCATGGGAAAGGTACCGGCAGACAATCCTTGCCGTGAACCTTGAACTGCCTTCGTCAAAGTTCTGCCTCAACACAGCCGCTGTCCTGTGGAACCTGGAGATGCTCGCTGTCCCCGACCATGTCCACCTTGCAGGTGCATCACGGGGCCATAGGGGCCGGAGCCTTCCCACTACGTCCGCTGCTCGAATGCCATCCGGATTGTGCGGACTCGAGGGACTCACCTCCTATGGTGTCGCCCGGCATGCTTCCCGGGGACCAACCATCGCGTTCGGAGGGCTACAGATAACGCCATTGCCCGAGACGGTGGTGGCGGTCATCGCAAGAGAGAACTTTGCGGCCGGAACAGTGCTGGCCGATCATGCTATCGGCATGCGTCGTACTTCAGGCCCCCGGGTGAGCAAGGACGAGTTGCTGGGGCACGCCGCGCGCCTGGAGTCTGGCGCACGCCGGCGATGGGTCACCCAGGTGCTCAATTTCGCCGTTGCCAACTCCGGATCAGCCGGCGAATCACTCAGCCGGGCACAGATGCACCTCCTGGGTTTCCCCGCGCCCCTGTTGCAGGCAAACTTCCGCGCGGGAGGCCACTTCATTGCCCGGACCGACTTCTTCTGGCCGCAGTTCAAACTTATTGGCGAGTTCGACGGCGACGCGAAGTACCTGCGCGATGAGTACTTGGGCGACCAGACGTCCCGCCAAGCCGTCCTGGCTGAAAAGAAGCGCGAAGACAAACTCCGTGCGGCCGGGTTCAGTGTGGTGCGCTGGGACTGGGCGACTGCTTCGGATGCAGCCAGGCTGGGCGCTGTGCTGCGGAATGCCGGGCTGCCTAACAGCGGCACCAGGGCAAAAAGAACCCTCTGACGGACTTTGCACCCGGGAATGCCCTGGTGCAAAGTCCGTCAGAGGGTGCGATGCCCCGGGAAGCAGGCGAAGCTAGAGGACCGGGAGGACCTCGAGGCCGCCCAGGTACTTCTGCAGGGCCTTGGGCACGTTGACCGAGCCGTCCGCGTTCTGGTGGTGCTCCAGCAGCGCCACGATCCAGCGGGTGGTGGCCAGGGTTCCATTCAAGGTGGCTACGGCCCGGGTGCCCTTCGCGACGCCCTCGGCGTTCACCGCGCGTTCGCGGATGTTCAGCCGGCGGGCCTGGAAGGTAGTGCAGTTGGAGGTGGAGGTCAGCTCGCGGTAGGCGCCCTGGGTGGGAACCCACGCTTCGCAGTCGTACTTCCGGGCGGCGGACATGCCGAGGTCGCCGGCCGCGGTGTCAATCACCCGGTACGGCAGCTCGCACTTGGCCAGCATCTCCTCTTCCCACGCCAGCAGCCGCTGGTGCTCGGCGGCGGCCTCTTCAACGGTGGTGTAGATGAACATCTCCACCTTGTTGAACTGGTGGACTCGGATGATGCCGCGGGTGTCCTTGCCGTGCGACCCGGCTTCGCGGCGGTAGCAGGAGCTCTGGCCGGCGTAGCGGATGGGGCCGGCAGCGAAGTCCAGGATTTCGTCCGCGTGGTACCCGGCGAGGGCAACCTCGGAGGTGCCCACCAGGTAGAGGTCGTCTTCGGCGAGACGGTAGATCTCGGCGTCGTGCTTTACGTCAAAGCCGGTGCCCTGCATGGTCTCCGGGCGCACCAGGGTGGGCGTGATCATGGGGACGAAACCGGCCTCGATGGCCTGGTCCATGGCCATCTGCAGCAGCGCCATCTCCAGCCGGGCACCCACCCCGCGCAGGAAGTAGAAGCGGGCGCCGGAAACCTTGGCGCCGCGCTCCATGTCGATCGCGCCGATAAGCTCGCCGATTTCCAGGTGGTCCTTCGGCTCGAAGTCCGGGAATTCGCGGGGCGTGCCGACGGTCTTGACCACCACGTAGTCATCCTCGCCGCCCTCGGGAACGCCGTCCTCAACCAGGTTGGGGATGGTGCGCAGCAGTTCTTCCTGCTTCGTCTGGGCGGCATCGGCCTCGGCGGAGGCGGCCTTGACCGAGTTGGCCAGCTCCTTGACCTCGGCCAGCAGCGCCTTCTTTTCGTCGCCCTTGGCCTGTGCCACCTTCTTGCCGAAAGCGTTCTGCTCGGCACGGAGGTTCTCGAAGCGGATCAGCGCCGCGCGGCGGGCGGAATCCGCGGAGATGATCGCGTCCACCACTGATTCATCCGCACGGCGGGCACGCTGGCTTGCACGGTATTTATCCGGGTTTTCGCTGAGGTCTTTTACGTCGATCACCACACAAGGGTATCCAATACCGCGGAAGACGGCGGGCGGCAGCGGGCGTGCCGGACCGGAAGGCTTCGCCGGGCTACTGTTGAACCACCATGAGCGACTGGATCCTGTACCTGCTGATTGGGGTGGCCCTCGCGTTTGCCATCTCAAGCTGGTGGGGCGTGCGCAAGCTCAAGGCCCTGCACATCCGCAGCACCGTAGGCGCCGACGCGCACGAACCTGGCCTGGCCCGGCAGCGCGTGGCCGTAGTCCTCAACCCCATCAAAACCCGCGCGGGCGAAGCGAAAGGCATCATCCAGCGGGGATGTCTGGCGGCGGGCTGGGAGAACCCCGTCTTCTTCGAGACGACGGCGGAGGACCCCGGCTATTCGCAGGTCAAGGCGGCCCTGGCGTACAAGCCCGACGTCGTCCTCGTCGGCGGCGGCGACGGCACAGTCCGTGTGGTGGCCGAGTCCCTCGCGCACACGGACGTGGCCATGGGACTCATCCCGCTGGGCACCGGCAACCTGCTGGCACGGAACGTCGACCTGGACGTCAACGACCTTCATGCCAGCGTCAATACTGCGCTTTTCGGCCGGCAACGGTACATCGACACCGCCCGGATGAGCATTGAAAACTCCTGGACCGGGGAATCAACCGAACACTCGTTCCTGGTGATCGCGGGCATCGGCATGGATGCCGAAATCCTGGCCGACACCAATGCCGGACTGAAGAAGGCCGTGGGATGGCTCGCATATACCGAGGCCGGCATGCGGCATCTCCCGGGACCCAGGAAGAAGGTAACGATTTCCCTGGACGGCAGTCCGGGGCAGGTCCGCAACATCCGCAGCGTTCTGTTCGCCAACTGCGGCCTGATCCCCGGCGGCATCGATTTCATACCCCAGGCCATGATCGACGACGGCATGCTGGACGTAGTGGTGATGAGCCCCCGCAGTGCCGTCGGATGGCTGCTGATGTACGTCAAAATCATGTTCAAGCACACCGGGAAGCTGCCCGACATGACCGTTTACCGCTCCGGGAAAGTGGTCATAAAGTGTCCGGAACCGATGCCCATCCAGCTGGACGGCGACACCTCCGGCGAGGCCACCAAGCTCACGGTCGAGGTGGAGCCGCGGTCTCTCTTGATCCGGGTCAAAGGGGAGGATTAGTGGTCAGTTGCGGCTGCGTTTGTGCTCCTCGGCAGCTTTGGCGGCGGCATGGGCCTCGGACTGCTCGCGGATCATGGCTTGTTCTTCTTCAAAGCGCAGGCGATCGGCACGGTCGGCGTCGTCGCCGTCCCAGTCCTGGTTGTCGGCAGTGGGCCGGGGGTTGACGATCATCCCCTGGCCGTCGTTTTCGGTGCCGCTGGTGGTCATGACGCGCTCCCTTCGCTAGGGGCCATCCCCCATGTGGATCAGGCAAGCATACGCATTGTCAACAGCCCGCGAAAGTACTTCAGGGGGCATTTGCGTACGCTTTGGGCGAAGCGGGCAGGGCCGTTTTCGCCGCCCTGTCATGCAGGCCGGCGAATGCCTTCCACCCACTCCCGCGCTGCGCGAAACGCCTGGTCAGCCGTGTGCGGCTCCACCACTGCGCGTTGCATGTCCGCGCGGGGATATGACCCGAGGAAGCGCGTGGCCGGGCTGAGGCGGTGGAGCCCGGCCAGGGCATCGGCCATCCGCTCGTCGCCCACGTGCCCGTCGGCGTCGATGCTGAAGAAGTAGTCCCCCAGGAACTGTCCGGTGGGCCGCGACTCAATGCGGCTGAGGTTTACGCCGCGGCTGGCAAACTGGTCCAAGATCTCCATCAGGGCTCCCGGACGGTCCTCCGGAAGCGGCACCACAACGGTGGTTTTGTCCGCTCCGGTGCGCGAGGGCAGCGCGCCCGGGCGGCTGACCAGGATGAAGCGCGTCACGGCCTCCGGGTTGTCACCGATGTCCTCCGCCAGAACGGTCAGCCCGGGCTGTTCCCGGGCTACCAGGGGAGCGCAGATGGCCGCGTCATAATGGAAGGCCTCGTCCAGGAGCCCCATTGCCGAAGCGGCAGTGGATGAACCGGGTACATATTCCGCTGATGGGATATTCCTGTCCATCCACAGCCGGCACTGCGCCCAGGCATGGCCGTGGGTTGACACCCGGCGCACGTCCGCCAGCCCGACCCCCGGCCTGGCCACAAGCACGAAGCTGATGGGCACCAGGACCTCGCGGATAATCCGCAGTTCCTTGCCGCCGGCGATTGCGTCCAAGGTAGCGGTAACGCCGCCCTCCACCGAGTTCTCTATTGGGACCATGGCAGCAAACGCCGAACCGTCACGCACTTTATCCAGGGCAGCATTGACGTTCGACGACGGCACGCGGGTAGCCTGCGCGGCATCCGGCACCTGCATGAGGGCAGCCTCGGTGAAGGTACCCGCGGGCCCGAGGAAGGCATAGGTCACGGAGGACTCGGACATGAATTTTCCTCGCCTACAGCACCATCGGTTTCAGCCCGTTGTCCGAGACGAGGGGCTTGCCGGCTTCCAGCCACATGTCCATGCCGCCGGAAACGTTAATGGCGGTGTAGCCCTGGCCCGTGAGCCATTGCGCCACGCGGAAGGACCTGCCGCCGGTGCGGCAAATGACGTAGACGTCCTCGTCAGGGTCGAGTTCCTCCAGACGGCCCGGAAGCTGGTCCATGGGAATGTGGAGGGCGCCCTCTGCATGCCCTGCCACCCATTCGTAATCCTCACGGACGTCCAGGATGACCGCATCATCGGGGATGTCGTTGACGGGAACGTTGTCGAAATCGCTCATGGTGATTCCTGCCTTCGCGGATCGGGGGTCGCTTTAAGCCTAGTGCTTTACCTCCCGGAGGGGCTTGCGCGCAGCCAAGTTAAGCTTCTGTGTGAACCCAAGGAGGAAAGTTGCTTCCTGAACACCGCGTCCTGGCCGCAGCCGGAGGCCGAGGCCGAACGGGCCGCGGCCATCCTGCCCTGGCCGCGGGCTCCCGTGGCTGAACTCCACGAACTGCCCGCAGTGGCCCTCCGGGACCAGCTGCGGCAGGGGAAGGTCTCAGCAGCGGAGGCGGCAGCCCATTTCCTGCAGCGGATAGACCGGCAGAACGTCCCCCTGGGCGCCTTTGTCACCGTGACGGCGGACCAGGCGATGGAGCAGGCCCGCTCCGCCGACTCACTGCGGTCCCGGATTCCGGCCGGGGAGTTGCCCCTCCTGCACGGCATGCCCTTGGCTTACAAGGACCTGACCGACGTGGAAGGCGTGCCAACCACGCACGGCAGCGCCGCGGTGGACCACAAGCCGGCCCTCAGCGACGCACCACTGGTGGCCCTGCTCCGTAAAGCGGGGGCTATTTCGCTGGGCAAGACCCAAGTGCCCGAGTTCGGATTGACCGCCTACAGCGAAAACCGGATCGCGCCGCCGTCGCGCAATCCCCATGCCCTGAGCAGGAGCTCGGGGGGATCCTCCGGCGGCAGCGCGGCTGCTGTGGCCGCCGGGCTGATTCCTTTCGCGCCGGGGACCGACGGCGGTGGATCTGTCCGGATTCCCGCTGCAGCCTGCGGACTGGTGGGGCTCAAGCCCGGCCGGGGCCTGGTCCCGGCCGGGGAAAGCCTCGGGGATCCCGCCCGGCTGGTGGTGGCCGGCCCCATCGCAAGGACCTCCGCCGATGCCGCACTTATGATGGACGCCCTGGTGCCCGCCGGGCCCTCCTCCGCAATGTCCACGCCCGCTGCACGCACGCGCGGCATGCCCGGGGATGTTCCCGAAAAGGACGGCGGCTACCTCGCGGCGTTGAAGCAGGAACCAGCGAAGCTCCGAATCGGGATTACGCTGGACAGCCCGTGGTTCGGGACGTTTCCTTTCAGCCCCGAGCAGGAAGCGCTGGATGCCCTCAATGCGGGCATCCGCCTGCTTGAACATGCCGGGCATTCCCTCGGCGAGGCTTCCATCCGCTATGACAACCGCTACCCGGACGCCTTCACGACGGCCTGGACTGCGGCAGTGGGGACGGCCAGGATCAGCCCGCACCGTGAGGCGCTGCTGGCTCCCCTGACCCGCACCTTCCGGCGTCGGGCACAGCAGCGCAGCCCGGCGAAACTCGCTGAATCCCTGGCCTTCCTGCGGCAGTTCCAGCACGATACTGTGGCGCAGTACGCCCGGTGGGACCTGATGCTGATGCCGGCGCTCGCGCAGACGCCGCGTCCGGTGGGCTGGTTCACCGGCATGCACGGCGGCGACCGGTGGCCCGCGGCCCAGTGGCCGGGGGACGCCGACGGGGACTACCGCAAGCAGTGCGAGTACGCGCCATGGTCCTCCGTGGTCAATGTCTGTGGCCTGCCGGCCGTCACCCTTCCTGTCCACTGGACCGGAGGAGCACCCGGCCAGGGATTGCCGATGGGCATCCAGCTGGTGGGGCCGGCCGGTTCCGAGGCCCTCCTGCTCCAGGTGGCCAATCAGTTGGGGTACTAAAAGCCGCGTGGAGGGCTTGTTGACCTGGATCTAACACCCGCTTAATGCTCCCGTAACCGTGCGGGACCAGACTGGCAGAGTCCGCCCGGCTTTCGCTTCCCTTATCCGGCCATCACTCAACGAGGAGTTGCCGACCATGAATGCTGAACACTCCCGAGCCGCTGCCAGCGAAACACCCCACGGAGCGAACCCGGCCAGGCCGGACCTGAACAACGCAACCATCCGGGAGGACCTGGCCGAGAGGGGCCGCTGCGGCATGGTCCACCTGCCCACTGGACGGACCTGCCTCCTGCCCCTCCGGCACCATGGCCCGTGCGAGTTCCACCGACCGCAGGAGGCCGAGGACGTGATCACGGCGGACAACCACCCTTCGGGCATGACTGAACAGTGACGCCGCAGAGGCTTTGCGCAAAAGGTGTCGACTCCCCACGGAAACGGGAGGACGATTAAAGGGCAGTCACTGTAAGGAGGTCTGTGATGTGCTATTCATCCAGCAAGGACTTCGGGTGGGGCGATAGGAAGGAAACCCGCCGCCGGCCTGAAGCCAAGCAGGACACCCCGGAAACCCCGGTAGAGATGCCGGAGAAGACAGTCAAGGCGCAGGACTTCACGTTCTGGGCTTTCCCGGCCTGGTGGAAGACACCGAAGCCCGGCACCACCTCTGCCGAACGGCGCAGGGAGAGGGTATGACGCTGGCGCAAAGTCCGTGGAAAAGTCAACGGAGGGGTCTTCGCTGAGGGCCCTTCCGCTGTCTTCCGGACGCGGTCCCGGCGAAACCCCTGACATTGCGGACGACCTTTGCCGCCGAACCGCGGCGGGAAAGTGGGGTCCGCCGCCGTATTGACAACGCACTGGCCCCGCGGATCGCAGCCCGCCCCGGACGGCACTGTTACCCGGTGGACTCTTGTGGCGGACGAAGCGGGTGAGCTGACGGCCGTCGAAGAGCGAATATGAGGTGCCGGAGCGCCGGGGCTCAGCGGAACTGGCGTTGTGCCTGCCGAACCCCGCCCGCTAAGGTGGCATTGTAAGCATGCTTAGCATTTTGGAAGGGGACACGAATGAGTGCTGGACAGTACACGCCGGGGCCTGAGGGGCAGCCGGAGCCGAGTGGCGAAGGAATGCCGCCGGCGGACCGAACCGGCACTGCGGCTGCGCCGAATGCGCGGCCGGCAAGCGGCTCGCCCGTTACCCCCAGTCCTACAACACGTACCCCGGCGGCTGCGGATCAGCCCCGGGTGACGCGCGCAGGGGTGGTGTGGGCTGCCGTGGTGGCGGCCCTGGTGATCCTGATCCTGCTGATCATCTTCATCCTGCAGAACCAGGACCAGGTGGTGGTCCGCTACTTCGGGCTGGAAGGAATGGTCCCGCTGGGCATGGCCCTGTTCATCGCCAGCGTGACCGGCGGCGTCCTCGTTGCGATGGCGGGCGGCGCCCGCATCCTCCAGCTGCGCAGGAACGCCCACCGCGCGAGGGTCCAGCAGCGGAGGTAGCGCGCGGAGGGGCCAGGTCACCCCGCGCCCAGGCTCCGATACTTCGCGGACCGCGCGGCAACGAGGCCTGGAACGGGAAGGCCAGCGAGCGAGCCCAGCTCATACTCGATGGCCTTTGCCATGCGCTGGCAGAATTCGCGCGGCTCCAGGGAGGCGTCGTCCCGCTCATCCACGATGTGGTCCACGAGGCCGTTAGCGTACAGCGATGCGACGTTCACGCCCTGCGCCTGGGCCATCGCGGGGGCATGTGCCGTTGTGCGGTGCACGATGGCGCTGGCACCCTCGGGAGGCAGCGGTGAGAGCCAACTGTGCTGCGCCGCAATGGTCCGGTCCGCCGGCAGCAGCGCCAGCGCCCCTCCCCCGGCGCCCTGGCCGAGCAGCACGGAGACCGACGGGGCGGCCAGGCCAATGAGTTCGTGGAGCGAGCGCGCGATCTCCCCTGCCAGCCCGCCTTCCTCCGCATCCTGCGAGAGCGCCGCACCCGCCGTATCGATGACTGTGAGCAGCGGCAGCCGCAGCTCCTCGGCCAGCTTCATGCCGCGGCGCGCTTCCCGCAGGGATCCGGGCCCCATGCCGGCAGCGTCCCTGCGGAGCGGCCGGGCGTGGCCCAGGACGATGCAGGACTGGCCGCCGAAGCGGGCCAGGGCCAGCAGCAGCCCCGGGTCCTTCTCCCCCTGGCCCGTTCCGTTGAGGGGCAGAGCATCCACCGCCCCGTATTTCAGCAGCTGCCGCAGGTCAGGACGCCGGGGACGCCGGGAGATGCCGATCGATGTCCACGCATCCACGGGAGCAGGCCGGACGCCAAGCGTTGCGGGCTTCGCCGGAACGCCGGCCCGCTTCGCGCACAGGATCTCCAAGGCCCTGGCCACCAGGTCGGCGAGGTCGGCAGGCTCCACCACGCCGTCGATCAGTCCCTTGTTGAACAGGTTCTCCGCTGTCTGTACGTTCTCCGGGAAGGCTTCGCCGTGCAGGGCCTCGTAGACCCGGGGGCCGAGGAATCCCAGGAGGGCGCCGGGCTCTGCCACGTTGATGTGGCCTAGGGATCCCCACGAGGCCATGACGCCGCCGGTGGTGGGGTGCCGCAGGTAGACCAGGTAGGGAAGGCCGGCCTGGCGGTGCGCCCGCACGGCCCCGGTAATTTTCACCATGGACAGGAAGGCCAGTGTCCCTTCCTGCATCCGGGTGCCCCCGGACGCAGGGCCGGCCAGCAGCGGCAGCCCCTCAGCCGTGGCCCGTTCGACGGCGGCCACGATCCGCTGGGCCGCCGCGTGGCCGATCGATCCCGCCAGGAAGGAAAACTCACTGACGATCACCGCCACCCGGCGCCCCCGGATGAGCCCGGCGCCCGTGATCACGGACTCGTCCGTACCGCTCCGGTCCCTTGCCTTGGCGAGGTCGCGGAAGTACTCCCCGGACAGCGGCGGCTCCTGAACCGGCGTGTCCCAGGAGACGAAGGAACCCTGGTCCACCACGTTGTCCAGCAGTTCGGCGGCGCCCAGGTGCCGCACCTTTTCCGTCGTCGCCATGCTATTTCGCCCCCGCGGCTACGGCGCCGAGGCCCAGCCACTCGCGGATGGCCTGCCCGTCCTCGTCCAGCAAGGGCGGCGCGTCGTGTTCGGTGACGGTGGTTTCCGCAGCGTCACCGGCGGCAAAGAACCGCAGCGGCGGCCCGGGCAGGCTGACCTTGCCGAGCAGCGGGTGGTCGACGTCAACTACCAGGCCCTGGGACGCAACCTGTTCCCACGCATACACCTCGTCAAGCGAGCGCACCTTCCCTGCGGGGATCCCGGCGTCGTTCAGCTTCTGCAGCAGCTCTGCTGCCCCGTAGCCGGCAAAGGCGCGTTCGACGGCGGCAATCACGCCGGAGCGGTTCCCCACCCTTTCGGCGTTGCTGGCAAAGCCGGGCGCCGCCGCGTCCAGGCCGAAGGCCGCGGCGAACGAGGCCCACAGTTTTTCGCTGCCGACGCTGATCTGCACGCTCCCGTCCCGGCAGGCAAAAAGGCCATAGGGAGCAATGGACGGATGGTGGTTGCCCTGCGCCTGCGGAACTTCCCCTGCCACCGTGGTGCGGGTGCCCTGGAACGCGTGCACCCCGATCAGTGATGCCAGCAGTGAAGTCCGCACTACCTGCCCGCGGCCGGTCCTGTCCCGTTCAACCAGCGCCGCCACCACTCCGAACGCCCCGTTCATGCCGGAAAGCAGGTCGGCAATGGGAACCCCGACGCGCTGGGGGTCGTCCGGCCCTGACCCCGTGAGGGACATGAGCCCGGCCTCGCCCTGGAGGATCTGGTCGTAGCCGCTGCGCCGGGATTCCGGCCCGTCGTGGCCAAACCCGGTGATGGAGAGGATTACCAGGCGCGGGTTGAGTTCGTGCATGGCGGCCGTGGAGAAGCCCAGCCTGTCCATCACCCCGGGACGGAAGTTCTCGATCACCACGTCGGCGCGCTCCAGCAGCCCCCGCAGCACCGCCTGGCCATCTCCGCTCTTCAGGTCCAGGCTGATGGATTCCTTGTTGCGGTTGCAGGACATGAAGTAGGTGGACTGGGGGTCCTCAGGGGGGCCCACGAAGGGCGGGCCCCAGCCGCGGGTGTCGTCCCCGGTGCCGGGGTTCTCCACTTTGATGACGCGGGCGCCCAGGTCCGCCATCATCATGCCGGCATGCGGTCCGGCCAGGGCCCGGCTCAGGTCCACCACGAGGTGGCCGGACAAGGGTCCTTGCGTACTGTCGGTTCTGCTCATGCGCTGGTTCCTTTTCTGGTGGAACGGGAAAGGCGGGTGCTGAGGTTACGTGGCTAGAGCCATCCGGGGACCACCAGGGCGAGCCAGGCAAGGACGGGCCCTGCGACGATGACGATGCCGCTGTAGCCCAGGATCTGCTTGTAGAACCGGTCCTTGTCCACGCCCTCGGGCGCGTTGGCCAGGACCAGCGCACCGTTGGTGGAGAAGGGCGAAACGTCCACGATGGTGGAGGCAACTGCCAGGGCGCAGATCACGCCGACCGCTCCGATTTCGCCGGTGGACAGGAACGGCACCGCAAGCGGGATGAGTGCGGCGAGGATGGCAGTGGACGATGCGAAGGCGGAGACCACTGCACCGATGAAGCAAATGAGCAGGGCCGCCAGCAGCGGCATGCCCAGGCCGGCCACGCCGTTGGAGACGAACTCGATGGTTCCGGCTTCCTCCAGCACTCCGACGAACGTCAGCATGCCGCAGATCAGCAGCACGGTGGACCAGCTGATCTTGTTGATGGCGCCCTTCTGGGCAGCGGGCGAGACGAGCGCCACCACGATGGCAATGGTGATGGAGACAAATCCAACGTCCACCTTGAAGCCGAGGGCGATGACGGCCAGGGCGATGAGGCCGGCGATGGTCACCAGCTGCGGGACGCGCTCGGAGCGCTCCTTGGTGGCTGCCACGCCGTCGCCTGCCGGATCCCGGGGTCCGTACATGCCGGAGCCGAAGCCCTTGAAGGGGACGTCGCCGGACTTGGCCCCGACACTGACCGCCATCCGCGCTTCGGCTGCCTGCTCCACGAAGTGGCTCACCTTGGAGGACAGCAGTGCACGGCCGCCCAGGACCACAAAGAGCACCAGGGCGATCACGAGGTTGAAGACGAGGCTGGACAGGAACAAGGCGGTGGGGCTGAAGTCCAGGTCGGTTTTGGCGAGGATGCCGTTCACCGTGACGCCGTATACGGCGATCGGCGAGAACCCGCCTGCCTGCGCTCCGTGGATCACCATCATGCCCATGAGCAGGGGCTTGATCCTGTACTTCCCGGCGAAGCTGAGGGCGATCGGGGCAATGATGGCGACGGCGGCCGGAGACAGGGCGCCGACGGCCGTGATGACGGCGGTGATGGCGAACATGACCCAGGGAATCAGGACTACGCGGTTGCCCACCAGCCGCACGGCGCCCCTCACCAGGAGGTCGATGGTGCCGTTGTTCTGGGCGATGGCGAAGAGGTACGTGACGCCGACGATGGTCAGGAACAGGCCGCCGGGGAAGTTGGCCAGGATGTCACTGGTGGACATTCCCAGCACAACGGTACCCAGCAGGAAGGCGCCCACGAACGCAAGGGCGCCCATGTTCAGGGGCAGGACGGTGGCGAGCAGGAACATCGCCGCAAGAATGATGATGGACAAAACAGGAGCGGACATCGTTGGTCCTCCGTTGGACGAAAGTGTGACGTGAGTTACTGGCTCACTGGACTAGCCTCCTAGAGACCGAGTCTATCTGTCAATAGGAGAAGGCTGTATTGTGGAGGGACCGACGACGTAGCGAGGGCTTTGTGGAGAAGGCATCACGGCTGGGACTGGAACGAATCACGCGGCCCCGGCTGTACGAACAGCTCGTGGAGCAGATCCTGTCCTACATCGAGTCTGCCCAGCTGCGGCCCGGCGACCTGCTGCCGGCGGAGCGCGACCTTGCCGAGCGCCTAGGCGTTTCCCGCGCCACGCTAGCCCAGGCCCTCGTTGCCCTTGAGGTGCTCGGGGTTATCGACGTGCAGCACGGTACCGGCGCCGTCCTGGCCCGGCGGCCCAGCGTGGCCTCGGTCATCAAGGGCCTGCGGGAGCACCAGAGCCGGCTGCCGGAAATCGTGGAGGCGCGCAGCACCCTTGAAGTGAAGCTTGCCGCCCTCGCCGCTGTCCGGCGTACCGATGAAGACCTGGCTGCCATCGACGAGGCGCTCGAGGTCATGGCGAAGGAGATCAGCGACGGCGACCGCGGAGCCCGCGGCGACGAGCTGTTCCACCAGGCGATTACGGCGGCAGCGCACTCCTCGGTGCTGGCGCAGCTCATGGCCTTCATCGCAGAAATGATTTTGGAGACCAGGATGGAATCCCTCGGCCAGCCGGGCCGGCCCGAGCAGTCCCTCGCCTCCCACCGCAAGATCGCCGATGCCGTCAGGGGGCAGGATGCCGACGGCGCCGCCGAAGCCATGCTTGCCCACATCGAGCTGGTCTCGGACGTGGAGCTGCTCCGCTGACGCGCGGGTAGCGCGCGCTTATTGACCCCGCGGTGCGGCGGTTTTACACTCTGGACATCGCATCCTGCTTCCGGCCAAATTTGCCGGCAGTTCCTCATCACAGGCGCCTGACGCCTTCCATATCTTCCTTATCCCCGGGGGCTTAGCCCCTTAAGCGGAAGAGCACCGACGATGTCCACAGTCCATGAGAACACCAGGGAACTGGCGGTACAGCAGGCACTGCACGAGCTGCGCGGGAAGCTGTCCGGATCCCTGATCGAGCCCCATGACGCCCTGTACGAGGAAGCCCGGCGGGTGTGGAACGGCATGGTCGATCTCCGGCCGCGAGCCGTCGTCCGGGCCGGGGCCATGCCGGATATTGACGCCGTTCTGGACGCAGTGCGGCGCACGGGGTTGGCGTTGGCCGTCCGCGGCGGCGGCCACAATGTTGCAGGACACGGCACTGTTGACGGCGGACTGGTCCTGGATCTGGGCCAGCTCAAGCGCGTCCAGGTCTACGCCGGCAGCAAACTGGTGACCGTTGAACCCGGAGCCACCCTTGCCGACGTCGACCGCGAAACTGCCGCCCACAACCTTGCCGTCCCCCTGGGAGTGATTAGCGGAACAGGCGTGGCAGGACTGACGCTCGGCGGGGGCGTGGGCTGGCTGACGCGGTCAAGCGGCCTGAGCCTGGACAACCTGGAATGCGTGGACATCGTCACCGCCACCGGAGAACACCTGCACGCCGCCGCCCACGAGAACCCGGAGCTGTTCTGGGGCCTGCGCGGCGGCGGCGGAAACTTCGGCGTGGTGACGTCCTTTACCTTCCATGCCCGCGCGCTGCCGCCGGCCCCGCTGGGCGGGAACCTGTTCTACCGGCGGGAACACTGGCGGAACGCCCTCCTTGCCTTTGCCGACTGGACCCGGAACCTGCCCGATGAAATGAACCCGATCGTCTCGTTCCTGGTCTTCCCTGCGGAATTCGGAATGGGCAGCGACCCGTGGATGATCATCGGGTTTGCGTGGGTCGCGGAGGACCACGGGGCCGGGCTCGCCCTTGTCGACCGGCTCCGGGCCGGCGCTCCGCCCGACGAAGGGGAAGTCGGCCCCACCTCCTGGCTGGACTGGCAGAGCGCCATGGACAGCGTCTTTCCCAAAGGCTCGCGCGGTTACTGGAAGAACGTCTCCTTTTCCCGCCTCGATGAGGAGTCGGTGGATGTCCTGCTGGGTTTCGCCTCCGAGCTTGCGTGGGAAGGCACCGGCATCGATATCCACCATATGGAAGGGGCGTTCGGACGGGTACCTGACGATGCCACGGCGTTCCCGAACCGGTCTGCCCGGTATTGGCTGAATGTCTACGGGTTCTGGCGCGATCCCTCCGAGGACGAGCGGCTGACCGCGTTCGCCCGCAAAGCACACGGGCTCATGCAGCCCTTCGCAGAGCACGGGGAGTACGTCAATTTCCTGGGTGCGGAAGTCGGGCTCAAGGGGCCGGATGCCGCCCGCGCGGCGTACGGACCGGAGAAGTTCCAGCGGCTGTCAGCCCTGAAGGACCGGTACGACCCCCACAACATCTTCCGCCTTAACCACAACATCCCGCCGACGCAGGCTCCGCGAGGCTGAACGCACGGCGGCGTGAACGCAGGGCGTAAAGGCACGCTTTAGACGCACGACGGCGGCCCGGGCGCGGGAGCGCCGGACCGCCCCAGCGGCTGGTTCAGGCGGTTGGCCTGGCCCATGACTGGCGTTCAGTACATGTTGCCTGAACCGCTGGTGGTGCCGGCTATGGTGATCCCGATGATGGCCAGCAGCCAGAGCGCACCGTAGCCCAGCAAGCACAGGTAGCCCAGGACCAGGCCGGCGATGGACATGCCCCTGCCCGCCGGTTCCCGCTTGAGCGCCATGTGTCCGGTGATGATCGCGGCGACCTGCGGCAGCAGGAGCCAGCCCATGATGACGGAGGCGATCCCGCACACCATGCTGGCAATGCTCAGCGTTTTCGGCTCCGCCTGCATGCCGTAGTACGCCGGCTGGCCATAGGGGCTGGCAGGCTGGCCGTACGGGCCCGGCTGCTGGGCATAGGGGCTCGGCTGCTGGCCGTACGGCGTCGGGTACTGGCCCGGTTCGCCGTAGGCGTCCTGACCGGAAGCGCCCTGCCCATAGCCGGCCTGCCCGTAACCGCCCTGCCCGTACTGCGGCTGCGGCTGCGGTGGTGTCCCGCCGGCGGAGGGCGCGGCGAAACGGGGCGGCTCAAAGCCCGACGGCGCGGCGGACTCGGGCTTTGCGGATTCGGGACGCTGGCTGGGCTGGTCGGACATGGTTTTCCCCCTTGGATTTTGTTCCAGCCTACTCCCGGCCGGTTGGGGGATCTATTGTCCCCAGTAGGGCAGGACGTACACCGCAAAGATCACAAAAGCGGCAAGGAGGGCAAGCCTTCCTGCGCCGGCGGCTCCGTGCTGGCGCGCCGCCGAGCCGGCACCGTGCCGAACCGAATTGTGCCGAGCCGAATTGTGCCGCCGGACCGGGCCAAGTCCGGCCGGCGTGGTCCCGGAGGGGTTCTCCCGGACCACCGGACGGGACGGCGAGCCCGCCCTCGGGGCAACACCTGCTGGCCCTGCTTCATCAGTTGTTGCCGTTCCGGCGGGCGGAACTGCGGTTCCGGGCCGTACGCTCCGCAGCGCCGTGATGCCGGCTTCCTGTTCGTGGGTCAGCTCCTGGCCGAGGTGTTTGTACAGACCCTCCACGGCCTGCTGGTCCAGGACCGGAGGCAGGGCCTCTATTGCCCCCACGACGCGGCCGGTTCCGGCCACTGCAACATCCGAGTTCGTCACGCCGAAGAGGTCCGGCTGGGTAGCCATGCAGATCAACGGACGCACCAGCCTCCGGTGCGTCGGGGGAACCACGGACGTCACGGCGGCGCACTGGGCCAGGGCCCCCTCCACGGCCTGGGTCCGGGCGTATCGTCCCTGCCACAGCACGCCGGAGGCAACACGGACCTCCCCGGTCCAGTCCTTGCAATCCACCACAACCACGCCGCCCGGCCCCACCAGGACGTGGTCCAGGCTTGCCTTGGGCCGGCCGGGCCAGTGGACATCATGCAGCACGTGCCAGCCCAACGGCACCAGCTCGCCCAGCTTCTCGGCTACTGCCGTCGTGCCCTCGGCGCCTGCCTTCTCGGCGCCTGCGTCCCACGGCTTCGTGGAACGCTCCGCTTCGTCGAGCCGGCGCTTGAGCCTGGCCACCCTCTCCGCGGCCAGCCTGGACTGCTCGGCTGCCCCGTCTCCTGCCCCCATGGCGTCCCTGCTTCCCTGCCGGAAGGACGACGGCGGCCGCCCGCCGTCGTGCCTTGCTTCCATACGTTTTGCCGGATTTTTTCGAAGGTAACAGGGCACGCAGGCGGCGGTATATAAGTACTTTCTGGGGCAGTACTCAGGTTGACTACTCGCTTGATGACGGTATTCCGTCACAGGCCGGACACACCGGCCGCATTCCGGACGGATCGTTTTGACTCCGGCCCCCGTCTGGCATGCTGGTGGCATGGCTAGCCGCGCGGGCACAGTTGCCCAACCCCAGGACC
Source organism: Pseudarthrobacter sp. C1 (assembly GCF_034720455.1). NCBI lineage: Bacteria > Bacillati > Actinomycetota > Actinomycetes > Micrococcales > Micrococcaceae > Pseudarthrobacter > Pseudarthrobacter sp. C1. Next base: position 31,526 of record NZ_JAYESK010000009.1, on the reverse strand, counting down.
TTGTTGACATCACTGCGCTCCTCGATGCGTACTACGACATCACGCCGGATCTGGGTGATCCAGGCCAGCGCGTGGTGTTCGGAACCTCCGGGCACCGCGGCTCCAGCCTCAAGGCGTCCTTCAACGAGAAACACATTGTTGCCATCACCCAGGCGATCGTGGAATACCGTGCAGGGCAGGGCATCACCGGTCCGCTGTTCCTGGCCAAGGACACGCACGCCCTGAGTGAACCTGCGCAGAACTCCGCACTTGAGGTGCTGGCAGCCAACGGCGTCCAGGTCCTCGTGGATGCCCGGCACGGCTACACCCCGACGCCCGCCCTGAGCCACGCCATCCTCACCTACAACCGGAAGGCCCCGGCCGGCGCCCCCCAGGCGGACGGCATCGTAGTCACCCCCAGCCACAACCCGCCGGCCGACGGCGGCTTCAAGTACAACCCTCCGCACGGCGGCCCGGCCGATTCCGATGCCACCGGGTGGATCGCCAACCGCGCCAACGAACTGCTCGGGAACGACCTGCGCGGGGTGAAGCGAATTCCCGTCGCCGACGCACTTGCCGCGGATACCACCGGCAAGTTCGACTTCCTCAGCAGCTATGTTGACGACCTCCCGTCCGTGCTCAACCTGGACGCCATCCGCGAGGCCGGGGTCAGGATCGGTGCCGACCCCATGGGCGGGGCATCCGTTGACTACTGGGGTGAGATCGGCGAGCGCCACCAGCTGGACCTGACCGTCGTGAACCCCACGGTGGACCCCCAGTGGGCGTTCATGACCCTGGACTGGGACGAAAAGATCCGGATGGACTGCTCCTCGCCGTCCGCGATGGCGTCGCTGATCAAGCGGATGTCCGACGGCGGGTCCGCCTTTGACATCGCCACGGGAAATGACGCCGACGCCGACCGCCACGGCATCGTGACACCGGACGGCGGACTGATGAACCCGAACCATTACCTCGCCGTCGCCATCGACTACCTGTACCGCAACCGCAGCGGCTGGAACCCGGCCTCGGTAGTGGGCAAGACCCTCGTCTCGTCGTCCATCATCGACCGTGTGGCGGAAAGCCTGGGCCGCAAGCTCGTTGAGGTTCCGGTCGGCTTCAAGTGGTTCGTGCCCGGCCTGCTGTCCGGCGAAGGCGCGTTCGGCGGCGAGGAATCGGCCGGCGCCTCCTTCAACAAGAAGGACGGCACCGTCTGGACCACGGACAAGGACGGCATCCTGCTGGCCCTGCTCGCCTCGGAGATCACCGCCGTTACAGGCAAGTCGCCCTCGCAGCTGTACAAGGGCCTGACGGACCAGTTCGGCGCGCCCGTCTACGCCCGCATTGACGCAGCAGCCACGCGGGAGCAGAAGTCGGCACTCGGCAAGCTGTCGTCGTCGGACGTCACGGCGACGTCCCTGGCCGGGGAACCCATCCTGGCCAAGCTGACCGAGGCCCCCGGCAATGGCGCGCCCATTGGCGGGCTGAAGGTGGTCACGGAGAACGCCTGGTTTGCCGCCCGCCCCTCGGGCACCGAGGACGTCTACAAGATCTACGCCGAGTCCTTCAAGGGCGAGGAACACCTCAAGCAGGTCCAGGCGGAAGCCAAGGCCTTGGTGGACAGCGTTATCTCCTAGGCGGCTCTTCGGTTTCCGGCAGGGTCCACAGGCGCAGGATGCGCCGGACGGTGCGGTCACCGTCCGGCGCCATGTCCACCAGTGCAATACGGTCAAGCACGACGGCGTCGCCCGGGTTGAGCCGTTTGCCACCTTGGTGCGAGACATGGGGCCGGTAGCCTGCCATCGTGTGGGCCGGCGTCAGGATTGTGCCGCCCAGGCTGCCCGCCGCAGAGACCAGCTGCTCGTGCAGGGCCTGCAGGTCCGGCTGGGGCTGGATGAGGTTCACGGGCACGGAGCCGTTCCGGCCGAAGCCTGCGTCCTCACCCACGGTCAGCCGGGCGCCCAGGGCGGCCATCGCGGGGCCTTCTGCAAGGCCGGCGATGCGCTCGGCCGCGTCGGCACTGTCCGGGGCGTCGGCGTCGAACCTCACCAGGGTGATGTGCAGCGGCCATTCGCTGCGGGGGAAGACCAGCCCGTCCGCCACCGGCTCGACGAAGGCCACCAGGATGAGGTTCCGCATCGGCATAGCCCCAGTCTGCCACCGCCCCTGCCGACGCTCTCTCACTTAATGCGGCTTAAGCGCCATCGCTCTCTCAGGGGTGAGAGAGCGATGGCAGAAAAGGCGCATTAAGTGAGAGAGCGTCCCGGGGGTCAGACGGTGCGGACGACGTCCTCGTAGGCGAACTTGGGCTTGGCTTCGCCCCAGGCGTCTTCGGCAGGCTGGCCGATGTTGACCACCAGGAAGCTCTTCTGGTCCCCGGCGGGGAAGAACGCTGCGTCGATCGCGCCAAAGTCGGCGCCCGTCATGGGGCCGGCGGCGAACCCGAGGGAACGGACGGCCAGGATGAAGTAGCCGGCCTGCAGGTGGGCGTTGTTGTTGCCGGTGGTGGCGGCGAGTTCCGGGTTGGCGTCGTACATGGCCTTGGGGGCGTTGTAGCCGGGGAGGAAGGCGTCCCACTGCCCTGCCCAGTCGGTGTCGTAGCTGAGGATTGCCACCAGCGGGGCGGAAGCCGTCTTGGCGCGGTTGCCCGGCATGAGGGCCTCCACCAGCTTGGCGCGGGCCTCATCGGAACGGACGTAGGTCACGCGCAGCGGCTGGGAGTTGAAAGCGGTGGGGCCGAACTTGGTCAGCTCGTAGATTGCCTGCGCCTGATCCTCGGTCACCTCTCCGGTGAAGGAGTTGGCGGTGCGGGCCTGGGCGAAAATGGCGTCGACGGCGGCCGAATCGATAACCGCTTCTTCGTGGGCAATTGTCATGGGCTTACCTTTCGCTGTGCCTCCCCGCTTACCGGGGCGGCCTTGTTGCTTTCCATACTTGCAACTTCAACCAGCCCGTCCCTCTTCCCGTGACGGCGGGTGACGTCCGCCACAGCAGCCCGCAACGCGGCGCTGGCGGTATCCTTGTCCCAGTTAATCTTCGCCCTCCGCGGCACCCCCGAAAGCCCCCGAAAGGCCTCCGCCATGAGCATGCTCGGAATCAAATGGAAGCTGCACGGCACCGGAAAGTCGATTAAGCCGGGCCACGTGGTGGCCCCGGATGAGCGGCTGGCCTGGCCGCTCACCATCGGCGTGGGCATGCAGCACGTGGTGGCCATGTTCGGCGCCACCTTCCTGGTGCCCATCATCACAGGCATGCCGCCTGCCACCACTTTGTTCTTCTCCGGCATCGGCACACTGCTTTTCCTGGTGATCACCAAGGGCCGGATTCCCAGCTACCTGGGTTCAAGCTTCGCCTTCATTGCCCCCATCATGGCGTCCCAGCAGCAGTTCGGCATTCCCGGGGCACTGGGCGGCGTGGTGCTGGCCGGCGCGGCCCTGGCCCTGGTGGGCGCCATTGTGCAGAAGTTCGGCGCAGGCTGGATCAACCGGCTGATGCCGCCCATCGTCACGGGCGCCATCGTGGCGCTGATCGGCCTCAACCTTGCCCCCGCCGCAAAGAACAACTTCGACGCCGCGCCCGTCACCGCCGTCGTCACGCTGGCCACCATCATCCTGGTCAGCGTCCTGTTCCGCGGGATCCTTGGCCGCCTGAGCATCCTGGTGGGCGTAATAGCGGGCTACCTCGTGGCCATGCTGCGCGGCGAAGTGAGCTACGCCAAGATGGATGCCGCCGCGTGGATCGGCCTCCCGCAGTTCCAGACCCCTGAATTCCACCTGGGCGTCCTGGGCCTCTTCGTGCCGGTGGTGCTGGTACTCGTGGCGGAGAACATCGGCCATGTGAAGTCCGTGGCCGCCATGACAGGGCAGAACCTCGACGACGTTTCCGGCCGCGCGCTGATGGCCGACGGCGCCGCCACCGTCCTGGCAGGCTTCGGCGGCGGCTCCGGCACCACCACCTACGCCGAGAACATCGGCGTCATGGCTGCCACCAAGGTGTATTCGACGGCGGCCTACTGGGTTGCCGGCATCTTCGCCATCCTGCTGAGCTTCTCCCCGAAATTCGGCGAGCTGATTGCCACTGTCCCGCCGGGCGTCCTGGGCGGCGCGGCCACCATGCTGTATGGAATGATCGGCATCCTGGGCGTGAAGATCTGGGTCCAGAACAAGGTCAATTTCTCGAATCCGGTCAACCTGACCACCGCCGCCGTGGCCCTGATCATCGGCATTGCGGACTACACCTGGACCATCGGTGACCTCAAGTTCACGGGCATCGCCCTGGGCTCGGCAGCGGCCCTAGTGATCTACCACGGCATGAAGGCCATAGCGAAGGCCAGGGGCACCGCGGCCGAGCCCGAGACGGAACAGGCCGGCCTTCCACCCGCCGTGAAGGCAGCCGTCAACGCCGCCGCCAAGCGGACACCCAAGAAGCGCTAGGCCTTCTTAAGGGACGGCGGCTCGGCGGGATGGCCGGCCGGATGGCCGACCTGGAAATGCCTATGCCCGAACACCGGTCCTGGCTGGGGCCGTTTGGGAGCCAGCGGGGCCGCCGCCGGGTGCCTGACCTGGCGGATGGCCCAGGGAACAAGGTATTCACGGGCCCATGCCAGGTCCTCGGCCCGGGCTGCCTTCCAGCTGCGCGGCGGGAGCGCCTTGGGCCGCATCGGTTCAAGGCTGTGGGGAACGGCCAGGGCCTCCAGCACCCCTATGGCTATGGTGTGGTGGCCCAGCGGCGAGAAATGCAGGCGGTCAGGATCCCACATGCCTGGTCCAGTGAGGTCGCGCAGGCACCACAGATCAACCATGACGGCGTTGTGCCGGGCGGCCACTATGTACAGGTTCTCGTTGAAGATGGCCACCTTGCCGCGTATCTTGCCGAAGACCGGGGTGGCGCCCCAATCGGGACCGGCAAAAAGGACCACGGTGGCCCCGGAGCGGGCGAGCTGCTCCACGCCGGCGTCGATCTTCTCGGCAAGCTTGTCCGGGTCGCTGCGGCGGAACACAATGTCGTTTCCACCAGCGGAGAGCGTCACCAGGTCAGGCTTTGCGGCCAGTGCCGGGCCCACCTGCTGATCCAGGATCTCCCGCAGCCGCCGGCCCCGGATGGCGAGGTTGGCATAGGCAAAATCCGGCCGTCCAACGCTGAGTTCCTCGGCCACGCGGTCGGCCCAGCCCCGCAGCCCGCCCTGGTTCTCCGGCTCGGGATCGCCCACCCCCTCGGTGAACGAGTCGCCGAGGGCCACAAAGCGGTGCCAGGGATGCTGTATGGCTCCCGACGCCGGCTCCTCGTGCTTCTGCGCGGTCATGCCGTCCTCCCTTCCGCAGGATGAGGTGTGTCCTTGCCCCGTCCGGCCTTCCGGCCGCCCGGTTTTTCCGCCTGCTGGTCCAGCTCGGCAGGAGGCAGCAGGCGGAAGTCCGCCACGCCGTCGGGCGTTCCCTGCCTCAGCCCCGTGGGCTCCCTGCCGGAATCCCCGGCCCTGGGGCTCTCCCGGGCGGAGCCGGGCACAACCACGTTCAGGGCTGCGTCGCGCAGGTCGAGTTCGTGGTGCAGCGCCTGGTTCTGCAGGAATCGAAGGGCCCCCTCGCGGCTTAGCCCGTACTCATCCATGAGGCTGCGCACCGCCAGGTCCACCAGGACCAGGGAGCTTTGCACGACGGCGATCCCCGCCGTTGCCTCGGCGCGCTCCGCCACCCGCACCACTACCCGCAACGCGCGCGCCAGCTGCTGGGCGTAGCTCCTGCTGCGGAGGAGGTCGTCACTTGTGAACGTGTGGGGAAAGGCCGCGTACAGGTTGATGGCGGCGCTCGTTCCGCCCTCGGATGCGATGGGTATGGAGAGGAGCGACTGTACCCCGTGGCTGGCGGCCGCACTTGCGTACCCGGGCCAACGCCGGTCGCGGCTGACATCGGACAACAGCACAAACTCGCCGCTGCGGATGGCCTCCATGACCGGACCGTCGGCGAACGAGCACTGTTCGCGGTCAGCCTCGCGCGCCTTTTCCGTTCCCGCGGCGACGGTGCGGGCCTGGCCCAGGCGGAAAAGGGTGGCTGCCCAGCTGATGCCGCGCTGTTCGCCCTTGATGTCCGCCATGAAGTCACGGGTGACTTCCCAGAGGTAGGTTTCGACATCCTTGCTGTCGAATACCTGTTCCGGGGGTACTGGAAGGGGTCCCCAGCCGAGCTGCCCTGTTGGTTCAGCGGCCATGATCCACGCCTTGGTTGAAGCGCTCCGGCCTACTGCAAAACCTGTTTTCTAAGACTACTCCCCCGATCGGTCGAAAGGAGGGGGAGTCGTCCCGGAACGCTAACCCGCCGGCAGCGTGGAGCATATCGCGGCGGCAGAGCGAACGCTGCGGGGCAGCCACACTTCGCAGCCGCGGCTGCCGGTTGACTGGTCACTGATGACGACGGCGAACGCGGGCTCGGCCTGTGCGGCAAGGCCCGCGAGGGTTACGGCAAGTTCCGCCGGACGGTTGCATGTGGGCGTCAGGACGTCCCGGCATGCCGGAGGCCTCCGCCCTGCGGTTCGCCGGGGAACCACAGGGCGGAGGCCTCCATGCGAACTAACTTTCCCAACGCTCGCGGGAGGCCGCCGCGGACGGCCCCGGAGCGTGCTTAGCCGGCGCTGAACTCCTCGCCGTCGTCGTCTTTCGGCGACTTCTCCTGGGGCAGGTCATTGCCGCTGCCGTCCGGAATTCCGGCAGCTTCCTGCCCTGGCTCGGACGAGACCGGGGCGGATCCCCGGGAGTCGTCGTTGGACTCGTCGATCTCGGCGGCGCTGGAAGGAAGGTCCATGTCGTGGGGTACCGGATCCCCGCCGGCCTCCGACTGGGGCTCGTTCGTTTCCACGCTGCCCGGGGCGCCCTGGGCTCCTCCCATTTCCTGCTCAGCGGTGGGGGTGCCGTAGCCGCCCGGGTCCGTTTCGGGCTGCGCGTGCTGGTTTTCCTGCGTCATGGTTTCCTCCTGTTGTCTGTTCGGATGAAGCTGGTCTGCTGGGTCCCGTACGGTTTGGGGCCCGGGCTTAGAGCCCCTTGCCCCCGGTTACCGGCAGGACTGCCCCCGAAATGTAGGATCCGTCCTCGGAGGCCAGCAGCACATACGCCGCGGCAAGTTCGGCCGGCTGGCCTGCCCGCCCCAAAGGGGTATCCTGGCCGAATTTCGGGAGCTTATCCGGCCACTCCGTTGCCGGGATCAGCGGGGTCCAGATGGGGCCGGGCGCCACAGCGTTGACGCGGATGCCCTTGGGACCAAGTTCCTGCGCGAGCGCTTTGGTGAACGCCACCTGCGCGGCCTTGGTCATGGCGTAATCAATGAGGCCCGGCGACGGGTTGAAGGCCTGGATGGATGCCGTGGTGATGATGGACGCGCCCGGTTTGAGGTGCGGTACCGCGGCCCGCGCGGTCCAGAGCAGCGAGTAGAGGTTGGTCTTGAAGACGCGGTCGAATTCCTCGGTGGCCAGGGACTCCAGGCTCTCGCGGTTCTTCTGGTAGGCCGCGTTGAGCACCACCACGTCCAGCCGCCCAAACCCGGACACGGTTTCCCCGGCAATGCGCGTGCTGAATTCCTCCTCGCGGCCGTCTCCGGCAAACAGGAGGACGCGCTGGCCCGCCTTGCGGATCCAGTCCGCGGTGTCCTGCGCATCTTCCTCCTCTTCCGGGAGGTAGGAAATGGCCACATCGGCACCCTCACGGGCAAAGGCAATGGCGGCGGCCTTGCCGATTCCGGAATCACCGCCCGTGATGAGGGCCGCCTTGCCCTGAAGCTTCCCGTGCCCCTCGTAGCTCAGTTCGCCATGGTCGGGCTTGGGTTCCATCGGCGCCGTGAGGCCGGGCTGCTTCTGTTCCTGCTCCGGGAACGGACCCGAGTGGTAGCCGCCCCGCGGATCCTTTGGCTGGTCTGTCTGCTTGCCTGTGTCGCTCATAGTCCGCCTGCTCACTGTGTCGGTTTTCGAAGAGCTCCGCTGTGCACCGGTCCTTCGAAGCTATCCCGGCCGGAGGAGCAAAGTCCACCGTTCGGTGCGAATATAATCAGTAAACTTACCAAATGTTGGGACGGGTGCAACGCCAGCCTTGCTTCTGGATCGGGGAAGAGTAGAAAGGGAACTAAGAGGCTGGCAGTGAAGGAGAAGCAGTGTCCGAGGTGGAGGATTACACAGGCCGATCGGGCCGGAACGAAACCCGCGAGGAACAACTGGACCGCAACTGGGCAGAACTGCTGCAGGAGTTGCGGGTGCTGCAGATGGGCGTTCAGATCCTTGCCGGCTTCCTGCTGACCCTCCCCTTCCAGCAGCGGTTTGAGGATCTCGACGATTTCCAGGTCAACCTCTACCTGGCCAACGTGGTGATTGCGGCCCTCACCACCGCACTCATCCTCCTGCCGGTGAGCGTGCACCGGCGGCTGTTCCGGAAGCGGCTCAAGGAAACCCTGGTGTCCAGCGGCGATTCGATCGCCAAGATGACCCTTGCCGGAATCGCGCTCCTGAGCGCGGGTACGGCTGCGCTTGTTTTCGATGTGGCCGCCGGCCGCTCGGCCGGCCTTACTGCAGGCGGGGCGCTGATGGCGGTGATGGTGGTCCTGCTGGTCTACATCCCTATGCATTTGAACAGGCGCGCCACTGAAGACACGGCGCCTCATGGCTTGAAGGGAGGCTAACAATGAGCAGCAAATGGGTGAGGGAACACGGGCTGCTCCTGGTGAACGCGGGCCTGTTCCTCGTGTTCTTTGCGGGCATGATCCTGACCGGCGCGGCGAACTACAGCCAGGAGCAGCAGGCGCACGGGGAAGCCGCTGTATCAGTTCTGGCATTCCTGGCCACGGGCGACTTCGTGGAGGCCACCTTTGAGAACTGGGAATCGGAGTTCCTGCAAATGGCCATGTATGTGGTCCTGACTGCCTTTCTGTTCCAGAGGGGCTCTTCCGAGTCCAAGCCTGTAGGCAAGGACGCGCCACAGGACGAGGACCCGCGCCAGGCGGCCATCAAAAAGGCCACCCCCTGGCCGGTGAAGCGCGGCGGCGCAGTCCTCAAGCTCTACGAGCACTCGCTGTCCATCCTCCTGTTCCTACTGTTCGTTGGCTCGTTCACCGCGCACGCCTTCGGCGGCGCCGCGGCGTACAACGAGGAACAGGAAAGCCACGGGGAGGCGGGCGTCTCGGTCATTCAGTACGTGGGCACCAGCCGCTTTTGGTTTGAATCCTTCCAGAACTGGCAGAGCGAGTTCCTGGCCGTCGCCGTCCTGGTGGGCGCGTCCGTCTATCTGCGGGAAAAGGGATCGCCGGAGTCCAAACCCGTTGCAGAGCCGCATTATGAAACCGGCACCTGAGCCGGGCACAGCCGAAAGGAATCTGCCGGCGAACCATCATGGGAACCGCCCCTGCTGGTGGCGGCAGCGCAGCACCACTATCGTTTAGCCCTTAGGCGCCCTCGAGTACCTGGCTGGTTGCGCGGGCCAGGTATTTGGCGGCGTTTCCCATGGCATCCTGCGGGCTGGGCGCCATGTCCAGCAGCTGTGCGGCAGCCACCACACCATGGTGGGCAAGTTCTTCAGGCGTGACCAGGATCCTGCCGGCCACCACGATCACCGGGATGCCTCGCTCCCGGGCTGCGTCCGCGAGCGCGATGGGCGCTTTTCCGGTCAGTGACTGCGAGTCCATGGATCCTTCGCCGGTGATGACGAGGTCTGCCTCACCCAGCTGTCCGGCCAGCCCGGTCAGCCCGGCAACAAGCGAGAAGCCGCCTTCCAGCGTGGCGTCGGTGAAGGCAAGGAACGACGCCGGGAAGCCGCCGGCGGCGCCCGCCCCGGCGACGTTAACGTCCCGGCCCGTGGCTTCGCGCAGGACGGACGCCCAGTTGCGGAGGCCGGCGTCGAGCAGTTCCACCGTGTCCGGGTCCGCGCCTTTCTGCGGTGCGAAGACGTGCGCGGCGCCTTCGGGTCCGTAGAGGGGGTTGCGTACGTCGACGGCGATGCGGAAGGTTGTGGCGGCAAGCCGCGGGTCCAGCCCGCTCGTGTCCAGCGCGGCGACATCCGCGAGTGAACCGCCGCCCAGGGGCACGATGTTCCCCGCGGAGTCCAGCGGCTTCAGGCCCAGGGCACGCAGTGCCCCGCTGCCGCCGTCGGTCATGGCCGAGCCGCCGAGGCCCAGCACGATCTCGTTGGCGCCGGCGTCCAGGGCTGCCGCGATGAGCTGCCCGCACCCGTAGCTGTGGGCCCGGAGGGCGTTGGCCGGGGTGGGGTCCATCTCCGCAAGGCCCGAGGCCTGGGCCGTTTCAATGACGGCGGTGACCCTGCCGTCGTCCGCCTTGCTGATGGCCCAGGCGGCGCCGATTGGCGCAAGGATGGGGCCCACGACGGCGTTGAGGCGCTCCTCGTAGCCCGCCGAAACCGCCGCCTCCAGGGTCCCCTCGCCGCCGTCGGCAATGGGGAACTGCGTGGCGACGGCGTCAGGATAGACCCGCAAAGCACCTTCGGCGATTGCAGCCGCCGCCTCGGCCGCGGTCAGGGAACCCTTGAACTTATCCGGAGCAATAAGAATGCGCATGCGCTCCATCATGCCAGCAGCTGATAGGAAAGCGCTTGCCCGATCCGCAGTCCGGACGGACCCCCAGGCGTCGAGGCTAGCCCTCGCGCCACTCGTGGCTGGTGATGTGCGAGCCGGCCTGCGGCCCCATCTGCAGCATTCCGCCGTCGACCGCCCAGGATGCGCCGTTGACGTAGCTGGAACCTGCCGAGGCAAGGAAGGCGATGACCGCGGCAATTTCCCGGGCGTCACCGGGCCTGCCCAGGGGCACGCCCGGCCGGTCCTTGGTGGTGGGGTCCTCGTCTTCCTGCCCTGTCATGAGAGTGGCGATTTCGCCCGGCGCCACACTGTTGGCCGTGATGCCGTGTTCGGCGAGCTCGAGCGCCAGCGTCTTCATCAGGCCGCCCAGGCCGTGCTTGGACGCGTCATAGGCGGACGAACCCACCCGCGGCTGGAATTCGTGCACGCTGGTGACGGCAATCAGGCGTCCGCCCTTGCCGGCCTGCACCATTCGGCGGGCGGCGGCCTGCAGGCAAACAAAAGCCCCGTTGAGGTTGGTGTCCAGTGTTCGCATCCAGGTGTCGACGTCCAGGTCCAGGAACTTGGTGCCGTCGCCGGTCCCGGCATTGTTGACGAAGACGTCCACTCCGCCCAGTTCGTCCGCCAATTCGTCAATGACGGCCCCGGCGGCGCGGAGTTCAGTGGTGTCAAGCCGGCGCACCACAGCCTTGCGCCCCAGCCGCCGCACTTCCTCGGCCGTGCCTTCAGCGCCGGCTTTGTCTGAGTGCCAGGTGACACCCACGTCCATGCCGGCCCTGGCAAGGGCGACAGCCGTTGCCTTCCCAATGCCGGAGTCCGAGCCGGTAACGATGGCGGTGCTTGGGGCAAATCCTGCGGTGTCCTGCATGGTGGCAGCCTTTCGTTCGGTCAAGCCGGGCGGCGGAGTTCCGGCGCCGAGGGATATTCGCCGTCCTGCGAAGAATCAGGCTCTTCCGGCACGGCCATCAGCGGCACCGCGAAGGTCACTACAGGGCGCCCCTCAGGATCGTCCGCGGACCTGATGGTCAGGCTCCTGGTTCCGGCAGGCACCGTTGGGGTGAACACCTGGAGGTTCCTCGACCCCACGGTGGCGGAATCCCGGAACGAGTACGCCGTTCCGAAGTGGTCCTGGAGGCTGATGCGCGGCTCGGGCGCACCGTCGGAGGCCAAGTGGATGTTGACCACCAATCCCGCGGACCAGATCTCGACGGACAGGACGGTGAACTCCGTGGAGCGGGTGACATGGTTCCCATAGGTGGGCGGGAGCAGCATCCCGCGGAGGGAACCGGAGGGAATGAGTTTGCGCATGGTAGTTCCTGTAAGGTCTGCGTCCACCGTCGGCAAACCGGCGCCGGCTTCATGGGCCGGTGCTGGTGCTGGCGGCAGAACGGTGCGCGGTTTAGGCGTCTTCGCGACCGGGATTCTCCAGCCGGAAGATGTTTGACTGCTGGCCGTCGCTGCGCTGTTGCTGGTAAATGAAGTTCAGTCCCCGGGAGTCGGATTTTTCAAACCATTCCCCCGGCTGATGTGCCGGATCCTGCCCTTTTCGCTCTTCGTCGTGCGTGGCGGCCAGGCTCCGGCCCTCGCGCTCCGGTTCGTCCTCCGTTGAGGTGACCTCCTGTGAATACTTAGGGGATTTGGATGACTCCGCCTGCCCTTCCCCTGCCGGTCGGCAGTAAGTGTACTTGCCATTCAGCATCCCGATCCGCCTGCGTGTCAAGGGTTTGAGTGGCGGCGCGATGCGCCTTCGGAAAGGAGCCAGCCTCCGGGCGGAAGGGGCTGAGCCCCGGCTAATGCCTCGGACGGAGCACAGCAAAATACCCCGGCACCCGGCTCTTCCCGCCGATCCCGGTCATTGGATGTGTTTCGATGGCCACTTCCCCGTCTTCCAGGAGTTCCCAACTCTCCGGCGGAAGTACCCGCGAGCGCTCTTCGGGACCGAAATGGCCGGGCATCGGCAGCCCGCGGATCGCGCGCTCAAGGGGGGCCGGGATGCTTTGGCGGGTTGCACCGAGGTGGGAAACGTACTCAACGGGATTGCCCTGGAAATTCGTTTCGGCGAGGAATACGGTGCCCCGGCTTCCGACCAGCAGCCGCAGGTTTTCCACCAGCGCCGCCTGGTCGGCCTGATCCAGCACGTGGAGCACGCCCCGGATGAAGACGTTTGCGTCAGTGCTGCCGGCCAATCCCCTGCCCGCCCCCGGCGCGGTCATGTCCCGCGTAACGTAGCGCACAGGGCCTGGGCTGCCGGCCGTGGGTGCCTGGGCGCCCGCGTAGGCTATGGCCTGCCCGGAAACATCCACGCCGATGACCTCGGGGAAGACTGCGGCCAATGCGCGGGTAAAACTGCCGTGGCCGCAGCCCACGTCCACCACGGGCAGGTCCGGGTCCAGGTGGCGAAGCAGCACGTCCCTGTAGCCGAGGAATTCATGGTCGGTTCCGGAATCCCAGAGAACCTCGCCCCCGGCTCCGGCCCCCCTGATGCCGGCCCAGTACGCGTCCCATGCCAGCGGCCGGTCCTTGGGGGCAGAGCGGGACAGCCGGATGAGCTTCGGGACCATCAGGTACTTCTGCAGGATGGACCACAGTGACTTTGCCGGGAGGGACTTCGAGGGGGAGGGCACGGATCAAATATAGGGGCCCGGACAACCCGGCTGCGGGATCTGCCGCCTGCATGACCCCTTGGCAGCTCCTGTCGGCGCCCGCCAGAGCGGTAAAAGTCCTCCATTTCTTTCCCGGGGAGCCGCCCGCCCGGCGTGACCATACAATGTACTCAACTGGGAGGGAAGGGGACACCGTGGCGGCTGACACGCCGAGTGACTTGCGCGCGCCGCGCACCGCCGTCGTGGCAGACCCTGACGATGCGCGCCTCGCATCATATGCCAAGGCGCTGCGGGATGCGGGCTATTCGGTCCTGTGCGCAAGGGACGCTGCCGGACTTGCTGCTTCCCTGGAAGAATGCCGCCCCTCCGTCGTCGTGGTTGACACGTCGCTCTCCGCCGTCAAAGCAGACGCGCCGGTGCTTGTGGTGGTGGACCTCGACGATCCTGCAGAGCTCGCTGCCATGAAGCCGTCCGGCATCCACGACTGCATCGCCAAGCCGCCCGCCCCCCGGGAACTGGCCTACCGCGCCACTGCCCTGATCGACATGGTGGCCCGCCGCAATGCCGCCCGGCAGGAAACCGAGGCACTGCGCGAACAGCTCCGGCAGGTCTCTGCCGCTGTCCGGGCCACGAACGACCCGGAGGAGATCGCCCGCCATGTGGTGGCCGGCTTTGGCCGGACCTTCAAGGCCGACCACGTCTGGCTGACCACTTTCGAGGACAGCCGGGTTCCCCGCATCAACGCCGCGTGGAGCAGGCCCGGGCTGGCGCCGCTCAACGAAGAGGCACTGCCGGACGAGGAGGATGCCCGCCGGGCAGCGGACCTGCTGTGGGCCGGCGCCGAGACCTCGTCTTCGCCCGGAACGGAGGAGCCGACGGCGGGTGAGGCCGCTTCACCGGGCATCGGCGACGCCGTTTCCTCCTTGGCCGTGCCCATGGGCGAGGGCAGCTCTTCGCTGGGCATTATTTGGATTGCGATGATCGACCAGCCGCGGACCTGGTCCGGGACTGAACTGGGGCTCATCCAACATGTGGCGGGCAACGCGGCCCACGGACTGATCCAGAGCCACCTGATCAGCAGCCAGCAGCAGGTCGTGAAGCAGCTGCAGCAGCTGGACAAGGCCAAAACGGACTTCCTTGCCACGGTCAACCATGAGCTGCGGACGCCCCTGACGTCCATCATGGCGTACCTGGACATGATCCAGGAAAGCACCGAGCAGCCCGTCTCTCCCGAAGTCCACCAGATGCTGGACATCGTGGTCCGGAACACGGAGCGGCTCAGGATCCTGATCGAGGACATGCTGAGCGTTTCCCGCAACGGCCTTGATGACAGCCTGATGCACCTCACCCCGGTGCGGCTGGGACAGACCCTGGACCTCGTGGCCGCGGCGCTTCGGCCCCTGGCCACACTGCAAAACGTCACCATCGCCGTGGAGCAGGTTCCGGAGGACCCGGAGATCCTTGCCGACGAGGTGCAGCTGCAGCAGGTGTTCACCAACCTGGTCTCCAATGCCATCAAGTTCACCCCCAGCGGAGGGCGCATCCAGGTGGGGAGCGAGTCGCACGCCGCGGCTGATGGCACCCGGTGGGCCACGGTCAGTGTGGCGGACACCGGCATCGGCATTTCGAGCGACGAGATCGACCACGTCTTCACCCGCTTCTACCGGGCATCAAACGCCATGTCGGGGGCGATTCCCGGGACAGGGCTGGGGCTGGCCATCACCAAGGACATCGTGTCCCGGCACGGTGGCAGGATCGACGTTTCCTCGATCCTGGGCGCAGGGACCACGGTCACGGTCAGCCTCCCCCTTGACGCTGAACGCAGCCAGGAAAACTGAGCGGGATGCAGGACTCCGATGTTTGCGGATAACGACCCGCGGCTCTCCCGGCTCCTGGAAGGCATTGTGCGGCTGGCGTCCGGCGACCTCACCTCACGGATCGAGGTTTCTCCGGCGCGTGACGAGCTCGATGCCATCATCATGGGCACCAACCTGCTCGCCGAGGACCTGCAGATCATCTACGAGGAGCTTGAACAGCGGGTGCAGGTCCGGACCCGGCTCCTGCACGAGGCCCATCTGGAGATGCAGAAGATGGCCATGCAGGACCCGCTCACGGGCCTGGCAAACCGCTCCGCCCTGATCGACGCACTGAACGCCGCCCTTGAGGCCGACACCGAATCGGACGAAAGCCCGGTCCTCCTCATGATGGACCTGAACGCGTTCAAATCCATCAACGACAGCCTGGGCCACTCCGCCGGGGACCACGTCCTGATCACCGTGGGGGAACGAATCCGCGGTGCCGTGCGCGAATCCGACGTCGTTGCCCGCCTCGGCGGCGACGAGTTCGCCATCGTCCTGCCCTCGGCCACCCATGACCAGGCCGGCTTTGTGGGCCACCGCATCCTGGCAGCCGTACGTGAGCCCATTGAGCTGCCGGGACGGAGCCTCCGCTGCGGTGCCAGCATCGGGCTCAGCGCCGGCGAGCCGGGCAAGACGCCGGAGGACATGCTGATGGAGGCCGACGTCGCCATGTACGCGTCCAAGGCGGAAGGCCAGAACAAGCTGCACCGCTTCGAGCCGGGACTCCTGCTTGTCCGCAGGCTCCGCAGCCAGCTGGTGGAGGATTTGCGTACCGCCATCAGCACGGACGGCCTGACGCTCAACTACCAGCCGGTCGTGGAACTGGGCTCAGGCCGGATCGAGGGCGTTGAGGCCCTGGTCCGCTGGAACCATCCGACCCGCGGCCTGATCATGCCGGACGAGTTCATTCCGCTGGCGGAAGAAGCCGGGCTGATCTCCGAGCTGGGGCTGTGGGTGCTCCGGGCGGCAGTTCACCAGCTCCGCGACTGGGTCAACGCCTCCGTCGTGGACAGCCGGTTCTCAGTCCGGATCAATATCTCCGCCACAGACCTGCAGAGCCTGCAGTTCATCGAGGATGTCAGGAATGTCCTGAAGGAAACCGGCGTTCGGCCGGACCAGGTGGTGCTGGAGCTGACGGAACTTGCCATCGTCAAAGGCAACGATCTTGACCGGTACTCGCTGGGCGGACTGCGGGGCCTGGGCGTGGGGATCGAGATCGACGATTTCGGCACCGGCTACTCGTCCATCAGCTACCTGCGCCGGCTTCCGGTGGACCGGGTCAAGGTGGACCGGTCACTGATCACCGGGCTGGGAACCGATCCCACGCAGCCCGCCCTGGTGGCGGCGGTCCTGCAGCTGGTCCGGGCGTGCGGGCTGGAAGCGGTGTGGGAAGGCGTGGAAACAGCAGAGCAGGCTGAGATCCTTCGCGGCCTGGGCTGCCTCAGCGCCCAGGGCTATTTCTTCAGCAGGCCGGTCCCGCCGGAACAAATTCCGGAATTAGTGGCAAAACAGCCGGAACGCGCAAAGCAGCAAGGCTGAAACTACTGCGCATTTGTTTCCTGCGATATACGATCATGATGCGGTGTGTGGGTTTTCGTCGCCGCGAAAATCAGTGTTGAACTGGGCACCGGACTTTAAAGGCGTTTACAAATTGAACATCAAAGGGCCATTGGGTCATTACTTCGTCAACTGGGGGCGTAGCTAATGTCGGTTCGAATACAGGCATGGGGAATTATCGCCGCTGTGCTGGCGGACACGGATCCGGCCGGAGCGGCTGTCCGGCAGCGCCTTAGCAACCGCTTGGACGAAAATCCCGGAGTGCCCGAGCGTGCGCTCCTCGAATACCTCCTTGAGACCCGGCGGAGTGACGCCAACACGGCGGAAACGCTGGAGACTGCCAGGCAGATGCGCCTCACACCCGCCGTCCCGCCCAAAGTGGCGGAACAGATCGATGCAATCCGCAGCATGTCACGCATCAGCGCCCTGCTTGAGAGCCAGATGCTGATGACAGCCTTCCAGCCCATTTACGGGCTGGAAGAAAAAATCGTGGTGGGAGTCGAGGCGTTGTCCCGGTTCGTCAGCGACGACGGTGCTGCGGCAGAACTGTGGTTCGCTGAGGCAGCCGCTGTGGGGCTGGGAGCGAACCTCGAATTTTCGGCACTGGGATCTGCTGCCGCCGCAGCTAAGACGCTTCCCGAGAACCTGTTCGTGTCACTCAACATCTCGCCCGATTCATGCCTTGACCCCAGGCTTCCGGAACTGTTCGAGCACATCGAGCTTCCCGTCAGCCGCGTAGTGCTCGAACTGACGGAAACCATCACGGACGAGGAATACCCGCAGTTCATCGCCGCCATCAATCCGTTGCGCGACCAGGGCCTGCGGATCGCCGTGGATGACACCCATTCAGGGGCAGGGGCACTGAGCCGGATGGTGCACCTCCGCCCGGACTTCCTGAAGGTGGGCCGGAACGTCATCGGCGATGTCGACAAAGACGGCCTCCAGCGCGCCCTTGCCGCCTGCCTGGTGGACTTTGCGGACCAGATCGGCACCTCCCTCGTGGCAGAGGGCATCGAGACTGTCGGGGAGCTCAAGGTCCTCACCGAACTGGGAATCACAGCCGGGCAGGGCTATCTCCTCGGCCGGCCTTCGGTGCGGCCCAAGGACTGGGCCAGCTGGAACAGCCGGCTGGACCTGGACGGGATCAGCCGCCACGTGGCGGGACCCGATCAGGCCGCCGGCAAGCCACACACAAGCTAACCGCACTGGCACAAGGCCTCAGCCGGCGGGGCTATTCGCTGTGGCCCTGGTCGCGGCTCATTTGGTCCTCAGCCGGCGGCGTCTCGCCGGGAGGCACTCCCCCACCCGGCTCCAGCCCGGTGACGTTGCCTTCGGCGGGGTCCGGATTCGGTGATGCGGCGGAGTCCCCGCTTCCCTGCTTGCCCGGCTGGTCAGGGTTCGCGGGATCATTTTCCGGATGGTAGCTGCTCACGGTGCATGCGTCCTTCCTGTACGGCCGGGGTTCCTCACCCCGGCTCTGGACTAATTGTAAGCATGCTGATAATTCTGGAAGGGTAATGCTTCGGGCATCCGCTGGATTGCCCGGCAGGCAAGGTCGGAAGGAGCAGCCACATGGGTATCGGCGACAGCATCGGCAAGGCAGCAGAAAACGCCATGGAGGATCTGGCAGGGACATCAAAGCCCACGGAGAAAGCACATGTTCCTGATCCCGCGGATCCCAACGATGACGTGGAAGTGCACTCCTCCCTGAGCGAGGGCTCCAACGCGATGGAAGCGGAGAAGGAAGAGGCTCCGGGACTCAAGACCGGCGCAGCCCCCGGGCCCGTATCGGAGAATCCCTTCGGCGGGGATGCGGGGCCTGACGAGCCGACCGGCAGCAATGGCGGTAGCGGGGGCACCAGCACGGGTCGGGGGTAGTGGCCGGGCGTAGGTGACCTCAGCCGCGCGGCCACTTTCCGCGTTCCAGCAGGACCTCGCGGAGCAGGTCCGCGCGGTCGGTCACCAGACCGTCCACGCCCATGTCAAGGAGCCGGCGCATTTCACCGGGATCGTTGATCGTCCAGGCATGGACCACCAGGCCCAAGGTGTGGGCGCGGCGGACAAACCCGGGCGTCACCACTTCCACCCTGCCGTAACGCACCGGAACCTGCAGGGCGTGGACTCCTCGCAGGTTCAGGCGCATGCTCCACCTGAACACCGGTCCGGGGAGTATCGGGCCCAGCACCGTGAACAAGCCCACCGAAACCACTCCGGCTGACGCTGCCACCGGCTGGCTCAGCAGCTTCAGCACCGCCCGCCGCCTCCGGTCCGAGAAGCTGGTCAGCAGCACCCGGTGGTGCACTTGGTGGTATTCAATTCCAGCGGCGATGCTGCGTACGGAATTCCAGTCCTTGACGTCCACGTTCAGCCGGACGCCCGGCAGCTCGACGAGCAGTTCATCGAACCGCGGGATGGGCTCGCGTCCGCCGATCCGCGCCTCGGCCACCTTATGGGCGGGAAGCTCGGACACCTTCCCGCTGCCGTCGGTCACCCGGTCCAGCGTCTCGTCATGGAAGAGGAACACCACGCCGTCGGCCGTGGTGTGGACATCGGTTTCGAGGTACCGGTAACCGAGGTCGACGGCGGCGCGGAACGCGGCCATCGAGTTCTCCAAACCCTCACGCGAAAATCCACGGTGGGCCATCGGGATGGGCAGCGGCGACCCGTCTGCATCAGCATGCTCGAAGAAGGGGAGGGCCACAATGCGAGCGTACCCCAGGCGGCACCGGCCCGGGGGCGGGCGGCAGGGCCGCGGCGGTCAGCCCTCCTGAAGGACTATGTCCACGCCGTCGCTGCAGTGCAGCAGCGTACGGCCGCGCCCGCCGTCGAAATCGATCCATACCGCCGCATGGTCGGCGGTGACCGCATCCACCAGGCCGCTGGCTTCGAAACCCGGGGCCAGGAGGACGCGGACGCGGTCGCCCTGCCGCAGCTTCTTCCAGTGCGGAGCAGGCGCGGCCTCGCGGAGCGGCGCCTCAGCATTTCCAAGCTTCGCTTTTCTTCCCATTGCTTCCCCCTGTGCCGGAACGGAGAGGTTGGGCTCTCCGTTTCCCACGTTAGGGAGCAAAGGTAAACGCGAGGTGAGCGCCAGCTGTGTAAACGGCGCCGGCACCTAAGAGTCAGGACAGTTGGACACCCAGCGAGGCCAGCCGCGCCTCCAGGACCTGGGCCACGCCGTCGTCGTCAAAATGCGGGGCCTGCTGCCCTGCCGCGCGGATTGCTTCAGGGTGGCCGCTGGCCATGGCGTAGCCCTGGCCTGCCCAGCGGAGCATTTCGATGTCGTTGGGCATGTCTCCGAAGGCCACCACGTCCGCAGCCCGGATTCCCAGGCTGGCCGCGTATTCGGCCAGGGTGACGGCCTTGTTGACCCCGGGAACCGCGAGCTCGAGCATCGGCACGCCCGGCGATGAGTGCGTGGCGGACGCGAGGTGTTCGACGGCGGGAGCCACCTCTGCGAGGAAGTCATCTGCGGTGCCCTCGCGGACAATGGCCAGGAACTTCACCACCGCGTCGTCCGCCGCCAGCGATTGGGCGAGCGGCGCCGGGGTGAATTCGGAGAGCAGCTCGCTGGAGCCGTTTTCGATAAAACCGGGCTCCAGATGGAACCCGCCCAGCGTTTCGGCGGCGAACAGGGCGGCGGGGCGCAGCCGCTTGATGATGCGGCGCACCTCCAGCACGGCATCGATGGTCAAGGTGCGGGCCGAGACCAGCTTGTCCGCCTCAAGGTCCCAGACCACGGCGCCATTGGAGCAGATGACGGTTCCCGCATGGCCGAGCCGGTCCTGCAGCGGGTGCAGCCAGCGCGGCGGCCGGCCGGTGACAAAAACGAGTTCGACGCCGGCCTCCCGGCATGCGTGGAAGGCGCGGACGGTGCGGTCGCTGATTTTTCCGTCGTGGCCGAGGATCGTTCCGTCAATGTCGCTTGCTACCAACCGCATCATGCCAGTCTACGTGGCGGTCCCCGGGGCCAGCGCCGCCGTCGGTGCCTGCTAGAAACTGGAGACCGACAGACCCAGGCCAAGGAGCCCCCGGCCCGCCTGCTCAAGGATGGGATCGGTGGCCAGGGTTGGATGGTTAAGCAGGACGCCCGCATCCCGCTGGATCCGCTGGAGCGGATGCGAAAGCCGGTGGGCGCTTCCGCCGGAGCGGGCCATGATCAGGTTGACGGCCTGGGCAGCGGCCTCGCCGCTGAGGGCAAAGGACAGGCGATACTGCGCCCTCGTCCCCTCCGCCATGGTCCTCGGCTGCCGTCGATGGGACGCATCCACCAGCCGCACCGCCTCCGCCCAGTGCAGCCGTGCGGTGGCAACCAGCCCGTAAGCCTGGGCGAAGCGCGCCTGCGCAACGGCAGAGTCCGCCTGGCGGCTCTCCGCAGTGTTCTTGACCTTGCGCCTGAGCATCTGTTCCCGGAACAGCTCCAGGGCGTGTTCCGCGGCTCCCAGTGCGGCCGAAGGGGCAACAATGTTCAACAGCGTGCCCATGGGCGTGCTGATGATGGGGTCCGGATGAATGCGGCTGCCGGGATTGTCCTCAGCCGTCAGCAGGGTCCAGGCCGCTGCCCGGCGGGCAGGCACAAACAGTTGCTGTGCGTGGATGTCGTTGCTTCCGGTTCCCCTCAGGCCGGCGGTGTGCCAGGTGTCCACTATCTCCACATCGTTGATGGGGACAAGGCACTGCAGGCGCACGCCGTTGTGGTCCACCGCCAGGAGCGCCCACTGGGAGTGCAGCACGCCGGAGGCGAAGCTCCAGCGGCCGGTGATGAGGTAACCGCCGGGCGCCTCCTCGGCAATGCCGACCGGCGCGCCGGTGGCGGCTGCCAGGGGCGCCGGGCCGCCTGCGAACACTTCATCCTGCACCGCTTGCGGCCAGCGTGCGAGCATCCAGACGTGCTCCATCAGGTGCCCGGCGTTCCAGGCCGTGGAGGGGCAGCCCCGGGCCAGCCTCCGCACCACCTCACCATAGGTTTCCACGCCCATGCCATAACCGCCGACACCGATGGGGGCGAGGATCCTGAAGACGCCGGCGTCCTGCAGTTCCAGCAGTGTGATGTCCGGGATGCGCCGCAGGTTCTCCGTTTCCTCCGCCCGCTCCCTCAGCCGGGGAACCAGGGCATCAACCCTGGCCAGCAGTTCCTCATGTGTTGGGATCCCCGAAGACGCGGATCCAGGAACGGTGGACACGCCGGCGGAAACATCGTCGATATAGATTGTCATGCCTGTCCCGCCCGCCTCAGGCCGCAAAGTCCAGGGTGTGGGCGGTGCGGTCCCGCTTGGCGGCCAGGTAGCGGTGGTTTGCCGGAGACAGGTGCACTCCCGTGGGGACCTGCTCGGTGACCTCTATGCCCAGCGCCTTCAGTTGGGCCGTCTTGTCCGGGTTGTTGCTGAGGAGGCGGACTGACGTGGCGCCAAGCGCGGCGAGCATCTGGGCAGCGGCCGTGTAGTCCCGCTCGTCCTCGCCGTGACCCAGGGCCACGTTCGCTTCGTAGGTGTCCAGGCCTGCGTCCTGCAACGCGTACGCATCGAGCTTTGAGTACAGGCCGATGCCCCTGCCTTCCTGGCGCAGGTACAGCAGGAACCCGCCGGTGGCCGCGATCTCCTCCACCCCTTCGCGCAGTTGGGGGCCGCAGTCGCACCGCTCGCTGCCGAACACATCGCCCGTGAGGCATTCACTGTGGAGCCGGACAAGGGGCGCGGACTGCGCCGATTCCCCGTGGAGCAGCAGGGCCTGTTCCCAGCCGCCGAGTCCAAGCAGGAGGTGCTCCTTGCCGTCGGCAAGCCCGTGGAAGGTGAGGACGTCGGCGGTTGCGGCATAGCCGTCCGGAAAGCGCAGGGGAACGCTGACCCGGCTGCGAACGGTGGCGCTACCGAGCCCGCGGCTGACGTACTGGTCACTGGTCAGGGGCATTTCGGGTCCTCAG
The DNA here is from genome assembly GCF_034720455.1 of Pseudarthrobacter sp. C1. Taxonomy (NCBI): domain Bacteria; kingdom Bacillati; phylum Actinomycetota; class Actinomycetes; order Micrococcales; family Micrococcaceae; genus Pseudarthrobacter; species Pseudarthrobacter sp. C1. Next base: position 9,064 of record NZ_JAYESK010000009.1, on the reverse strand, counting down.
GCATTAGTTGAACTTTCAACCTAACGATACCCGAGCTTACTTGAAGCTACAAGCTTTATTTTCCGCGCTGCCGCTGGCCGGAGACGCGCCCGGCAGCTTGGCGCGGCCTGCCGCCCAGGCGCGCAGTGACCTTGGCAGCAGCTGCAGCACATGCCTCCCCCAAGGCCTGGAGCCGCTCCGTGGAAACCCGGAACCGCGGCGCGGGGATAAGGACGGCAGCCACCACCTCACCCCGATGGTCGTAAACGGGGGCCGCCAGTCCCACCTCATCGATGGAGGTTTCCCCGTAGTTGACGGCCCAGCCGCGGCGGAGGTCGTCCTTCAGCCGGACCAGGTAGGCATCCAGGCTGGATTCGTCCAGGCCGGGATAGCTGATCGTCCCGCTGCTGAGCAGGGAACGGACCCTTTCCTCCGACTCCTGGGCGAGGAAGACCTGGACTGAGGAGCTGAGGGCGTCGCTGTACCGGGCACCCAGCGGGGTGGTGTGCTTGATCTGGTGGTGGCTGGCGATCTGCTCCACGCAGATGGATTCGTCACCGCTCCACACCATGAGTGCACTGGTTTCACCGGTCTGCTCGGACAGCTCCCGCAGAACCGGGTAGGCGACGCGGCGCTCCTCGAGTTCGGCGAGGAGCGGCCCGGCGACGGCGATCAGGCCCAGGCCGAGCCGGAAGCGGCGCGTCTCGGGGTCCCGCTCCACCAGGTGCTCCTGTTCAAAGGTGGCCAGGATCCTGGAGACGGTGCTTTTGTGCAGCCCCACGCGGTTGGCAATCTCGGTGACGCCGAGCAGCGGCTCGTCCGCCGAGAAAGTCCGGAGGACGGCGATGGCGTTGACGATGACGGAAGCGCCCTTGCTGTCGCCGTTGCCTGTGTTCTCGGATTCTGCTGCACTCATGGTGGTACCCATCATTCCCTAAGGGAGGCCGGAAGCGGCGCCACGGGGGTGGCGCCGCTT
>NZ_JAYESK010000009.1:0-8041 GCF_034720455.1 Pseudarthrobacter sp. C1 | reverse complement strand
ACGGGGGTGCCCCCGCTTCCGGGTTTCGTTCCTGGAAGGCTAGGCGCCGATGATGTTGTACTCGGGGCCGAACGGGAACTTGGTGATGTTCTCCGCGCCGTCCTCGCCCACCACCAGGATGTCGTGCTCGCGGTAGCCGCCGGCGCCCGGCTGGCCGTCAAGGACGGTGATCATCGGCTCCATGGAGACCACCATGCCGGGCTCCAGGACGGTGTCGATATCCTCGCGGAGCTCCAGCCCGGCTTCCCGGCCGTAGTAGTGGCTGAGGACGCCGAAGGAATGTCCGTAGCCGAAGGTGCGGTTGGCCAGGAGTCCATACCCGACGTAGATCTCATTGAGTTCCGCTGCGATGTCCTTGCAGACCGCGCCGGGCTTGATCAGTTCGAGGCCTCGCTTGTGGACTTCCACGTTGATGTTCCACAGCTCCAGGGACCGGGCGTCCGGCTCGCCGTAGAACAGGGTGCGCTCCAGGGCGGTGTAGTAGCCGGAGGTCATGGGGAAGCAGTTCAGGGACAGGATGTCGTGTTCCTGGATCTTGCGGGTGGTGGCCCAGTTGTGGGCGCCGTCGGTGTTGATGCCGGACTGGAACCAGACCCAGGTATCACGGATTTCCGAGTCGGGGAAGGTCCGGGCGATCTCGTGGACCATGGCCTCCGTACCGATCAGCGCGACCTCGTACTCGGTGATCCCGGCGGTGATGGCGTTGCGGATGGCTTCGCCGCCCAGGTCGCCGATCCGGGCACCGTGCTTGATGACTTCGATTTCCTCGGCGGACTTGATCATGCGCTGGCGCATGGCGGCCTGGGCCACGTCCACCAGGGTTGCGGACGGGAAGGCTGCCTGGATCTTGTTCCGGTTGTCCAGCGGGAGCGAGTCATCCTCGACGCCGAGGCGGCGGGGGTTGATGCCGCGGGTCCGCAGGACTTCCTGGATGGCGAAGATGTAGTTGTCCCGGCGCCAGTCCGTGTAGACGATGTTGTCGCCGTAGCTGCGGCGCCAAGGCATGCCGGCGTCGATATTGGCGGTAACGGTGACGGTGTCATCCTTGGTGACCACCATGCCGTAGGAACGGCCGAAGGTGGTGAACAGGAAGTCCGAGTAGTACTTGATGGAGTGGTAGCTGGTGAGGACGACGGCGTCCAGTTCCTTCTCTGCCATGATCCGCCGGAGGCCCGCGAGCCGGCGTTCGAACTCGGCGTCGGAGAACGTGAGGCTGACCTTCTCGCCGTTCTTGAGGATCTTGGTGCGCTCGAGTTCGGCGACGGTGGTGGCGTTCTCGGTGGTGATGGTCATCGTGGCGATGCCTTTCTCTGGTGCATTTTCGATGTGCAGGTGGTTCGGTAGGGACGGAAGTTATTCGTGCCGCAGCGGCTCTTTGCAGGTTTCCCTGGAGAGTGCCACGGCGATGAGCGAAACGACGGCGGCAGCGACGAGGTACCAGGCCGGCGCCAGGTCGTTTGCGGTTGCGGCGATGAGGAGCGTCGCCATGAACGGGGCGGTGCCGCCGAAGAGGGCGTTGGAGAGATTGAAGCTGACGGCAAAGCCGCTGTAGCGGACCCGGGTGGGGAACATTTCAGCCAGGAAGCTGGGGAGCGTGCCGTCGTTGAGGGTGAGCATGGCGCCCAGCAGGATCTGGACCAGGACGATCACCAGGAAGTTGCCGGTCCCGAGCAGTGCGAACGCAGGAACTGTCAGGACGATGAAGGCGACTGATGCGGTGATCAGTACCTTCTTGCGCCCGTACCGGTCCGAGAGCATGCCGGTGAGGAAGATGAAGCCGATGTAGGTGACCAGCGCGATGGTCGTGGCAAGGAATGATTCGGTCTCGCCCAGGCCCAGTTCCGAGGACAGGTAGGTGGGCATGTAGCTGAGGATCACGTAGAAGCCGACGGCGTTGAGCAGGACGGCCCCGACGGCCTGGAGCAGTTGCCGCCAGTGGTTGCGGAAGAGGCTGGAGACGGGCGCCTTGGCAGCGTGGTCCTGGGCCTCCAGATCGCGGAACACCGGGGTGTCTTCGAGCTTTGTCCGGATGTACCGGCCGATCAGGCCCATCGGGGCGGCCAGGAGGAACGGCAGCCGCCAGCCCCAGCTCTGCATCGCGTCGGCAGCGAGCAGCGTGGTCAGCAGCCCGGCGATCAGTGAACCGAGCAGGAGGCCGGCTGCGGTGCTGGCGGGAACAACCGCGGCATACAGGCCCCGCTTGTTGGCGGGGGCGTACTCCACCAGGAACGCCGATGCTCCCGCGTACTCGCCCGAGGCAGAGAAGCCCTGGATCACCCTGATGACCAGGAGCAGGATGGGAGCCCAGATTCCGATCGTGCCGTATCCGGGAATCAGCGCGATGCAGAAAGTTGCTCCGGACATTATCAGGATCGACAGCGAGAGGGCTGTCCGCCGGCCAACCTTGTCGCCAATGTGGCCCCAGACGAAGCCGCCGAGCGGCCGCACCAGGAATGAAATGGCAAACAGGGCGAAGGTCAGCAGGAGCCCGGTCTGCGGGTCGGATTCCGGGAAGAAGACTGATGCGATAGTGACGGCCAGGTAGCCGTAGACCGCGTAGTCGAACCATTCGACGAAGTTGCCGATGAAGCTGGCCGCAATGACGCGGCGGCGCGTTTCCTTGCTGACGGCATTGTCAGCAGGCGTGGAGTTGCTGGACGGGGTTCCATTCGACTCCGGGCCAGCTTCCCGCTCACGGGCGGGGGAAGAAGTTTCGTTACTCATGTATCCACCAAAGTGTTTGTGGTTGCATTCAGCGCAACGCTGTTGCACCAGAATAGGCGTGACGGCGGCCACAGTCAATGGTTTTTGCAAAGGGCAATTTCTTTGCACGCTCGATTGGTGCGGAAGGCTGCTAAGGTCCGGGTCTTGAGGCTGACTTCCAGGAGCACGTTGCTGCACATGCAATACGGTTGCAGCGAAGGGTGCGTGCTTGCCTATGCTGGCGTGAAGCGCGCGGCGCGTGGCAGCCAGGCCGTGCTGTTGACACCCCACAAGGCGACTGACATATTTCGTGTAAGCGCTATACGCATCGCGTTGTGTAATACGCAATTGATTCGGGAGATGCCGGGAGGATCGAGCGGCGCCAACCACCCCTTTGGGGGCTCCCGCCCACCCCTTTGGGTAGCCGTCCGGAGGTGCCGCAGCTCCTAGAATTGATAGTCGGGCCGGGAACTTTCGTCCGGCCAACGAAAGGAACACAGGAAACATGGTTCACAAAGTCAAGGCCGTCATTGCCAAGGAAAAGAACGCTCCGGTGTCAGTAGAGACCATCCTGGTTCCGGATCCGGGACCGGGTGAGGCGCTCGTTGACATCCTGACCTGCGGCGTCTGCCATACGGACCTGCACTACAAGCAGGGCGCCATCAACGATGACTTCCCCTTCCTCCTGGGCCATGAAGCCACGGGTGTTGTGTCCGCCGTGGGTGACGGTGTCACATCCATCGCCCCCGGTGACCGGGTGATCCTGAACTGGCGCGCCGTTTGCGGCGAATGCCGTGCCTGTGCCAAGGGCCAGCCGCAGTACTGCTTCAACACGGCCAACGCCACCCAGAAAATGACGCTCGAGGACGGCACCGAGCTCTCCCCTGCCCTGGGCATCGGCGCCTTCGCCGAGAAGACCCTCGTTGCCGCGGGACAGTGCACCAAGGTGGACCCCGAGGTTGATGCTGCCGCCGTGGGGCTGCTGGGGTGCGGAGTGATGGCAGGCATCGGCGCCGCCATCAACACCGGCGAGGTAAAGCGGGGCGAGTCCGTAGCGGTGATCGGCTGCGGCGGCGTGGGCATCGCCGCGATCGCCGGCGCCAAGCTGGCGGGCGCTACCACGATCATCGCCGTGGACATTGACGCGAACAAGGTGGACATGGCCAAGTCGCTGGGCGCCACGCACGGCATCGACTCCAGCAAGGAGGACCCCATCGAGGCCATCCGCGCCCTCACGGGAGGCAACGGAGCCGACGTGGTGATTGACGCCGTCGGCCGTCCCGAAACCTACAAGCAGGCGTTCTACGCCCGCGACCTCGCCGGCCGCGTGGTGCTGGTGGGCGTCCCGACGCCGGACATGAAGCTGGAACTGCCGCTGCTGGACGTCTTTGGCCGGGGCGGATCGCTGAAGTCCTCCTGGTACGGCGACTGCCTTCCCTCCCGCGACTTCCCGATGCTCGTCTCCCACTACAAGCAGGGCAACCTGGACCTGGACGCCTTCGTTTCCGAGCGCATCAGCATCGACCAGGTGGAGGAAGCGTTCGAGAAAATGCACGAAGGCAAGGTCCTCCGCTCCGTCGTCGAACTGCCGGTGGCAGGTTCCTGATGGGCGTCCGGATCGAGAACCTGGTCACCTCGGGCACGTTTTCGCTCGACGGCGGCACCTGGGACGTCGACAACAACGTCTGGATCGTGGGCAACGACGAAGAATGCATGATCATCGATTCCCCGCATGACGCGTCCGCGATCATCAACCAGGTCCGGGGCCGGAAGGTCCTTGCCATCCTGCAGACCCATGCCCACAACGACCACATCGGCGCCGCCCGCGAGGTCGCCGACGCCGTCGACGCCCCGATCTACCTCAACCCCGACGACCTGGTCCTTTGGGAACAGGTGTACCCGGACACGAAGCCGGACCGGGAACTGAGCGACGGCGACCTCTTCCAGGTGGGCGGGGCAACCCTCCGGGCGATCCACACCCCCGGGCACTCCCCCGGCTCCACCTGCTTCTACCTGGAGAGCGAAGGGACCGTCTTCACCGGCGACACGCTGTTCAACGGCGGCCCCGGCGCCACCGGGCGGTCCTACAGCGACTACCCCACCATCCTGGCCTCCATCCGCGAACGGCTGCTCACCCTCCCGCCGGAGACGGTGGTCCGCACCGGACACGGCGACAACACCACCATCGCGGCGGAGCAGGAAACCCTGGCGGGGATCGCGCAGTAGCCGTCGAAATCAACTAAGGTGCCAACAGGCGCGCCGGGAAAGCCTGGCGCGCCTTCATGGCGCCACGAGCACCTGCAGTCAGCAAGCACGAGCACGGCAGCAAGAGCAGGACGAATGCCGGCAAGGAAGTTGGGACAATGAAGTTCGGGAAACAGCCCGCCCCCGTCGCGGACATCAATGAGGACGACCTGGAGGTCCGCAAACCCAAGGTTGAGGCGGCGGGAGTCAAAGCCGTGATGGTGGCGCTGGAGCGCGCCGTGGCCCAGGCCGGGGTCGCGCGTACGGCACACTCCCTGCTGCGGCTTAACCAGCGCGGCGGTTTCGACTGCCCCGGTTGTGCGTGGCCCGAATCGGACAAGAAGCGCAAGGCGGCCGAGTTCTGCGAGAACGGTGCCAAGGCCGTGGCCGAGGAAAACACCCTCCGCACAGTTGGTGCCGAGTTCTGGGCAAAGCACTCCATCGCCGAGCTCTCCACCAAGACTGAATACTGGCTGGGCAACCAGGGCCGGCTGAGTGAGCCGATGGTGATCCGCGCCGGCGAGACCCACTACTCGCCGATCTCATGGGCCGAAGCATTCGAGCTGATCGGAGAACACGTCCGGGCTTCAACTCCGGACCGCTGCGTCTTCTACACCTCCGGGCGCACCGCGAACGAGACCGCGTTCATGTACCAGCTCTACGCCCGGGCCATCGGCACGAACAACCTGCCGGACTGCTCCAACATGTGCCACGAGTCCTCCGGGTCCGCACTGAACCCGACCATCGGGATCGGCAAGGGCACCGTTTCGTTGGACGACATCCACGATTCCGAGCTGATCTTCGTCGTTGGGCAGAATCCCGGAACCAACCATCCCCGCATGCTGTCCGCGCTGAAGGAATGCAAGGACAAGGGCGGCAAGGTAGTGGCTGTCAATCCGCTGCCCGAGGCCGGCCTGTTCAACTTCAAGGATCCGCAGACCGTCTCCGGCGTGGTGGGCGGCGGCACGCCCCTGGCCGATGAGTACCTGCAGATCAAGGTGGGCGGCGACCTCGCCCTCTTCCAGGCGCTCGGCCACCTGCTCCTGGCAGAGGAAGAACGCAACCCGGGGACCGTCGTCGACCATTCCTTTGTGGAGGCGCAGACGGACGGGTTCGACGCCTACCGCCAGGCCCGCCGGGAGCTGGACTGGGCGGAGACCGAGAAGGCCACCGGCCTGTCCCGCCAACAGATCGAAACCGTGGCCGGAATGCTCATCAAGTCCAAGGCCACCATCTTTTGCTGGGCCCTGGGCGTGACGCAGCAGCCGCACTCGGTGGACACCATCAAGGAAATGGTCAACGTCCTGCTCCTCCAGGGCAACTTCGGCAAGCCCGGCGCCGGCGCCTGCCCCGTCCGCGGGCACTCCAACGTCCAGGGCGACAGGACCATGGGCATCTGGGAGAAACCCAAGGAATGGCTCCTGCAAGCGCTGGATACGGAGTTCGGGATCACGTCTCCGCGGCACCATGGCTATGACGCCGTCGAAGCCATGGAAGCCTTTGAACGCGACGAGGTGGACGTGTTTGTGTCCATGGGCGGCAACTTTTCGCTGGCCTGCTCGGACACCGAAACGCTGGAAGCCGGGATGCAGCGGATTGGCCTCACCGTGCACATCTCCACCAAGCCCAACCGCTCCCACATCGTCCACGGCCGCACCTCGCTGATCCTGCCGACGCTGGGCCGCACGGACAAGGACGACAAGCACCCGAACGGCGCCCAGTTCCTGTCCGTGGAGGACTCCATGTCCGTGGTCCACTCCACCCAGGGCAGGCTCCAGCCTGTCTCAGAGCACCTGCTCTCCGAGCCGGTCATCGTGGCCCGCATGGCCGAAGCAACCTTCGGCCCGGACCATTCGGTGGATTGGAAGGCCATGGCCGAGGACTACGACGTGATCCGCGACCACATTGCCCGCGTCCTGCCCGGCTTCGAGGACTTCAACACCCGCATCCGGACCAAGAACGGGTTCGTGCTGCCCAACCCGCCGCGCGACACCCGATCCTTCAAGACCGACATTGGCCGCGGCCGGTTCACCGTCAGCCCGCTCGAATACCTCACCCCGCCGGACGGGCACCTTGTGCTCCAGACCATCCGCAGCCACGACCAGTACAACACCACCTACTACGGCCTGGACGACCGCTACCGCGGCATCTCGGGCGGCCGCCGCGTCATTCTGGTGCATCCCGAGGACCTGGTGGAACTGGGCTTCAAGGACCGGGACCTGGTGGACGTGGTCAGCACCTTCCGCGGCCACGACCGCAAGGCGGACAAGTTCCGCCTGGTGGCCTACCCCACCGCCAAGGGCTGCGCCGCCGCGTACTTCCCCGAAGCCAACGCCCTGGTCCACAAGGAAAACGTTGCCCGCGTCTCCAACACCCCCGGGTTCAAGGCCATGTTCGTCCGCTTCGTCCCGCATGTGGCTGAAGAGGCCGGGCAGGTTTCGTCAGAGGAGCTGGAGCCTGCCGCAGCGGTGTAGTTCCGCGGCTGCGTTTACAGGCATTGACGACGACGGCGATATTCGGCACGTGCCGGATGTCGCCGTCGCTTTTCTGTCCGGGCGGGTTGGTCCGGCTTTGAAGATTCAGCCACCATCCGTATCCCTTCAGGCGGGCGGGGCGTGCAGGAGCCGCTCCAGGGCCTCTTCTCCCGGGGAGAGGCCGGTATAGGCGAAGTCCGGCGGCCCGCCGGCCACGGACCCTGCCCCGCCTGAGACGGACCTTACTTGGTGGGGCCAGTGGGGTGGTTCCCAGTCCTGGTGTTCGCTTGTGTAGTGCCTGCCAGTGGGTGAGGTCCAGCCGGGTGGTGCGGTTTTGGTGGCGGGGGTGGGTTTCCAGCCGCTGGTGTGGCGGAGTTTGTGGTGTTTCGGGCAGGGCTGGCCGAGGTTCGAGACTCCTGTGGTGCCGCCGTTGTGCCAGGCGAGGAGGTGGTCGGCTTCGTTGTCGAGGGAGTGGTTGCTGCAGCCGGGGAAGGGGCATTTGCCGTCCCGCAGCCTGAGCCAGTTCCGCATGGCTTTGGTGACCCGGTAGCTGGTGCGGCCGATTTCCAGCGGCGCCCCGTCCCGCGGGTCCACGAGGACGCGGTGGAACGAATCCGCCC
>NZ_JAYESK010000008.1:46788-212171 GCF_034720455.1 Pseudarthrobacter sp. C1 | reverse complement strand
ACATCAGGGCCAGGGACAGGAAGACGAGCACGAAGTGCCCGGCCACGCCTGCGCCGGCGAGCATGCCCGAGCCCTTGCCGGCCTTGGTGGCGGATTGTTTGAGTTCGGCTTTGGCGAGTTCCACTTCCTGGCGCATCAGCGTGGACAGGTCGCGGGTCACGTCCCCGAGCAGCTCACCCAGCGAGGCGTTATCAGCCTTCAGGTGCGCCTCACTCGGGGGCATCTCCGGAATAGAACTACTCATCACAGCCCGCCAGACTGGCCATCCCTGGAGCGGTCCCGGGTGAGGGGATCACCTGCCATAGGATCGTCGGCGAGGTCTCGGTTGCCAAGCGGATCGTCGGCAACCCGGTTTCCGGACCACGGTTCTTCAACCAGCTGCGGGCTGTCCAGTGCGCTGGCCGGACGCGTTGGCTCCCCGTAGCTGCTGCCGGGAGCGCCGCCGTCGTACCCTGCGGTGGTGGTGGCCGGCCCGGGAAGCTGGACCGGAGGAGGCGGCACTGTCCCGCCTGCCGGTGCATACGACTCGGTGTACTGGTCCCCGTACTGCGTACCGGAATACCCGGCGCCCGGGTACTGGCCGGCAAAGCCGGCCGTGGTGGTGCCCGTGCCGTACGAGCTTTCGGGGGCCCCTGCGGTCAGTCCGCGGGTGAGGCGTCCGGCCAGGACACCCGCGCCTGCAGCGATCAGCAGGAACGTGCCGGGGCGGTTGCGGGCGAACCTCTCGACTTCGCCGAGAAGGTCTCCCGGCTGCTTGGTCTCAAGCCAGGAGGCTACCGTTTCGGTAGTGCTGGCAGCCTGGCGGATCAGGTCGCTGGCCACGCCCTGCTGGTCAGGTGCCTCGGCCATGCTCTGCAGCTGGCTGGAAATGGAGCGGATGCCTTCCGCGGCCTTCTGCTGCTGGGTTCCCGCCTGGCTTGTCAGGCCCGACTTCGCCTGGTGCAAAAGATCCTGCGCACTGGACTTCGCCTCGGAAGCCACATGCGCGGCTTCCTCCTTCGCGGTCTGGGCAACGCCCTGGGCGGAATCCTTGGCCGTGCGCGCTACGTCTGCTGCTTCTTCCTTTGCCGCATCCTTGCGGGACGCCCCGGAGATGTCGCCGGTCTGGGTTTGGCCATAAGGGGGAGTGGCGGCGGATGGAAAGGTGGCGGCGGACCGCTCACCCGGAATTCCTGTGGAGGCCGGCGGAGCCGTGTAGGCGGGGTCCTCGGGCCATTGGTTCTCTGTCATCTTCGCTCTCTCTTTCCAAGAAGGCCGGTTGTTGATCAAGAACCAGCAATACTGGCCGTAAAATAATAAGCATGATTACTAATAAAAGGTAAGTACCCTTGCTAAGCGAGTTGCATTAGGTTCCAAAAGAGTCGGCCGGTATGGCGATCGCCTGCCGGGTACATCGAAGTGGAAAGTGGTGGGTAGGTTGGAAACAGCTCCATGGATTTGGGTATTGGTTGCCGTCGCTGTGGTGGTGCTGGTGGTTCTGCTGTTGCTGGCAAGCGGGCGGCGCCGCAAGGCGATGCAGCAGAAGCGGGATGACGCACATCGGGAGAAGGCGGCCGAAATCCGCCGCGAGGCCGAGGCCAAGGAGCTCGATGCCCGCGAGCGCGAAGCGAAGGCGATCCGGGCCAGGGCGGATGCGGAGCAGGCGCAGGTGGATGCGGCGCGGTTGCGCCAGCAGGCGGACCAGCAGGCCACGGAGGCCAAGTCGCTCCGCGACGACGTGAACGAACGGACACGCAAAGCCGACGAGCTTGACCCTGACGTCACCTTGGACCCCGACGGCAGGGGCGACCGGCGCGACCGTGCCCACCGCGACGGTGCCGGCCATGCAGGCCGTGAGTACGCCGACCGTGAAGATGTCCGCCACGCCAGCCGCGAGAGCGCCAACCGCGAGGGTGCCAACCGTGAGGGCGCCGCAGGCGGCCGGGCTGACACTGCCGGGGGCCCGGCATTACGTGATGAAGCCCGCTCCGACGCTGAGCGCTCCGACGCGGACCGCACTGACGTTGACCGCACCGATGTTGACCGCGCCGACGTTGACCGGGACGGCCGGCGCAACGAGGGCCCCAATCCTGCCGGGGGTGCCCACGGGGACAGGCAGAATCCCCGCCCGGGCATCTAGTCCGCGGGCGAAGGAACGTTCCTCGGTTTCAGGGCGGGGGAGGGAGCAACTCCTTCCCCCGTTCCCATGCCCGCCAGTACCTCGGTGACTGCCTCGGTGGATGAGAGCCGGGGTTCCCAGCCAAGTATCCGCCGTGCCCGGCCAGTGTCCATGACGGGGGCTCCGGCCGCCATCTCAATCCACCCGGAGTCGGTGGGCTGGAGCCGCAGCCTCCATGCCGCACCAACGATGGCGTGGAGCAGTCCCGTGGGGATGGGCAGGATCCGTCGGGCCCGCAGGATGCGGGCAAGTTCCTGGGGTGTCAGGACGGGTTCGGCTGCAACGTTGAATGCCCCGGAGGCGCGCTGGTCGATGACGCGCCAGTAGGCATCAGCCACATCGTCGGCGTGGACCGCCTGGAAGATGAGGTCCTCCGGGACTGGCAGGAGAGGTACCCGCAGCCTCCCCGGCAGAAGCCTTGGGATGAGCGGCCCCAGGAAATATCTTCCGATCTCGCTTCCGGCGTCGCGCTGGAAGATCAGGGCCGGGCGGAGCCTGGCTACGGAGATGCCCGGCTCCGCCGACATGAAAGCGTCCAGGGCTTCTTCCTGCTCCGCCTTGTGCCGGCTGTAGTGTGAACCCGGCATGCCGCGGGCAGGCCACGACTCATCCGTCCGGCGATCCTTGGGAGCCTTGCTGTAGGCGCCCACGGACGACGCGCAGACCACCTGTTTCACGCCGGCCTTCCCGGCTGCCGCAAGGACGTTCCTGGTGCCGGTGACGTTGGTCCGGTACAGCTGCTCAAGGTCCCGGTTGGGCTGGATCTGCCATGCCAGGTGAACTACGGCGTCCACTCCTGCCAGTGCCGCGTCCAGCAGGGGCCGGTCGCTCGCCAGGCCCACGTCAAGGGTGTGCCACTCCACCCCTGAATAGGGTGCCCGGCTGGTGTCAGGGCGGCGCCTGCTGATCCCCGTCAACTGCAGGCTTCCCGGTTTTTGGGACAACTCCGCCTGCAGCTTGCGCAGCAGGGCCGTTCCCGCGTTTCCGCTGGCTCCGGTGATGGCGATGTGCATTGGCAGGGACTCCTTGGCGTGGCCGGCTAGTACCGCTTACAGGGCGAGCCTATAACCGGGAGGGATTGTTTTATAAGCAACCTTATGATTTCCTTCTTCTGAGTCTTGCCGCAGGCTTTCGGACCCCCGACCCGAGGGAACCAACGACAATGCCCGAATACCTTCCCGCACTTGCCGCGGATACTACGGCCGCCCACCAACATCAGCCCGAATTCATGGGAAATAGCCCGTCCCGGGCCAAAATGGGACGGCTGCGCCAGACCTTCGAAAACGATCTTGTGCTTGGCTACCTGGACCTGGCCGAGGCCCTGGCCGCCCGCTTCGAGGCCCGCGGACGCGAGCGGGCCGACCTGAACCAGGTGGCCTATCTGGGGCTGGTCAAGGCGGCCCGCGGCTTTGACCAGTCAAAGGGCGAGAGCTTCCCCGCCTACGCTGCCCCCACCATCACCGGGGAACTCAAACGGTACCTCCGCGACCGCACCTGGGTGGTCCGGCCGCCCAGGCACATCCAGGACCTGCGTTCCCGGATGTTCCGGGCCGAGCCGGAGCTGACCCAGTCGCTGGGACGGAACCCCAGTGTGGCCGAACTTGCAGGGGCGCTCGATGAGGATCCGGCCGCAGTGCAGGAGGCCATCTCGGCGTCCAGCAGCATGCACCCGGACTCCCTGGACGCCGTCAACCCGCATTCGGACGCGCCATCCATCGGTGAAGTGCTGGCATGCCCCGAAACGCCGCTGGAACGCCTGGAGGAGCTCGCCTGCCTGCGCGACGCGATCCAGGACCTGGACACAGCGGACCGGGAGCTCCTCTACCGCCGTTACTTCTGCGAGGAGACCCAGGTGCAGCTGGGGAAGCGGCTGGGCATGTCCCAGATGCAGGTCTCACGGCGCCTTGCCAAAGTCCTGGTGGTGCTCCAGCGAAGGCTTGAGGGAAGCTTGCACCCGCGGGAACTGGACGCAGTCCGAGGGAAAACAGTCCACGGAACCGGAAGCCATGGCGCAGGTAGGGCAACGGCCTCCGAAGCGTGCTTGCGGGCCCTCCACGGGCCGGGCAATCCTGCCTGGCCGGGCCGGAACCCGGCCCGCAGGGGCACCGCCCAGGCCAGGAAGAAGTAGCAGCCACGCTCCCGCCGGAGCACCGAAGCCGGCCCTCCCCGCGACCGCACGGGAGAAGCCGCAGCAGGCAATCGCAGCGCTATCTTGCCTGCTCAGTGGCTTGGCGCCAAAAGCGGCCGGCAGGTGAGAAAACCGTCCGGCCCCGTTTAGGGGCAGAGGCAGAGGGGAACAGGGAGGGCATGGGAAGAACCGCAACATCCAGGCTCAGGGCTGTCCTTTTCGACCGGGACGGAACGCTGGTGGTCGACGTCCCCTACAACGGGAACCCCGACCTTGTCCGGCCAATGCCCGGCGCCAAAGCCGTGCTCGACGCCCTGCGGTCCGAGGGCATTGCCACCGGCGTCGTCAGCAACCAGTCAGGCATTGCCCGCGGCATGATCACTGCCGCCGAAGTGGCCAGTGTCAATGCAAGGGTGGACGAACTGCTGGGCCCCTTCGACGTGTGGGAAGTCTGTCCCCATGCCGAGCAGGATGGCTGCCCTTGCCGGAAGCCGGCGCCGGGCATGGTCCACAGCGCATGCCGGAAACTCGGCATCCGGGAGGCTGAGGCCGCGCTGATCGGTGACATCGGCGCCGACGTCCGGGCCGCGGAGGCAGCCGGCGCCACTGGAGTGCTGGTCCCGACGCACGTGACCCTTGCCGGTGAAGTGGCTGAAGCCCGCCTGGTGGCGCAGGACCTTGCGGGCGCCGTGCTCCTGCTGCAGGAGGGGCGGTAATGGGGCGCGTCCTGGTGGCGCGCCTGGACAGCATGGGCGACGTCCTGCTGGCCGGTCCTGCAGTCAGGGCCGTAGCCAACGGCAGGATCCCGGACGGCAGCAGGCCCAACCACGTCGTCTTGCTGTGCGGCAGGCAGGGGGAGGCGGCGGCCGGCGTGCTGCCGGGAGCCGCTGAGGTCTACAGCTGGGACAGCCCGTGGATCATGAATCCCGCCCCAAAGATGACCGGACCGCACGCCGACAGGCTGATTGAGTATGTCCGGAACTCCAGGATTACCGAAGCCGTCATCCTCACCTCCTTCCATCAATCGCCCCTGCCGCTGGCGCTTTTGCTGCGGCTGGCGGGCGTTGCGCGCATCACGGGGGCTTCCACCGACTACGCGGGATCCCTCCTGGACGTCCGGCTCAAACCGGGGGAGGACTTCCCCGAGGACCAGCCCGAGGCGGAACGCGCCCTGGGCATCGCCGAGGCCGCCGGCTTCAGGCTCCCGGCCGGCGACGACGGCAAGCTGCACCTGGCGTCCGTGCCGGATGTCCGGGACCTGGTGGGCGGGGAGCCTTATGTGGTGGTCCACCCCGGCGCGGCCGTTCCCGCGAGGGCCTGGCCGCCGCTGCACCACGCGGCCGCCGTCGAACTCCTCCAAGGCGCAGGGCACCGCGTGGTGGTGACGGGCGGTCCGGGGGAAACGTCGCTGACCGCCACGGTGGCCGGGCCCTCAGCATTGGACCTTGGCGGCCGAACGGACCTGCACACACTGGCCGGTGTCATGGCAGGGGCGGAGGCGGTGGTCACCGGCAACACCGGTCCGGCGCATCTCGCGGCCGCCGTGGGCACACCCGTTGCCTGCCTCTTTTCGCCGGTGGTTCCGGCCATCCGCTGGGCGCCGTACGGGGTTCCGCTGGAACTCCTGGGGGACCAGAACGCAGCCTGCCGGATGACCCGCGCCCGCGTCTGCCCGGTCCCGGGCCACCCCTGCCTGGACTCCGTTTCCCCCGAGGACGTGGTGGCGGCGGTGGAGCGCCTGATGGGCGGAGTGAGCTCTTTCAGTACCCACGTCAGCACCCGTAGAAAGGCCCGCAACAGATGAAGATCCTGCTCTGGCATGTCCACGGTTCCTGGACGGACGCCTTTGTGCGCGGCCGTCATGAGTACCTCCTTCCCGTCCTGCCGGGCGGCGGACCCTGGGGGCTTGGCCGTGCCGGCAGGGACTGGCCGGCATCTGTGCGGGAGGTGGACCTCGCAGCGCTGGACCCGGAGGAGGTTGACGCCGTCGTCCTTCAACGCCCGGAAGAAATCGACGAAGTTGTCCGGCTGCTGGGCCGCCGGCCAGGCGCGGACCTGCCTGCCGTGTACGTGGAGCACAACACCCCCAAGGGCGATTTCCCCAATACCCGCCACCCGCTTGCGGACCAGCGCAGTATCCCGTTGGTCCACGTGACGCACTTCAACAGGCTGGCCTGGGACAACGGCTCTGCGGCTGCAACGGTGGTCGAGCACGGAATCCCGGACCCCGGACAGCTCTACACAGGGGAACTGCCCGAACTGGGGGTGGTGGTGAATGAACCCATCCGGCGCGGCCGCGTTACCGGAACGGACCTGCTGCCCGCCTTCGCGTCGGTGGCGCCGCTGCAGGTCTTTGGCATGAAGACCGACGGCCTGGCCGCCGCCACCGGGATAGCAGAGTCCCGGCTGACCCCGAGGGGCGACCTGAAGACCCGGGAACTGCACCGTGAACTGGCCAGGTGCCGGGTGTACGTCCACCCGATGCGCTGGACCTCCCTGGGGCTGTCCCTCCTGGAGGCCATGCACCTGGGCATGCCGGTCGTTGCCCTGGCCACCACCGAAGCGCCCCGCGCGGTGCCGCCGGAAGCCGGCGCCGTCTCTGCCGACATCGACGAACTGCTCCGCTGCGCGCAGCGGCTGGTGGCCAATCCGGAGGAAGCACGACGGCGGGGCGTCGCCGCCCGCGAGGCTGCACTGGAACGCTACGGCCTGGGCAGGTTCCAGGACCGCTGGGATGAGGTCCTGGCGGACCTCGTTGTCATCAAGTCCAGCCACCGCCACAACGAACGCCCGGACGAGCGGATCCTTGTTCCGGCGCGGGAGAGGAAGACCCCATGAGAATCTCGATGATTTCCGAACACGCCAGTCCCCTGGCGGCACTCGGCGGAGTGGACGCCGGCGGGCAGAACGTGCACGTCGCGGCGCTGTCCGAAGCCCTTGCCAGGCGGGGCCACCACGTCACCGTCTATACCCGCAGGGATGCAACGGGGCTTCCCGCCAGGGTCCGGGTGGGCAGCCGGCTTGAGGTGGTCCACGTGGATGCGGGACCGCCGCGCCATGTTCCCAAGGACGAACTGCTGCCCTTCATGGGCGAGCTGGCCGACGGCGTGGCCGGGGACTGGAGCCAGCGGCCGCCGGATGTGGTGCACGGCCACTTCTGGATGTCCGGCCTGGCCGCCCTGGACGCAGCCAGGCGCCCGGATGCCGGGTACCGCATTCCCGTCATCCAGACCTTCCATGCCCTCGGCACCGTCAAGCGGCGGCACCAGGGCGCAGAGGACACCAGCCCGCAGGAACGCCGCTGGCTTGAACCAGGCGTGGGCCGGTCCGCGGACCGGATCATTGCCACCTGCTCGGACGAGGTGTTTGAGCTCAAGGCCATGGGCATCAGCACCGCCAAGATCTCGATCGCCCCCTGCGGTGTGGACCTGGGCTTTTTCTCCGCTGAGGGACCCGTGGATGCCCGCGCGCGCCGGCACCGCATCCTGTCGGTGGGCCGCCTGGTGCCGCGCAAGGGCGTGGATTTGGTGATCAAGGCGCTGCCGTGCCTGCGCGAGGCGGGGTTCGACGACGTCGAGCTCCTGATAGTGGGCGGCGGCGGGGACTCCGGGGCGCTCCATGCCGATCCCAAAGTGCGCCGCCTGATGAACCTTGCGGCCGAATTGGGGGTCTCGGAGCAGGTGAGGCTGCAGGGCCAGGTGCCGCGGGGGGCGATGCCGGGGATTTTCCGCAGTGCCGATGCCGTGGTGTGCGCCCCCTGGTATGAGCCCTTCGGCATTGTTCCGCTGGAGGCCATGGCCTGCGGCGTCCCGGTGGTGGCCGCGGCCGTGGGCGGCCTCCGTGACACCGTGGTGGACCACGGGACCGGGCTGCACGTGCCGCCGCGGGATCCCGAGGCCATCGCGTCCGCCCTTGCCATGCTGCTGGACAACCCCACGCTGCGGGCGGAGCTCGGAAATGCGGGCAAGCTCCGGGCCCGCACCAGGTACTCCTGGGACCGGGTGGCCGCCGAGACCGAAAAGGCCTATCAGCTGGCCATGGCAGGGGCTCCCGCCAGCCTTGCCCCGATGGAAGGAGCGGCACTGTGACGGCGGAATGGTCCCTTCGTGAAACCGACCTCCGGATGTTGGCCGCCCCGCCGGCCCTGCCCGCGGCGCTGCCCGGATCCGGCTTTGTGGACCCGGTCAGCTCGGACATCGTGTTGACGCACCTGGACAACGTGATGCCGGCGCTGGATTCGCTGCGGAGCCAGTCCAGCCGCCTTGCCGCCTGGGGCGTGGAGCTGGCCCAGCGCCTGCTGCGCGGGCAGCGGCTGCTCGCAGCCGGAAACGGCGGTTCAGCGGCTGAAGCGCAACACCTGACTGCCGAACTCGTGGGCAGGTTCGACGGCGAACGCGTCCCTTTCTCCGCGATCTCGCTGCATGCCGAATCCTCGGCAGTAACCGCGATCGCCAACGACTACGGCTTCGACGACGTCTTCGCGCGGCAGGTGCGCGCGCACGGCCGGTCCGGTGACGTGCTCATGCTGCTGTCCACCAGCGGCAAGAGCGCCAACCTGCTGCGCGCGGCGGAAGTTGCCGCCCGGCTGAACATCACCACCTGGGCGCTGACCGGCGTCGGCCCCAATCCGCTGGCCGATGCCTGCGATGAAGCCGTGATGGTCGACGCCCTCAACGCCAATGCCCAGGAAGGGCACCTGATCGCCCTGCATGCGATGTGCCGCGCCTTTGACCTGGAAGTGGGCCGGCGCAGCGGCGCCGATGCCGCCCTGTCAATGCGGGGAGGCCGGCCATGAGGATCGTCGTGGTGGGCGACGTCATGCTGGACGTGGACCTGTCCGGCGACGCCACCCGGCTCAGCCCCGATGCGCCCGTTCCCGTAGTGGACGTTTCCGGCGTGAAGCGGCGTGCCGGCGGTGCGGGCCTGGTGGCGCGGATGCTCGCCCAGGACGGCTGGCCCGTGACGCTGGTGACGGTCCTGGGCGATGACGACGCCGGCCGACAGCTGGAATCGCACCTCACCGGAGTGCGGCTCGTTTCCGGTCCCAGCGGTTATGCCTCGCCGGTCAAGACCCGGGTCAGGGCAGGATCGCACCCGGTGGTCCGCTTCGACCAGGGCTGCGGGGAGGTCCCCATCCCGGACGCCAGCCCGGCCATGCTCCGCGCCGTCGAGATGGCTGGCGCGATTGTCGTGGCCGACTACGGCAGGGGCCTGGCGGCAAATCCGCAGCTCCGCGACCTCCTGGCCCGGCTGGCCGGCACCATCCCCATCATCTGGGATCCGCATCCCGCCGGCCCGGATCCCGTGCCGGGCGTCGCCGTGGTGACCCCCAACCTCGCAGAGGCCAGCAAAGCGGCCCAGGCATTGGCGGGGGAACGCCGGCAGGCCCCGGTGCCCGGCGGCCCTCGCCGGGATGTCCACGGGCTGGAAGGGCATTCGCCGGAGCGCCAGCCGGAGGACCCGGCCGTCCAGGCCGGCAGAATCCTGCTGGAGCACTGGCAAAGCCGCGCCGTCCTGGTCACCAAGGGCGAGCATGGCGCGGTGCTGCTGCGGGCGGGCGGTAATTCCCCGGATGCCGTGCCGGCGCCCCGGGTGGAAGCGGGCGATCCCTGCGGTGCGGGCGACCGGCTCGCGGCCAGCCTGGCTGTGCACCTCCTGGCGGGCAGGGACCTCGGGGAGGCCGCCAGGCTCGCAGTCCATGACGC
Source organism: Pseudarthrobacter sp. C1 (assembly GCF_034720455.1). Classification (NCBI taxonomy): domain Bacteria; kingdom Bacillati; phylum Actinomycetota; class Actinomycetes; order Micrococcales; family Micrococcaceae; genus Pseudarthrobacter; species Pseudarthrobacter sp. C1. Next base: position 202,180 of record NZ_JAYESK010000008.1, on the reverse strand, counting down.
CGCCGACTTCCTGGCCAACGGGGGAGTGTCCGCCTTGCCGGACCCCGGTTCCGGCCGCGACGCCGAAGCCGCTTCCGAGGCCGGCTCCGACGCCCCGATTGCGGCACCGCTGAGGCCCCCGACCCCTGTGGGCGGCAAGCGGCGGATCAGCGAACCGCTCCTGCTGGCCCGGGTGGTGCGGGACAACGGCGGCAAGGTAGTGGCGACCGGCGGCTGCTTCGACCTCCTGCACGCAGGCCATGTCAGGTCCCTTGCGGCCGCGCGCGAACTGGGGGACTGCCTGATCGTCTGCCTCAACTCCGATGATTCGGTGCGCCGGCTCAAGGGCCCGGAGCGGCCCATCATCGGCCAACAGGACAGGGCCGAGCTGCTGCTGGCCATGGAATGCGTGGACGCCGTGATGATCTTCGATGAAGACACCCCGGAAGCGGCCCTGGAGCGCCTTCGCCCCGACATCTGGGTCAAGGGCCGCGACTACAAGGGCGCCCGCCTCCCGGAGGCCGACCTCGTGGAGAAGTGGGGCGGGCGCTGCCTAACCGTTCCCTACCACCCCGCCCGTTCCACCACCGGACTGGCCCACGCCCTCGCCAAGGTGAGCTGACCGGCCGCCCACCCGCCCACCCGCCCCAAACTTTGTATTCCCCAGCGAAAGGAACACCATGACTGCAGAAGTGAATGTGCCTGCCCCGAACACCCCAGGCCGCGTGCTGGTAACGGGAGGTGCCTCCGGACTGGGGGCCGCCGTCGTCGACGCCGTCCTCAAGGCGGGCGGCACGCCCGTGGTGCTGGACCGGGACATCAGCAACGTCTCCGGCGTGAAGGCCTTTGAAGTGGACGTCGCGGACCGTGCGGCCGTGGAAGCCGCCGTCAAGGAAGCCGCGGAATCGCTGGGGGGACTGGAAGCCGTAGTCACCGCAGCCGGCATCGACCGCTGCGGCAAGCTGGCCGACGTCGAAGCCACCGAGTGGGAGAAGGTGATCGGCGTCAACCTGATGGGTACGGTGTCCGTNCGTAGTCACCGCAGCCGGCATCGACCGCTGCGGCAAGCTGGCCGACGTCGAAGCCACCGAGTGGGAGAAGGTGATCGGCGTCAACCTGATGGGTACGGTGTCCGTCGTCCGGGCTGCGCTGCCCTACCTCAAGGCGACCCACGGCCGGGTGGTGACCGTTGCCTCCACCCTGGGCAAGCGCGCCGTGGCCGACGCGTCGGCCTACTGCGCCTCGAAGTTCGGCGTGGTGGGCTTCAGCCACGCGCTCGCCGCCGAGACCGGCGGAGAGATTGGCGTGACCACCATGATCCCCGGCGGCATGAAGACGCGCTTCTTCGATGACCGCACCGAGCAGTACAAGCCCCAGGACGATTCCCGCCTCAACGACCCCGCCAATACGGCGCAGGCCATCCTGTTCGCGCTGAACCAGCCCACCGGCTGCGAGGTCCGCGAAATGCTGATCTGCCACGAGGAAGAGGGCTCCTGGCCTTAAAGGCAACAGACCACCAGACCGGAAACGACGGGAGGGACACCATGCCTACCACTGCCATCGAAACAACAACGGACCAAAAATCAGCCGCGCCCGCCGGAATCACCATCCGCAACCCGCGCACCGGCGAGGTCCTCTGGACCGTGCCCGAGGCCGAACCGGACGCCGTGGCCAGGGCGGTGGAGGTAGCACGCAGCGCTTCGCCGGACTGGGCTTCCACGGCCCCGGCTGAGCGGGGGGCCGCGCTCAAGGCGGCAGCACGCGCGCTCGAGGCTGCCGCCCGGGAACTGGCTGGACTGAATGCCAGCGAAACGGGCCGGCCGGTGGACGAGTCGCTGGCGGGGATCGCTGCCGGAGTTTCCACCCTGGAGCAGTATGCCGAACTCGGTCCCGTCCACCGCGGACTCAGCCTTCGCGGCAATGCACTGGCCTCGGATTACACGGTGGCGGAGCCGCGGGGAGTGGCAGCGCTCGTCACGCCGTGGAATGATCCCGTGGCCGTGGCGTGCGGCCTGATCGGCGCGGCGCTGGTCACCGGCAACACAGTGATCCACAAACCGAGCGAACGCTGCCCGCGGCTCGGCGAAGCCCTGGGGGAGGTCCTGGCGCCGGCGTTCCCGCCGGGCGCCTTCCAGACAATTTCGGGCGGGGCAGGCGTTGGCGCGCTGCTGACACAGGCGGAAGTGGACGTCATCGCGCACGTGGGCTCCAGCGCCGCCGGTGCCCGCATTGCCACGGCCGGGGCCCTGACCGGCGCGCATGTCATCCGGGAAAACGGGGGGAACGATCCCCTGCTGGTGGACCGCGACGTCGATCCTGTGTGGGCGGCGGAGCAGGCAGCAATCGGTGCCTTCAGCAACAGCGGCCAGATTTGCGTGGCGGTTGAACGGATCTACGTCCACGAGGACATCGCCACCGAGTTTTGTGCCGCCCTGGAGGCGGAGGCAGCACTCCGCAACGGCAACAGCACGTTGGCCCCGCTGGTGGACGGGCGGATGCGGGATGCCGTCCACGCCCACGTGGCCGACGCGCTGCAGCGGGGCGCCCACGCTGTGGAGGGCGGCGCCCTTCCGGACGGAGCGGGCTCCTTCTACCCAGCCACGGTGCTGACCGGATGCACCGAGGCGATGGAGGTCATGAGGGAAGAAACGTTCGGGCCGGTTGCCCCGGTGCAGGTGGTGGAAACGTTCGACGACGGCCTGCGGCTCGCGTGCAGCGGCAGGTACGGCCTCGCTGCCACGGTTTTGTCCGGCAATATCGCCCACATCCAGCAGGCGGTGGCCGCCCTTCCCGTGGGCACGGTGAAGATCAACGAGGTGTTCGGCGGTGCCCCCGGCGGCGCGGCCCAGCCCCGCGGCATCAGCGGCGCCGGTTTCGGCTACGGCCCGGAACTGCTGGATGAATTCAGCCGGGTGAAAGTAGTGCACATAGCAGCGCCGCCGGCCACGGACCCCCGCAAGGACCGGTCGTGAGCACGTTGCCGGAAACCGGGGACCTCTCGCAGCAGCGGGCACTCGCCGAGTGGCTGCCCGGGCGGCTGGCGGCGGAACAGCCGGCCATCCTGGTGCTCGGTGACGTGATGCTGGACGGCTGGTGGAGCGGCAGCATCGAACGGCTGTGCCGTGAGGCACCCGCACCGGTCGTGGACATCCAGTCCCGCGAGTCAGTGCCCGGCGGGGCGGCCAACACTGCAATGAACCTGGCCGCCCTCGGGGCGAGGGTGTCCGTTGCCGGCATCATCGGAACGGACGACGCCGGCGCGGACCTCCGGAACCAGCTGGTGGCGGCGGGGATCGACGTCACCTACCTGCTGGACCACCCGGACATGGTCACCACCACCAAGATCCGGATCAGCAGCGGCGGCCAGGTGATGCTGCGCATCGACGACGCGGCCAAGTCTGTGCCCGTCGAAGCGCTGGCGGAGCTGGCCGCGTCGGTGCGGGCCGCCGTCGAACACCAGGACTCGGTGTTGGTCTGCGATTACGGCACCGGCGTCCTGGCGGACCCTGTCCGCCGTGGCCTGGAAGAGGCCCTGGCGGGCAAAGGGCGCGGGGATGGCGAAGGGCGCCCACTGCTGGTGGTTGATTCGCACGATCCCCGACCCTGGGCGCCGCTCCGTCCGGACCTGGTGACGCCCAACGCGCAGGAAACGGCGCGGATGCTGGACGTGCGGCTGCCCGAGGGGCAGGACAGGGTGGCCGAGGTGGGCAGGCACGCGGATGCGCTGCTGCAGGCTACGGGCGCAAGGGCGGTGGTGGTCACGCTGGACCGTGACGGCACCGTCCTGCTAAGGCCCGACGGCGTCACGCACCGGACGTGGGCCCGTCCGGCGGCGGAGAAGCAGGCGTCGGGAGCCGGCGACACTTTTGTGGCCGCCCTGACCCTGGCCCGTTCAGCGGGCCTGCCGTTGACGGCGGGCCTGGACCTGGCCCAGTCCGCTGCGGACGTGGTGGTGCACCAGCCAGGCACGTCGGTCTGCAGCACGGCACAGCTCAGCCGCTACCTGAAGGCGTTCGCGGACACCGCCCTGGGTGCGGATGAACTGGAACGGCAGTTGGAACTGCACCGGGCCGAGGGCCAGCGGATCGTGCTGACCAACGGCTGCTTCGATGTGCTGCACAGCGGCCACACCCGGTACCTCAACCAGGCCAAGCAGCTGGGCGACATCCTGGTGGTGGCGCTCAACAGTGACGGCTCCGTCCGGCGGCTCAAGGGCGCGGGACGGCCCATCAACGGGGTGGCGGACCGGGCAGCGGTGGTGGCGGCCTTGAGCTGCGTCGACTACGTGACCGTCTTCGATACCCCCACGGCGGCCCCGCTGATCCGGCAGCTCCGGCCCGAGGTGTACGCCAAGGGCGGGGACTACACTCCGGAGATGCTGGCCGAAACCCCGGCCGTGGAGGAGTACGGGGGCCGGGTGGCCATCCTGGATTACGTGGCGGAGCGCTCCACCACTGCCGTGGTGAACCGGATCCGCGAAGGTGAAGGGGCCGTGCAGACCAACTAGGGTTGGAGGTTCGAACTGGTTGGTCGGACTGAAGCGGGGCACGGGTAATGGCGAAACGCGGAAAACCGGGGGGCCGCGGCAGCCGTCCGGCGGCGGGCGTGGTGGAAGTGCCGAAGGGGACCCGTCCGAACGGTCCGGTGGAGGGTGTCTACTACATCGACACCGGGGACTGCGAGCTGATCGCGGACCAGGACAACTCCACCGGCTGGCTCCTGAAGATCAACGGCGTCATGAGCTCGCACATCGACCTGGCGGACCCGCTGTTCCTGGACTTCGAGTACATGCGCTGGATGGCCGCGCTGATCGAGTCCCGCTGGCCGCCGTCGGGCGCTTCCTCCGGCGGCGTGCAGAAACGTGAGGCCCCAAAGCTGCGCGGCCTGCACCTGGGCGGCGGCGCCTGCTCGCTGGCCCGCTATTTCCATGCCGTCTACCCGGACGCCCGGCAGGTGGTGGTGGAGCTGGACGGCAAGCTGGCCGGGTACGTGCGCGGCTGGTTCGACCTGCCCAAGGCGCCGCTGCTGCGGATCCGCGTTGGGGAGGCCCGGGAAGTCACCGAAACCTTGACGGCGGATACCCGCGACTTCATCATCCGGGATGTTTTCGCCGGGGCCGTGACCCCGCGCCCCCTGACCACTGCCGAGTTCAACCAGCACATTAAGCGCGTCCTGGCGCCCGGCGGGCTGTATGTGGTGAACTCCGGCGACGCCCCGGACCTGAAAAACGCCCGGGAGGATGCCGCCACCATCGCGGCCTCCTTCAAGCACACCGTCATCATCGCGGACCCGGCCATGCTCAAGGGCCGGCGCTACGGCAACATGGTGATGGCCGGCAGCGATACACCGCTCGGCGACGATCCGAAGCTGGCCCGGCGGCTCCTGGGCGGTGCCGTCCCGGCGCACCTGTGGGATGACGCGCAGGTCAGGGCCTTCGCGGCCGGAGCCCCGGTCCGCCACGACCCGCCCGCCCCGTCCAGTGCTCCGTAAACGCCGTTTTGAGGCCTGAAAACGGCAGCTACGGAGCAATGGAGGAGGGTTTGCCCCGGCCCAGCAGCTTTTCCCGGTGCGCGGCCACCTGTTCCCGGAGCGCCTGGACTACTGCCGCCACCGCAGGCCTGCGCAGCGAGTCCGGCCGAAGCACCATCCAGTAGGGGAGCAGTTCGGCGATTTCGGTGGGCAGGAGGCGGACCAGGTCGTCGTGGAGGTCGCCCATGAAGCAGGGCAGGAATCCGATCCCGGCTCCGGCCCGGGTTGCCTCCACGTGGACAAAGACGTTGGTGGACGTCACGCCGTCGCGCATCCCGGGCACCAGCCGGCGCGGCGCGTCGAGGTCGTCCACCTGCAGCATCGAATCCACGAAATAGACCAGCGGGTGCTCGTTGAGTTCGGCCACGCTGGCCGGGGTTCCGTGCTCGGCGAGGTAGGCCCGCGAGGCGTACATCCCCAGCATGTACTCGCCCAGCCGCACCGCTTCGGCCCGGTGCACCTGCGGTTCGCCGACCACTACTTCAATGTCCAGCCCCGAGCGCTGCTGCAGCGCCCGCCTGGTCATGGTCACCACCTCTACACACAGCCCCGGGTGGTTCCGCCGCAGCCGCGCCACGGCAGGAGCAGCGATGTAGGCGCTGAACCCGTCCGTCGCGGTCATGCGTACGACGCCGGTAATAGGGTCCGGTTCCTTGCCGGCAGGTCCCAGCGAACCCATCGCCGCCTCCACCTGTTCAGCTACCTGCACCGCCCGGGTGCCCAGGTCGGTCAGTTCCCAGCCGCCCGCTGCCCGTGCCAGCACCCTGCCGCCCAGCGACTTCTCCAGAGCGGCTATCCGGCGGGACACGGTGGTGTGGTTCAGTCCCAAGGATTGTGCCGCCGTCGTGAATTTCGCTGACCGTGAGACGGCCAGCAGGACCAGCAAGTCGTCCGGATTAGTTTCCATATCTGCAATTCTGCACACAAAGGGTGCCTGTTTGGCCATTGAATCGGAAAGTTTCTGCGGCAATACTCATCTGAGCCCATTGAGTGCTGTGGATCACAGCGCGTGTCGACGTGGACACTAAGGAGAAAACATATGAGCGTAGGACAGCGCTCTGCATCATCGGCCGAGGCCGCCCCTAAGGGCGCCGGCCTCAAGAAGATCGTCGCAGCCTCCATGGTTGGCACCGTCGTGGAATGGTACGAGTTCTTCCTATACGCCACCGCAGCAACCCTCGTGTTCGGCAAGTACTTCTTCCCTGCAACCGGCAACGAGCTGGACGGCATCATCCAGGCCTTCATCACCTACGCCGTGGGCTTCGTCGCCCGCCCGCTCGGCGGCATCGTCTTTGGCCAGATCGGCGACAAGCTGGGCCGCAAGCCCACCCTGCAGCTCACCATCGTGATCATCGGTGTGTCCACCTTCCTGATGGGCTGCCTCCCGGGCTTCGCCGAGATCGGGTACCTCGCACCGGCGCTGCTGGTGTTCCTCCGTTTTATCCAGGGCTTCGCGCTGGGCGGCGAATGGGGTGGCGCCGTGCTTCTCGTCGCCGAGCACAGCCCCAACAAGTCCCGCGGTTTCTGGTCCAGCTGGCCCCAGTCCGCCGTTCCGGTGGGCAACCTGCTGGCCACCCTGGTGCTGTACATCATGTCCTCCACCCTCAGCCAGGAGGCATTCCTGGGCTGGGGCTGGCGGGTGGCCTTCTGGCTCTCGGCCGTGATCGTCTTCGTCGGCTACTACATCCGCACCCACGTCACTGAAGCGCCCATCTTCCTGAAGGCCAAGGAACTGGTGGAGCAGGAGCAGGCCGTCAGCTACGGCGTCTTTGAGGTGGTCCGCAAGTACCCCAAGGGCATCCTGCAGGCCATGGGGCTGCGCTTCGCGGAGAACATCATGTACTACCTGGTGGTCAGCTTCGCGATCGTCTACCTCAAGAGCGTCCACAAATACGACACTTCCTCGCTCCTGTTCGCCCTGCTGATTGCCCACGTCATCCACTTCCTGGTGATCCCGCAGGTGGGACGGCTTGTGGACAGTTGGGGCCGGAAGCCGGTCTACCTCATCGGTGCCATCGCCGGCGCCACCTGGCCCTTCTTCGCCTTCCCCATGTTCGACACGAAGAATGCGGTGATCATTGTGCTCGCGGTGACCATCGGCCTGTGCCTGCACGCGTTCATGTATGCCGGGCAGCCCGCCATCATGGCCGAGCTCTTCCCAACCCGGATGCGCTACGCAGGGGTGTCGCTGGGCTCGCAGGTCACCTCGATCGTCGCCGGCTCGCTGGCCCCGCTCCTGGCCACCCAGTGGCTTAAGGACACCGGCTCATGGGTTCCCACCGCCATCTACCTGCTGGTGGCATGCGCCGTCACCATCGTGGCGGTGTTGAGCCTCAAGGAAACCAAGGGCATAGCCCTTGAGGACGTGGACAGGGCCGACGCCGAACGCGAAGGCCTGGCGGTAGCAGCCGCCACGCGCTGAGCTGCTTGGGTTTGGCCTGCTCCGGTGCTGCCGGAGCAGGCCGGTTCGTTGACAATTTTTGAACTGGAAGGCTGGGTTAATGGAAAACACGCTGAACGGCCGCAAGGCACTGGTTACCGGTGGAGCAGGCGGCATCGGCGCTGCCAGTGTCCGCGCCCTCGCCGCGCGGGGGGCCAAAGTGGTGATCGCGGACGTAGATGAGGAGGCTGCGGCAGCACTCGCGGACGAGGTGGGGGGCACCTCCTGGGCCGTGGACCTGCTGGACGTGGATGCCCTCTCGGCCCTCAGCCTGGACTGCGACATCCTGGTGAACAACGCAGGAATCCAGCGCATCAGCCCCATCGAGGAGTTTGAGCCGGCCGACTTCCGCCGTCTCGTCACCCTCATGCTTGAGGCGCCGTTCCTGCTGATCCGTGCGGCACTGCCGCACATGTATGCCAACAACTTCGGCCGGATCATCAATCTTTCTTCGGTACATGGAATCCGGGCGTCCCCGTTCAAGAGCGCATACGTTTCGGCCAAGCACGGGCTGGAAGGGCTGAGCAAGGTGACGGCGCTCGAGGGCGGGGCACACGGCGTCACCTCCAACTGCATCAACCCGGGCTACGTGCGCACGCCCCTGGTGGAGTCGCAGATAGCAGACCAGGCCAAGGTCCACGGCATCCCCGAAGCCGAGGTGCTGGCGAAAATCATGCTGACCGAGTCCGCCATCAAGCGTCTCGTGGAGCCGGAAGAAGTGGCCTCCCTGGTCGCTTGGCTGGCGTCCGACCACGCCGGAATGGTGACCGGCGCCAGCTACACCATGGATGGCGGCTGGTCGGCGCGCTAGCAGGGCTCTGTTTGGCACCCAAAAAGCTGGGCCGGCCCGCGGGGCTAGTCCAGCTTTTTGAGCTGCCGGTGGTCGTAGAAGAACACGCCGTGGACGGTGTCCACACCCACGGAAGTGCCCTGCAGGAACACCACCAATCCCTCGCGGCGCCCCTTGAAGGGGTCGTCCGCCACTACGGCATCACCGATTTTGTAGGGAGACCGGGGGGCGAAGGACCTTGTAATCCGGTTCCATGCCTGCACCAGCACGTGGCCCAGGCTGACGGGCTGGCCCAGGCTGGACGGGTCCCGGACAACGGTTTTGACCATGCGTACCACTCCTCGAAAGCGGCAGAGGCCGCTCACCCGCGGTGCAGGTTGCCGGAACGCTCCCAGCAGAGGGCGGCCCTCCCATTCCGGCTAAGCACCTTACGCCTAAGCTAGGCGCTATTCACATCAGTCACACCAGTAACAAGTACTCATTTCCTGGCGGCGCCGACACTTGCCTTCGGATCCCCTGGTTCAACGTTGGCCGTTGACGATGTCGTCCGCGTTCTCGAAGGCCCACGCCACCAGCGGAACCAGCAGGGCACTCAATTCGTAGCCGCGTTCGGTGAGGCTGTAGTCCACCCGCGGCGGAATGACCGGCTGCGCCTCCCGGCGGACCAGGCCGTCCCGCTCCAGCGTCTTAAGCGTCTGGGCCAGCATCTTCTCGCTGATTCCCTCGGCCCGGCGCCGCAGGTCGCTCCACCGCTGCTCACCCTCGGACAGGGCGAGCAGGATAAGGACGCCCCACTTGCTGGTGATGTGGTCCAGCACTGTCCTGCTGGGACAACCCGCCGGGAAGACGCCGTCGGCAAGGGCCACGGGAAGGGGCGCCGCCTGCACGGCGGTCCTGGCGGTACTAACTTTCATGTCAGTACCTTACCTTAAAGTGCGTACTCTCTTTCGGGAAGTATTCCGGAGTGGGTGTGGTTGTGAACCATGGCAGACACCCCATCGGAAGGAATTTTCATGAGCATCGTCATCACCGGAGCAACGGGCCAGCTGGGCCGCCACGTCGTCGAAGCACTGCTGGAGCGCAACGTTCCCGCGGAGGACATCGTGGCTGCGGGCCGTTCCGTGGAAAAGCTGGCCGGCTTCGCCGAGAGGGGCGTTCGGGTTAAGGCCATGGACTACGCAGATGCCCGTTCAGTGGCGGCAGCCCTGAAAGGCGCCCGGAAGGTGCTCCTCATCTCCGGCAGCGAGGTGGGCCAGCGGGTGGAGCAGCACCGCACAGTGATCGAGGCGGCTAAGGCAGAGGGCGTTGAGCTGCTGGCCTACACCAGCATCGCCAATGCCGACACCACCGGCATGAGGCTGGCGGCTGAGCACCAGGCCACGGAAGCTATTTTGCGGGAGTCCGGCGTTCCTTTCGTCCTCCTGCGCAACGGCTGGTACCTGGAGAACTACACGGACCAGCTGCCCGGCACGCTGGCACAGGGTGGCCTGGCCGGCAGCGCCGGAGACGGCAGGGTCAGCGCAGCGTCCCGCGTTGATTATGCCCACGCCGCTGCTGCTGTGCTCGTCGCCGAAGACCAGGCGGGCAGGATCTACGAACTGGGCGGTGACAACGCCTTCAGCATGGCGGACCTTGCAGCCGAAATCACCGCTGCCACCGGCAAGGCCATCATCTACCAGGACCTTCCCGCGCCGGAATACGCCGGAATGCTGGCCGGGTTCGGAGTGCCGGAAGCATTCGCGGACATCCTGGCCGATTCCGATCTCGGCATTGCCCGGGGCGACCTCCTTGTCAGCACCGGGGATCTGCGCAGGCTGATCGGCCGCCCGGCAACGTCGCTGTCCGAGGCTGTGCGCGCGGCCGCTGCGGCTGCCTGACCCCATCCCCCGCGCAGCCCCGACGCTCTCTCACTTAACGCGCTATTTGGGTCAACGCTCTCTCACTTAACGCGCACTTTGGGCCAACGCCCTCTCACTTTCCTCAAGCGAGTGAGCGAGCGTTGGGTCATAACCGGCATTAAGTGAGAGAGCGTCGGGTGGGCGTTGGGCCTGGAGGTTCTTTGCTTTAGGGGCCTGTGGTGACCACCGGGAGCGGCGAGGTTTCGTCCACAAGCTTCGCCCGCCGTCGTCCGTCACCCCTTACCCACAGCCGGTACGCCAGGACCAGCAGCGCCAGCCAGGTCCCGCCTACGTAGAGCGCGATGCGCGAGTCCTCGAACGCACCCAGGACGGCGATCACCAGCGCCATAAAGGCGATGGTGAGAAGGGAGGCGGCGGGCCACCACGGCGAAGGGAATTCCGACGGCGGCAGGCCAGCCCGCGCGATTTCCCGCTTCATGGCGACGTGCGAGGCGAGGATCATCACCCACACCCAGACGGTGGCGAAGGTGGCGATGGAGGCAATGAGGACAAAAACGTTTTCCGGGATGACGGCGTTGAGGACCACGCCCACCAGGAGGATCGCGGCCATGATCACCACCGTCATCCAAGGGACGCCGTGCCTGGACACTTTGCCGAAGGCGGAGGGAGCGTGGCCTTGGCGGGACAGGCCGAAGAGGATGCGACCGGCGCCGAAGATGTCGCTGTTGATGGCGGACAGCGCCGCGGTGATCACCACGGCGTTGAGGATGTGCGGTGCCGCCGGGATGCCCAGCCCGCTGAAGATCTGGACGAAGGGGCTGCCATTGCTGCCAATCCCGTCCCAAGGGAAGAGGCTCATGAGTACCGTCAGCGTCAGGACGTAGAACAGCAGGACGCGCACCGGAACAGTATTGACGGCCTTGGGGATGACCTGTTTGGGGTTGGCCGCCTCTCCGGCTGTGATGCCGAGCGTCTCGATACCACCGAACGCAAACATCACGACGGCGAAGGATGCGAGCAGCCCCTCAAAGCCGAACGGGAAGAATCCCCCGTGCTCTACAAGGTTCCCGAGGCCCGGCGCAACAGTTGAGCCTCCGGCCTGGAAGCCGAAAACGATGATGGCCGCACCGCCGGCGATCATGGCGATGATGGCCGCCACCTTGACCAGCGAGAACCAGAACTCCAGCTCGCCGAAGACCTTGACGCTGAGCAGGTTGAGCCCGGCGAGGAAAAGGATGATGGCCAGGATCCAGATCCAGCGTTCAACCAGGGGGAACCAGAAGCCCATGTAGATACTGAATGCGGTGACGTCGGCGATGGCCACGATCGCCATTTCGAAGACGTAGGTCCAGCCGGTCACAAAGCCGGCCAGCGGGCCTAGGTAGCGGCTGGCGTACTGGCCGAACGAGCCGGAGACGGGATGCCGCACGGCCATCTCGCCGAGGGCCCGCATCACCATGAACACCGCCGCGCCGCCGATGATGTAGGCCAGCAGGACGGCAGGGCCGGCTTTTTGGATGGCCGAGGCCGAACCGTAGAAAAGGCCCGTGCCGATCGCCGAGCCCAGCGCCATGAACCGGATGTGGCGCACGTTCAGGCCCCGATTGAGGACGCTTCCGACGGCGGATCTTGCGGTGTGCTGTGCGGCCGGACTTTCGTTCCGGGTTGGGCTTGGTGCTTGTTGCATGCGAATAACCTTCTCGTCATTGGGAGGGGAACCGCTAACCAGCAGACCACTTTGCCGGGCGACGTGATGAGCCTCACGGGGCCTCGGTGTCTTTCATTCCAGATTGGACGGGTCGCTGCCTTTCGGTTTCGGATGGCGCGGGCCATGGACGGGTTATCCACATACGCATGGATACTGGATGATCCTCGCAGGCCCCTCCGGGACGCTGGAGGCATGGGAAGCAAAGCAGACTGGGAAACGGAACACAGAAAAGCTCTCGAGGCAATCCTCCGGGCACTCTATGGTGCCTTGGTGCGGGATGCCGCAGCAGAAAATAGTCCGCCATCGGCCTATGGTCGTACCGTGGATGCGGTTGCCAGGAAGGGCTTTAACTTGGCCCAGCTCGCAGAGTATGTACGCATTCAAGCCAGGATCGAGGCTGTGAAGGTCACGCTCTACGCAGGATATCCGGGTACCCCGGATCCGGTCCCTCCAGCGCCTTCATCGCCGGGGAATGGCCACACTTCAGGGCTCGAAGGTGAGCCCGCGCTCGGCGGCGGCCGCCTCAAGGATCCGGACGGCCTTCGGGCCGATGCCGTGCATTGCCAGCAGCTCCAGGCGGCCCAACGAGGCGGCCTCGGCCAGTGAAGTGACGCCCGCCCGCATCAGGGCACTGTTGGCGGGCCGGCCAACAGGGGGCAGGCCCCCGGCCTGGGCAGGAACATCCCGCGTGCTCATGCCTGCCTCGCCGCGGTTTCGATGGCTGCGCAGTGGGCGGCCCATTCCTCCGGGCTGCGCCTGGTGAGGTTCGGATCCCCTGGACGCTGCCCCGCCCTGCCGTCGATGAGTTCTCGCAGGATGTCTGCATGGCCCAGGTGATGGGCACGTTCGGCAACCATATGGACCAGGATCTGGTGCAGGGTGACGTTGCGCCGCTCCTCAGGCCACCATGGAACTGCTCCGGGGGCGTCAGCGGGCAATGCTTCGATGGTCGCGTCGCTGTGTGCCGCGGCGAAGTGGTGCAGTTCGATGATGTCCGCTCGGGACTCGTCAGCGGTCGCCCACATGTCCGAATCCGGTGCGGCGCCGTCGTCCAGCCATGGGAGGTGCCTCCCGCTGGGGCGGCCGAACACCACGCCGAAATAGTCCACCTCCACGCTGGCCACATGTTTGACCAGGCCGAGCAGGTTGGTGCCGGTTGGCGTCAGTGGCCGGCGGACGTCGTATTCACTCAGGCCATCCAGCTTGCCGAGCAGGTTGTCACGCCTGACCCGGAGGTAGTGGTGAAGGGTCTCTTTTTCATCCATGACGGGACTCTACCCAACTGCAACGGCTCCAGCGGCTTCGTTCGGGGTCGTGGACGGCCTAAGGCCCAGCGCAGGGCAGCAAGGTTGATGGACGGGCGGCAACTGTCCGGTATACCAGACATATTGGGCGCGTTCCTCCGTGTGACGAGCCCCCCGGTGGCGCAAGCTTAAGTACGGGATCCCGGATATCGCCGGGCTTTACCGAGGGGCGATGAGGAGGACCGGTGTTAATTACCGAACCAGGGCCGCAGGCCGGCAGCGGGATGAAAGCTGCGCCAAGGGCGGCCTCAAAGGTGACGTCCAAGGTCCCTGCCGCCGAAAACACGCTGCGCATCCTCAAACTGCTGGCTTCGCGGCGGGGGCCGATGGCGGCGTCGCAGATCGCTTCATCCCTGGGCCTGCCGCGCTCCAGTGTCTACCACCTGCTGGGCGTAATGGAGGCGAACGGTTTTGTGCTCCACCTGCATGAGGAACAGCGCTACGGGTTGGGCATCAGCGCCTTTGAACTCAGTTCCGCTTACTCCAGGCAGGAGCCACTGTCGAGGCTGGGCCGTCCGCTGCTTGCCTCCCTCGTGGATGCGGTTGGCGAGAGTTCCCACCTGGCCGTGCTTCATGGCCGGGACGTGCTGTACATCGTGGAGGAGAGGGCCAAAAACCGCCCCTCCCTGGTGACGGACGTCGGCGTCCGGCTTCCCAGCCACCTCACCGCCAGCGGCCGTGCCATCCTTGCGGCGCTGCCCAAGTCCCAGGTGCGAGCGCTGTACCCCAATGCCGCGGCCTTTACCGCCAGGCATGAGGTGGAAGGCGCCATCATGAAGTACTCGGCACTGTCCTCCCACCTGGACCAGGTCAGGCAGCGCGGCTACGCCACCGAACACGGCGAGGTCACGCCCGGTTTCGGCTCCATCGCCGCCGCGGTCACGGACCACCTGGGATGGCCGACGGCGGCAGTCGCCGTGACGTTCCTCGAGGACAAGGTGCCGGCGGAGCAGTGGCCGGTGCTGGCCGCGCGCGTCCAGAAGGTGGCCGACGAACTCTCGGTCCGGCTCCACGGCCGCCCCGCAAAGTAGCCCGGCGCCGGGAGGGGAACAGGTCTGGAATCCCGGACAGCACCCCCTCGAAAGCCCTGTCCGGGCCGTCACGGACGGGCTTTAGTTGATACAGAACCTCTTCGCATCACCGCGAACACCACACTCGCCCTACACACGAAGGAGCCACCATGGCACCCGCCGATTTCACCACCGGTGCCCGCCCGGTCAAAGCTGCCCGCGGCACCGTGCTCACCGCCAAGTCCTGGCAGACGGAGGCCCCGCTGCGCATGCTGATGAACAACCTGGACCCCGAAGTGGCCGAACGCCCCGATGACCTGGTGGTCTACGGCGGCACGGGCCGGGCCGTCCGGTCCTGGGCAGCGTTCGACGCCATCACCCGCACCCTGGAAACCATGGAAAAGGACGAGACCCTCCTGGTCCAGTCCGGCAAGCCGGTGGGTGTCTTCCGCACCAACGAGTGGGCCCCCCGCGTCCTGCTGGCCAACTCCAACCTGGTGGGTGACTGGGCCAACTGGCCCGAATTCCGCCGGCTCGAGGCCGAGGGCCTGATGATGTACGGCCAGATGACCGCCGGGTCCTGGATCTACATCGGCACCCAGGGCATCCTGCAGGGCACGTTCGAGACCTTCGCAGCCGTTGCCCGGAAACTCGCCGGGGATGAGAACGGCACCCTCGCCGGGACCCTGACCTTGACCGGCGGCTGCGGCGGCATGGGCGGCGCCCAGCCGCTCGCCGTCACCCTGAACGAGGGCGCCTGCCTGATTGTCGACGTCGATGAGACCCGCCTGCGCCGCCGCGCCGGCAAGCGCTACCTCGACGAGGTGGAAACAGACCTCGACGCCGCCATCGCCAAGGTCCTGGCGGCCAAGGAAGAGCGCCGCGGCTGGTCCGTGGGCTACGTGGGCAACGCCGCCGAAGTGTTCCCCGAAATCCTGCGCCGCCACAACGCCGGCGAGCTCACCGTCGACATCGTCACCGACCAGACCTCGGCGCACGACCCGTTGAGCTACCTCCCAGAGGGCATCACCGTTGAGGAATGGCACCGCGAAGCCGCGGCTGACCCGGAGGGATTCACCAAGAAAGCCCAGACCTCGATGGCCAAGCACGTCCAGGCCATGGTCGAGTTCCAGGACGCAGGCGCCGAGGTCTTCGACTACGGCAACTCCATCCGCGACGAAGCCCGCAAGGGCGGGTACACCCGCGCCTTCGAATTCCCCGGCTTCGTCCCGGCCTACATCCGCCCGCTGTTCTGCGAGGGCCTCGGCCCGTTCCGCTGGGTTGCCCTGTCCGGCGACCCCGAAGACATCCGCGTCACGGACGAAGCCATCAAGGAACTGTTCCCGGAGAACAAGCACCTGCACCGCTGGATCGACGCCGCCGCGGAGCGCGTCGAGTTCGAAGGCCTGCCGGCCCGGATCTGCTGGCTCGGCTACGGCGACCGCGCCAAGGCCGGCCTGCTCTTCAACCAGCTCGTGAAGGACGGCAAGGTCAAGGCCCCCATCGTCATCGGCCGCGACCACCTCGACTCCGGCTCCGTCGCCTCGCCGTACCGCGAGACCGAGTCCATGGCCGACGGTTCCGACGCGATCGCTGACTGGCCGCTGCTCAATGCCCTGCTCAACACCGCTTCCGGCGCCACCTGGGTCTCAATCCACCACGGCGGAGGGGTAGGCATCGGCCGCTCGATCCATGCCGGCCAGGTCTCCGTCGCCGACGGCACCGACCTCGCCGCGCAGAAGCTCGAACGCCTCCTCACCAACGACCCCGGCATGGGCGTCATCCGCCACGCCGACGCCGGCTACGACCGCGCCGTCGACGTCGCCAGGGAACGCGGCGTCCGCATCCCCATGAACGAGACACACTAACCAACCCCACATCGATTGCTCCGTACCTGTCGTTTAGAGCCCGCAATACGACAGGTACGGAGCAATCGATCACCCGCAGAAGTAGGAACCATGACCGCAATAACCCACGAACCGCTGACCGTCACCCTCGGGTCCAGCGGCGTTACGCCCGAGGACGTGCTCGCCGTCGCGCGCCACAACGCGAAGGTGACCATCTCCCCGGACGCCCTGGACACGGTGGCAAAAGTCCGCGCCCACATCGACGAGCTCGCAGCCAGCGACGTCCCGGCCTACGGAATTTCCACCGGCTTTGGTGCCCTGGCCAACCGGCACATCCCGAATGAGCTGCGCACCCAGCTGCAGAAGAGCCTGATCCGCAGCCACGCAGCCGGCATGGGGCCGGCAGTGGAGCGCGAAGTGGTGCGCGGCATCATGTTCCTGCGAGCCAAGACCCTGGCGTCCGGCCGCACCGGCGTCCGGCCCGTGGTCCTGCAGACCATGGTGGACGTGCTCAACGCCGGCATCACGCCGCTGGTCCGCGAGTTCGGCTCGCTCGGCTGCTCGGGCGACCTCGCACCGCTGTCCCACTGCGCCCTGGTGCTCATGGGCGAGGGCGAGGCGGAAGGACCCGACGGCGTGACGTACGGCGGCCGCGGCGAACAGCCTGTCGCGGTACTACTTGCAGAACACGGCATCGAACCGGTCACCCTCGCCGAAAAGGAAGGCCTGGCCCTGGTCAACGGCACCGAAGGCATGCTGGGCATGCTCCTCATGGCCATCGCGGACCTTCGCCAGCTGCTGACGACGGCGGACATCACCGCGGCGATGAGCGTCGAGGCACTGCTGGGCACCGACCAGGTGTTCCTGCCGGAGCTGCACGCCGCGCTTCGTCCGCATCCGGGGCAGGCCGCCAGCGCCGACAACATGCTGCGTGTCCTGTCCGGTTCCCCCATCGTCGCTTCCCACAAGGTTGGCGACAACAGGGTCCAGGACGCCTACTCGCTCCGCTGCGCCCCGCAGGTTGCCGGCGCCGTAAGGGACACAGTGGACCACGCGGCCCTGGTGGCGTCCCGCGAACTGGCGGCCGCCATCGACAACCCTGTGGTGCTGCCTGACGGAACGGTCAGCTCCAACGGCAACTTCCATGGTGCGCCGGTGGCCTACGTGTTGGACTTCCTGGCCATCGCCGTCGCGGACCTGAGCTCCATCGCGGAACGCCGGACGGACAGGATGCTGGATCCGGCCCGCTCCCACGGCCTGCCGGCCTTCCTTGCGGCCGACCCCGGCGTGGACTCAGGGCTGATGATTGCCCAGTACACCCAGGCCGGCCTGGTCTCGGACAACAAGCGGCTTGCTGTTCCCGCCTCCGTGGATTCCATCCCCAGTTCCGCCATGCAGGAAGACCACGTCTCGATGGGCTGGCACGCCGCACGCAAGCTGCGGAAGGCGGTGGAGAACCTGCGCCGGGTCCTCGCCATCGAGCTGGTGACGTCGGCACGCGCCCTGGACATCCGCAGCCGGCTCTCCGGTGGGGTCCTGACGCCGGGGCCGGCGGGCGTCGCCGTCGTCTCCGCTTTGCGCGGCGTGGTGGACGGGCCGGGGACGGACCGCTTCCTGTCACCCGAGCTCGAGGCTGCCGACAGGCTGGTGGCCTCGGGCGAGGTGCGCAGGGCGGCCGAATCCGCCGTCGGCATCCTCGCCTGAATCCGAAGAATCTTCAGGGCGTGCGCACTCTGCGTCCACTTGGTGGAATTTCATCCGACACGTTCCACCGCGGGGCGCCGAGTGTAGTAGAACTGAAGATGTAGTGAAAGTCACATCAAAGAGGCTGTGGCGCAGAACGTATACAAAGGGGTAGAAGTTCAAATGAAAGCTCGTGGGGCAGTCTTATCAAGGCGAAACGCCCATTCCGCCGCTGTTTCCGACTGGAGGACCCTCAAGGCCGGGGACCACGTGGAGATCATCAAGCATGCGCACGTGGTTGCCGCCGGGGAGGTGGAGGAGGTGTCCCAGAGCGGAAACGTTCTGTGGCTGGTGCCGGCCGGTCCGTCGGAGAAGCAGCTCTTCCTCAAATCCGACGGCGTGCAGGTGCGCCGCGGCTAGCGGCCCCAGGAAGCACAACAACAGAAATCCCCGCCTACTGCTTGCGCAGGGCGGGGATTTCTTTTGTCCGGGGCATGCCCCGGCAGGATTGCCGGTCAGGCGGCGATGGCCTCGTAGGTTTCGCCGAACGGTACCGATTCGTCCAGGGCTACGGTGTAGCGGCCCGGATGCAGCCGGGTGACCAGGATGCCGCAGGAGGCTTCCTGCGCGGCGACCTCGATCAGCTCGGACACTGCCTCTTCCAGGCCGGCGTGGACTTCGCGCGCGTTGGAAAACTCCAGGTCGATGGACCTGGCTGCCGAGGCGTCGGCGCGGGAGGAAACGGCGGGGACGCGTTCCAGGGTGGCTGTAGTCATTGGGAGTACTTTCTGTGTTTCATGCCTAAGGGCCCTGCCATTCTACCGGCTGCTCCCGCAAAATGTCAGATGACTGCTCTTTGGCTGTCCCGCTTGCCCCCGTTTTCACCGCTGGGAACGCATCACCGCGGCAGCGTTAACCGGCCTTCACCGCCAGGACCGGGCAGTCGGCCTCCAGCAGGATCCGCTGCGACACGCTGCCCATGATGAGCTTGCCCACCGGCGTCCGCCGGCGCAGTCCGATCACGATCAGTTCGGCATTGTGTTCCTCGGCGGCGTCCAGGACTTCGGCCGCGGCGTCGTGGCCGCGGACCGGCTGCTTGATCACGTGCTGGATGCCCTGGATGGCCAGGCGGTCCTCGATGCTTTGGATCTCCGGCTCCTGGGCATACCGGTTGTCCACCAGCGCGTCGCCTTTGGACGAGTTGATGACCAGCAGCGTGGTGTTGCCCTTCCGGGCTTCGGCAATGGCCTGGGTCAGGGCAGCTTCACCCTCGGGGGTTGGGACGTATCCCACCACGATCGTCATGGTATCTCCTTGTGTTTGCAGGATGCGGGGTTAGGGTGCCGGCGGGGACTAGTCGCTGGTGTCTGCTGCGCCGGAATTGGCGGGAACCAGTGAACGGCCCGCCGGGCGGTTCCGCCGCACCAGTTTGTAGAGCAGCGGCCAGAGCAGGATCAGCCCCACAATGACGTAAATCACGACGGCGATCGGCTCGCTGAAGAGCCCTGCCGGGTCGCCTGCGCTGAGCTGCAGGGTCTTGCGGAGCTGGCCTTCGATGCGCGGCCCCAGGATCACGCCGAGGATGAGCGGCAGCACCGGCAGCCCGAACCGGCGCATCATGAACCCGAGGGCGCCGAGCACCAGCAGGATCACCAGGTCGAACGCCTGCAGGTTCACCGAGTAGGCGCCGAGCGTGGCAAAGAAGAGGATGCCCGCGTACAGGTACGGCCGGGGGAGCTGCAGGAGCTTGGCCCACAGGGGTGCCAGCGGCAGGTTGATCAGCAGTAGCAGCAGGTTGCCGATGAAGAGGCTTGCGATCAGCGCCCACACCAGCGGTCCCTGGCTGGAAAACAGCTGCGGACCCGGCTGGATGCCGTACGAGGTGAAGGCTGCGAGCATGACGGCGGCCGTGGCGTTGGTGGGCAGGCCCAGGGCCAGCATGGGCGTCAGGGTGCCGGCGGCGGCAGCGTTGTTGGCTGCTTCCGGCCCGGCGACGCCCTCGATGGCGCCCTTGCCGAACTCTTCCGGGTGCTTGGTGAGGCGCTTCTCGGTGACGTAGGAAAGGAACGTGGGAATCTCGGCGCCGCCGGCGGGGAGGGCGCCGAACGGGAAGCCGAAGGCGGTCCCGCGCAGCCACGGCTTCCAGGAACGGCTCCAGTCCTTCTTGCCCATCCAGGGCCGGCCCACCGGGATCACATGCAGCGGAGTGCGGCGCAGGTGGGCGGCAACCCACAGGGCTTCGCCCACGGCAAAGATGGCCACGGCCACCACCACGATGTCCAGGCCGTCCGCGAGCAGCGGCTGGCCGAAGGTCAGGCGGCGCTGGCCGGTGACCGAGTCCATGCCCACCAGGCCGATGGCCAGGCCAAGTGCCAGCGAGGCGAAGCCGCGGAGCCGCGACGAACCCAGGACCGCGGTGACGGCCAGCAGGGCCAAAACCATGATGGCGAAGTAGCTGGGCGCACCCAGGCTCACGGCGAACTTCACCACGATCGGTGCGCAGACGGCCAGCAGCGCGGTGCCGATGGTGCCCGCAACGAACGAGCCGATCGCCGCCGTCGCAAGCGCCTGCGCCGCCCGGCCCGCCTTGGCCATCTTGTTGCCCTCGATGGCGGTGACCACGGAGGACGATTCGCCGGGGGTGTTGAGGAGGATCGACGTGGTGGAACCGCCGTACATGCCGCCGTAGTAGATGCCGGCGAACATGATGAAGGCGCTGGTGGGCTCAAGGGCGTAGGTGACGGGCAGGAGCAGGGCCACGGTCATGGCCGGGCCGAGCCCGGGGAGGACGCCGACGGCGGTGCCCAGGATCACGCCGATCACGGCGTAGAGGAAATTCATGGGGGTGAGGGCGGTGGCGAAACCGTCCATCAGTGAGGACCAGACGTCCATCAGAGGATTCCTTCCAGGAGTCCGGCGGGCAGGGCGATGCCGAGGCCGAGGTAGAAGCCGTAGAAGGTCAGCAGGGACAGGGCTACGGAGATGAGCCCGTCGCGGATGTAGTGCCGGCTGCCCAGTGCCAAAACGCTGCCCCAGAACAGGACGGTGCCGGAGATGACCCAGCCGGCCCAGTCGATGAGCAGGATGTTCAGGATGAAGGCTCCTGCCAGGGGCAGGATGGTTTTCCAGTCGGCGGGGTGGGTGAGGTCAACATCCTCGCCGCCTTCCGCCTCGCCCTGGCCGCCCCGCATCACGTTGATGGCCAGCAGGACAGCGCATGCCACCAGCAGGCCGGCCACGATGTACGGAACTGTTTTGGGACCCACGGGGTCCGACTGGGAGTACGGGGTCACCAGGCCGTTGGCGTCCAGGAAGACAAGGACGCCGGCCGCGCCGAGCAGGAGGGAAACTCCCAGCTCGGCGCGGCCCTTAAGGCCTGTGGTCAGCGAGGTCACGCCAACCCAAGCTTGGTGAGGACGTCCGCCACCCGCTTGTCCTGCTCGGTAAGGAACGTTTCGAACTTCTCGCCGGTGATGAAGGCGTCCGTCCAGCTGTGGGTCTTCAGCGCTTCCTTCCAGCCCTCGGTCGCGTGCATCTTCTCAAGGGCGGCGATCAGGGATGCCTTGTCCTTGTCGCTGATGCCCGGAGGGGCCACGATGCCGCGCCAGTTGGTGAACACCAGGTCGATGCCTGATTCCTTCAGCGTCGGGGCGTCGACGCCCTCGAGCCGCTTTTCGCCGCTGGTGGCCAGGACCCGGACTTCACCGGACTGGATCTGCTGCAGGTATTCGCCGGCGCCGGAGGCTGCAAAGCCAAGCTTGTTGCCCAGGATGGCGGGCAGGAGGTCCCCGCCGCCGTCGTAGGAAACGAAGTTCACCTTGGTGGCGTCAATGCCCACGGCGCCTGCAAGCTGCATGGGCAGCAGGTGGTCCGGGCCGCCCGGTGAGGAGCCGCCGCCTACGGAGATGGAGCCCGGGTCAGCCTTCCAGGCCTTCACCAGGTCGTCGATGGTCTTGTACGGGGAATCCTTGCTGACCATGATGGCGCCGGGCTCTTCGATGAGCCGTGCAAGCGGGGTGGTGTCGGTCAGCTTGGACTCGGACTTGTTGGTGTAGCTGGCGCCCACCACGCCAAGGCCCATGAGCATGGCGAGGTCGCCGTTGCCCTTTTCGTTGACAACGCGGGCCAGGCCCACGGTGCCGCCGGCACCGGCGAGGTTGAAGACCTCTGTGTTGGTGGAGATCTTCTCGTCGTCGAGGACCTTGGCTGCGGCGCGTGCAGTAGTGTCGTAGCCGCCGCCCGGGGTGTTGGGGACCATGATCTGCAGTCCGGTGATGGGCCCGGCAGCAGCGCCGGAGCTTTCCGAACCGGTGGAGCTCTTGCCGGTGGCACCGCAGCCGGTGGCCATCAGGGCGATGCCGGCAGCGACGGCGGCGACTCGCAATGCGCGGATCTGGCGCATGGTGTTCCTCTTCTCAGTAATGCAATTCTCTACAGGATGATCAGCGGACCTGATCTGTGCTTCCGATGCTAGGGCCCGCCGTGACGGACCTCACTCTTGTGTACGCAGAGAAAGTTAAGTTCATTGCGTTCACGTTTCCGGCGCCCCACCGGACAACCACCTCGGCGCCGTACACGGCCCCCGCCGGCGCCTCCCGCCGAAGCCAGGGCGCCGGTGGGATATAGTTCCCGTTACTGCCGCAGGGCCGGCCCGCGCGCCAGGAACAGGCACGGCGCCGGGAACACGCACGGCACCAGGAACAGGCATCAAGAAACAAAAGGAACCCCCGCAGTGACTCGACGAAGAGGAATGTCCCTCGCCGGGCAGTACCTTGTGCTGCAGTTGCTGATTGTCCTGGCCGTGCTGGTGGCGGTGGTGGCCATCTCGCTTGCCCAGTCCGCTGCCGCCTTTGAACGGACTGAAGGCCGCAGGGCCCTCTCGGCCGCGGAAGCGCTCGGCAACAATCCTGCGGTGCGGGCGCTGCTGCCGGACGCCGAGCCGCGTGTCGGTTCAGCGCTTCCCGCTGTAGCCGAGTCGGTTCGCACCGTCTCGGGCTCGTCCCATGTCACGCTCGCGAAGCTGGACCGCACGGTGGTTGCGGCGTCGGATCCGAGCCTGCTGGGGGAGCCGCTGGAACTGGGCGCCAGCAGGGTCATGGAAGGGCGCGCCTGGACCGGTGTGGTGGACCAAGGCGGCAACGCCGTCCTGTCCGCGCACGTTCCGGTCCTCGATGATGCTGGAAAGATGATCGGGATTGCCGCCATCGGCCGCAACTATCCGTCCACCCTTGAACGGCTGGGCGACGCCGTCCCCAACCTCCTGACGTACCTCGGCGTAGCCAGCGTCCTGGGAGTGGCGGGGTCCCTGCTGCTCTCCCGCCGGGTCAAGCGGCAGACCTTGGGCATGGAGCCCAGCGAGATCACCGGGCTGGTGGAAAACCGGGAGGCGATGCTGCACGGCCTGAAGGAAGGCGTGGTGGCGCTGGACCCCAATGAGCGCATCACGGTAGCGAACGACAGTGCGCGGGAACTCCTTGGGCTGCCGCCGGACTGCGTGGGCAGGAAGCTCGGATCCCTTCCCGTGGACCCGGCGCTCAAGGTGGTCCTGACCCGTGAGCAGCCGGACCCGGACCAGCTGGTCCTGGTGGGGGAGCGGCTGGTGGTGCTCAACCGTGTTCCCATCCGGTCCCGCGGCCGGGACATCGGCTCGGTCACTACCCTCCGGGACCGGACGGAGCTGTCCTCCCTCGAACGTGAGCTCGGTGCCACCCGGACCGCCACGGACACGCTGCGTGCCCAGGCCCACGAGTTCGCCAACCAGCTGCACGTCATCTCCGGCCTGATCCAGATCGGCGAATACGATTCCGTGGTGCAGTTCGTCAACGGCGCCACAGTGGACCGGACCAGGCTGAACGACGAAGTGACCAGCCGGATCCAGGACCCTGCGCTCGCCGCACTGCTGATTGCCAAGTCCAGCCTCGCCACGGAACGCGGAGTGGCGCTGCAGCTTGACCCGGCGTCCGCCCTGGGACCGGTCAGCGACGAACTGTCCCGCGACCTCACCACGGTGGTGGGGAACCTGGTGGACAACGCGTTCGACGCCGTGACGGGACTTCCGGAGGCCGCCGTCAGGGTGCTGGTGGAGGACGGCAAGGACCACGTCATCGTCACGGTGCGGGACACCGGACCGGGCGTTCCGGGCGACGCCGTGGAGGACATCTTCCGCCAGGGGTTTTCCACCAAGGAGGCGGGCCCGGCCGAGGGCCGCGGATTCGGGCTGGCCCTCTCGAGGGTGGTCTGCCGGCGCTCCGGCGGGGACCTCACGGTGGCCAACGACAACGGAGCAGTCTTCACCGCACGGCTGAGGAAAGGGGCAGTGAAGCCATGATCAACGTGCTGATCGTCGATGACGACTTCATGGTGGCGAAGGTCCACGCCGGCTTCATCCAGCGGACGCCGGGCTTCGCCGTGGTGGGCGTGGCCCACACCGGTGCACGGGCATTGCTCGAAACGGAACGGCTGCAGCCGGACCTGGTGCTGCTGGACATCCACCTGCCGGACATCAACGGGCTGGAGCTCATGCACCGGCTGCGGGAGGTGGCCCCCGAGCTCGACGTGCTGGTGATCAGCGCCGCCCGGGAAGTGGAGACCGTCCGCAAGGCCCTCCGCGGGGGCATTGTGCACTACCTCATCAAGCCGTTTTCCCAGTCGGACCTCCAGGAGCGGCTGGAGCACTACCGGAGCGCCTACCATGGCCTGGACTCGGCCAAGGATGTGGCCGAGCAGTCGGACGTCAACCGCGTCTTCGGCCTGGACCGCACGGAGCGGCCGCTTCCCAAGGGCTGCAGCATCGAAACGCTCAAGCTCGTGGAGGCCACCCTCAACGCCGCCGAAGGTGACCTTTCCGCGGCCGAGGTCGCGGAGCAGCTGGGAACCTCCCGCGTCAGCGCCCGCCGCTACCTGGAATACCTGCACGACGAGGGGACGCTGGAAGTCAGGCTCAAGTACGGCGTGGGCCGTCCGGAGCGGCGTTACGTCCTGAAAGGCAGGTAGCCCGGCCCCGGGGATGCGCCGGGTTCAGCGCAGCAGGGTGTCCAGCAGCCGCGCGGCAACCCGGGCGGTCCTGCCATCGATATCAAATTCCGGGTTCAGCTCGGCGATGT
This sequence comes from Pseudarthrobacter sp. C1, assembly GCF_034720455.1. Taxonomy (NCBI): domain Bacteria; kingdom Bacillati; phylum Actinomycetota; class Actinomycetes; order Micrococcales; family Micrococcaceae; genus Pseudarthrobacter; species Pseudarthrobacter sp. C1. The sequence continues at coordinate 176,928 of NZ_JAYESK010000008.1, read as the reverse complement.
CGAGATGCAGCAGCTTCCCCGACCCCGCCACCTGCCGGCACACTGCGCTGATGACGGGCAGCGGCACGCCGAACGCTGCGGGTGCACTCACGCCCGGCGCCACCGCGGCCGGCAGCACGTCAAGGTCGATGGTCAGGTACAGCACGTCGATGCCGGCCAGGAACCCCGCCACGAAGTCCCGGACGCGCTCTGCCCCGCAGTCCTCGTCCGGCAGGTACTGGACGCCCAGCTCCCGGGCAGTATCGAAGAGGGCGCGCGTGTTGTTGGGTTCGGAAATTCCGACGACGGCGTAGCGGAAGTCGCGCCCGGCGGCGGCTTCCGCGCGGGCCATTTGGAGGAACGGCGTTCCCGAGCTGGGTGCGGGCTCGTCCCGCAGGTCGAAATGGGCGTCCAGGTTCAGGATGCCAAGCCGCTGGCCGCCCTGCACCGCGGCGGACGAGCTGACCCCCAGGTAACTGGCATACGCGGTTTCATGGCCGCCGCCCAGCACCGCGGGGAGTTGCCCGGCGTCGAGCAAAGCAGCGACAGCCCTGCCGGCGCGTTCCTGGCCGGCTTCAAGGGCGCCGCCGGACACCACAACATCCCCTGCGTCGGCCACGGTCCGGTCGAGGTGGAACGCCAGGGGGCCCAGGGCCTGCCGGATGGCTGCCGGCGCGGCCGCCGCGCCGGTGCGGCCCTTGTTCCGGCGCACGCCCTCATCGCTGGCGAAGCCAAGCAGGACGGCCGGTTTTGGCGTGTGGACCGCGCCTTCGCCGCTCGCACCCGCCTCCGCCCCGCCGTCGTAGGGAACCATCGCCTGCCACCAGCGGCGGTGGCTGGCGTCGTCGCCGTCGAACCTGCCCGTCCAGGGCTGGGGCGGGACATCAACGGCAGGTATCGGAGGGGTCATATCCCAAGCTCACCGTAATTGGACAGCTAAAACCAGCAGCGCCGCCGTCGACCTGTCTGGAATCGAAGATCATCAGCGCCTGCCGGCAGCAGGGGCTATTGTGGATCAGTCCCTCCCCGGGGACCGAACCACCTTGCCTGCGCCGAACGGGCGCAAAAAACAGGCCGGAGAACAGCTTTATGTTTGAAGCCCCCAACATCCTGTTTGCCGCCGCCGGCGTCGCAGTGTTCGTGGCCGCAGTGCTCCCCAAGCTGCTGCGCAACATGCCCTTTTCCATGCCGATGGTCTTCCTCGGAGCGGGTATGGCTGCTTTCGCCCTGATCCCCACCCTTCCCGACCCGGACCCCTTGGCGCACAGCGACTTTGCCCTTCATCTCTCGGAAGTGTGCGTGATCATCTCGCTGATGGGCGCCGGACTGGCGCTGGACCGGCCGGTGGGCCGCCAACGCTGGGCCACCACCTGGCGGCTGCTGGGAATCGCGATGCCTCTTTGCATCATTGGGCTCACGCTGCTGGGGCTGTGGTTCCTGGGCCTGGGCCTCGGTGCAGCACTGCTGGTGGCCTCAAGCCTTGCACCCACGGACCCCGTCCTCGCCTCCGAAGTGCAGGTGGGTGAGCCCGCGGACCACGACGACGGAACCGACAAAGAGGACGAGGTGCGCTTTGGCCTCACCTCGGAAGCAGGACTCAACGACGGGCTGGCCTTTCCCTTTGTCTACCTGGCAATCGCCATCAGCATCGTTGGGTCATCCCCGTTGGCGTGGTTCCCGGAGTGGTTCGGCGTGGACGTCCTGTGGCGGCTGGCCGTCGGACTGCTGCTGGGCTTCCTGACCGGAAAGTTGCTGGCACGGATTTTCTTTTCTGCCAGCGCAGACAGCCTGCGGCTGTCCAACCATTCCGAGGGCTTCGTGGCCCTCGCCGCCACGTTCCTGACCTACGGTGCCACGGAGATGGTGGAGGGCTATGGCTTCATCGCCGTCTTTGTCTGCGCTGTGACCATCCGGGCCGCCGAGCACACCCATGGCTACCACCGGGTGCTGCACTCCTACGTGGAGCAACTGGAGCGGCTCCTGACGGTGGTGATCCTGGTCCTGCTGGGCGGTGCGATCGCCCGCGGGCTGCTGGAAGGGATCGGCTGGGCCGAGGTGCTGGTGGCACTGGCATTCCTGCTGGTGATCCGCCCCCTGGCGGGCTGGGTGGGGCTGCTGGGCGGCAAGACCGGCCCGCGGGAGCGGATTGCGCTCTCCTTCTTCGGGATCCGGGGGATCGGCTCGCTGTACTACCTGTCCTATGCGCTGGGCAAAGGAAAGTTCGCTGACCAGGCGGAATGGCTCTGGGCGTTCGTGGGGCTGGTGGTGGCGCTGTCGATCGTGGTCCACGGCGCCACCACCTCACCGCTGATGAACAGGCTGGACAGGCTCCGCGAGAAGAAGGCCCGCGCAGTGTCCGGTGATGAGGGGCTGGCCCCCAACACCCCCGTGTAGGTCGGCGCAGCGCCGTGCGGGGGGTGTGGGTTCCTGCCCGGGCAGCCGCGCTACATCCCCAGGGCGGCCTCGATGGGGCCGACGGCGAAGAACAGCAGGAAGGCAGCCGCCACGGCCCACATCAGCGGGTGGATCTCCTTGACGCGTCCCTGCACGGTGCGGATCAGCACGAAGGCGATAAACCCGGCGCCCAGGCCGTTGGCGATGGAGTAGGTGAACGGCATCAGCGTGAAGGTCAGGAACGCCGGGATCGCAATGCCCCAGTCCTGCCAGTCGATCTTCCCCACCTGGGACACCATCATGAAGCCCACCACCACCAGAGCCGGGGCCACGGCCTCGAAGGGCACCAGGTTGATCAGGGGGGTGAAGAACATCGCCACCAGGAACAGGAGTCCGGTAACGATCGAGGCAATGCCCGTCCGCGCGCCTTCGCCAATGCCGGCGCCGGCTTCCACGTAGATCTGGTTGGAGGACACCGAGGCGCCGCCGCCCACGATGGCGCCGAGGGCGTCCACCTGGAGGACGCGGTCCACGTCGGGGATGTTGCCGTGTTCATCCACGGTGCCTGCCTCGTTGGCCAGGCCCACCATGGTTCCCATGGCGTCGAAGAAGATGCTGAGCAGGATCACGAACGCCAGCAGCGTGGCTGCCACGAAGCCGAGGTGCTCAAAGGCTCCCAAGGGGTTCGCCTTGCCAATCAGGGACAGGTCCGGGGCGGCCCATCCCGTGAATTTGGGCGCCACCAGGGACCAGCCCTGCGGGTTGAAGGTCTTGCCGTCGAAGCTTGGTCCGATGTGCAGGGTCATCTCCAGGAGCACGGAGATGACGGTGGAGGTGATAATGCCGATCAGGATGGCGCCCTTGACCTTCCGGACCACCAGGGCGATGGTCAGGACCAGGCCGAACACGAACACTGCCGTGGGCCAGCCCAGGAGCTTGCCGTCGAAGCCAAGTCCAACGGGCACGGTGGTGCCGGCCACGTCGGGGATGCGGCGGACGAAGCCCGCATTGACCAGCCCGATGAGCGCGATGAACAGCCCGATGCCCACCACGATGGCCGTCTTGAGTCCGTCCGGTACTGCCTTGAAGACGGCGGTGCGGAACCCGGTGAGGACCAGGATGAGCATGGTCACGCCGGACAGGACCACCAGGCCCATCATGTCCGGCCAGGTCAGTCCCGGATTGGTGGCAACGGTGACGGCGACGAAGGCGTTGACGCCCAGGCCCGTGGCCAGCGCGAAGGGGTGCTTTGCCCAGGCGCCCATCAGGATGGTGAGGAGGCCCGCCACGAAGGCCGTCACGGCGGCGACTGCGGTGAACCCCAACGTGGTGCCGCTGGAGTCCGGGCCGGAGAGGATCAGGGGGTTCAGCACCACGATGTAGCTCATGGCGAAGAATGTGGCGAAGCCGCCGCGGATCTCGCGGGAAAGGTTGGAACCGCGTTCGGTGACCATGAAGTACCGGTCCAGGGCAGAGCCTTGCTTAAGCATTTGTCCTCCGGGGGAGTCTGTGGGGATACCTGAATCCTATGGGGGCGGCGGCCGGGCGGCAGGCAATTTCGCCTAGTCTGTAAGGAAGCCAACACAAGGAGCCCCCCAGCATGCGTCCCGTCCGCCGCCGAATCCTGACCTTTGGGCTCGGATTCCTCGTTTCCGCCGCCGCCGTGCTGGGCGTTGCCGGTCCCGCCGCCGCGCATGATGCAGCCGAGTCCACCAGCCCCGCCCAGGGCGCCTCGGTCACCGCGCCTCCGGAACAGGTTTCGGTCACGTTCAACAAGAACCCGCTTGGGATTGGCGCGTCCATCTCCGTCAAGGACGCCGCCGGCGCCGAGTGGGCAGAAGGTCCCGTGGAGATCGTGGACAACGTGGCGTCCCGGAAGGTCAGGGCGGGAGCCGCGGCCGGGCAGTACACCGTTGCATGGCGCGTGGTCAGTTCGGACTCGCACCCCATCGAGGGGACGTTTGTTTTTACGGCCGCTTCCGCCGCGCCGGGCACGTCACCGGCGGCAAGTCCGACGGCGGCCGGTACAGTTCCTGCCACCGCTCCGGCCGCTGGCAACGCCCCCGCCATGGGGACCGCCAGGCCCGGAACCACCGCCGAACCAGCGGACCCGGCGGACGCGGGGGAGCCGTTCCAGTGGAGCATCGTCATTTTCGCCGCCGTCGCGGCGGGGCTGCTGGCCACCCTTGCCGTCCTCGCCCGGCGCAGGCTCACGGCGGGCACGGACGAGGAGGGCTGACGGGCGCCGGCGGGGGCCTTGGCGGGCGCTAGCAGGGCAGGGCCGCGAAGCTCCCGGTGCCCGGAAAGGCAACGCGGTCCGGATGCACTTTGGCGGAAATCGCCTGGCCCACGGTCTTGGCCTGGCGCAGGACCTCTTTGGGCGACGGCGTGATGAGCTCGCCCACGCCCACCAGATAAATGCCGATTGCCCGCATGGCAGCGGTGAGGTTGCGGCCCACGGCGATCCCGAAATCGTTGATCATGCGCCGCAACTGGCTGTGCGCGCAGCGGGTAAGGACAATATGGTCCGCCACCAGGATGCCCGAAGGGGTGTGGACTTCCCACCGCGGAGCGGCGGTTCCCGTCGCAGTCCCGGCCAGCATGGTCAACTGGACGGCGCGGGTAGTGTGCCGCACGTCCACGGCGTGGCTGGCGGCGTAATTGCGCAGGTGCCGCAGGATCTCGTTCCGTTCACGAAGGGTGACGGAGTCCGCCGCGTCGCAGCGTTGAAGCGAAGCTGTGTTGGCCGGCTGTGCGGCGCCAAGGATGTCCAGTCCGTCCACCACTATCGAGTCCACCCCGCGGCGGCACAGTTCGGCGGCCACGGCAAGGCCGGACAGGCCCGTGCCAATGATCACAGTGGTGGTCTGCTCGGTCCCGGCATTCCCAGGCATGCTTGACACTACAGGTTCCCTCCTTCGAAGTTTCGGCAGGTGCAGGCGTCCTCGCCCGCGCGCGTCCCGTTACCCCCAAAGTCCGGCCGCAGTACGTTGGCGGGCACCCTGACGGAAAGAGGCAGTAGGCGTCCCGGACCAACAATGTCCTGAAGACTACAGAACATTTCCTGCGGTGGATAGCCCAAGCCGAAAACACTTTCCTGCCGGTTGAAGGCGCTTTCCCGGACGCCCTGGAGTTCCTGTGGATAACCGGACCTTCCGGGCCATGGACAGGCTTGCTATGGCAGGGGCGACGGAGAATAGTGGGAAGCGGAAGCAGGCCTTTCTTCCCAGCTCAGGCCGGGGTAAGGGTGCGCGGGGAACGGTCCGGTTTCTGGCAGAATAGCCGCAACATCAGGCAGTATCGCGAGGAGGCGGCCCCATGGGCGCACCAGAGTTGCATCCGGACCCTCAGGACGGCGGCAGCACTGCTGCTCCCGAGGGAATCGTTGTTGGCGTGGACGGGTCGGACCACGGCCAGTGCGCGCTTGTATGGGCCGCGCGCGAGGCCCGGCGCCGGCGCCGTCCGCTGCATATCGTCACCGCGTACTCCGTACCGATCTTCGCCGCGTCGGGCCTCGACGGCGGCTATGCAACCGTGGACGATTCGGTGATCCGCGAGGGCGCCGAGGCGGTGGCCAAGCAGGCCCTGGACAAGATCTCCACCTACGACATCGATGTCACCGCGTCCGTGGAGAACGGCGATGCCTCCGGCGTGCTGCTGGAGATGTCCAGGACTGCCGAGCTCCTGGTGTTTGGCACCCGCGGACGGGGCGGATTCGTGGGCAGGCTCCTCGGCTCGGTGAGCAGCGCCCTGCCCGCCCACGCCAAATGCCCCACCGTGACGGTCCCGCTGATCTGCGCGGACCGGCTGGGCGAGACCACCGAGGACAGGCGCATCAAAGCCGAGCAGGCCAAAGCCGGGCACCAGCGCGTGGAGAACGTGGTGGTGGTGGGTGTTGACGGCTCGGAGCAGGCACGGGTGGCCGTCCTGGAGGCGGCAGAGGAGGCAGAACGCATGGGCGCCACGCTGCGCGTCGTCTGCGCCGTCCCGCAGTACAGCGGCTCGCTGGCATGGGTGCCGGCCCCCATGGACCGCAAGGCCCTCTTTGCCGACATCCAGGTGACCCTGGACGCCGGCATGGCCTGGCTGCGCAGCCACTTCCCCAATCTCCATGCCGAATCAGAGCTGAAGGACGGCTCGCCGGTTGACGTCCTCGTCGAGGAGAGCCGGCATGTGGAACTTGTGGTTGTGGGTACCCGCGGCCGGGGCGGCTTCACGGGGATGCTCCTGGGCTCAACGTCCGACGGCATACTCCACCATGCCAAGGGCCCCGTCATGGTGGTGCCGGACCGAGAGGACCGCCGCCTGGCGGACCGTGCCAAGTTCGGACCGGTTCTCGGCTCATCCTGACGAGATCCTGCTGCCAGGAGCTTCGCGATGGCTGCCGACCCATCAGGAACGGCCGGGCAGGGACCCGGCCAACAGTCCGGGGACACCGCCCCTGCCTTGATCCTTCGCCTCAGCCAGGTGGACGGGAGCATGCTTCCACAGGTCGGAGGCAAGGCAGCCAACCTCGGTGAGCTGATAGCAGCCGGGTTGCCCGTGCCGGACGGGTTCTGCCTGACCACAGCGGCCTACCGGGAGGCCACCAGGACCGTGCAGGACGGCGCGCTCGCAGAGCTGGGCAGGCTCCAGGCTGTCCTTCCCCCGGGAACGCCCGGCGGGACCACGGAACTTGCCGGGATGGCCGGCAAAGCACGCGAGTCCATCCGCGCCACCCCGGTTCCGCCGCGGATCGTTGCCGCCGTCGAGCAGGCATATGAGGCGCTGGGAAAAGCGGTTCCGGTGGCGGTAAGGTCCTCCGCCACGGCAGAGGACCTTCCGTTCGCGAGCTTCGCCGGCCAGCAGGACACCTACCTGAATGTCATAGACATCGGCGCCGTCCTTGAGGCCGTGCGGGACTGTTGGGCATCCCTCTGGACAGACCGGGCAGTGGCCTACCGGGCCGCGCTGGGGATCAAGCCGCACGAAGTAGCCCTCGCCGTCGTGGTCCAGCGGATGGTTGACGCCCGGGCCGCCGGAGTGATGTTCACGGCCAATCCACTGACCGGCAGGCGCCGGGAAGCTGTCATCGATGCTGCCCCGGGGCTCGGCGAAGCGGTGGTTTCCGGAGCGGTCAATCCGGACCACTATGTTGTGGACACCGAAATGTCCCGGGTCCTCGAGCGGAAACTGGGGGATAAACGCCTCATCGCCCGGCCCCTTCCCGGCGGCGGAACCGAGGTACGGGACATGCCGGGCCAAGCGGACGCAGCCAGCCTTACCGACGAACAGGCCATTGGGCTTGCAGCCCTGGGCATGCAGGCTGAAAGGCACTTCGGTTCGCCGCAGGACACCGAATGGGCCATCGACACCGGCGGGGCGCTCTGGCTGACGCAGTCGAGGCCCATCACCACACTTTTCCCGGTGCCGGAACGCCAGTCCGGAGGTGGAGGAACCAGGGTGTACTTGTGCTTCAGCCTCGCCCAGGGCCTCACCCGCCCCCTCACTCCCATGGGCCTGGCTTCACTGCGGCTCGTTGCCTCCTCCGTGGCCAAAGCCGCAGGGTTCGCAGTCCCGGACCCCCGGCGCGGTCCACCACCGTATGCGGAGGCAGCCCAGCGCCTCTACTTCGATCTCACAACGCCGGTCAGGAGCAGCGTGGGGCGGCGGCTCCTTCCACGGGTCTTCGACGTCATGGAAGCCAGGTCCGCCATGGTGCTGCGACAGGTCTTTGCGGACCCCCGGTTTTCGGTAACGCGCAAGACCCCGCTCGGACTCCTGCGCCATGTCCTGCCGGCAGCGGTGCGGGCCCGCGTCCCCGAGGCCGTGCTCCGGGGACTGTTCCGGCCCAAGGCGGCGCTGCGCCGGCTGGACCGCTTCACCCGGCAATTCGCCGAGGATCTCGAATTGGAGGCCGGGGCGGGACCCCTTCAGCGGCTCGACCATGCGGAGCGGCTCCTGGGCGGCCGGCTCTTTGCGGTGGTTCCCGCCATCCTGCCCTTGGCCGCGTTGGGATTCGCCATGCTGTGGCTGGCCGGAAAGCTCCTCGGCGGCCGGGACCGCTGGAAGGACCTGGAGAAGGTGCTTCGGGGCCTGCCGCGGAACGTGACCACGGAGATGGACCTGGACCTGTGGCGGCTTGCATCAGCAATCAGGGACGACCGCGAGTCACGCACGGCCTTGGCGGAAGGGCAGCCATCCGAACTGGCGGCGGAGTTCAGGGCGGGCAACCTCCCTGTCGTCCTGCACGCGGGCCTGGTGCGGTTCCTCGACCGCTACGGGCAGCGGGCCGTGGCCGAAATCGATGTGGGCATGCCCCGGTGGTCGGATGATCCCACGCACATCCTGGGTGTCCTTGCCAACTACCTGCGCCTCACTGATCCCGGCATGGCGCCGGACGTGCAGTTCAGCAGGGCGAGCGCCGAGGCAGAGGCCCAGGTGGAGCGCCTGGTTGCCGAGGCCCGGAGCCGCGGCAGGGTGCGCGCGCTGCTGGTTGCTGCCGCACTGCGCCGCACCAGGCTCTTCGCCGGGCTGCGGGAACTGCCCAAGTACCAGCTGGTCCTGGGCCTCGCCGAAGTACGCAGGCAGGTGGCCCACGTGGGAGCTGTGCTGGCATCCGCCGGCCAGTTGGAGCACCCGGACGATGTCTTCTTCCTCGATTTCGAGGAAGTCCGGCGTGCCCTGGACAGCGGGGACGCGAATGCAGCCAGCCAGCCGCGAAAGCTGCCCGGACTCGTCCTGGAACGGCGCGCCGCCTACGCCGGCGAACTTGGCCGGCGGCACGTCCCCAGGGTCCTGCTTTCGGACGGAACCGAGCCCGAAGTACTCCATGCTGCGGCTGCCGGAGCGGCCGCCGGGGCCGGGAACGGCGCGCTGTCCGGCAGCCCCGCATCAGCGGGCTCGGCCACCGGTCCCGCCCGGGTAATTTTGGACCCCATGGGTGCCCGCCTTGAACCCGGGGAGATCCTGGTGGCGCCGTCCACCGACCCCGGATGGACCCCCTTGTTCCTGACTGCCGGCGGCCTGGTGATGGAAATGGGCGGGCCCAACTCGCACGGTGCCGTGGTGGCCCGGGAGTACGGCATTCCCGCCGTGGTGGGGGTTGCGGAGGCCACCTCGCGGCTCGCCACCGGACAAAGAATAACGGTCGACGGCGGCGCTGGAACCGTCGTGCCCGCCTAGCCCCCTGCGGGCCGCCCGGCACGTGTAGGGAGCGTTCCTGAGGCGTACCCTTGGATTATGGGCTCCAAGGACGGAGACGGCCGGACAATGAGCGGCCGGTATGCGCTACCCGGACGCGGCGAGGTCGCGGGACGCGGCATGAACCGGTCCGTTCTGCGCTGGGTTCCTGCCGCGGCCGTCCCTGCAGTGATCGCGGCTGGGGTGCTGGTGGGATCCTTCCCGGCACGGGCCGGCGATCCCCTTCCTGAGAAGACCCCGGCCGAAGTGATCGCCCTGCTCGGTTCCCACACCGCGCACACTTTTTCGGGCACACTGGAACAGTCCTCGGACCTGGGGCTGCCGGAGTTGCCGGCAACCGGTCCCGCGTCCGGGCCCGCCTCGGCCGGCGGGCCCGCCTCGGCCGGCGGGGCAGCGTCCGCGATCGAGTTCCTTACCGGCCGCCACACTGCACGGGTCTTCGTGGACGGCAAGGACAAAGCACGCGTCCAGGTAGTGGACCGGCTCGCGGAACGGGACATCATCCGGCGCGGCAGTGACGTCTGGTTCTACTCGTCCAAGGACAATACTGCGGCGCACCTGGCACTGCCGGCCCATGCCAGCGACCTGCCGATGATGGACCCTGGCCATCAGCTTCCTGGCACTTCCCCCACTGATCATGTCCCGGACGGGATGCCCGTTCCGAAAACACCCCAGGAACTGGCAGGGAAATTCCTTGCCGCGGCGGACAGCTCAACTGCCGTGACAATCGGCCCTGACCTCAACGTTGCAGGCCGGCGCGCATACAACCTCGTCCTCGAGCCGCGCACGGAGGGAACACTTGTTGGCAAGGTAGCCATCGCCGTCGACGGGGAGAACGGCATGCCGCTCTCCGTGAAGGTCACCGCGCGCGGCGCGGAGGCGCCGGCGTTCAGCGCCGGATTCACCAGCCTCTCCCTGGAAGCCCCTGATGACGCCCTCTTCAGCTTCGTCCCGCCGCCGGGCAGCACGGTGAAGGAACTGCAGCCCCCGCATCCCACGCGCTGGCCACTCAGCTCCGGGTTGCCCGGCAACCCCGGAATGCGCCTCACCCCGGACCAGCTCGCCGCCGATGTCCAGGGCAAGGCCCGGCCCTACCTGACGGGGTCGGGCTGGGAGACCGTGGTGAAACTTCCGGCAGGAACCGAAGCCGGAACAACCCTTAGCCAGGTGCTGGCGCAGAATCCGGTGCTGGCCCAGGCCGCCGTCGTTGTTCCTGGCGGGCGGGTGCTCTCCACTGCACTGTTCACCGTCCTGCTCACCGACGACGGCCGCATCTATGCGGGCATGGTTCCGGCGGGCACACTGCAAGCCGCATCCTCGGCCCCGTGACGGGCGCATCAGGGCTTCGTGGACCCTGGGCGTACGGCCTGACCATCGAAACACGGGGATTGACAAAGCATTTCGGCCAGCAGGTAGCCGTGGACAGCCTGGATCTTGCCGTGCCGCCTGGTGCCGTCTTTGGCTTCCTGGGGCCCAATGGCTCCGGAAAGACAACCACCATACGGATGCTGCTGGGCCTCGCGGCCGCTTCCGCCGGCACGGTCAAACTGCTCGGAAAGGAGATGCCGGGCAGTTTCCAGGATGTCCTGCCGCGCGTTGGGGCGCTCGTGGAGGGGCCGGCCTTCTACCCGTTCCTGTCCGGAACGGCGAACCTGCACCGGCTCGATGCCGCAGGCCGGCACGCCGACCCCGCAACGCGAAAGGCAAGGGTGGGCACGGCGCTGAAACGGGTAGGGCTCAGCCATGCCGCCGGCAAGCGTGTCCATGCCTATTCGCTGGGCATGAAACAACGGCTGGGGATCGCCAACGCCCTGCTGTCGCCCCGCGAACTGCTGGTGCTGGATGAGCCCACCAACGGCCTGGACCCACAGGGCACACGGGAAGTGCGGAACCTGGTACGGTCCCTGGCAGCTGACGGAACCACCGTTTTCGTCTCCAGCCACCTGCTGGCCGAGGTGGAACAGATCTGTACCCATGCCGCCGTCATGAGTGCGGGCAGGCTCGTTGCCCAGGGTCCCCTTTCGGACCTGCGCCGGTCAGGCAGTTCGCGCATGCGCCTGGTGACCCCGGACGCGGGCCAGGCATCCACCGTCCTGGTCCGGCTGGGGCTGGCCCCGGAGGAAGGACCGCCCCAGCCGGACGGGCAGGTGCTGACGGCCGACCTTGCCCGCAACGGCATCGGAGCGGCACACCCTGCCCCGGAGGAGCTGGTGGCCGCGCTGGTGCAGGCGGGCGTCCGGGTCCGCGGCTTTGCGGTGGAACGGGAGAGCCTCGAGGACCGGTTTGTCGCCTTGACCGGGGAGGGGTTCGATGTTGCCCAGTAGCGTGCCGGACCAGGACGTGCCGGACCAGGACCTGGAAACGTCCGCCGGGGCCCCGGCGCCCCCGCGCGGAGCCGGCTGGTCTCTCCTCGGCTCGGAAATCGCGGTGCTGTTCCGGCGCCGGCGAACCTGGGCCCTGCTGCTGGCACTGGCCGCCATCCCGGTCCTGATTGCGGTGGCCGTCCGGGTCTCCTCGGCGGTTCCCCCAGGGCGGGGTTCGGCCTTCCTGGACCGCATTACGCAGAACGGCCTGTTCGTGGCGTTCACCGCCATGCTGGTGTCCGTCCCGCTTTTCCTGCCGCTCACGGTCGGGGTGGTGGCGGGCGACACCATCGCAGGCGAGGCAAACCTGGGAACGCTCAGGTACCTGCTGGTTGCCCCGACGGGCCGTGTCCGGCTGCTCCTGGTGAAATACGCCGGCGCGCTGGCCTTCTGCCTCACTGCGCCGGTCACGGTGGCCCTTGCCGGGGCCGCCATCGGGGCAGCGCTTTTCCCTGTGGGGCCGGTGACCCTGCTGTCAGGGGACGTCATCCAGCCTTCGGAGGCCGCGCTCCGCCTCCTCCTGATCGCCGCATACCTGGCTGTCTCCCTGGCCGGGCTGTCCGCGATTGGGTTGTTCCTGTCCACCCTCACCGTGGTTCCGGTGGGTGCCATGGCCGCCACGGTGGTGATCTCCGTGGTGTCCCAGGTCCTCGACCAACTGCCACAGCTCGAATGGCTGCACCCGTGGCTCTTCAGCCACTACTGGCTGGGCTTCGGGGACCTGCTCCGCCAGCCCGTACTGTGGGACTCGTTCGCCAGCAACGCACTGCTGCAGGCGGGATACGTGGCCGTGTTCGGCGCGCTCGCCTACGGCCGGTTCGTCACCAAGGACGTCCTGAGCTGAACTGCGCGCCTTTGGTGGCGGCCGGCCTAGTAGCGCGCGGCGTACGGGTAGAGCTGCATCCCGGCCATGGCGCTGAGCTGGGTCACCCCGATGCCCTCCTGCGGGTTCAGCGCGTGGACCACCTGCCCGTTCCCCAGGTAAATGGCTACATGGTAGAAGTTCGACGGCGAGCCCCACACCAGCAGGTCCCCGCGCCGTGCCTGGGAGAGGGGTACGTGCGTGGAGGCGGATGCGTACTGCTGCGCGGCCGTGCGCGGAAGGTTCTTTCCGGCGGCGGCGAACGCCGCCTGCACCAGGCCTGAGCAGTCAAAACCGTAGGGGCCGGTTCCGCCCCATTGGTAATAGTAGGGCGCGCCTACCTTCCCCAGGGCGGCCGAGATGGCCGCCTCATAGGTTCCTCCGCCAAGGGACGGGGCGGGTGCCGGGGCGGGGGCGGGCACCGCGGGGGCTGGAGCCGGGGCGGGCGCCGGTGCAGCAGGCGGGGCGGGCGCAGGCGCTGGAGCCGGCGCAGCGGGCGGGGCGGGCGGGGCGGGCGCCGGCGCTGGCGCTGGAGCCGCCGCGGGCGGGGGAGCCGCGGGAGCGGGAAGTGCCGGTGCCGCCGGTGCTGCAGCGGCAGGCCGGTCGCCCGCGGTGGTCCGCTGCTCCGGGGCTGCCGCCTCTGCCGCCGCTTTTTCGGCCGAAGCCGCCAGTGCCGCCAGCCGGGCCTCTTCCCGTTGCCGGTCCAGGGCGTCCACCCGGGCCGATTCCAGTGCCACAGTGGTGTTCCGGAGTTGGGCCAGCTGGTCCACCAGGACAGTGCGCTGTGCCTTGGCGTCCGCCACTGCCTTGGCGGAGGCTGCGTTGGCTTCGTCAGCCTGGGACTTCCGGGTTTCGGCTGTTCGGGCTGCCTCGTCCGCGGCCTTTGTGGCTTCTTCTGCTGCCGCGGTCAGGGAACGTGTTGCTTCGGCGGCGGCGTCTGCAGCCTCAAAGGCCCGGCTCCGGCTGGCCGAGAGCGCCTGGAGGGTGGCTGCCTGCTGAAGGGTTTCTCCGCCGCCGCTGGCCAGCGTGCCAAGCGTGGGGTTCAGGCCGCCGTTGCGGTAGAGGTCGCCGGCCAGCTGCCCCACCTGCCTGCGGGTTTTGTCCTGCTGCCCCTGCGCCGTCGCAGCCCTGGCTGACGCCGCTGCCGCTGTGGAGCTGCGCTGCTGCAGCTCCACAAGGGCTTCGCTGTAAGCGTTGTTGGCCTGCATCGCCACGGCAAAAGCGGCCTGCCGGGACTCAGCGGCGGAGCCAAGGATCCGTTCGATCACTGCCACCTGGTCCGCGGCGGCGGCCTCGTTTGATTTCGCTGCGGCGATGTCGTCCGCCGAGGGGACTTCCGGCGAGGCCGGGATGGAAAAAGAGGGCCGTTGCGGGGCGGGCAGCGCGCCTGCGGGCGCTGCCGCAGTCCCCACCATCACGACGGCGGCACAAACCACGGCGGACTTGCCCAGGGTAGTGCGCAGCGACTTGCGAAAGGAATTGTTTGAAACCATCTGCAGGAACCTCGAAGCGGTAGGGCTGGAGGTCCTGGTGGAGGCACAACAGTGCCCCTCTGATGCCCGCCAGCAGTCCGAGGTTACGCGACCCCTTGCACTTTGGCAACAAGAGTCACATCACTAACATAAAACACATCAGTGTCATTTGACCGGACCCGCGGAACGGCGTGTCGCGTCGGACGTTCCGGTTAACCCGGCGGCATGGCTTGGCTAGGCGTGCTGATGGGCCTCGTGCTCGGAATGCGTGGCGGGTTCCAGCTGGAAGGTGCAGTGGTCCGTGTCGAAGTGCGAGCCCAGGCAGGTGACCAGCTTGTCCAGAAGCTGGTCCGCGCCGCGTGCGTTGAGCACCCCGTCCTCCACCACCACATGCGCGGAAAAGACCGGAACGCCGGATGTGATGGTCCAGATGTGGATGTCGTGCACGTCCGTGACGCCTTCGACGGAAAGGATGTGCTCACGGATCATCTGTACTTCCACCCCCTTGGGGCTGGCCTCCAGAAGCACATCCACCACGTCGCGGAGCAGGGACCAGGCCCGAGGCAGGATCAGCAGGGCGATCACCACGGAAGCGATGGTGTCCGCGGCCTGGAAGCCGGTCACCATGATCACCACGGCGGCAGCAATGACAGCGAAGGATCCCAGCAGGTCACCCAGCACTTCCAGGTAGGCGCCGCGCACGTTGAGGCTCTCCTGGTGGGCGCCGTGCAGGATCAGGAGGGAGGCCACGTTTGCTGCCGCGCCGAGGATGGCGGCGAAAAGCATGATGTTGGTCTGCACTTCCGGCGCCGCGCCGATCCGGCGCACCGCTTCGGTGAAGATGACAACGGAGATCACCACCAGGATCAATGCGTTGGCCAGTGCGGCAAGCACCTCTGCTCGCTGGTAGCCATAGGTTCTCTGGTCGCTGGCAGGCCGTCCCGCTATCCACGCGGCCAGCAGGGCGATTGTCACGCCCGCCGCGTCAGAGAGCATATGGCCCGCATCGGCCAGCAGGGACAACGATCCGGAAAGGACGGCGCCCACCACCTGGACCAGGACCACGGCGAGCGTGATCACCAGGACAGCCACCAGCCGTTTCCGGTGCCGGCCGGTCGCGGTGATTCCGTGGGTGTGGCTGTGGTCGTGTCCCATGCCTACAAGGCTAGCCCCAGCCGAGCTCGTGCAGCCGGTGGTCATCTATCCCGAAGTGGTGGGCGATTTCGTGCACCACTGTCACCGCAACTTCGTGGATGACGTCCTCCCGTGAGGAGCAGATCTCCAGGATGGGTTCGCGGTAGATGGTGATCCTGTCCGGAAGCGAGCCGGCGTCCCACCAGGAATCACGTTCGGTCAGCGGCACGCCTTCGTAGAGCCCCAGCAGGACCGTGTCCGGGTCCTCTCCGGGTTTTGGCACGTAGTCGTCCTCGATGAAGACCGCCACGTTGTCCATGGCGGCCGCCAGCTTCTCCGGGATGCTGTCCAGGGCGTCCTGGACGGCGGCCTCGAACTCGTCCTCGGGCATGGTGAAGCGAAGGGGCTCGCTGGGGCCTTCAGGAACGGTCGGCAGTCCCGGCGGCAGGCTGGCTGGCATACCTGGATTCTAGCGGGAAGCGGACGGCCCGGCCCCGCGTGCAGCCTTGCTCCTGCGCCGGGTCAGACCCACGCCAACCAGGCAGACCAGTCCGCCAACCAGGCCCAGGACGCCGGGAATTTCACCGAGCAGCAGCCAGGAAATCAGGATGGTGGTTCCGGGCACCAGGTACGTGGTGGCGGCCAGCTTCCCCGCATCCACCAGTGAGAGCGCGTACGCCCAGGTGGTGAAGGCGATCGCTGTTGGAAAGACGCCAAGGTAGGCGAGGCCCCAGGTTGCCTGCGGCGGCGCGGCCTGGACCTCGGCTATGAGCTGGCCGGTAAAGGGCAGGCAACACACCGCGCCCACAAGGATCCCGAACCAGGTGGCTTGTGCTGCAGGAAACTTCCGCAGCACCGGCTTCTGGATGATGACGCTGACTGCGGCGAGCACGGCGGCAAGGAGGCATAGCAGCACGCCTGCCACGTCCGCCGTCGTGCGTTCCCCCGGCGCGGAAGCCTGGCCGGAGCCGAAGGCGATCAACGCCACCCCGGCGAAGGCAACCAGGCTCCCGATGAGCAGCCACCGCGGGAAGCCTTCCTTGAGGAAAATGCCGGCCATGATGGCCACCAGGATGGGGTTGACGTTGATCAGCAGGGCGCTGGTGCCGGCATCAAGGATGTGCTCTGCGGCGTTCAGCGCCACGTTGTACCCACCGAACCACATCACTCCGTAGGCGAGGATGGGCCACCACTCCCTTCCCCGGGGCAGCAGCCTGCTCTTCAGCAGTTGGGGGAGGACCAGCAGGGCCAGTACGACGGCGGCAATCACCAGCCGGCCGAGTGTCAGGGAGCCGGGGGAAAAGTGTGGGCCTATCGCCCGGATACCCACAAAGGCCGATGCCCAAAGGACTACGGTCACCACCATGGCGGCCACTCCGAGAGCCTTCACCCGGGCGGCGGCGGCTTGGGGAGGTGCAGTGGCGGCAGGGCTGGCGGGGCTGGTTGAAGGCATGAAGCAAATCTAGCCGCGGGCAGGCAGCACTGGCTGGCGGAAATCGGCCATGTCTGGGCAACTTCCTGCCAAAAAGGCGGGCAGCCGTGCAGCCCCGCGACACGGCGCCTCGGCTAGGATGCGGTTTATGGTCTCAAGCCCGGCTCCACCCCGCGATTCTGCACGCCTTGCCAGGAAGGTGACCTGGATCGTCCTCGCGCTGATCGTGGCGGGCTGTGCTGCCTGGTACTCGGTACTGACGCTGGGGAAGTCACCGGAATCCGCCTCCCAGCCAGGCGGCTCCCAACAGCTGGTCCGGACGGACAGCCACCGGTTGACCAGCCCGGCGGTGGAGAAGGCGCAGCTCGTGGAATTCCTTGATTTCGAATGCCCGTCCTGTGGCTCCATCCATCCGGTGGTGGAGGAATTCAAGGCAGAGTTCGGCGACAGGATCACGTTCGTCCACCGGCACTTCCCCCTGTCGGCCCACCCGAATTCGGGGCAGGCGGCCCTTGCTGCCGAGGCCGCCGGCCAGCAGGGGCAGTACCAGCAGATGGCCGACAGGCTGTTCGAAACCCAGTCCCAGTGGGCCGGGAACCAGCAGTCCCAGGCCCCCCTCTTCCGCACCTACGCCGAGCAGTTGGGGCTGGACCTTTCCCGCTTCGATGCCGCCGTCGCCGACCCCGGGACGGAGGAGCGCATCCTGGCCGACGTTGCGGACGGCAAGGCGCTCGGCGTGACTGGAACGCCCACCTTTTTCCTGGACGGCGAAAAGCTCACGCTCACCACCAAGGCCGATTTCCGGCAGAAGCTCGCGGACGCCGTCAAGTAGGACCCGCTCGGCCGGGCCTACCGTGAGCCCGCCCATTCCAGCAGGCGTTCCACCGGCCAGGTGGTGATGATGCGGTCGGCGGGGACCCCGTTCCGCTCGGCACGCTCCGCGCCGTACTGCAGGAAATCCAGCTGGCCCGGCGCGTGGGCATCGCTGTCGATCGAGAACAAGCAGCCGGCCTCGAGCGCCAGCTGGATCAGCGCGTCCGGCGGATCCTGCCGTTCCGGCCGTGAGTTGATCTCGACTGCCACGTTGTGTTCAGCGCAGGCGGCGAACACCTCCTTGGCATCGAAGTCCGACGGCGGCCGCGTCCCCCGGGACCCCTCGACGAGGCGCCCCGTGCAGTGGCCAAGGATGTTGGTGTGCGGATCCTGGATGCCGCCGAGCATCCGCCGGGTCATGGTCCGGCTGTCCGCGCGGAGCTTTGAATGGACGCTGGCCACCACGATGTCCAGGCGGTCCAGCAGCTCCGGTTCCTGGTCCAGGTCCCCGGACTCCAGGATGTCCACCTCGATGCCGGCCAGCAACCGCACTGGGTCCGCCGCCCGGGCCTCATCGACCGCGGTGCGGATGCCGTCGTTGATCGCGTCCACCACGTCCAGTTGCTGCAGGAGGCGCTCCGCCGAGAGCCCGTTCGCGATAGTGAGGTTGGGGGAGTGGTCCGTCAGGGCAAGGTATTCCCTGCCCAGCACCCCGGCGGCCGCCACCATCAGCTCGATCGGGGAGCCGCCGTCGGACCATTCACTGTGGCTGTGCAGGTCGCCCCGCAGGGCGTCCCGGATGGAGGCCCCGGCGGAAGCCAGCGGCCGGGCGCCCTTCTCGCGGAGGTCGGCGAGATAGTCCGGGACCTCTCCCTCTACCGCCTGCCGGATCACCTGGTACGTCCGGTCGCCGATGCCCTTCATCGACTTCAGCCGGCCGTTGCGCGCACGCTCGGCCACTTCCTCCGGCGGCACCGGGCTGATGGCCGCTGCCGCCTTGCGGAACGCCTGGACCTTGAAGGTGGCGGCGCGTTCGCGCTCCAGCCAGAAGGCAATCTCGTTGAGCGCTGCTACGGGATCCATCCGTCCATCTTGGCCCGTCCAGCCCGCCCGGCGGCGGTGTTTTGGCCGATTTTGGATAATTCCTGCCTAGGCCCTATAGTTTTAGAGTCCAGTTCGGAGAAACGCAAAGGACAAAGACGGAAAGCCTCGCTTGACGCCTTTTATTTTGTTCCGAACGGGTTCTGGCCCCCATCGTCTAGCGGCCTAGGACACCGCCCTTTCACGGCGGCGGCACGGGTTCGAATCCCGTTGGGGGTACGCAAGGAACTGGTCAGGCAGGCAGAAAATGTCTGGTAGGCTGGAAGCCTTGAAAAAAGCGGTAGAGATACTGCGGAAGCAAGAAACGCAAGGCCCTGTAGCGCAGTTGGTTAGCGCGCCGCCCTGTCACGGCGGAGGTCGCGGGTTCAAGTCCCGTCAGGGTCGCTCTGATTGTTGGAAGCAATTCCGGCTCTCATGGTGACTAGTCACCTAGGCTCTGTAGCTCAGTTGGTAGAGCGTTCGACTGAAAATCGAAAGGTCACCGGATCGACGCCGGTCGGAGCCACCACTGGGAAGCATCAGTTCTTCGGAACTGGTGCTTTTCTGCTTAACGGCTGCCCCTTAACGCTTGCCGCGATGTTCCACCCTTGACCTGATGTTCCCGGCCCCGTCCGCGGGCCCCCGCGGGGCCTGCCTTCTGCCGTAAGCCCCGGGCAAGGGATAGGGTTGGGAGCAACAGAAGGGGGAGTGCCTGATGGAATACCAGAACCCACAACCCGAGGCGGCCGTCCAGGGCCGCGCCGTGCCGGCCCCGGCGTCCGCGCTGGGCCGCACCGTGATCTCCGAAACAGCAGTGGCCAAGGTGGCGGGGATCGCCGCCCGTGCCGTCCCCGGGGTCTATTCCCTGGGGTCCGGACCGTCACGCGCACTGGGCGCCATCCGGGACGCCGTCGGCAGTTCGGACCATGCTGCCGGGGTGCATGCGGAAGTCGGCGAAACCCAGGTGGCCGTGGACATCAGCCTGGTGGCAAGCTACGGGACTCCCCTCCACTCCCTCGCAGACCAGGTCCGGGCCTCCGTCTACCGCGCAGTGGAGGAACTGGTGGGACTCCAGGTCATCGAGGTCAACGTGGAGGTCACTGACGTCTACGTGCCGCCGCCCGTAAAGCCAACTACCCCCGGCCCTACCGAAAGGGAGGCACTGCTGTGAACCTCACCGTAGCCGGTATGGCGATGGGCGCGTTCGTCGCCTTCATGTCCCTGCAGTTCGGCCTGTGGGGCTTCCTTATATCCCTGCTCTTCATGGCGGTCGGGGCGCTGCTGGGCCGTGCCGCGGAGGGCAAGCTGGACCTGCGCGGCGTGCTGGATGCCATCATCGGCCGGCGCTCATCCTCATGAGTTCGCCCGCGCCGGCCGTGCGGGCGCAGGTGCTCAACGGCCACAACCGGATCAGTACGCAGGCCCTGACAAGCCTCGCGAAGGCGGCCGCCGCCCAGGCCCTGGGCGTCGACGCCCAGGACGTCAGGGCGGACTGGGCTGACGACGACGGCCTGCTGGCACTGTCCCTCGTCGCGCCGATCAGCGCACCGCCGCTGCGGGCGGCAGCCCTCGACCCCAACCGGGTGGAGGCCTTCGGAGGCTCCATCTGGGACCGTGGCGTCAGCGCCAAAGCCCACATCCTTGCTACCGTGGCCGAGCTCAGCGGCGCACAGCTGAGCCGGGTGGATATCAGGATCAGCGGCGTCAGGATCAGCCAAGGGGGGCGGGTCCAGTGAACCGAACCCGGCAGGGGAGCAGCGCTGAAGCTTCGAACCCGCAGTCACGCGTCCGCAGGGCAAACGGGCCGGACATGGTCCGGATTTTGCGGCGGGAAACCCATTCATCACGGGCAGCGATGGCAACTGTCGCCGCCGTCGTCGTCATGGTGCTGGCCGCGTACGGACTCCTGGAAGCTGCCGTGCACGTTATTGGCGAGCCTCCGTGGCTCATCGATCCCCAAGCGGCGGCACAGCGCATCGTTGCCCTGCCCGCAGGGATTTCCCCGCTGCTGCTGGGCGCGATCGGTGCCGTGCTGGCGATGGTTGGCCTGGTCTTCTTCCTCAACGGAGTACTGCCCGGACGGCGTGCCAGGCACCTTCTGGTGCCCGGCGGACGTGCCGGGGCCGGACCGGCTGTGGTGGTGGATGATGAGGTCATCGCCTCCTCGTTGGCCCGGCGGGCCCGCCTGGCCGCCAACGTGACACCCGAGCAGGTGATGGTGGTGGTCTCGCAGCGGCAGGTTGTGGTGAATGTCCGGCCAACGTCCGGCGTGCCCGTCCGGGAGGAAAGCGTGCTCGCCGCGGTCCAGGACGAGCTCAACGCAATGGGGCTCGATCCCGCACCCGGGGTTCGCATTAACGTGGCGCCGTCCGGGGTGATCGGGGCATGAACAGCACGCCGAGCCTCCTCAACAGGATCCTGCTCGCTGTCCTGGGCCTTAAGTTGCTGGCCATAGGAGTGCTGTTGATGCTGCTGGCAGCGGTGCCGGCGGTCGGGCCGTGGTGGCACTCCTGGTCCGCGGGCCTTTGGGACACAGCCAACAGCGCCTTCAACGCCACCCGTCTCCCTGGCCGTTCGGAGAGCTGGCTGTGGATTGTGGTGGCCTTGGCCCTCCTCCTGCTGATCGGCCTTATGGTTGCCTGGATCGCGCAGCAGGGCAAGGGCCGTTCCAACCTGCTGGCTGCCGAGTACGATCCCGGCGACGTTCCCGGAGACGTCCGGATCAGCGGGGGAGTGGCTGAGCAAGCCCTCAAGCAGGCCCTCGCCGGCCGGCCGGACCTGGCCGGTTCCACTGTGGTCACCTATGACGTCAAGGGGTCCCCGGCCTTGAAAGTGCGGCTCCTACCCCGGCAGGGCGTGGCACCGCACCTGCTCGCAGCTGAGGTGGCGGAACTGCTGGATTCCCTTGAAGCCGTGGTGGGCAGGAAGATTCCTGTCCTCATCCACATCGGCGCCGGGGCGCGGACGCGCTTCGGCAGGGCCGAGCGCGTCCGCTGAAAGACTAGTTCCGGGTGAGGTAGACGGCGCAGTCCACGGGCACCTCATCCATTTGGCCCCATTCCGAGGCCGGCTCCGTGCCGCTGGACAGCTCCACGGAATAGCCCTCAGGGATGGGCGCGGAGGCAAAGCCCATGTTGGCCAGGACCAGCACATCTCCGTTGTGGAAGCCCAGCAGGCCGCTTTCCGGAGCGTGGACCTCGGCCCATTCAAGGGAACCCTTGCCCAGGTTCCGGGCGGACCGGAACGCCAGTGCAGCCCGGTACAGCTCCAGCGTGGAGCCTTCCTCGATTTCCTGCTGGTCCGCTGCGAGCGGACCGAAGCTTTCGGGCTGCGGAAGCCAGGGCGGGGCCGCTTCGCCCTGGAAGGACTGTGAGAAGCCATAACCAGGTAGTTCCGCCACCCAGGGCAGCGGGACCCGGCAGCCGTCGCGGCCGGTTTCTGCCCCCTGCGTCCGGAAAAAGGTAGGGTCCTGGCGGGCCTCCGGGGGGAGCGTGGTGTGCTCAGGGAGCCCCAGTTCCTCGCCCTGGTACAGGTAGGCGGAACCCGGCAGCGCCAGCTCCACCAGGGTGGCCGCCCGGGCCCGGGCCAGTCCAAGGGCGGCATCCGGCTGCTCATCGTCCGCTGCGATGCCCTTGGGAAAGGTGGTGGGATCCTTGAGGCCGAACCGGGTGGAATGGCGGACGGTGTCGTGGTTGCTCAGCACCCAGGTGCACGGTGCCCCCACGGCTGCGGCGGCCTTTAAGGATGCGTCGATCGCCTCTGACATTCGTTCTGCATCCCACCCGGCCATCAGGAAGTCGAAGTTGAAGGCCTGCTGCATTTCGTCCGGCCGGACGTAAAGCGCCAGCCGTTCCGCGGGTTCCACCCAGGCTTCGGCCACCATCATCCGGTCGCTGCCGTACTCCGACAGGACGCGGTGCCAGTCACGGTAAATCGCGTGCACGCCGTCCTGGTCGAAGAAGGGCGACGGCGGATAAACGGGAGATACGGCGCGGTGGGGTTCTTCGGCATTGGTATGTGCGCCGGGCGCATCGCCTGGCAGCGACGGTTCCCTGTGCACCTCCACTTTGCCCTCAGCCGAGGTGCCTTCAACCATTGCCGCCACCCCGTCCCAGTCGGGCAGGCCGGCCTCCTTGACCATGCCGTGCGCAACGTCCACCCGGAAACCGTCCGCTCCGCGGTCCAGCCAGAAGCGGAGTACGGAGCGCATCTCCTCCTGCACTTCCTGGTTGTCCCAGTTCAGGTCCGGCTGCTTCGTGTCGAACAGGTGGAGGTACCACTCGCCCGGGGAGCCGTCCGCTTCGGTGATCCGGGTCCAGGCCGGTCCTCCGAAAATCGATTTCCAGTTGTTCGGTGCCCGGTTGCCGTCGCCGGATCCGGGTACTTCGTCCTTTCCGGGGCGAAAGATGTAACGGTCGCGTTCAGGGGATCCCGGCGGCGCAGCGAGGGCCTCCCGGAACCACGCGTGTTCGTCAGAGGTGTGGTTGGGGACCAGGTCAACGATGACCTTCATGCCCCGCCGGTGAGTTTCATGCAACATCGCATCGAAGTCCGCCAGGGACCCGAACAGGGGGTCAACCTGGCGGTAATCGGCCACGTCATAGCCGCCGTCGGCCTGCGGTGACTTGTAGAAGGGGGACAGCCAGATTGCATCCACGCCCAGCCGTTCCAGGTAGGGCAAGCGGTCCATCACCCCGCGCAAATCGCCCATGCCGTCGCCGTTGCCGTCCGCGAAAGACCGGGGGTAGATCTGGTAGACGACGGCGTCAGTCCACCATTCATGGGAAGCGTCGGAGGCAGGAACGGCCGGGTTGGACATTTGGTTCCTCTCAGATAACTTTTTGATGTAAACGCTTGCATAACCACGAGCAACCTTACTAGTGTGATGGTCACCACATCAACCTCACCTAGCAAGCGCACTGCCGACTTACTTGTCACTCAGCGAGGAGCTTCAAGCCAATGAAAACCCCTAGATTCCTACTGCCGGCTGCAACCGCCGGTGTCCTGGCCCTGTCCCTGACCGCTTGCGGCGGCGGAGGCGGCGGCGGGACCACTGGCGGCGGCGGTACCGACGCCGAAAAGAACCTAGACAGCCGGGGTCCCATTACGTACGTCCAAGGCAAAGACAACAGCAATGTGGTGCGTCCCCTGATCGAAAAGTGGAATGCTGCCCACCCGGACGAGAAGGTCACGTTCAAGGAGCAGACGGACCAGGCCGACCAGCAGCATGACGACCTGGTACAGAACTTCCAGGCCAAGAACGCTGACTACGATGTGGCAAGCGTGGATGTCGTGTGGACCGCCGAGTTCGCAGCCAAGGGGTGGCTGCAGCCCCTCAAGGACAAGATGGCCGTAGAAACCAAGGGAATGCTTGAACCCACGGTCGAAGCCGGTTCGTACAAGGGCACTCTGTACGCAGCCCCGGTGTCTTCCGATGGCGGCATCCTGTACTACCGCAAGGACCTTGTGCCGGAAGCACCCAAGACGTGGGACGAGATGATGGGGATGTGCTCCATCGCAAAGCAGAACAACATGGGCTGCTACTCGGGACAGTTCAAGCAGTATGAAGGCCTCACGGTCAATGCTTCCGAGGCCATCAACTCGGCCGGCGGATCCGTCCTTAATGACCAGGGCAAGCCGAACCTGAACACCCCTGAGGCAGAAAAGGGCCTGAACAACCTGGTTGAGGCCTTCAAGAACGGGAACATCCCGGCCGAGGCCATCACCTACCAGGAAGAGGAAAGCCGCCGCGCTTTCCAGGAAGGCAAGCTGCTCTTCCTCCGCAACTGGCCCTACGTCTACAACCTGGCCACCACTGAAGGTTCCTCCAAGGTGAAGGACGTGCTGGGCATGGCTGCCCTGCCGGGCAAGGACGGCCCCGGTGCCTCCTCCCTCGGCGGCCACAGCGCAGCCATCAGCGTCTACTCGGACCACAAGGCAACTTCCCTGGACTTCGTGAAGTTCCTGATCGCGGAAGAGCAGCAGAAGTTCTTCGCCACGAAGGGTTCGCTGGCTCCGGTCTTCGGTGCACTGTATGAAGACAAGGAACTGGTTGCCAAGCTTCCGTACCTGCCGGTGCTGAAGACCTCCATCGAGAACGCTGTTCCCCGTCCGGTAACCCCGTTCTACCCGGCTGTTACGCAGGCGATCCAGGAAAACGCCTACGCTGCACTGAAGGGTGAGAAGCCGGCCAAGGACGCGCTGTCTGACATGCAGAAGTCCATCGAGTCCGCTGGCGCAGGATCGTAGTTTAGCCATGGCAACCGAATTGGGCCCGACGCCGGTAAAGCCGGCGTCGGGCGCCCCCGATGTACACCACGGTCCCAAAGGTGTAGGCGAAGACAACGCGATCCTCAGCCAGGGCAAATGGGCCTCCTGGCTGTTGGCTCCCACGATCATTGCCCTGGGCATCGTCATTGTTTACCCCATCATCAGCGCCATTGTGATGTCCTTCCAGAAGGATGCGGGGCTGGACCCGGTCACCGGGCTGTTCACGGCCGGGGGCCCAGCGGGTATCCAAAACTACGTCAACTGGCTGGGGCAGCAGTGTGCCGCCCCGAACGGTGGTACCGTCGCTTGCCCGCCGGGCACCCTTGGCGGCCAGTTCTGGACCGCCACCGGAACCACCTTCCTCTTTACGGTCATCACCGTGGCCTTTGAGACAGTGCTTGGCTTCTGGATGGCCATGATCATGGCGCGGACGTTCAAGGGCCGCGGCCTGGTCCGCGCAGCCGTCCTCGTTCCGTGGGCCATCCCCACCGCTGTCACGGCCCAGCTGTGGCTCTTCATGTTCGACTTCAACGGCATCATCAACAAGCTGTTCAACGTTTCCATCCTGTGGACAGGCAGCGAGTGGCCGGCCAAGTGGGCAGTGATCATCGCAGACACCTGGAAAACCACGCCGTTCATGGCGCTGCTGATCCTGGCCGGCCTGCAGATGATCCCGGCAGAGGTCTACGAGGCCGCAAAGGTCGATGGCGCAAGTGCCTGGCAGCGCTTCCGCCTCATCACGCTTCCGCTGGTGAAGCCCGCGCTGATGGTGGCCATCCTGTTCCGCACCCTGGATGCCCTGCGTATGTTCGACCTTCCCTACATCCTGACCGGCGGTGCCAATAACACCACCACACTGTCCATCCTGGTGATCAACCAGATCAGGCAAGGGTTCAACTCGGCAGCTGCCTTGTCCACCATTACGTTCATCATCATTTTCCTGGTCGCATTCATCTTCGTCCGCTTCCTCGGTGCGAACGTCGTGGAACAAAGCGGAGCCACCGGTAAGGGGAAGAAATGACAACCACAACTGCCTCCACGGCATTGCGGGCGCAGCAGGACAAGGGCCGCAAGGCCGCCCAGACCCGGGAAAAGTGGGCGAGCGCCCGTACGTACATCAGCGCCGTCGTGATCCTGATCTGGTGCCTTGCACCGGCTTACTGGATGGTGGTGACGGCGTTCCGCGAGGTCGGTTTCACCTACGACACAACGCCTTGGCCGACGCACGTGACCATGGACAACTTCACCACTGCGTTCGATACGTCCTTCGGCAACCAGTTCGGCCGGGCCCTTGGCAACAGCATCATTATCGGTGTGACGGTCACGGTGATCTCGCTGGTGATCGGCGTCTTCGCCGCCTATGCACTGGCACGCCTGAACTTCCGGTTCAAGTACCTCGTGCTGGGGTTCATCCTGGGCGCCTCCATGTTCCCCGGTGTTGCCCTGATCACCCCGCTGTTCCAGCTTTTCACCAACATCGGCTGGATGGGCACCTACCAGGCCCTGATCATCCCGAACATCTCCTTCGTCCTGCCGCTCACCGTCTACACACTGACCTCCTTCTTCCGCGAGATGCCGTGGGAGCTTGAGGAATCAGCCCGCGTTGACGGCTGCACGCAGGGCCAGGCGTTCCGGAAAGTGATCATGCCGCTGGCCGCCCCGGCCATCTTCACCACGGCGATCCTGGCCTTCATCTCCTCCTGGAATGAATTCCTCATCGCCAGCCAGTTGTCGAATGAGGCAACGAAGCCCGTCACGGTTGCCATCGCCAGCTTCGCCGGCGCGCAGCCCAACCAGATCCCCTACACCGCCATCATGGCCGCGGGCACCATTGTCACCATTCCTCTGGTGATCCTGGTGCTTGTCTTCCAGCGCAAGATCGTTGCCGGCCTGACGGCTGGTGCGGTCAAGTGACACGCGACGCTTCCCGCCCCCGCACCCCGGGGGCGGGGGGTGGCCGCCGGCTCCTGAGGTCCGGCGAGGATTTTGACATCATCATCGGGTTCCTCGGCTTCTGGGCACTGGTCCTTCTTGTGGTCACCGTCTGGATGGAGGTGACTGCGCAGCCCGCCCTTGGCTGGGCACTGGGCCTGCTGGCAATGCTTTTGGCGCTGTACGGAATGGTGCGGCTGCGGCGGCGCCTGCCGGAACGGAGATGATACAGCTGGATCCGCTGCCGGCGTCCACCCGGCGCGGTAACACTGCGATGCACGACTGTGTCCAAAATACGATTGGCACGGCGGTATCGCATTAAGCAGGGCGGACACCTGCAGGGAGTACATGAGGGGACACCGTGGCACGCACAACTGAAAGGTCTCAACGGGGAGGCCACAGCGGGGTCAGCATTGAAGACGTAGCGGCCGCCGCAGGAGTGTCCACCGCCACCGTGTCCCGGGCGGTCCGGGGACTGCCCCGGGTGTCCCCGGCAACGCGGCAAAAGATCCTCGACGTCGCAGGAGACCTGGGCTACGTTGCCTCCTCCTCCGCGTCCGGCCTGGCCACGGGACGCACCAGGACCATCGGGGTGCTTGCCCCGTTCGTGAGCCGCTGGTTCTTTTCCAAGGCCATCGAGGGCGCGGACCGCGAACTGCACGCCCGCAACTACAACCTTTCGCTGTTCAACCTCGGTGGACACGGGAGCAACCGGGAGCGGCTTTTCAGCAAGACCATGGTCTATAAGCAGATCGATGCCCTGCTGGTGTTGTGTATGGCGCTGACCCACGAAGAGCTGGACCATCTGCAGAAGATCGACATTCCGCTGGTGGTGGTGGGCGGCCATGTCGAAGAGTGCGCCTATATCGGCATTGACGACTATGCCGCTGCATCTGCTGCCGTCCGCCACCTGATCGACCTGGGCCACCGGGATATTGCCCTGCTGCACGGGGACGACGAGACAGACCTGAACTTTGATGTTCCCCGGGTCCGTATCCTTGCGTTCAAGGACGTCATGACGGCCGCCGGCCTCCCCACCCGCCGCGAGTGGGATGAATGGGGTGACTTCACGGTCCGCAGCGGCCAGGAAGCCTTGCGCCGGCTCTGGTCCAAGCCGGGGAAAAAGCCGACTGCCATCTTCTGCGCCTCGGACGAGATGGCCATGGGCGTCATTTTTGAAGCGGCCCGCATCGGCGTGCGCGTCCCGGAGGAACTCTCCGTGGTGGGCATCGATAACCACGATTTCGCCGACGCCATGGGACTGACCACTGTTGGCCAGCGGCCCGATGAGCAGGCAGAGCTAGCCACCAAGATGCTGCTGGACGAACTGGACGGGCAGATCGGCTCCGTGCGGTCCGCCGTCGCGCCCCATGAACTGATTGTCCGAAGGACCACGGCGCCGCCCCAGTCCTGAACGACTGGCCTGCGCGGATGGCGTCAGGAAGCGCGCGCCAGCTGGCGGATGGGGATCCAGCGGGACGCCAGGCGCCGGTAGGCTGCAGCGGCGCCGGTCATGTCCCCCTCGGCGAGGCACTCAATGCCCAGCCGGATATCCATGGGCGAATCGTCCGGGTACACCTTGTCGGCAACAGCCCCATAGTCAAGCTCCACCATCGAATTGACGTGGAACAGTTCCAGCCATTCGGTGAGCTGGGCGAGGTCGTCCAGCATGTCCAGGTCCGGTGCGGCCAGGGCAAGGTTCGCCACGGCGTAGCGTGCCCGCTCCAAGGCGTCGGTAATGGGCGCCCACACCCGGACGGTGACGATCCGGCCGCCGGCCTCCACCACGTCCTTGTGGTCCGATTCCATGAACAGGGAGAACCAGCTGAAGGGGATCCCCCAAGTGGATGCACGGGTGTGCACCCGGACGGATCCGTCGCGGGCTTTGACCTGGTCTATCCGTTCCTGATGCTTGTCCCGCTGCTCCTCGGGGATCAGCAGTTCGGCCAGCGGACCGTGGATGCCCTGCATCAGGGCGTTGGCCGCCAGGCCGGCCCTGAGCACCAACTGGCTGGGGCAGTACAGCAGCACCGGCTCCGCGTCAGCATTGTCGTCGTCGGATGTTTCGCCGGGGGTTCCCGCGGATGATGCCGGGGCAGTGGTGACACGGACCAGGTCCGTGCGTCCCGTGGGGAAGGGGTCGCCGCCGGAGCGCGTGATGCGTCCCAGCGAGGCCAGGAGTTCCGCATTTTCGACGGCGGCGCGGGAGGCCGAGCGCGCGCCCTCCGCCTGGATTGCCTGGCGCTGCTCCTCGGGGAAGGCTTCCAGCGGCTCGTAGACACGCAGGGTGGACGAGAATGGCAGGCCGGCCTGGCCCCGGTAGAGGTTTCCGGTCATCTCGGCCTCCCAACGTGGGTCCAGGATGCTGACATCAGTCCGCCAGTTCCACCAGCACGGGGGCGTGGTCCGAGGCGCCCTTGCCCTTGCGCTCCTCGCGGTCGATCGAAGCGCCGGTCACGCGCGCCGCCAGGGCCGGGCTGGCCAGCACGAAGTCGATCCGCATGCCCTCCTTTTTGGGAAAGCGCAGCTGGGTGTAGTCCCAGTACGTGTATACGCCCGGGCCCGGGGTGTAGGGGCGCACTACGTCGGTGAAGCCTGCCGACTCGAAGGCGTGGAAGGCGGCTCGCTCGGGCGGGCTGACGTGGGTGTACCGGTTGTTGACGAAGAGGTCGATGTCCCAGACGTCCTCGTCGAACGGGGCGATGTTCCAATCGCCCATCAGGGCCACCTGGGCTTCGGGGTTCTGCGTGACCAGTTCCTGGGCGTGCGTCTTCAGGCTCTCCAGCCACTTGAGCTTGTACGGCATGTGTTCGTCGTCCAGGGAACGGCCATTGGGGACGTAGAGGCTCCAGATGCGGATACCGGCGCAGGTGGCGGCCATGGCCCGGGCCTCCTGCACGGGGTCCTTGCCGGCCTTGCCGAACGAGGGCTGGTCCAGGAAGGTGCGCTCCACGTCGTCCAGCCCCACGCGGGAAGCGATGGCCACCCCGTTCCACTGGTTGACGCCGAAGTGGGCAACCTCGTAGCCCATCCGCTCAAAGAGTTCCCACGGAAAGTTTTCATCCTTGCACTTGGTCTCCTGGATGGCCAGGACATCGCAGTCGCTGCGCTGAAGCCAGGCTTCGACGCGGTCGGCGCGGGCACGGAGGGAGTTCACGTTCCAGGTAGCAATCTTCACAGTTCCTAACCTACCTTGAGCGCCGGAGATGCGGACCGGGGCAGGGCTCCGAAACGGGGCACAACGGGGCGGACACGCCCGCGCGTTGAGTCCAATCCGCCGGAATCGGGCACCACTGTGCCGCACGACGGCGCAGACCGCCACACTGCCACGGGCCAGGGCGGCGCGTATGGAAATTAGTAGGAAGTCCGAGTATATTCGCAAACAGGAATGACCTGGATCACATGCGAAGGAGCCTGCAGTCATGGTCCGCGAACTCTCCCACTTTGTCGGCGGCCACCATGCTGCCGGCCTGTCAGGCCGATTTGGCGACGTCTTTGATCCATGCACCGGCGAGGTCCAGGCCCGGGTGCCGCTCGCCGGCCGGGACGAGGTGCAGAACGCAGTAGCTGTCGCGGAAAAGGCGCAGGTGGAGTGGGCGGCCATGAACCCGCAGCGGCGCGGCAGGATCATGCTGCGGTTCGTGGACCTGGTCAACCAGGACATCGATGGGCTCGCCCGGCTGCTCTCCTCCGAACATGGGAAGACCCTCGCCGATTCGAAAGGCGACATCCAGCGCGGCCTGGAAGTGGTGGAGTTCGCTGCCGGCGCGCCGCACTTGCTCAAGGGCGAGTTCTCCACCGATGCGGGCCCGGGGATTGACATCCACTCACTGCGCCAGCCCCTTGGCGTGGTGGCGGGCATCACGCCGTTCAACTTTCCAGCGATGATTCCGCTGTGGAAGTCCGGCTCCGCCCTGGCGGCCGGCAACGCCTTCATCCTGAAACCCTCCGAACGCGATCCCTCCGTGCCCCTCCGCCTGGCCGAGCTGTACGCCGAGGCGGGCGTTCCGGACGGGGTGTTCAATGTGGTGAACGGAGACAAGGAAGCAGTGGACGCCCTGCTCGAGGATCCCCGGGTAAAAGCCGTGGGGTTCGTGGGCTCCACCCCCGTGGCCCAGTACATCTACGCCACGGCTGCGGCCCACGGCAAGCGGGCGCAGTGCTTTGGCGGTGCCAAGAACCACATGGTGGTCATGCCTGATGCGGACCTGGACCAGGCGGCCGACGCCCTCATCGGAGCGGGATACGGCTCAGCCGGCGAGCGCTGCATGGCTGTTTCGGTGGCCGTGCCGGTAGGGGAGGAGACAGCCAACCGGTTGGTGGCCAGGCTCCAGGAACGGATCAAGGCGCTCAGGGTGGGCCCAAGCCTGGACAAGGACACGGACTTTGGCCCGGTGGTCACGGCTGCCGCCAAGGAGCGCATCGAGGGCTACATCCAGGCAGGGGTGGATGAAGGCGCCACGCTGCTGGCCGACGGCCGGGGCTTCAGCGTGCAGGGACATGAAGACGGCTTCTGGATAGGGCCCACCCTTTTCGACCACGTCAGCAAGGACATGGCGATCTACCGCAATGAGATCTTCGGTCCCGTCCTCAGCGTTGTCAGGGCGGCTGATTATGATGAAGCCCTGCGGCTGTGCACTGACAACGAGTTCGGCAACGGCGTCGCGATTTTCACCCGCGACGGTGACGCCGCCAGGGATTTCGCCACCCGGGTGGACGTGGGCATGGTGGGCGTCAATGTGCCCATCCCCGTGCCCATCGCGTATTACACGTTCGGTGGCTGGAAGGCGTCAGGATTCGGCGACCTCAACCAACACGGCGCGGACGCGTTCCGCTTCTACACCAAGACCAAGACGGTGACCACGCGGTGGCCGTCAGGAATACGCAACGGAGCCAGCTTCGTGATGCCGGAAGGAAGCTGATGGCGGCCAGCATGGCAAACAGCGCAGCAGACGGTGCCGGGAGCCCCTCCGGAGCTGCAGGCAGCAACGCCGAGGTGCTGTTCGAGCGCCGCGGCCGGCTGGGGGTGGTGACCCTCAACCGGCCCAAGGCGGTGAATGCGCTTACGGCGGGGATGGTTGGCGCGCTTTTGGAGCAGCTCACCCTGTGGGCGGACGACGACGGCGTTGCCACGGTCCTGGTGCAGGGCGCCGGCAGCCGTGGCCTCTGTGCCGGCGGCGACATCGTGGCAATCTACGAAGACATGCTGGCGGGCGGTGGCAGGACGGCGCATTTCTGGGAGACTGAGTATCAGGTCAATTCCCTCATTGCCCGGTATCCCAAGCCCTATGTGGCATTG
Organism: Pseudarthrobacter sp. C1; assembly: GCF_034720455.1. NCBI lineage: Bacteria > Bacillati > Actinomycetota > Actinomycetes > Micrococcales > Micrococcaceae > Pseudarthrobacter > Pseudarthrobacter sp. C1. The sequence continues at coordinate 144,716 of NZ_JAYESK010000008.1, read as the reverse complement.
ATGGACGGGCTGGTGTTGGGCGGGGGCGTTGGCATTTCCGCGCACGGGTCCGTCCGGGTGGTTACCGAGCGCACCCGGACGGGGATGCCGGAAACAACCATCGGCTTTGCCCCCGACGTGGGCGGGACCTTCCTCCTGTCCCGCGCCCCCGGGGAAGCCGGAACCCATGCCGCCCTGACGGGCGCGCATCTGACCGCAGCGGACGCCCTGTTCCTTGGCCTGGCCAGCCACTTTGTCCCGTCCGAAAAGCTGCCTGCCCTGGTGGCGGCGCTGGAGGACGAGACGGCGGACGCCGCCGTCGGGCGTTACCGGGTGGAAGCCCCGCCCTCCGTGCTGGAGGGGCAGCGGGACTGGATCGACAGCTGCTATGCCTCGGACGACGCCGAGGAGATTGTGCGGCGCCTGCGCCGCTACCAAGGGGGCAAGAGCGCCGAAGCCCTGCAGGCCGCCGATACCATCGAGGCGAAGTCGCCCACGTCGGTCAAGGTCACGCTGGCCTCCCTGCGCAGGATTAGGGGCAGGACACTGGATGAGGCGCTGGCCCAGGAATACCGCGTGGGCCTCCGGTTCCTGTCTGCGCCGGACTTCCGGGAGGGCATCCGGGCGCAGGTGGTGGACAAGGACCGGAACCCCCGCTGGAAGCCGCCCACCCTGGCCGAGGTGGAACCGGGCCTGGTGGCCCGCTTTTTCGAGCCGCTGGGCAGCAGGGAATTGGACCTTAACAGCGTGGACCTGCAGCTAAAGGAGCCTGACCATGCCTGAAAAGTACACTGTGGCGTTCCTGGGCCTCGGCCATATGGGCGGGCCCATGGCCGTGAACCTGGTGAAGGCCGGCTACCCCGTGACCGGCTTCGACGTGGTGCCGGCAGCCCTTGAAGCCGCCCAGGACGCCGGCGTCCCCACTGCGGCGAGCGCGGAGGAAGCAGTATCCGGCGCGGATGTGGTCCTCACCATGTTCCCCAGCGGCCGGCATGTATTGGATGCCTACCGCGGCAACGCCGGAGAACGGGGGCTGCTGGCGGCGGCGAAGCCCGGAACCATGTTCCTGGACTGCTCCACAATCAACGTCGACGAGGCCCGCGAAGCGGCAGCCCTCGCTGTGGGCGCCGGCCACCGGTCAGTGGACGCTCCGGTCTCGGGCGGCGTGGTGGGCGCGGAAGCCGGCACCCTGACCTTCATGGTCGGCGGGGAGGACGAGGACGTCGAGCACGTCCGTCCGCTGCTCGACGTCATGGGCAAGCGCGCGGTGCACTGCGGGGGGCACGGCGCGGGCCAGGCTGCCAAGATCTGCAACAACCTGATCCTCGGTGTTTCCATGATCGCCGTCAGCGAAGCTTTCGTCCTGGGGGAGAAGCTGGGCCTGAGCCACCAGGCGCTGTTTGATGTGGCGTCTGCAGCGTCCGGGCAGTGCTGGGCGCTCACCACCAACTGCCCGGTCCCCGGCCCCGTTCCCACGAGCCCTGCCAACCGCGACTACCAGCCCGGTTTTGCCGGAGCCCTCATGGCAAAGGACCTCAACCTCGCCCTCAACGCGCTCAAAAGCACCGGGGTGGCGGCGCGGATGGGCCCGCTTGCAGCAGAAATCTACGATACGTTTGCCGCGGGGGAGGGCGCCGGCAGGGACTTCTCGGGCATCATCACGGACATCCGCAACGTGTCCGGGCGCCCGGACGGCGCGGAACCAGACAACTCAAGAACCAGTGCACTGCAGGACGCGTCAGGCGGTGCACCACCAAGCGCAGCACGCAGTGCCGCGCAGGACGACGGGAGCCCGGAGTGACGGAATACACGAACATCCTCGTGGAACAGCGGGGCCGGGTAGGGCTGGTGACGCTGAACCGGCCGCACGCGCTTAATGCCCTCAACAAGGACACCATGGAGGAACTCGTGTCCGCCGTGAGGATCATGGACGCAGATCCGGGCGTGGGAGCCGTGGTCATCACGGGTTCCGGCAAGGCCTTTGCTGCCGGGGCGGACATCAAGGAGATGGCGGACCAAAGCTACATCGATATGTATGCAGCCGACTGGTTCCGCGGCTGGGAGGATTTCACCAGGCTCCGCATTCCCACCATTGCCGCGGTCTCTGGATTCGCACTGGGGGGCGGATGCGAGCTGGCCATGATGTGCGACCTCATCATCGCCGGGGACAACGCCAAGTTCGGCCAGCCGGAGATCAACCTGGGCGTCCTGCCGGGCATGGGCGGTTCGCAGCGGCTGACCCGTGCGGTGGGCAAGGCCAAGGCAATGGACCTGATCCTTACGGGACGGTTCATTGGAGCGGAGGAGGCGGACCGCTGCGGCCTGGTGTCCCGGGTGGTGCCTGCCGAGGATGTCGTGGAGGAGGCCCTCAAGGCCGCTGATGTGATCGCGTCAAAGTCCAAGCCCGCGGCCATGGTGGCGAAGGAAGCCGTGAACGCCGCCTTCGAAACCGGGCTGGCCCAGGGTGTCCTGTTCGAGCGCAGGCTGTTCCACTCCCTCTTCGCCACAGAGGACCAGAAGGAAGGCATGGCGGCATTCAGCGAGAAGCGCCAGCCGGAGTTCAGGCACCGGTAAGGATAGGTCCCAGCCTGTTCACAGGTGCCTAAGGTAAACAAGGCAGGGCAACCTTGAACCGGATGGGGGAGTGGCATGTGGGCATTGGCGGGGGATGCAGGCGGCTCGACGGATAACCTCACCGGCCTGGTAGGCGTCGCCGCCCGCGCCATAGAGCAGCTTGGCGAGTGGGGCGTAGGTGCTTTTACCCTCGCCGAAACTGTGGTGCCGCCCATCCCCAGTGAGGTGATCCTGCCTCTGGCCGGCTACCTTGCCAAGCAGGGGTCCCTGAACCTGGTAATGGTGTTCGTGGCAAGCACGCTTGGGGCCTACCTCGGTGCCTTGTTCCTCTATTGGCTTGGCGCCAGGCTGGGCCTGGAGCGCTCCATCCGGGGGTTGTCCAGGCTTCCGTTGGTGGACCGGGAGGATTTTGAACACGCGGCAGGCTGGTTCCGCCGCCACGGCAGGTCATCGATCTTTTTCGGCAGGCTGCTCCCCGGCATCCGCAGCCTGATCTCGCTCCCGGCAGGGGCATCGCGCATGCCCATGGGCACCTTCAGCCTGTTCACCCTGGCCGGCAGCGGTCTGTGGAACGGGGCACTGATTGGCCTGGGGTACCTCCTGGGCACCCAGTACCAGCTCATCGAGCAGTACTCCAAGTTCCTGAACTACGCGGTCTACGCTGCCCTGGCGATTGCCGTGGCCGCCCTCGTGGTCCGGCGGTTCAAGCGGGAAAAGTATCGACGCTGACCAGAATTTCCCCTAGACCCGCATGATCCTCAATCCTCAAAATCGCCGGCGTTCCGGCGGAAGGCCCGGAGGATCCGGATCAAGTGCTCCACGTCGCCGGGATCAAAGCCGGGGGCGCTGAACACCTCGGCGTTGAGGGCCGCCGTCGAACGCTTGGCCAGGGTGCGCCCCTCGGTGGTGAGTTCGATCAGCGTGGTCCGGCCGTCCGTGGGGTGCGGGAAGCGGGCCACCAGGCCGGCGCGTTCCAGCCTGTCCACTGCATTGGTGATGGACGTGGGATGGACCTGCAACAGGGCGCTCGCCTTGTTCATGGGAAGCGAACCCTTCCTGGCGAAGCTCAGCAGCGCCAGGAGTTCATAGCGGGCAAACGTGAGGCCGAACGGTTTGAGGATGGACTCGATCCTGGCCAGCAGGATCTGCTGGGTGCGCATGATGGCCGTTATGGCCGCCATCGGAGCGGCCACATCTCCCCAGCCGTGTTCTTCCCAGTTCCGCTGGGCTTCGGCAATGGGATCGCGGGAGAGCGGGGCAGGCATGGAACACCTTTCCTCGTGGTGACGTGGCTCACTTTTCCTGGCCTTGTGAATATACTAGGACATCCAACGGTTACGTGAGCGGAGGGGACTTATGCCAGTGCAGCCGCAAGGTCCCGCCGACGCGCTGCCTTTTCCTGACGCGGACCTGATGTACGTGGCGGACCTCCTGCCGTACCACGAACGCGAGAGGTTCCTCAGCGTCCGCGAATTCCTGCAGGCACGGGTGCGCCAACAGTCCATCCAGTATTGGAACCGCGAAGAGTTCCCCTTCGGCCTGCTGGTGGAACTGGGCAGGCATGGCCTCGGCGCGCTTCAGGTGGACGGCAGTTCGGTTCTTTTCAAGGGCCTCATGTACGTGGAAATGGCCCGGGCGGATGTGTCCCTCTCGGCGCTGGCCGGGATCCACAATGAACTGATCGTGGGCACCCTCAACGAGTTGGGCTCCCAGGAGCAGAAGCGCCGCTGGCTGCCGGGACTGGAAGCCTTTACCAGCCTGGGGGCCTTTGCCCTGACGGAACCTGGCCATGGTTCCGACATCTCCGGAGGGCTGGAGACGTCCGCCAGGCTGGACGGCGATGGATGGATCCTGAACGGCGCCAAGCGCTGGATCGGTGCAGGAACCATCGCAGACTTTGCCCTGGTGTGGGCCCGGGACATGGCAGACCAGCAGGTCAAGGCCTTCATTGTGGAGACGGACCGGCCCGGCTATGCAGCCACCAAGATCTGCAACAAGATAGGCCTGCGGATCATGCAGAACGCAGACATCACCCTGCGCGACGTCCGCATCCCGGCTTCCAACCTGCTGCCCGGGGCCACCGACTTCGCCAAGGCGAACGACCTGCTCCGGGACTCCCGCGCTTGGGTGGGCTGGCAGGCCGCCGGAATCCAGCTTGCCGCGTTCGACGTTGCGCGGGCCTACTCGCTGAGCCGCCGGCAGTTCGGCCGGGAGCTGGCGCGGTTCCAGCTGGTCCAGCAACAGCTCGCTGACATCCTGGGCAATGCCACCGCCTCGCTGGCGCTTATGGTGCAGTTGGCCCGCATCCAGGAGGAGGGGAAGCTGGAGATGGCGCAGGCCGCCATGGCGAAGGCCACCACCACCAGGCTTGCCCGGGCATCGGTGGCCATGGGACGGTCCTTGCTGGGCGGCAACGGAATCAGTGCCGACTATGAGATGGGCAAGCTCTTCGGTGACGCTGAAATCCTCTACACCTACGAGGGCAGCTACGAGATCAATTCCCTCATTGTGGGGCGTGCCGTCACCGGGAAGTCGGCCTTCGTCTAGCGGGCCCCTCCTGTTGGCGGGGCCGGGTCCTGGAGGTTCCTGTCGGCGTACACCAGCAGTGCGTCACGAACAAACGCCGCCCCTTCTTCACCCCCGTAATTGGCGGCGAACCTGGCATCGGCCACGTACATTTCCGCCAGTCCGGTCACGTACCCCTTGAGGTCCCCGCCTTGCCCGGCTGCGGGTGTCCCGGGAATGGCTGACAGCCATTCGACCTGCCGCCGGGCCAAGTCCTGGGCCTCAGCGCCATCCGGGGCGGCCCCTGAACCTGCCGCGGCGATCCAGTCGCCGCCGAGCTTTTCAGCAGCGGACTTCCACTCCTGTTTCCCCGCTGCATCCATGCCCCGCCACCAGGCATCGCTCTTTGCGTAGGCATCCTTGCCCCAGCGCTCCTCCACCTCGTCCTTGTACTGTGTGTGGTCAAAGCCGTCGAACATCTTTTCCGCCACCATCCCGCCTCCTCTTTTAATCGTTTCGATTGTTTGCCGGACGGACGCCATCTGCCGCGAAAGCCGATCCTGTTCCTGGCCCAGCCACTCCAGGTGGTGGCTGAGCGCTTCGACCGCGTCTGTCTGCCGGCGGAAGACTTCGGCAATGGCCGGCAGGCCCAGCCCAAGCTCCCGCAGGAGGAGGATCCGCTGCAGTTGCAGGAGGGCGGCGGCGTCGTAGTACCGGTAGCCGTTGCTGCCCACGCGGCTGGGCTTCAGCAGCCCAATGTCGCCGTAATGGCGCAGCGTACGGCTGGTGGTTCCGGCCATCCTGGCGATGTCCTGGATGGCCCAGTCCGTGCCGGCCTTACCTTCCGCTGCATCCATGCTTCGAGCGTAGGGGTTGACGCTGCGTCAAGGTCAAGCAGGTTGTTCGGGAAAACCATGGCCGCGCGGACGGTGCCGGGCTGACCGGTTCCGGGCCTGCGCCACAAGCCTCCTGAACGCGAAAATGAAGACTGCCTCGATGGCGAGCATCAGTCCCACGAGCAGCCATTGCCCGCGGGCGGCGAAAAAGATGCATCCGGTCAGGGCCAGGATGGTCCCCAGCGCGAGGGTGTAGACGGCAAATCCGATGGCGACGCGTGCGCTGCGCACGCCGGTGCGGAAACCGAAGCCGAGGGGTTCCCCGCCGGGGTGCCCGGGAACGCGGTCAGGCACGGCCGGTCCCAGCCTGTCGAACTCCTCCCAGGGATCCTGGCCCTGGTCCTGTCCCGTCACCCTCCAATTGTCCCAAACCCCAGCCGGAATCGGGGGAGAAGCGACGGGGCTGACGTGGGGGAGCAAAACAGCGGCCCCTCCAGCATGATGCTGAAGGGGCCGCTGCCTGGTACAGGGTTTCCCCGGCAGAGCCGGAGGTCACCTAAGCCTTAGAGCGGGCGGATGTTCTCTGCCTGCGGGCCCTTGGGGCCCTGGGTCACATCGAATTCAACCTTCTGGTTCTCATCGAGTGAACGGTATCCGCTGCTGGCGATTGCCGAGTAGTGGGCGAAAACGTCAGCGGACCCGTCATCGGGGGCAATGAAGCCAAAACCCTTTTCGGCGTTGAACCATTTAACTGTGCCTGTTGCCATGGCTGCATTCCTTCGTGTGACTCTGATTCTCTCCCCGGGCAATAAGCCCGAAGTGCGCGGAGAACGTCCCCCGCAGTCCCCAACGTACGGGGCGGAAGCCGCGCTTGCAAGGGTTGGGCAACATTTGGCGAGGTCAACGCATGCCTTCGCGTCGGATGGCGGTGGCAATTGCGGCCGCTCTGGTGTCCACCCCGAGCTTGGCGTAGATGTGGGCCAGGTGCGTCTTCACCGTGGCTTCCGAGATAAAAAGGCGCCGGCCGAGTTCGCGGTTGCTCAGTCCCTCCGTGAGGAGGCTCAGCAGTTCGGCCTCCCGGGGAGTGAGGATTTCCTCCGGATTGCGCAGTTGCTGGAACAGCCGCGACGCCACGGGCGGGCTCATGACGCTCTTGCCCTGGACCGCTCCCCGGATGGCAGCGAAGATTTCCTCCGGAGCTGCATCCTTCAGCAGGTATCCCATGGCGCCGGCATCGACTGCCCGCACAATATCCGCGTCGGAGTCGTACGTGGTGAACACGAGGATCGCCTGGCCCCTGTTGCGTTGGCGGATCTTCCTGATGGCCTCGATCCCGTCCATGCCGGAGCCCATGGCGAGGTCCATGACCACCACGGCAGGGGAGTGCTCCTGCACCCGCTCCACCGCTTCTTCCCCGGATGCTGCCTCTCCGATCACCTGCAGGTCGGGCTGCGTCCCCAGGAGGGCCCGCAGCCCGCTCCTCACCACCAGGTGGTCGTCCACCAGCAGGACGGTGATCGTTCTCATGCCGGGGCCCCTGCAGTGTCCGCAGTGCCCTGTCCGGCGGAGGGCAAAGGCAACTGGGCGGCCACGATGGTCCCTTCCCCGGGCGCGCTTTGCACCGAAAGAACGCCGCCCAGCTGCTCCACCCGTTGCCGCATGGCCCGCAGCCCATAACCGCCGGCGTCCGACGGCGGTGCTGCCGCCGCCGGGTCGAAGCCTGCGCCGTCGTCGTAAATGTCCAGGGTGACCGCCTCCGGAAGGAAGCCGAGGGTCACGGCGGCTGCGCCCGCGGAGGCGTGCAGCCGGATGTTGGAGGCGGCGCTCTGCACTACCCGCAGCAGCGCGTGGCGGACCTCCGGGGACACAGGACGTGGCTCCCCGGTGACGAGGAGCCTGGCCTCCGGAACATATTGCCGTGCCGCGAGGAGCAGGGCTTCGGGCAGCGGGGACGCGTCCAGGCCCGGGGACGCGAGCTCGTGCACCAGGCTGCGGGTTTCGGACAGGTTGCCCCGCAGCAGCGCAGTGGCTTCGCGGAGATCCCGCCGCGCCGCGTCACTTGGCCAGGCCCGCCCTGCGGCCTCGAGAAGGAGCAGGCTGCTGGCCAACCCCTGGGTGACGGTGTCGTGGATTTCCCGGGAGACCCGTTCCCGCTCGGCGATGGTGCCCGCGCGCCGCTCGCTCGCCGCCAGCTGTTCCTGGGCCAGTGAAACCTCGGCGTGAAGGCGGCGCTGCTCCTCGGCGTCGTGCTGGATCCGGTCATAGATGAGCGTCAGCATGGCGCCCACGGCCAGCGGGCCGAGGAGCATGGCCAGGTCCGTGCCGCCGCTCATCCGGAACAGGCCGGCAGCGGTGGCAGCGGCCGTGATTCCAGCCGCGGCGTACGCCGCGGCGCCGGCCAGGGCGTAGCGGCTGAGGAAGAAGAGCGCAAACGAGCACCAGGCAAAGCTCGGAGCTGCAACCACCAGGACTGCCCAGACTGCCACCAGGGCGAACATCCATGGAGCCCCGGGGTGCCCGCGCCGGGCCAGCACGGCCACGACGGCGTACAACAGGCAGGCGACGGCGGCCAGTCCGAGGACCATCAGGTTGTCCGCCGGGCTGTGCCGCATCACGTAGCGGACCAGCGACGCCACCAGCAGCAGCGCGAAGCCAAGATGAACGGCCAAGCCGATGCCGGCCAGGGACGCCCGGCCCGGCAGGCCGCCTGCGGACGGTACAGCGGACGGGGTGCTGGACCGGACCAGGGAGGGTGGTTGGCTCTCTGCGGAGGCCTCGGCCGGGGATGGAACGGACGCTCGGGTGGGCATGGGGATTCCGGTTCGGGATGGAAGGAACGGTATCCACCATGTTATTGCCCGGGTCCCTGCGGCGTCTCTCCGCCTTTTGGCTGATACGGCTGGCTTTATGGAGCAGCGGTAAGCAGCCGAAGGCCCGATGGCAGGAGGCATCCGGGGCGGAAGGATGGAAAACGTACCCGCTTCAAGCGATGGCCGACCAAAGGAAACACCATGAAAAAGTCCACAAAAGTAGTCGCCGCGGCAGCCGCCGGCGCCCTTGCCCTGACCGCCGGGGTGACGGCTGCCGCGAATGCGGGCGCCGGGCCTGCCCCGTCGGCCGTCCCCGCCGTTGACATCCAGCCTGTGCCCGCCAACGTGGTGCAGCAGAACCGCATTTCGGTGGGCGCCTCGGCCAAGGCTGTCCAGGCCGCGCTGGCTAAGTGCCAGGCGGACAACCTGCCGTTCGTGACTGTGGCGGTGGTGGACCGCTTCGGGACCGTACAGGCACTCCTGCGGGGCGACAATGCGGCCGAACACACGATTGAGGCCGCCCGGGAGAAGGCCTACACGGCGGCAGCCTTCGGGACCCCCACCAGCGAGCTCGCCAAGCGGATCAACGGAACGGGCCCCAGCATCGCGGACCTTCCGGGCACGCTCTTCCTGGCCGGCGGCCTCCCGCTGAAGGTTAACGGTGTTTCGGTGGCCGGCATCGGCGTCGGCGGCGCTCCGGACGGTGCCCTGGATGAAGCCTGTGCTGCAGCCGGCGCTGATGCCATCGCTGCTGCTGCTGCCGGCCAGTAGGCTGGGCGGCGCGGAATGATGCCGGTTTTGAGGTCCGGGGCGCTTGGCCTGGTCCTTTCCCTGGCCTTGTCCATGACGGCGTGCCAGGCGGGGCCGAAGGAGGCCCGGCCGCCGCAGGCTGCTCCGCCGTCGTCCCCTGAAAGCACGAAAGGGGGGCCTCCTGCAACGGCGCCCGCCGCGCCTCCCCCGCCGGCCCTGTCCGCCGGGGAACAGGCGCAACTCGACCAGGACCTCGTCACTGCTGCCAAGGCCAACGACGTCCCGTTGGTCAGGGAGCTGATTCGCCGCGGCGGGAACGTCAACGCCAAGGACGCACTCCAGGACTCGGCTTTCCTGTACGCGGGGGCCGAAGGATTCGACGAGGTGCTCAGATTGACGCTGGCGGCCGGAGCCGACGTCGCCAGCACCAACCGTTACGGCGGCACCGCACTGATCCCGGCCAGCGAGCACGGCCACGTGGACACTGTCCGGATCCTGATCGACGCCGGCGTGCCTGTCAACCACGTCAACAACCTGGGCTGGACCGCCATGCAGGAGGCCATCCTGCTGAACAGCGGCAGTCCCCGCCAGCAGGAGGTGGTCAGGCTTCTCCTTGCAGCCGGCGCCGACCCGGAAATCCGCGATCCGGAGGGCAGGACCCCCCTCCAGAATGCCGAACGCCTGGGCTTCACGGAGATCGCCAACCTGCTCCGTCACCGCGGCTAGGAGTTTAGGCGGCCTCGAGCACGCTGACGTAGTTGGCGATGCCCACGCCGCCCATGTTCTGGACGGCAGCCCGGCGGGGGGCCGCGAGCTGCATGTCGCCCGCGGTCCCCGTGAGCTGCATGGCGGCGATGACGTGCTGGGAGACTCCGGTTGCACCCACGGGGTGGCCCTTCGCCTTGAGGCCGCCAGAGACGTTGACGGGCAGCTTGCCGTCCCTGTACACCCAGCCTTCTTCGATGGCCCGGGCGCCCTGGCCGGGCTCCGTCAGGCCCATGGCCTCGTACATCAGCAGTTCGGCGATGGTGAAGCAGTCATGGACTTCGGCGAAGTCCAGGTCCGCCAGCCCGACGCCGGCCATCGCCAGCGCGCGCTGCCACGAGGCGCGGGTGGCCTCGAAGGCCACGGGGTCACGGCGGGCCGCGGGGAAGAAATCGTTCGCGTGGCCAAAGCCTGCGAGCCGCACGGGCGCAGTGGCACCGCCGGTTGCGGAGGTTGACAGCACGACGGCGGCGGCACCGTCCGAGACGGGGGAACAGTCCGTGCGGCGCAGGGGATCGGCCACCATGGGGTTCTTGTCCGAGACGGTGCGGCAGAAGTCCTCGCCGAGGTCCTTGCGGAGCTGGGCATAGGGATTGTCCACGCCGTTGCGGTGGTTCTTGGCGGCGATACTGCCCAGGACGTCGCCCAGGTTCCCGTCGCCGTACCGCTTCCCGTAGTGCTTGGCCACCTCGGCAAAGAGCCCGGTGAATCCAGTGGTGGACGCCTTGCCGGCCATGTCATAGTCGGCGCCCAGCAGACCCGCCCCCACAACTTCGGCGCCCGCATGGGTCATCTTCTCCGCGCCGATCACCAGCACGGTCTTGGCCGTGCCCGCCAGCAGCGACTTGGTGCCCTGCTGGAAGGCAGCGGAACCAGAGGCGCAGGCGTTCTCCACACGCGTGGCGGCGACGTTCGCCAGGTCGGGGGAGACCTGCAGCGCCAGCGACGACGGGAACGCCAGCGGCATCATGCCGGAGTTGAACTGCCCGAGGTAAATCTCGTCGATCTGGCCGGGCTCGATGCCGGCATTGCTGATGGCCTCGGCGGACACCTGGACGATCAGGGATTCCAGGGTCTCGTCCGTCAGTTTGCCGAATCGGCTGTGGCCCCAGCCCGTGAGCAGGACATCCTTGCCGAACTGTTCCTTGAGGCTCATGCTGAGGCTCCTTCCAGGGCTGCTTCTTCCAGTGCGACAGCGAACTCCGCTTCCGTCTTTTCGCGGATCTCCTCCACGGTGACCCCTGGCGCGAGGCGGGTCAGCGTGAGCTGCCGGCCGCCCCCTGGTGCCTGCCCGTTCTTCACAAGGTCAAACACTGCGAGGTCGCTGATGATCCGGTCCACCACGCCGAGGCCGGTCAGCGGAAGCGTGCACTCCCGCACGATCTTGGCCGAACCGTCCTTGGCGTTGTGTTCGGTGAGGACCACCACCCGCGGCGTACCGGCCACCAGGTCCATGGCCCCGCCCATGCCCTTGACCATCTTGCCGGGGATGGTCCAGTTGGCGAGATCGCCGCTGCCGGAAACCTGCATGGCGCCGAGGATGGCGACCTTCACGTGGCCGCCGCGGATCATGCCGAAGGAGGTGGCGGAATCGAAAATGCTCCCGCCTGGCAATACGGTGACAGTCTGCTTGCCCGCATTGATGAGGTCGGCGTCCTCCTCGCCCTCGTACGGGAACGGTCCCATGCCCAGCAGCCCGTTTTCGCTCTGCAGCACCACCCGCACGCCCTCGGGCAGGTTGTTGGCCACCAGCGTGGGGATGCCGATGCCCAGGTTGACGTAGTCGCCGTCGTTCAGTTCTTCGGCTGCGATGGCAGCCATTTCATCCCTGGTCCAAGCCATGATGGTGTACTCCTCGGTGGGTTCGGTTTTCAGACGGCCAGTGGTTCGGCATCCACGGACATGACGCGCGGCCGGACGGTCCGCTGCTCGATGTCCTTGATCCGGCTGCTGGCCTGGACAAGCCGCTGGACGTACACGCCGGGCGTGACGATGTGGTTGGGGTCCAGTGCCCCTGGTTCGACGATGACTTCCGCCTCCGCGATGGTCAGCAGCCCTGCCGTTGCAATGACGGGGTTGAAGTTGCGGGCGGTGTAGCGGTACGTGAGGTTACCGTCCGTGTCCGCGGTGTGCGCGTGGACAAGCGCGACGTCGGCCCGGATGGCCCGCTCCTGGACGTACGTTTCGCCGTCGAACACCTCGTGCGGCTTGCCTTCGGCAACCAGGGTGCCCACGCCGGTCCTGGTGTAGAAAGCAGGGATGCCGGCGCCGCCTGCCCGCAGGCGCTCGGCCAGGGTTCCCTGCGGCGTGAACTCAACCTCAAGCCGTCCGGCCAGGGACTGCTCCGCAAAGAGCTTGTTTTCGCCCACATAGCTTGCGATGACCTTGCGGACCTGGCCGGCCTCGATCAGGATGCCCAGGCCCTTGCCGTCCACACCCATGTTGTTCGAGACCACCGTCAGGTCCTTCACCCCGGAATCGCGCACCGCTTCAATCAGGTCTGCGGGTATGCCGCTGAGGCCGAATCCGCCCACAGCCAGGGTTATGCCGTCCCGCAGGCCCCCTTCCAGTGCGGCGGCGGCAGTTGGCTGGAGTTTGGTCATGGCGTCTCCTCATTGAGTGTCCTGCAGTCATCCACTTTGTGGACAGTAGGTCTGGAAAGGGACAGTACGGGGAGTCTTTGGGGGTGTCAAGGCGGTCGCAGGATGCCGAAACTAGCCCGTTCTATAGTGTGGACGGTACGCTGATCACAATCCACATTATGGACATCGAAGGAGTGAAATGAGCCAACTTCCCGTGCAGGGAGCCCAAGTGGTAAGCCGCATCGCCGGATTGCTGCGGCTGGTCGGGCGCAGCGCGGAGGGGATGTCCCTGGCCGCGCTGGTGCAGGAATCAGGCCTCACGAGGCCCACGGTCCACCGGCTCCTCTCCTCCCTGGCTTCCGAGGGGCTGCTCGACCACGATGCCGGAAGCGGCAACTGGGTTTTAGGGCCCGAGATCCTCCTGATGGGATCAGTGGCGTCGGCTAGGTTTCCGCTGGAGGACATCGCCAGGCCCAGCCTCCGCCGGCTTGCCGAAGCCACCGGCGAGAGTGCGTTCTTCTCCATCCGGCGTGGTTCCGAAACGGTGTGCCTGCTGCGTGAGGAAGGCAGCTTTCCGGTCCGGTCCTTCGTGCTGCACGAGGGCGTGCGGTTCCCCCTCGGCGTGGCCTCCGCGGGCACAGCAATCATGGCCTTCCTGCCCGAGGCCGAGCAGGAGGAGCTGTTCAGCCACTGGGTGGAACACGCCGGCAGTTTCGCCGCCGCCCACACGGAGGAACTGGTCCGGGCCAACCTTGCCCGGACCCGGCTGGCGGGCTACTCGGTGAATCCCGGGCTGGTCCTGGAAGGCAGCTGGGGCATGGGCGCGGCGGTGTTCGATCAGGCCGGCCGGCCCGCCTGGGCCCTCTCACTCACCGGAATCGAGCCGCGGTTCAAGCCCGACCGGCAGGAAGAACTGGGCGGCCTGCTGATGGCGGAGGCCCACCGGATCACGCAGCAGTTGGGCGGCGAGAAGGCCCGCCTGCCCCGCTGAGTCCCTCCTGCCTTCCAGGGCAAAGCACGACGGCGCACCAACCCTCCCGGTGCGGCGCGCCGTCGTGCCTCCCCTGACGGTGGGGGAGGCTGCGGCGGGCTACAGCCCGGCCCGCGGCTCCTCCGGACCCTCGCTCTTCCACCAGGTGTCAAAGATGGTCACGGGGACCGTGCGCTTGTGCCGGGTGCGCAGGTACTTTTCTTCAATCGACTTGGCCACGGACTCGGGAACATCCCGGCCTTCCAGATAGTCGTCGATCTGGTCATAGCTCAGGCCCAGCTCGTCCTCATCGGTGCGGCCCGGCCTGTCGTCCAGGAGGTCCGCGGTGGGCACCTTTTCCCATACTCGGGCCGGGGCGCCGAGCTTGGCCAGCAGGGCACGGTTCTGCCGCTTGTTCAGGCCGAACAGCGGCAGGATGTCCGCGCCGCCGTCGCCGTACTTGGTGAAGAAGCCCGTTACGGACTCGGCGCCGTGGTCCGTGCCAATGACCAGGTAATTGTGTTCTCCGGCCAGGGCGTACTGGGCAATCATGCGGGTCCGCGCCTTGGTGTTGCCCTTGTGGAAGTCGGAAATTTCCGTTCCAACGGTCTTTTCGAACTCATCCTCGAAACCGTCAACCGCCGCGGAGATGTTGAACGTCCACTCCGTCTTGGGCTTGATGAAGTCGAGGGCAGCCTGGGCGTCTTCCTCGTCATGCTGGACGCCGTAGGGCAGGCGAACCGCCACGAAGTTGGCTTCCACCCCCTCGGCCTCCAGCTCCTCGACTGCCAGCTGGGCCAGCTTGCCCGCCAGGGAAGAGTCCAGCCCCCCGGAAATGCCCAGAACGAAGCCCTTGGTATGGGTGGCCTTCAGGTAATCCTTCAGGAACGTGACGCGCTTGCGTACCTCCCCGGCAGGATCGATCCGGGGCTGTACGCCCATTTCTTTGATGATGCTGGCCTGGAGTTCGCGCATGGGGACCAGCCTAGCCAGCCGTGTCAACAACGCTCAAGCATCCACACCGGGCCGCCCCCACTAAACTGGAGTCCATGACTTCCCCCAGTGACACTGCAGTGGATACTGCAGCCGCCCGCGCCCGCCTGCTGGAACTGATCAAGGAACTCGCCGTGGTCCGCGGCAAGGTGATCCTCTCCAGCGGAGCCGAGGCTGACTACTACATCGACCTGCGCCGCATCACGCTGCACCACGAGGCCTCCAAGCTGGTGGGCCAGGTGATGCTGGCCCTGGCGGACGACGCCGGGATCGACTTTGAGTGCGCCGGCGGACTCACCATGGGCGCGGACCCGGTGGGTACCGCGGTCATGCACGCTGCAGCGGACGCAGGTCGGACCATCGACGCGTTTGTGGTCCGCAAGGCGCAGAAGTCCTATGGCATGGGCCGGCAGGTGGAGGGCCCGTCGGTTGAAGGGCGGAAAGTGCTGGTCCTGGAGGACACATCCACTACCGGCGGCTCGGCCCTGACGGCCGTGGAGGGCGTCCGGAAGGCTGGCGGCAACGTGGTGGCTGTGGCCGTCATCGTGGACCGTGATACGGGCGCCAAGGAAAAGATCGAAGCGGAAACCGGTGTGCCTTACCTGTTCGCCTTCGGTAAGGATGAGCTGGGGCTTTCCTAGCCTTTCCCGTTACGTTCGCCTCGCGGGCCGGCCTTGGGCCGCCCGCGGTGTGGACCGGGCCGTGGGGCTGCTCTATCATTTGCGGTAACCCTCTATCCCGTACGGAGAACGTGCACCATGCTCCCCCCTGAACAGCCTTTGAGCACCACCGACCAGGTCCAGAACCTGATCCTGGAGAGTGCCGACTTCGAGGACTTCCTCAACGAGCTCGCCCGCTTTTCCGCGCACCAGATGGCCGGCGACGGCGACGACGCGCTCTGCGGCATCACGCTGCTCCGCGACCGCAAGGCTGCCACCATCGGCTGGAGCAGCGATTCGGCCCGGGAAGTGGACCAGATCCAGTATTCGCTCTCGCAGGGACCGTGCCTTACCGCCGCCCAGGAGGAGCGCGAAGTCCACGTTCCGGACCTGTTCGAGGAGAACCGCTGGGGCCCTGACTACGCAACAGCCGTGGCTTCCCACGGCCTGCGGTCCGTGCTGTCCCTGCCTTTCAACCTGCAGGGGGAAGCGAAGGCGGCCCTGAACCTGTACTCCGATGCCCCGCACAAGTTCGATGAGCGTGCCACTGCCAGGGCCCGTGAATTCACCCGGGAGATCTCCCAGGCGCTGCGGCTGGCCGTGCGCTTCTCGCTTCACACCGACAGCGCGGCAAACCTCCGGGCCACCCTGGAGTCCCGCACCATCATCGACATCGCGATCGGTATCGTGATGGCCCAGAACAGGTGCAGCCAGGAGGCTGCAGTCGCCATCCTGACAGAGGCGTCCAGCAACACGAACACCAAGCTGAGGGACATTGCCAAGTCCTTGGTTGATTCGGTTGGCGGTGCCGGCACCCGGACCCACTTCCAGGAACCGGGGAAAGTCCAGGCGGACCAGAGCGCATAGCAGGCTCCCTTCCTTGTTACTGACGGGTTGTGCGGGGCTTCGGGGGAGGTTACGCTTACCGAGGTTGAGCCGTCGGCCATAGACACCTCTTTTGGAGTACCTATGGACCGCGCCCTAAATGCCTTTGTTAACCTCGATGTCCCCGGCGACATTGTCCGGATCGGTGTCCGGGGAAGCCTGAATCAAGGCTCCCGGCCCGAACTTGCCCACATTATTCGACGGATCAGGCGGATGGGCATCCGCTCCCACATCCACGTTGACCTTTCCGGGGCTGAGCTGGTGGAGTCCGCCGCCCTCGCCGGCCTGCGGAGCGACCTGAATGCCATTGACACCGGTACGCTGCCTGGAATCTACGGCGACGGCGTTTCCCTGGATGTCTCCCGTGGCACCGGGGATCGGGCCGGGGGCAACGATCCAGATGGACCCGGGCTTGCACTCATCGAAGGGCTGGCCGACGAGTGCGGGGACGCCGAGGACCTTGCCGAGGAGCTTCCGCTGGTTCCCGTCAGCCGCCTGGAAGAGTTGTGCGGCCGGCCCTTGGAAGAGTATTCGGAAGCGGAACTGCTGACCGCGAGTGACTCCATCTTTGCCCTGCTGGACAGCCCGAAAGCGTTCCCGGGTTCGGACCTGCTGGGCCGCTACAACGACATCGGAGAAGAGCTGCGGCGACGCCAGGAGGATTCCGGCGCAGCACTTCCAGCCTCGGAGGGGCAGGCGGCCAGCTGAGCGCCGCTGGCTGCATGGCGTCACTCAATGGTTACGGGCGCCGTCTTGCGGCGGTAACTTCAGGTGTGCCTACGGTAGAGGCGTGCCGTATGAGGGGGAGGTAAGTCCGCAGGACCGGCCCGGGGTTCCGGGGGCCCGGCTGCTGGCGGAAGGTGCTGCCCTTAAACAGTTTTCCCGGCGCGGGTTCCTGTCGGGAGCCGGTGCGTCGGGACTGCTCGCTGCGGACATGCTGCTGACCCGCCAGGTGCAGTCACAGCGCCGGACCAATAGGATCCTGCCCGTTGATGACGGCTTCGCCGATCTCTACTACCGCGATGCCAGTTGGTTCCTTTTTCCCGGCTATAAGACGAGCTGGGAAGAAGCCCAGTGGATCCTCAACTCCCTCCGCGGCGCGCTGAACAAGCGCGCACGGCTTGCCGCCGTCGGGTATTCCAACCAGGGCCTGGACATTGACGAGATCGTGATTGCGGTCATCGAATATGTCCGGGCGCAGAAGCTCACCAAGTTGTTCTTCTACGGCCACAGCTTCGGCGGGATGGTGGCCACCCAGGTGGCCGCGCGCCTGCGGGAGATCCATGGCGTGGAGGTGCAGTTCATCGTTCTCGATTCCAGCCCCTACAGCAAGCACGACGTCCTGGACCAGAGCTGGTTCGACGGCGTCGTGTTCCTTTATGAGCGCGGTTTCCGGTTCCCGTCCACCCTCCGCGGCGGCTACGAGCTGGGGGAGCGGGTCATCCATAAGGACGAACGGAGCTGGCGCCAGATCCTTGACCAGACCCTGGAGCAGCTGTCGCCGATCGCCCCGTCCAGCGTGCTCATCCAGTCCGAGTCGGCGTACATCTACCACTTCGAGGGCAGCCGGTTCGCGGACAAACTGGGCGGCGCCAAGATGGCCTACATCGGCAACCCCAGCGACCGCACCGTCCGGTACCAGACCGCCGTGGAGGCCTGGGCCGTAGCTTTCAAGGCGAACATGGTGTCAAGCTCCCTGCAGACAGAGGGCGCCAGGCCGGCCCATGCGAGCCCGGGCTGGAACCCCGGCGTCTACCGGCCCATCCTGGAAGAACTGCTGGATGAGCACTTCCCGCTGCCGCGCGGCGGCTCCCGGGTGACGGTGTTCTAGATCTGGTTCTTCAGGTCCGCCACGGAGTTCAGGATCTGGTTCGGCCGGAAGGGGTAGGCAGCGATGTCGTCCTTGTGGGTGATGCCGCTGAGGACCAGGACGGTGTGGAGCCCCGCCTCCATGCCCGCGATGATGTCCGTGTCCATCCGGTCCCCGATCATGGCGGTGGTCTCGGAGTGGGCGTCGATCTGGTTCATCGCCGAACGGAACATCATGGGGTTCGGCTTGCCCACGATGTACGGCTCACGTCCGGTGGCCTTGGTGATCAGGGCCGCGATGGCTCCGGTGGCAGGCATGGGTCCGTCTTTGGAAGGGCCGGTTGCGTCCGGGTTGGTGGCGATGAACCGGGCGCCCGCGAGGATCAGGCGGATGGCCATGGTGATGGCTTCAAAAGAGTACGTGCGCGTCTCGCCGAGCACCACGAAGTCCGGGTTCTGGTCCGTGAGGATAAAGCCTGCCTCGTGCAGCGCCGTCGTCAGTCCTGCCTCGCCGATGGTGTAGGCGCGGTTTCCGGATTCCGAGCCCCGCACCTGGTCCTTGAGGAACTGCGCGGTGGCCAGGGCGGAGGTCCAGATGTTCTCCTCGGGGATTTCCAGGCCGGAGGAGCGCAGGCGCGCAGCAAGGTCGCGCGGGGTGAAGATGGAGTTATTGGTCAGCACCAGGAAGCGCTTGGAGGTGTCCACCCAGCGCTGGATAAGCTCAGCGGCGCCGGGGATCGGCTGGTTCTCGTGGACCAGCACGCCGTCCATGTCCGTCAGCCAGCATTCAATCTCCTGGCCGCTGCGGTATACCGCCGGTGATCCTTTGACCTTGTCCTCGTCTGCCATGCCTACCTCCGCGTGTGATGCCTGTGATGAAAGCCCGAAAGGTCCAGTCTAGTGTTGAGGGGTGAACCAAACGCCCGGCATGACGTCCGACCCCCAGCAGCCCGAACCTGAGGAGGCTGCCCCTGAAAAGGCGGAGGTCGGCGTCGGGCCCTGGGAAGGCGTCCTGCCCGAAGGCGACCACTGGGACCCCGATCTCCTCGCCGACGGCGACCGCCGCAACGTCCTGGACAAGTACCGCTACTGGAAGCACGAGGCGATTGTGGCGGAACTGGACTCCAGGCGCCACAACTTCCACGTCGCCATCGAGAACTGGCAGCACGACCTCAACATCGGCACCGTGGTGCGGACGGCCAACGCGTTCCTCGCCAAGGAAGTGCACATCATCGGACGACGGCGGTGGAACCGGCGGGGCGCCATGGTCACCGACCGCTACCAGCACGTCCGGCACCACCCCACTGTGGCGGACTTCGTGGCCTGGGCGCAGGGGGAGGGGCTGGCGATTATCGGGATCGACATTTTCCCGGACTCCGTGCCGCTGGAGACGTATGAATTGCCCAGGGACTGCGTCCTGGTGTTCGGCCAGGAAGGACCCGGGCTGACGCCGGAGGTCCACGAGGCTGCCGTGGCCACCCTGTCCATCGAGCAGTTCGGCTCCACCCGGTCCATCAACGCAGCCTCTGCCGCGGCCATCGCCATGCACGCCTGGGTGCGCCGGCACGTGTTCAACCAGCACGTGTAGCTTGCGCCGGGCTTGCGGGTTTGGGATGCGGGCGTAACCGGGAGCACAGGCTGCACGGAAATGACTAGGATGGTGCTAGCCGTAAGCGGTACTCCAGGGTTACCAACCCAAAGACGAACCTCAGCATAGGAGTCAGCATGCCCATTGCAACCCCAGAGATCTACTCCGAGATGATCGACCGCGCAAAGGCGGGCGGCTTCGCATTCCCGGCCGTGAACGTGACGTCCTCGCAGACGCTGAACGCCGCCCTCCGCGGCTTCGCCGAAGCTGAGTCCGACGGCATCGTCCAGGTTTCCACCGGCGGTGCGGCTTACTGGTCCGGCGCGTCCACCAAGGACATGGTTGCCGGTTCGCTGGGCTTCGCGGCGTTCGCCCGCGAGGTGGCGAAGAACTACGGCGTGAACATCGCGCTGCACACCGACCACTGCCCGAAGGACAAGCTGGACGGCTTTGTCCTGCCCCTGCTGGCCGCTTCCGAGGCTGAGGTCAAGGCCGGGCGTAACCCGCTGTTCAACTCGCACATGTGGGACGGCTCCGCCGAAACCCTGCAGGAGAACCTGCGCATCGCCCGCGAGCTGCTGGAGCGCACTGCTGCCGCCAAGATGATCCTCGAGGTGGAGATCGGCACCGTGGGCGGCGAAGAGGACGGTGTTGAGAACGAGATCAACGAAAAGCTCTACACCACCGTCGAGGACGCTCTGGCCACCGTTGAGGCATTGGGCGCCGGCGAGAACGGCCGCTACATCACCGCACTGACCTTCGGCAACGTCCACGGCGTCTACAAGCCCGGCGGCGTCAAGCTCCGCCCGGAGATCCTCAAGGACATCCAGGCCCAGGTGGGCGCCAAGATCGGCAAGGACAACCCGTTCGACCTCGTCTTCCACGGCGGTTCCGGCTCCTCGGACCAGGAAATCGCGGACGCCGTCTCCTACGGCACCATCAAGATGAACATCGACACCGATACCCAGTACGCCTACACGCGTCCCGTGGCACACCACATGTTCAAGAACTACGACGGCGTCCTGAAGGTTGACGGCGAAGTGGGCAACAAGAAGACCTACGATCCCCGCGTCTGGGGCGCAGCCGCCGAAGCAGGACTGGCGGCCCGCGTTGTGGAAGCCACCAAGCAGCTCGGTTCCGCCGGAAAGACCTTCTAGGAATGTCCGATGAGTTCCGTAGGAATTTGATGGGCCCCGAGCCCACGCTCCTGCCTGCCGAGACTGAGGTCTACCAGCAGCTCGAAGCGGGCCAGGAAGCCCTGGACCTGGTGGCCAAGCACCCCACATCCTCGCTGTTGTGGGCAGTGCTGGCGGAAGAGGCCTGGGCAGAAGGACGGACCATCGATTCCTACGCCTACTCGCGCGTGGGCTACCACCGCGGCCTGGACTCGCTGCGCCGCAACGGCTGGCGGGGCGTCGGTCCCATTCCCTGGGAGCACGAACCCAACCGGGGTTTCCTGCGGGCACTGTACTCGCTCGGCCGCGCCTCGGCTGCGATTGGCGAAGCGGAGGAGCCGGAACGGATCGAGAAGTTCCTCAACGATTCCGACCCGGCGGCCAAGGCGGCCATCGAAGCCTCCTAGCAACAGCGACGCGGGGTCACTTACCGCCCTTTCCGGGACTCGGAGACGGCGTTTAGCGACCCCGCGTTGGTTTAACGAACGACGGCGGGCGGTCACCTTTTCGAGAAAAGTGGCCGCCCGCCGTCGTTCGGCTTAAGGGTCCGGAGCCGGATTAGCTTGCCTTTTGCAGCCCTGTCCGCGCCATCGCGTCCGCGTAGGCGACCCGCATGTCCTCGAGGTACTCCTCCTGGCGGGCAGGTGAACCGGCGAAGGCGCGGCCGCTGAGGGAGCGCACCTTGTACGTCTTCAGGCCGCGGCGCCAGAGCAGCGGGACTTCGGTTTTCAGGAGCAGGTTGGCCAGGCGGTTGGCTTCCGTGCCGTGGGCAACGATGACCGACGCGCGGGGAACCACCGCCAGGAACTTCAGCAGCGGCTTAAGGCCTGCCGAGATCTGGTCCGGGGTGAATTTGCCGTTTGCCTCGCCCGGGATGTGCCACGGGTGGACGTTCCACGGCATCACGAACTCGGGACGCAGGCCCAGCTTCCACTGGATACCCAGCATCCGGGTGGCGGCGTCCTCGTCCCCGGGGGTGATGAAACCGGACTTGTCTGCCTCGCCGATGTTCGAGTACAGGCTGATGATGCGGCACTCGTCCACATCGTGCATGGGATCGACGTAGGGCACCACGGTGCCGGGCTTGGCATCCTGCAGGGAATCGCACAGTTCGTTGACGGCAGCAACGTTGGGTTCGTAGCGGCGGCTCAGGAGTTGCTCATGGAAGGATTCGGGTGCCAGGGCTGTCATGAAGTGCTTGATCTCCTGCGGGGATTGATGGTGCTTCCGCCGGCGAAAATGGGCGCACGGTGGCACAGCTCATCAACGGCGGTTAATTGGGGTGGGCCGATTCCTGGTCGGCCTTTACCAGTTTAGCAAGCCCAGGCAAACGAAACGCCGGTCGCTTCGAGCCAATACTCATTGGCAGTTGGCCAAAGCCGCCCGGGATGGCTCCGGACGCCGTTCTTTTCGGAACGTAATAACTGCCTGCAGGATCCAGTCACATCCATTGACAGGATTCATCCAGGTTGGTTGGCTTTTGTCACAGCCCGTGACGGGGGACATGGCGGGCTGGTCGCACTCCACCTGCACCGGAAGAGGTACCGCACCGTGAGAAATACCCTGGCAACTTTCAGGACCCTGGCAGTATCGGGAGCCCTGGCCCTGGCGGCCCTAGCTGCGCCCGCACCCGCGCTCGCCGTCGGAGAGGGCCCCAACTATGACGGCAACGGCCAGATCACCACATCGAAGCTTGCCACCTACGACCAGATGGTCTCGTTCCTCAAAGACCAGGACGCCCGCCAGTCCGCCATGGAGCTGGAAGTCATCGGCCAAACGGTGAAAGGCCGGGACATCCACCTGGTCAAGTACATTTCGGACCCGGCCAAGCCCACCATCCTCTACCTGACCCAGCAGCACGGCAACGAGCAGCTCACCACCGAAGGTGCGCTGGAGTTCGTCAAGCACCTTGGCACCGGCAAATCGCAGGATGTCCTGGACGGAGTGAACATCCTCATCGTGCCCATGCTGAACGCGGACGGCGCCATGGGCGATGTGAACTTCCCGCTGGACGACTACCTGGCCAAGGGCGACCGGAACATGACCCGCTACAACGCGGAGGAGGTTGACCTCAACCGGGACCACGTGGCCAAGGTCCAGCCTGAGACCCAGGCGCTGCACAACAACGTGATGCGCAAGTACAACGTGGACTACATGATCGACCTGCACCACCAGGGCACCCGCAGCCAGCGGGACGGTGAACTGGTGTCGGGGTCCATCCTGTACCCCACCACCCCCAACGCTGATCCGGCCGTGGTGGAAAAGTCCAAGCAGTTGGGCGCCGTGGTGTTCCACAACGTTGATTCCACCGGCTGGGGCCACCTGGGCAAGTACGTGGGCGGCAGCGCTGAAACCATCAGCCGCAACGGCATCGCAGTGGAATACGGGATCGCAACGCTCCTGTTCGAGATGCGCGGCATGTCCGACCACTACCTGGACGGCTACGCCCTGGGGCTCCGGAGCAACGGCTACCTGATCAAGCAGACCGTGACCACGCTGACCGCCACCGCCGCCGCCATTGCTGACGGTTCAATTGCCGACGCCGACACCTCCTTCTGGGACAGCCTCGCCACCCAGGCCTCCCGCCCGGGAGAGGAAGCTGACGACGAGTAGCAGCCCACGCTGACAGTCCGCCGCGGTCCTCCCGCAGGAGCCTTTTATCCTGCAGGAAGGACCGCGGCGGCCAACGAGTGGACAAAGTCCCTCATCGGCTAAACTTGGGTGGTAAGAGCCCCGGAACTCTTGCGTCGCTGCGCCGCCCCGCGGACCAGCGAAGGCCGGTACGTTCGGGGCATTCTCATGAACGGCGCTGCGCAGGACCGCCACTCTGTGGCCAACCGGGCAGCCCGAACGAATGGGGGAGGATCCCATGCCAGCAATTGTGATCGTAGGAGCCCAGTGGGGCGACGAAGGAAAAGGCAAGGCCACCGATCTCCTGGGCGGCCGTGTTGATTACGTCGTCAAGCCAAACGGCGGCAACAACGCCGGGCACACCGTCGTCGTAGGCGGTGAAAAGTACGAACTCAAGCTGTTGCCGGCAGGCATTCTCAGCCCCAACGCTGTCCCCATTATCGGTAATGGCTGCGTGGTCAACCTCGAGGCCCTCTTCCAGGAAATTGACGGCCTGCAGGCCCGCGGCGCCGATACCTCCAAGCTCCGCGTCTCGGCCAACGCCCACCTGGTGGCCCCGTACCACCAGGTGCTGGACAAGGTCACCGAACGCTTCCTCGGCAGCCGTGCCATCGGCACCACCGGCCGCGGCATTGGCCCGGCCTACATGGACAAGGTGGCCCGCCTGGGCATCCGCGTGCAGGACGTCTTCGACGAGTCCATCCTCCGCCAGAAGGTGGAAGGGTCGCTGCGCCAAAAGAATGAACTCCTGGTCAAGGTCTACAACCGCCGCGGCGTGGTGGTGGACGAGACCGTGGAGTACTTCCTGTCCTTCGCCGAACGGCTCCGCCCGCTGGTCATCGACAGCACGCTGGTCCTGAACTCGGCGTTGGACGAGGGCAAGGTTGTCCTGATGGAAGGCGGCCAGGCGACGTTCCTGGACGTGGACCACGGGACGTACCCGTTCGTCACCTCCTCCAACCCCACGGCAGGAGGCGCCTCCGTTGGCTCGGGCATCGGGCCCACCCGCATCTCCCGCTCCATCGGCATCATCAAGGCGTACACCACCCGCGTTGGCGCCGGCCCGTTCCCCACGGAACTCTTTGACGAGATGGGCATGTACCTGCAGAAGACAGGCGGCGAGTTCGGCGTCAACACCGGCCGTCCCCGCCGCTGCGGCTGGTACGACGCCGTCCTGGCCCGCCACGCCTCCCGCGTCAACGGCTTCACGGACTACTTTGTCACCAAGCTGGACGTGCTCACAGGCATCGAGCAGATCCCTGTGTGCGTGGCCTACGACGTGGACGGCGTCCGGCACGATGAAATGCCCATGACGCAGACCGAATTCCACCACGCCAAGCCCATCTTCGAGTACTTCGAGGGCTGGACCGAGGACATCACCGGCGCCCGTACGTTGGCTGACCTGCCGGAAAACGCGCGCAACTACGTGCTCGCCCTTGAAAAGCTGTCCGGCACGCGCTTCTCCGCAATCGGCGTGGGACCGGACCGGGACCAGACCATCGTGGTGAACGACCTCATCAACGACTGACCGGGGCAGGAATTACGACGGCGGCGGGCCACCCACACGGGTGCCCGCCGCTTTTGTTTTTCCAAAAGTCCGGCAATTTACACAGGGTTTACGCGGTAGCTCTTGTGGGGCGGGGCACCTGGACGACAGACTTATCAGCACCACGTGATGCGATCACCAATTCGTTCGACCAAACCCGCGGGCACAGGCGCAGCGATGTGCATGGACCGGTTCGTGACAAAGACGTCGCTGGACAGGATCCCGCAAACCGGGAGGATTTATCATGGCCGGAAAGTTCGAAGCTTTTGTTGACTCAGAGTTGTTTTTCAGGTTCAGGCTTCTGGCCCCGGATGGAACGGTGATGGCCGTATCCGGGCCCTTTGAGGACAAGTCCGCCCTCGCGGCCGGAATCTCCGCCGTCCGCGAATGCGCGGGCACCGGACTGGTCACCGATCTTTGCCCTGCCGGGGCGGTCACCAGGCCCGCCCCCGCCGCGGCGCCGGCACCGGTCCCCGCAAAGCCGCAGCCCGACTGCGAAGACCAGCGTGTCCCGGCCAGGACGCACCCTTTTGCCATCGTTCAGGGGTCCCGCCGGCAGGCAAACCCGCCGCGCTGGACCACGGCAGCAGCCCGCTGAACCTCCAGCCGGGCCGCCGTCAAAAAAGTTCCAAAAGTTTTTTCGGAAACGCGTAACCCTTCCGCCCTTCCGGGCGATTACCCCTATGTAGCGCCGGTCTGGAACTTGTCCCCCATCACGTTCCAGGCCGGCTCTTTCACTTTCCGAGGGCAGGGGCAGTTGCCGTGTGGGACCGGCGGAGTACGCGTGGCGGTCCGGGACGGTGATTACTGAGGGGTAAAGTTGTGCGGGGAACCGGGCCTTATGCAGGCCGGACAGCTTCTCCGCTCACACGAACCCCTTTTTGACTGAAAGCACTACGTCCGTGACTGATGCCCTGACAGACGAGGACCTGCGGGACGGGCCCGCCAGGGCAGCCGTCTTCAGCCTTGTCTACCGGACGTATGCATCACAGGTCCTGGGCTACCTGACAGCCCGGGGTGTCGAAGATCCGGAGGCGGCCATGCAGGAAGTGTTCCTTTCCATCCTGCCGCGCCTCGACTCTGTGCACGGGGGAGCCGCAGGACTCCGCACATTCATTTTTTCGGTGGCCCACGCCAGGATGGTGGACGACCACCGGCGCCAAAGCCGGATGCCCGCCAAACTGCCGTTTGAGCCGGAGCTGGACCAGCGGGAAGATTCGTCGGCTGAATCAGAAGCCCTTGAGCGTATTTCGCCGCTGGAAGTCCTTGGACTGCTTGATTCCTTGCCGCAGGACCAGCGCGACGTACTGTCCCTCCGCCTTGTGGCCGGACTTACTGTCGAGCAGGCAGCGGACGCCATGGGCAGGAGCGAGGGGTCCGTGAAGCAGCTCCAGCGCCGGGCGCTCCTCAAGCTGCGGGACCTTGCGGAAGTGAAGGAGTACCTGAAGCCATGAAACCACAAGCGCGTCACCTCGCCGCCGTTGCGGAGGAGATGCTCCTCGACGCAGGCCTGGCACAGGACGCGGAACTTCGCCGCGCGCTCCTCGCCATAGGCCAGTTGGCGGACCTGCCTGTGCCGGTTCCATCGGGACGGCTGGCAGCGCTGCTGGGCGCGCCCGTTCATGCGGCACTGGATGATGCCCCCGACCGGCGCCGCGATGACACAGCGGACGGCCCGGGTGACGAGCTCGGCAGGCGCCGCCGGCTCCGTTCACACCGTCCGACGATCGTCGGGTTGGCGCTCGTGGCTGGAATGGGCATGGGTGTGGGTACTGTTGCGGCCAGCCCGGCCGGCTCCGCCCCTTCCGGCAGCCTCTCGATACAGCAGATGCTCAAGGACTGGGCGCCGTCCTGGACCATCCGCACGCCCCAGGCCACCACCTCAGGGTTCCTTCAGAAGGCCAATCGCGATGACGGAACCGACGTCCCTGCGCAGCGTGACGCCGGGCTGGCAGGCAACGAAGCCCCGCTGGCCGAGGATTCTCCGTTGACCCTGCAGTCACAGCGATCCGGGCAGGTTTCCTCGCCTCAATCGCCCGGGCAGGTCCGGAACGGTTCGGGGGTACCTTCCGGCGTTAACGGACCGGGCCTGGCGAAGAAGGAATCGGGGAAGAACGGCGGCGAGGCCGCTCAAAACGGCGGGTCAAATGCTGCTTCGCCGGACAGGGCGGACCCGGGCACCGGCCCTGGCAACGCACCGGATGCAGGCGAAGAAGAATCCGGGCGCGGGGTTGGCCCTGCATCCGGAATTCTTGCCGAATCCGGGCAGCTGGCAGCAGCACAGCGAGGCGCTGATTCCACTGTCGCAAACGTCCTGCCGGGGGCCAAGTGGCTGGAAAAGTTCATTCGCTAAGCGGTCCCGGGTTGGCGGGGTGTTGGCCTTGCCGCCTGCTTCTCCGCGTAGGCTGGGCCCATGGGCCACACTAACGATCCCGCAGTCATTGAACGCCTGATGCGCACCAAAGGGCGCTGGGCCATCGTTGGCCTCAGCACCAACGAGTGGCGGGCCGCCTTCGATACCGCGCTGTTCATCAGGGACCGCCTGGGCATGGAAATCATCCCGGTCAACCTCCCCGGAGACGCCGTCCACGGCGAAACCGGGTACCGCAGCCTCCTGGACATTCCGGCGTCAAAGCAGCCCATCGACGTCGTCGACTGCTTTGTTAACTCCCAAAAGGTGGGGGCCGTGGTGGACCAGGCGATCGCGGTGGGAGCAAAAGCAGTGTGGATGCAGCTGGGCGTCATCGACGAGGCTGCGGCGGAGCGGGCCAAGGCGGCGGGACTGGACGTCGTGATGGACAGCTGCCCGGCCCAGCAGGCCTGGAAGTTCAACCTCTGACACGCAGGGACTTCAGCGCTTCAAGAACTCCGGATAGTGCCGCTCGGTGACGTCCGGGTGCGCGCGCATCCTGCCCTTGAGCATGTTGAGGCCGAATGACGACAGCAGGGGATTGGCCGGATCATCGGTGATTCCCCTCGCCGCCGCCTTCAGCTCTGGTGGCAGCGGGACAGGATCGATCACGGCATCAAGCCGCGGCGACCAGAAAAAGGGCACGGAATAGCGGTCCACCCCTGGCGGAGGAGCCTGCACGCGATGGATGGTGGCCGCCAGATACCCTTCCGTGGCCACCTCAAGCATCTCGCCAAGATTCACCACCAACGCTCCGGGTACCGGCTCCACTGGAACCCATTCGGTGGCTCCGGGCGGCAGGACCTCCAACCCGCCCACGCCGTCCTGGAGCAACAGGGTGACGAACCCGTAGTCCGCGTGCGAGCCCACGCCCTGGTCGCCGGCGGCCTCCACCACTCCTCCCACGTAGTGCACCAGCTTGCCCATCCATGCCGGCGACCCCTGGAACGGCTCGTCGAAGTAGTCCTCCGGAAGCTGCAGGGAAACGGCGATCGCCCTGAGCAGTTCCATCCCCACCCGGGACATCAATTCCGCCCACGCCATGGCGGCGGGCCGGAGTTCTGGAAAGGATTCGTCAGGCCAGAGGTTGGGGCCCTGCAGGAGCCAGTACGGCTGGTCCACCGGATACTCCGCTACCGGCGTCCGTTCGGGCGAGTAGTCGATCTGCTCCCGGGCGTCAGCCCTTCCCTGGGTCACTTCGGTGCCCATCCGCGTGTAGCCGCGGAAATGTGGCGAAAGCCGGTTGTCCAGCTTCATGCGTTCTTCCAGCGGCAAGTCAAAGAACCGCCTGATGACGTCCAGGAGGTGTTCAGCCTGCCCGCTGGCCGCACCGTAGCCGGTGATCTGGAAGAAGCCCACGTTATGGGTGGCATAACGCAGCTGCTCGATGAAGTCCGGGTGGAATGACCCGTCGGCCTGCCGCGCCGTCGCCAGGTCCAGAACAGGTATGGCCCCCTGATCGTGTGACATCTTCGCAGACTAGCACCGGACGCGATGGCTTTATAGGCTTCCTCCATGGACCCGGACGCCCTGAGGAAAATCTGCCTCTCCTTCCCCGGCGCGTACGAGGATTATCCGTTCGGGCCTGAGACCGCCGTCTTCAAAGTCCGCGCCGATGTTGCCGGCAACGGCCGGAACGGGGGCAAGGTTTTCGCGCTCTCCTCAATGGACACGAAGGACGGGTACGTGAACCTCAAGTGCGAGCCGGGCCTGGCGGTTCAGCTCCGCGCCGCGCACCCTGAAATTAACGGGGCCTGGCACATGAACAAGACCCACTGGAACGGGGTGCAGCTGGACGGGGCATTGCCGGACGGCATGATCAGGGACATGGTGGAGGACTCCTATGACCTGGTGGTGGCAGGCCTCACCAGGAAGCAGCAGGAGCAGCTGGGCTGGGCCCGCCTGGACGGCGCGGATGGGCAGTAAGGGCGGGGCGGCCGGAGCGCTCAACTATCCCGGCATCGGAAGCACGGAGCAGGGCACCGCGCCTGCGGGCTACCCCACCGTGCTGAAGGAGGTCAGGGTGGGCACGGGCCTTGCCGTGTACCGGCGCATTGCGGACGGCATCCTGGGCTGGGAGCTGCAGCGGAGGGCAGGGCTCCGCGTCCGTGCCGATTCCCCCGTGGCGGTGCCCGGGGCGCGGGTGGTGAGCGGCTTCGGCGCCGGGCCCTTCCGGCTGGACGCGTCATGCCAGGTGGTGTGGGTCCGGGAACCGGCCGGGGAGGACATGCCGCAGTCCGCCGGATTCGGGTACGGAACGCTGCCCGGGCATCCGGCAAGGGGCGAGGAATCCTTCGAGGTGGAAATCAGCGCCCGCGGGGAGGTGTTTCTGCGGATCCGGGCGTTCAGCAAACCTGCCAACTGGTTCTACGCGGCCGGCGGCATCGTCACGCGCGCGGCGCAGCGCTATGTCACGTCCCGGTACATTGAAGGGGCACGCACTCTCGCCGCGGAAGGAACACCAACGTGATCTTCATTGTCGTTAAGTTCAAGGTCAAGCCTGAATGGTCCGGGCGGTGGCTCGACCTGGTTGCCGACTTTACCCAAGCCACCAGGGAGGAGCCGGGCAACCTGTGGTTCGACTGGTCCCGCAGCGTGGAGGACCCCAACGAGTTCGTCCTGGTGGAAGCCTTCAAGGACGACGCCGCCGGAGACCACGTCAACAGCCCGCACTTCAAGCAGGCCATGGCGGACATGCCCCAGGCGCTTGCCGAAACACCCCGGATCATCAGCCGCCAGCTCGACGGCGAGGGCTGGGACCAGATGGGCGAGCTCGCCATCTAATCTCCATCGATTGCTCCGTACCTGCCGTTCTGGCCCTCCTAAACGGCAGTTACGGAGCACTCGATAGCATGAAGGCATGTGGATCGGCTGGATCGAATTCGACATCCTCCTGGGCGACGTCCAAAGCCTTAAGGAAAAGCGCTCCGTGATCAGGCCGCTGCTTGCCGAGATCAGGAGGCGTTTCGACGTCTCGGTTGCCGAGGTGGGTGATCACGACCAGTACCGGCGCTCCCAGGTGGGCGTCGGCCTGGTGGCAGCAGACCGCGCCCACCTCATTGAGGTGCTGGACGCCGTCGAACGCTTCGTGGCAGCCCGGCCCGAGTTGGAACTGCTCAGTGCCCGGCAGCGTGACCACCACAGCGAGGACTAACCCCATCGGCTGCTGAGTACTTGTCGTTTTCACGCGCGAAAACGACAAGTACTCAGCAGTCGATGAGGGGTGTGGATAACTTCTGCGGCCTTTCCCCGATTCTGGTCTCATGGACCGATGAAGACGCCCCGCCCGTTGCCGGACGAACTCCGGACCGGCCCCTTCACCCTTGCAGATGCGGCGCTCGCAGGAGTATCCCCGCGGCGCTGGCGTCACGGGTCGTTGGTGCGCCGTGGCAGGGGCATCCGCATGGAACGCACGACGGCGGCGCTCCCCTTGAGTGCCAGGGTGCGGCCCTTCCTTGAGGTCAATGTGCGATGTGCCGCCTCGCACCTCACTGCGGCGGAGATCCTGGTCCTGCCGCGACGCCGGCAGAAAGGGAATCCGGAAATGTTTCACGTCATCAGGCCGGAGGGTGCGGCCCACCTTAACAGGCCGCATGTCATCGTGCACAGAATGAAGCTTTACAGCGACGAGGTGACGGTAGTCGATGGAATTCCCGTGACCACTCCGGAGCGCACCTGGCTGGACATGGCGGAGATGCTGACGGTGGACGAACTCGTGGTCATGGGGGACAGCTGTGTGCGGGTGCCCAGGCCGGAGCTCGAGGGCCGGGACATGCCGTTGTGTTCCATCGGCGATCTTCAGCGGATGATCAACCGGCACAAAGGCAAGCGGGGACTCCGCAAGGCCAAAGAAGCCATAGAGCTCATCCGGGTGGGCTCGGATTCGCCCCAGGAAACCGTGCTTCGGCTGGCCGTGGCACGGGCCGGGCTGCCCGAACCCGAGCTGAACGTTCCCGTCATCTCGGAGGACGGCATGAGGCACCACGAGCCGGATCTCTCCTACCGGAAGTACCGGATCGGGATCGAATACGAGGGCGAACACCACGGCGAAGAGGGACAGATTGTGCGGGACATCGACCGGTCCGAGCGCTACGCAGCCCTGGGCTGGACCGAGGTAAGGATCTCGAAGCGCCACATGTTCAACGATGCGAAACCTGCGGTCGCCAAGATCCGGACGGCGTTGATCCAGGCCGGCTGGCGTCGAGGCGATTAAAAACGACTGCTCCGTATTTGTCGTTCTGAGGGTTCAAAACGACAAATACGGAGCAATCGATCGGAGGGGAGGGTCAGCCGAAGTACTTCGGCAGGGTCCCCTCGTGGGCTTCACGGAGGGCGTCCAGGGACAGGGACTCCACGCCGTTGATCTCCAGGGTGCCGCTGGCCGCATCCACCACGCCGATACGCGTGTGGGCGAAGCCGCGGGCGGTGCACATGTCAGTGAAGCGGACTTCCTCGGAGCGCGGGACGCCCACAACGGCGCGGCCCTGGGACTCGGAGAAGAGCGCCGTGAACAGGTCCACGCCGTCCCGGTCCATGACGTCCTGCAGGGCAATCCGGGCACCCACGCCGTAGCGCAGCGAGGACTCCACCAGGGCAGCTGCGAGGCCGCCCTCGGAGAGGTCGTGCGCGGAGTCGATCATGCCGTCGCGGGACGCGTTGATCAGGATCTCGCCCAGGGCGCGTTCGGCCTCGAGGTCCACCTTGGGCGGCTGGCCGCCCAGGTGTCCGCGCATGTTGGCCCACTCGGAACCGTCAAGTTCCGCGCCGGTGGTGCCCAGCAGGTAGATCGCCTGGCCATCCTCACGCCAGCCCGACGGCGTGCGGCGCGCAACGTCGTCGAGCTTGCCCAGCACTGCCACCACCGGGGAGGGATGGATGGGCGTGGTGCCCGTCTGGTTGTACAGGGAGACGTTGCCGCCGGTCACCGGGATGCCCAGCACCATGCAGGCGTCGGACAGGCCGCGGATGGCCTCGGCGAGCTGCCACATGACATCCGGGTCCTCGGGGGAACCGAAGTTCAGGCAGTCACTGACAGCCATCGGGACGGCACCCGCGGTGGCAACGTTGCGGTAGGCCTCAGCCAGCGCCAGCTGCGCGCCGTGGTACGGATCGAGGTAGGTGTAGCGGCCGTTGGCGTCGGTGGCCAGGGCAACGCCCAGGCCGGTCTCCTCGTCCACGCGCACCACGCCGGCGTCGTCGGGGAATGCCATGGCGGTGTTGCCGCCCACGTAGCGGTCGTACTGGTTGGTGATCCAGGACTTGGAGCACATGTTCGGGGACGCCACCAGTTCGGTGACGGCCGCGGCCAGCTCAGCGGGGGCAGCCGGGCGTCCTGCGTCCTGAACGGAACCGGTGAAGGTGTCCGCCTGCACGGCGTCCTGCCACTCGGGGCGGGCGAACGGGCGGTCGTAGACCGGGCCGTCGTGCGCCACGGTGCGGGGATCGACGTCGACGATCACCTCGCCTTCCCAGGTGATGATCAGGCGGCCGGTATCGGTCACCTCGCCCAGCCAGGAGTACTCCACGGCCCACTTGTCCATCACGGCCTCGAACGCCTTCACGTTCTCGGGCGTGACCACGGCCATCATGCGTTCCTGCGACTCGGACATCAGGATCTCGCCCGGGGTCAGCGTGGGGTCGCGCAGCAGGACGGAGGTCAGCTCAACCTGCATGCCGCCGTCTCCGTTGGAGGCCAGTTCCGACGTCGCGCAGGAGATGCCCGCGGCGCCAAGGTCCTGGATGCCTTCCACCAGCGACCCCTTGAAGAGTTCCAGGCAGCATTCGATGAGGACCTTCTCGGCGAATGGGTCGCCCACCTGCACCGCGGGGCGCTTGGAGGGCTTGGTGTCGTCGAAGGACTCGGAGGCCAGCACCGAGGCGCCGCCGATGCCGTCGCCGCCGGTGCGCGCACCGAACAGGACCACTTTGTTGCCCTTGCCGGAGGCGTTGGCCAGGCGGATGTCCTCGTGCCGCATGACGCCGACGGCCAGGGCGTTGACCAGCGGGTTGCCCTGGTAGACGGAGTCGAACACCATTTCGCCGCCGATGTTGGGCAGGCCCAGGGAGTTGCCGTAGCCGCCGATGCCGGCCACTGCACCATGCATGACGCGGGCGGTGTCCGGGTGGTCGATGGCGCCGAAGCGCAGCGGGTCCATGACGGCCACGGGGCGGGCACCCATGGAGATGATGTCGCGGACAATGCCGCCAATGCCGGTGGCTGCGCCCTGGTAGGGCTCAACGAACGACGGCGAGTTGTGCGATTCGATCTTGAAGGTCACGGCCCAGCCGTCCCCCAGGTTGGTCACGCCGGCGTTTTCGCCGATGCCCACCAGCATGTCCTTCTTCATTTCCTCGGTGACCTTCTGGCCGAACTGGCGCAGGTGGTTCTTGGAGGACTTGTAGGAGCAGTGCTCGCTCCACATGACGGAGTACATGGCCAGTTCCGCGCCGGTGGGGCGGCGGCCCAGGACCTTGACGATCTCGTCGAACTCGTTCTGCTTCAGGCCCAGCTCGGCCCAGGGCAGCTCCGTGTCCGGCGTCTTCGCGGCGTGCTCGACCGTGTCGATATTGAACTTCTTGGTGGTTTCCGTGGTCACTTGTCGCCTCCCACAATCTTGTTCAGGACGGAGGTGAAGAAACCGAGGCCGTCGGTGTCGGACCCGGCGATACCCGTCTCACGGGACACAACAGTCTCGGGGCCGAAGCCGACCTCCACGGCGTGCTCGGGGTGCGGCATGAGGCCCACCACGTTGCCGGCGGCGTTGGAGATGCCGGCGATGTCGCGGCGTGAGCCGTTCGGGTTGAAGCCCACATAGCGGAACACCACGCGGCCCTCAGCCTCAAGGGCGTCCAGGGTCTTTTCGTCCGCGATGTACTGGCCATCCTGGTTCTTGAGCGGGATGGTGATTTCCTGGCCCGCCTGGTAGTCCAGGGTCCACGCCGTGTTGCTGTTCTCGACGCGCAGCACCTGGTCGCGGCAGAGGAACTTCAGGTGGTCGTTCTTGATCATCGAGCCGGGCAGCAGGTGCGACTCGGTGAGGATCTGGAAGCCGTTGCAGATGCCGAGGACCGGCAGCTTGGCGTCGGAGTTGGCGGCGTCGATGATTTTGGACATCAGCGGCGCGAAGCGGGCAATGGCGCCGGCGCGGAGGTAGTCGCCGTAAGAGAAACCGCCGGGAATCACCACGGCGTCCACGTCACCAAGCTGGGAGTCGCCATGCCAGAGTTCGACGGCGGTGCCGCCGGCCAGGCGGATTGCGCGGGCAGCGTCGCGGTCATCGAGCGTTCCCGGGAAGGTGACGACGCCGATCTTCGCGTCCGCGAGGCGCGCATCTGCGGCGACGGCGGTTGCGCCGCCGATCAGGGGAAGTTCAGTCATGTCAGGCCTCGACGACCTCGACGTTGACGACGTCCTCGATGACGGGGTTGGACAGGAGGGTCTCTGCGGCATTGCGTGCCTGGGCCAGGATTTCCTCGGTCACCTCGCCGTCGACGGTCAGTTCGAACCGCTTGCCCTGGCGGACAGCGCTGAAGCTGGTGAAGCCCAGACGGGGGAGAGCGCCGACGATCGCCTTCCCCTGCGGGTCCAGAATCTCGGGCTTGGGCATGACGTCAACAACGATCCGGGGCATCCGGTAACTCCTGTGCGTGAGCTTGGGTAAGGGCGCAGCGGAGTGGTGCCGTCTCACGCCGTACCGGGGTGTCTGGGACATGCTGTGCCAGGCACTGTTTCCTAGACCTTGTGGACGGGCGCTCCGCGAGCTTGCTAGCCCATTCTACCGGCCGCAGCGCCCCACCCTGTATTCGGGCGATTGACGGTGGTTCCGGGGTTGATTTCGGCGTGACTACAGGTATCGGCGGGAGTTCTGGAGTTGTGCGTCCTGCGTCACTAGGATTGCTGGATGGCTGAGAATTCGAAATCCCTGCTGTTGCCAGTGGTTGCCGCAGCAGTGTTCGCCGGGCTGGGCCGGATGGTGCTCCAGAAGATCAAGGCTGACCGGTTCGCCCGGGAGAACCGGGTGGCAGGTCCCGTGGATGAAAAGACCAGGCAGTGGATCAGCGAGGTGGTCCGCACCCCGCGCCAGTAGCGGGAGGCGTTTGCCATCTGAGAACTTGTAAGGGCGTCTTCGGGGCGCCCTTTTTGATGCTCCGCCGCAGTCTCCTGTCTCCCGTGTGACTGGCCAAAATATTGGTTTTGTGTCCTATGTCATATTCAGCTATCACTCTGTACTCTTTGAATCGACTGGTCTCATGGAATGACAAGATCTGTAATTCCGTGTGCCAAGTCAGTCGTTTCGGGCCCCCAACCGTGGCTGGGCCGGTACATCGTGAAAGGTTTGCACGTGAGATCTACTGGAAAGAGCCCCATTCGGGGCGGGGGATTCCGGAAGGCAGCGGCGCTTGCCGTGGGCTTGCCGCTTCTCCTCACCTCGATGGCCATCAGTCCCGCCACCGCGGCGCCTGCCGGGCTGGATCAGGCAGTCGCTGCCAAGGAAACTGCACCTGCCGAATTCAAGGACGGCCGCTACATTGTGGTCCTGGCGGAAGCAGCGGCCGCCGCCTACGAGGGCGGCACGCCCGGGTTGGGCGCAACTAAGCCCGATAACGGGCGGAAGCTGGACTCCGGCAGCGCCAGCTACAGGGCCTACAACGCACACCTGCGCAAGCAGCAGCGGGAGGTGGCGGCAAGCCAGGGGGTGACCCCGGGAAAGCAGTACACGGCCGCCCTGAACGGCTTCACCGCCGAGCTTACTGCCGCCCAGGCCATGGAACTTTCCAAGGATGAGCGCGTGATGGTGGTTGCGCCCGACGTGGAAAACGCTCCTGACTACACCACCACCGACTTCCTCAAGCTGACGGGCCCCGACGGCGTCTGGGCCAAGCAGTTCGGCGGCGAAGCCAACGCCGGCAAGGGCGTGGTGGTTGGCGTCATCGACTCGGGCTATGCACCGGACAACCCGTTCCTCCACGGCGAACCGGTCCAGCCCCTGAGCGGCCCGGCCCAGGTGGGCGTACCGTACCGCACCGCGGAAGGCCGGATCGCCATGCTCAAGGCTGACGGCACCACCTTCGAGGGTGAATGCCAAAAGGGCCAGGGCACCGGAGCGTCGTTCGACGGCTCCCTGTGCAACTCCAAGGTCGTTGGCGCGAGGTACTTCGCCGATTCGTTCCTGCAATACGTAGCCCCGCAGAACCGGGCCCCGGAGGAACTCATCTCCCCGGTCGACGTCGGAAGCCACGGAACCCACACGGCCACCACCGCTGCGGGTAACGCGAAT
Organism: Pseudarthrobacter sp. C1; assembly: GCF_034720455.1. Classification (NCBI taxonomy): domain Bacteria; kingdom Bacillati; phylum Actinomycetota; class Actinomycetes; order Micrococcales; family Micrococcaceae; genus Pseudarthrobacter; species Pseudarthrobacter sp. C1. The sequence goes on along the minus strand of NZ_JAYESK010000008.1, from coordinate 107,971 downwards.
GTGGAGCAGGTGATTGACGGCGCAAACTTCGGCAGGAGCTCCGGCGTTGCCCCCGCCGCGAAGGTCTCGGTATACAAAGTCTGCTGGGAGGACACCAACCCGGACACCGGCGGCTGCTATTCCTCCGCTTCTGTGGAGGCGGTGGAGGCCGCAATCAAGGACGGCGTGGATGTCCTGAACTACTCCATTTCCGGCAACAACAACAACACTACCGATCCCGTCGCGTTGGCGTTCCTCAATGCTGCCGCTGCAGGCGTCTTCGTGTCCGCATCAGCCGGTAACTCCGGGCCCACGATGTCCACGGTCAACCACGCCTCACCCTGGCTGACCACGGTTGCCGCATCCACATTCCCCAGTGACCTGCTGGGCACCGTCAAGGTCTCGGACGGCTCGCTCTACCGCGGAGCTTCGATCATGAAATCCGAGGTTGCGGACAAAGCGGTTATCGTCGCCTCGGCCGCGGCAGCAGCCGGAGCCACCAACGCCAACCTGTGCGCCCCGGGCTCCCTCGATGCGGCCAAGGTTGCAGGCAAAGTGGTGGTCTGCGACCGCGGCGTGGTGGACCGGACGGCCAAGAGCCAGGAAGTCCAGGACAAGGGCGGCGTCGGCATGATCCTGGTGAACCTCACCAGCAGCTCCGAGGATGCGGACAACCATGTGCTCCCCACCGTTCATGTCAACGCACCCAAGAGCCTGGAACTGAAAGCCAAGCTGGAGTCCAACCCCGCCTTGACAGTCAGCCTCGTCAAGGGCGACCTCACGGGCCTGCCGGCGGCGCCTGCGCCCCAGATCGCCGGGTTCTCCTCCCGTGGACCTACCCTCGCCGCCGGCGGTGACCTGCTGAAGCCGGACATTGCGGCTCCCGGCGTGAACGTCCTTGCCGGCGTCTCCACTATCGGCAACAACGGTGACCAGTTCGGCTTTATGTCCGGAACCTCCATGGCTGCGCCGCACATCGCCGGATTCGGCGCCCTGGTGCTCAGCAAGCAGCCCAAATGGACGCCCGCGATGGTCAAATCGGCCATGATGACCACCGCTTACCCGCTGGTGAAAGCCGACGGTACGCCCAATACGGATCCGTTCCAGGGCGGCGCCGGCCACATCGACTCCACCCGGGTCCTGGATCCGGGCCTGGTCTACAACTCAGGCATCAAGGACTGGCTCGGCTTCCTTAACGGCCAGGGCGTGGACACCGGTGCTCCGCAGGCCGGCTCCATTGCGGCCCGCGACCTGAACGTTCCGTCGATCGCGCTCGGCAGCCTGGTTGGGGAAGTACAGGTCAAGCGACAGCTCACTGCCCTGGTTCCAGGAATCTACCGCCCGGAAGTCAACATGCCGGGATTCAACGTCCAGGTTGAGCCGAACGCACTGAACTTCGCCAAGGCCGGCCAGACCCGCGATGTCACGCTGACCATCCGGAACGTCAGCGCTCCGGTGGGCAAGTTCAGCAACGGCACCCTGACCTGGAAGGGCCCGCGTACCGTGAGCTCTCCCATCGCAATCCGGCCTGTTGATGCGCAGATCGCCCCGTCCTTCTCTTTCAGCTCCGCTTCCGGCAGCGGGACCGGCACGATGGAACTGGTGTCCGGTTCGGACAGCCCGATCAACGTCGGGGTGGAAGGGCTTGCTCCGCTGAGCCAAACGGCCATTTCCAAGACTCCCGGCGCGTACGCCCCCCGGAACGACGCCCACAACGCGCTGCTTCAGGTGGCAGTCCCGGAGGGAGCCTCTTTCGCCCGCCTGGGCGTCCAGGCGCAATCGGACGACGTCGACTGGGACATGGTGGTCTACGCACCGAATGCTTCGGGCGGCCTGACGGCCACCCAGGTGGCGACAGCTTCGGCCAGCGAGTTTTTGGACCTTGAATCGCCCCGTGCGGGCACGTACTACGTGGTGGCCAACCTGTACTCCACGCCGGACAATGGACCGGCTACCGCTTCCGTCCAGGCAGTGACCTTCGCGGGCGATGCCGGCAACCTCGCGGTGGACCCGAATCCGATCGTGGCCCCGAACGGCACCGCCACCTCCGCCACGCTTTCCTGGACCGGCCTGTCCGCAGGTGCCTACGTTTCGCGGCTCAGCCTGGGCGGGAACGGCATCAGGACGTGGGTCAACGTCCAGGTGGGCGCCGCGCCCACTGCCCCGGCAGGGGCTCCGCAGGTCGCGGTCGCGGACGCAGTACCAGCGTCATAGGAACCTCCCCTTCTTGTAAGGAAAAACAGGATCCCCGGGCGGTCGAACCGTCCGGGGATCCTGCTTTGTGTGAAGGGCCGTGCCGCATCGGGGTCCTAGGTGTTGCCCCATGCCCCGCCGGCACTGCCCAGCAGCGGTGCCATCGCGTTCCAGCGCGCGATTTCGCAGCCGTCCGTCCGCCTGAAAATGGAACTGACAGGGCGGCCATGGAAAATTCCAGTGACCACGGCGATCTGCGGCCCGCCGTACTGCTGGGTGCACAAGCGTGGTGGTCCGGGCTTGGGAAAAAAGATGTCCTCGCCGTACTTCTCCACGGCTGCGAGGGCAGCTTCGGGGTCCGGCAGCGTGCTCCCGGGCTGGTTACGTCCGTCGTCGGCTATGAGCCGAAATGCGTGCTCGACGGCGGCTGGATCCTCCTTGAGCCTGACAGTGAGATCGATCATGCGGTCACGCCGGGAACGGTCGGCGACAGTGCGTCCAGCGCAACGGCCAGCCTCTCGCGTAGGGCTGCTGCCTCGGTGGCGAAGGAGCGCTGGTGCTCCACGTAGGCTGCCTTCCCCTGGGGCGTCTCGATGGGAATGGCCGGATAGCCCCACTCCGCCAGGTCGTAGGGAGAAGCCTGCATGTCCATGGCGCGGATCCGCCAGGACAGCTCGAAGCATTCCATCACCAGTTCGCTGGACAGGGCCGGCAGCAGCTTGTAGGCCCACTTGTACAGGTCCATGTTGGCGTGGAGGCAGCCCGGCTGTTCCTGGTGGCGCTGGCTGTCCCGGCTCGGCGCAAACTCATTCAGCGGAACGGCGTCCGGCGTATAAAAGCGGAAGGCATCGAAGTGCGTGCAGCGGATCCTGTTGTCCTCCACCACCTTGTCAGTGCCTGCCGAACCCAGCCGCAGCTGGAGGTATTCATGGCGCAGGTCGAACTTGTCCTGGCGGTAGACCATCGCCCATTCGTGCAGGCCAAAGCAGCCGAACTGGGCCGGTCGTGCGGCGGTCCCCCGCACGATGATGCCGGCAAAGGCAACAGCCTCGCTGCGTTCGGCAAGAAAAGCGTCCCGGTCAAAGGTGACCGCGGTGCTTCCTTCCGGCAGCCCCAGGAAGGCAAGCTCGCCGTCGTCGAGCGTCCTGTAGTGCTTCCAGGCCGTACGTGCGGCCGCTGCCCTGCCCGCCAGGACGTACCCGGCGCCGGGGTGCCAGCGCCGCAGCTGGCCCGGTTTCTGGGTGTAGTAGGTGAACAGGAAGTCTTCCACCGGGTGCTTCTTGCCCGCAGACCTGCGGGCAAGGTAGGGGTCGGCGTAGCGGCTGACGCGCTGGTGGTGGGCCTCCTCCAGCGGTCGCCAAACATCCGGCGCCATAAGCTTAAGCTCCACCGGCGGCACCCAGGACATCCTTCGCAGCGTCCCAGGCGCTGATTTCGCATCCGTTGGTGCGGGAGAAGGCAGCGTCCACCGGCACGCCGTCCACAACACCAGTCACGGTGGCTTTCTGCGGGCCGCCGTACTGTTCAGTGCAGGCCTGGTCCGTTGCCGGAGCGGAGGGGCTTAACAGCCCGGCGTTTTCCTTCAGCGCAGCGCAGGCCGCATCAGCGGCCGGGTGGACGCTTTCAGCAGCCGGGACACCGTCGGCGCAGACCAGGGTGTAGCTGATCTCCGGTTCCCCCTCGGCTGGAACGATGATGATGGCAAGTTCGGCGTTACCCTTGCCCGGTCCTGACGGCGCCGGCGAAGGCTCGGGAGCCGGGGCAGGGACGGAGGTCTCGGCGTCGGCAGACGGGCTGCCGGACGGCTGCGGGGAACTGGTGGCGGAGGAAGAGGGAGATGCGGAGGGTCCGCCGGTCGGGGTGCTGCCGCCCTGGCCCGGGGAACAGGCCGGGAGCAGCGCCGCTGCCAAGAGCAAGGCAAGCGACTGGACCTGAATTCTGCGGGTGGAGAACATTCCTGCGGGCCTCGCCCCTGTGGAGATCGTGCGGGACATCATGCTCGTGGGCGTCCTGCCCGGGGATCGCGGCCTTCCCTTCATGCCGCTATTCTACTGCCGGTCCTGCATCTGGCCGGTGTTGGAGGTGGCCGCAATGAGCCCCATCATGGCCGCATGCAGTTCGCCGACCTGGTCCCTGCTCAACCCCAGCCGTTCCATCATGGTCCCGGGAACATTAAGCGCCTCCTGCCGGAGCGCGGCGCCTTCGGGGGTCAACTCGACGGCAAGGGCGCGCTCATTTCCGTCTGCCCGCCGTCGCGTAATCAGGCCCGCGGCCTCAAGCCTGCGGAGGAGCGGGGAGATGGTGGCCGGTTCCTGGGCGAGGGCCTCGCTGATATTCCGGACAGTCCGGGGGCTCGCTTCCCACAGGCACAGCATCACCAGGTACTGGGGGTGGGTCAGGTTCAGCTTCTCCAGTACCGGCCGGTAGGCGCCCACAACGCTTCGCGCCGCCACCGTCAGGGCGAAACACAACTGGTGTTCCAGGAGCAGGTCCTCGTCCTGCCCCTGGTCACTGCCCGTTGCCGTTGTCATGGATCCTCCGATTGTTAGTGCACTAATCATTAGCGTACACTTTCAGCGGTAGACATGTCAGGTAAGGAGCCAGTTTCATGGGTAAGGGCAACTCAGCAGGCAAGGGAAACGCTTCGCAGCGCTTCATGCGGGCCACCGGCAGGCTCCGGGCCATCTTCGGCCCCGCGAACCGCTCATCCCTGGGCCACGCCATGACGGATGAAAACCGCAGGCTGCTGGCCCAGCGGGAGGCTGAGACCCAGCAGTGGGAGACCGTGAAGCGACCGGACGGCAGCACCTACGTGGTCCCCAGGAATCCAGAGGACAAATCCCTTCGCTGACCCCGGCAATGCTGTCCTGGCCGGGAGCCTTTTCCGGCCCGCAGGCATAAAATAAGGGCACTGGCTCCTGCCGGCAGGAGCGCTTTCCCCGATGTCCGGGAAGGGGGTGGAAACAGTGGCACATGTACTCAGTGGTTTCATGAATCTCACCGAGAGGCTGCGGTTCGTCTTTGGCCCGGCCACGCGGCTGGACCCGGATACGCCTGTGGTCCACAAGCATGACGCTTTCGAACAAGCCTCGGAGGAGGACCTCTCGCACTTCGTCGTGGAAACCGATTCGACCGGCCATCACTACGCTGTGCGCCGGGAAGACCTCGAGAAGGAAAGCTGAACCGCCGGCTCAGGCCGGGGCATCCCAAACGCAGGAAAGCCGGGCTTCCTCCGAATATCGGAAGGAGCCCGGCTTTCCCGCGCCTGCGGCGGCCCGGCTTGGGGCCCTGGCTTGCCGGCCGTACTAGCGGCCGGTGCCGCCGTAGACCGTCGCTTCGTTCTCGCTGTCCAGGTCAAAGGCCTTGTGGATGACGCGCACAGCCTCGTCCAGGAGATCCGCGTGGGTCACAACGGAGATGCGGATCTCGGAGGTGGAGATCATGTTGATGTTGATACCGGCGTCGGAGAGCGCTTTGAAGAACGTTGCCGAGACGCCGGGGTGCGAGCGCATGCCTGCACCGATGAGCGACAGCTTGCCGATCTGCTCGTTGTACTCGATGCTCTCGAAGCCGATCTGGTCCTGGGCCGCATGGAGGGCCGCCAGCGCGTCGGCGCCTTCCACGATGGGGAGGGTGAATGAGATATCCGTCCGGCCCGTGCCGTGGGTGGAGACGTTCTGCACGATCATGTCGATGTTCGAGTGTGCGTCGGCGATGACCTGGAAGATCGCTGCCGCCTTGCCCGGAATGTCCGGAACGCCAACAACCGTGACCTTGGCTTCGGAACGGTCGTGCGCGACGCCGGAGATGATTGGCTGCTCCAAGGCAACTCCCTCTTGTGTGGTGATCTTGTCTTCGGCGCTGGGGATGACCCAGGTGCCTTCGTGCTGGCTGAATGAGGAACGGACGTGCAGGGGAACGCCGAACCTGCGGGCATACTCCACGCAGCGCAGGTGGAGGATCTTGGCGCCGGACGCTGCGAGCTCCAGCATTTCCTCACTGGAGATCCGCTCGATTTTCTGGGCGGAGGGAACTACGCGGGGATCGGCGGTGTAGATGCCGTCCACGTCCGTGTAGATCTCGCACACGTCCGCCTCGAGGGCCGCCGCCAGCGCCACGGCGGTGGTGTCTGACCCGCCCCGGCCGAGGGTGGTGATCTCGTTGGTGGCCCGGCTCATGCCCTGGAATCCGGCCACAATGGCGATGTTGCCCTTGTCCAGCGCCGTCCGGATCCGGTGGGGATCCACATCGATGATCCGGGCCTTGCCGTGGATGCCGTCAGTGATCATGCCGGCCTGGGAACCGGTGAAGGACTGGGCGGAGGCGCCCAGTTTATTGATGGCCATGGCCAGCAGCGCCATGGAGATGCGCTCGCCGGCGGACAGCAGCATGTCCATTTCGCGGGCCGGGGCGGAGTCTGTCACCTGGGCGGCAAGGTCCAGGAGTTCGTCCGTGGTGTCACCCATGGCGGAGACGACGACAACCACCTCGTTGCCGGCGGCCTGAGCGTCCACCACGCGTTTGGCAACCCGCTTGATTCCGTCCGCGTCCGCCACGGAGGATCCGCCGAACTTCTGCACGATGAGCTGCTTTGTCACCGCACGGCCGGTGGGCAGCCCCTGCGGCTGCGTTGCGTTGTGCACTTCGGTAGTGGGCGTACTCATGCGCGTACCTTCACTGGATCGGTAGGAGTTTGGAGGCCAGGCAGCCTGACGCCTGGTCGGCGCGACTTCTCCCCACAGTTTATCGCCGCCCGCTGCCGGGGGTTGAATTGTGACCATTTCCGGCCGGCTAAGCAGCCCCGGGAGGGCAGGGACGGCGTAGGCTCAGAGCGTCAGAATGCAATGACTGTGGGGGCAGGTGCAGATAGATGGCAATGATTTCTGAGGTACCGGGAGATTCGGGCGGGCCGGTGTCCGACGACGGAATATCGGCACGGGGTGTCAGCCGAAGCTTCGGCGCGGTGCGCGCCGTCGAGCACATGGACTTCAATGCTCCGGCAGGGAAGGTGACCGCCCTGATCGGCCCCAACGGCGCCGGCAAAACGACGCTCCTGCTGATGCTTGCATCGCTGCTGGCGCCGGATGAGGGGACCATCAGCGTGGCAGGCCTGGATCCACTCCGCCACCGCGCGCAGGTCAGAAGGCGCCTGGGCTGGATGCCCGATACGTTGGGCGTGTGGGAGTCTTTGACCGCCCGGGAGATCCTGACCCAGATGGCCCGTTTCTACCGGCTGCCGGCCGAAGGCCTCGGGCAACGGGTGGCCACCATGCTGGAAAGGGTGCGGCTGGACGATCTCGCGGACCAGCCGGCACGGGTGTTGTCCCGCGGGCAGCAGCAGCGGCTGAGCCTCGCCAGGGCACTGATCCACGACCCTTCCGTCCTGCTCCTTGACGAGCCCGCCTCGGGCCTGGACCCGGGCTCGCGAGTGGAGCTTCGCACTATGCTGCGGCAGTTGGCGGCGGAGGGCAAGGCCGTGGTGGTCTCATCCCACGTCCTCGCTGAACTTGACGAGATCGCCGACGGCGCAGTGTTCGTCAACAAGGGCCGCACAGTCCGCCAGCAGACCACGGCGGAAGCAGCCGCCGCGGGCCGGCGGTACGCGATTTCCGGATCGGATCCGGCAGCACTGGCCGCAGGGCTAACGGGGCTGGGAATGGCGTTCCGCGTCGAGGATGGCCGCCGTCCGGGCGTGAGCCTGGTGCTGAATAACGACGGCGATGCGGAGCGCCTCCTGCGGGACCTGGTGCTGGCCGGCGTCGGAATCATTTCCTTTGCCCCCGCCAGCGGGGCCCTTGAAGAGACCTACATGAACCTCGAGGGGGAGCGGCAGTGAGCCAGGCAACCGACAACAGGCAGGACACCTCCGGAAGCGGCGCATCAGCCGCCTATCTTGCGGGAATCAGGAATGTGGTGGTCCTGGAACTGAAGCAGCGCCTGCGTTCGCGCGGCTGGTACATCATGCTGGCCATCTGGTTTGTCCTGACCGGTGTGGTCACGCTGCTGACGTGGGCCAGTTGGAACGCTTCCCAGGCTGCCCAGCGGGCGTATGGAGGCTATGTTCCGCCGGAGCAAGCCGGCCCGGGTTCCATGATCTTTGAAGTGGTGCTGGCATTTGTCTTGTTGTTCGCATTGCTGGTGGCGCCCGCCTTGTCCGCCAATGCCATCACCGGGGACCGGGCGGGCGGCACCCTGGCGATCCTGCAGGTCACCCTGCTCGAACCCGGCCAGATCCTGTGGGGGAAGTTTTTTGCCGCCTGGCTGGCAGCCCTTGCCTTCCTGGTGGCCAGCGCGCCGTTCCTGATCATCGGTGTGGCTCTTGGGGGAATGACGCCGGGTCACGTGCTGGTGGCACTGCTGATGCTGGCCGTTGAAGTGGGTATCGTATGCGCCCTGGGCGTAGGGATTTCAGCTCTGGCCGGGCGGCCCTTGTTCTCCATCGTGGTGACTTACCTGGCGGTGGCCGGGCTGGTTTTCGGCACGCTGATTTCCTTCGGGCTTGGCACAGGCCTGGCCCAGGGCACCGTCATGGCCAACAACCCGCAGTACCGCCAGTACGCACCCCTGGAGTCCGGGCCGTTTGGGCCGGAGTACACCTGCTCGGGCCCGCTCCGGGAACAGCCTGCCCTCCGTACCGAGCGGGTTGCCTGGCTGCTGGGCATGAACCCCTTTGTGGTGGTGGCCGATGCCATCCCCTACCGCGACCGCACAGCGCAGACGGGTTTCGCCTCCGTCGGGACCATCGAAGGAATCAGCCAGGGCGCCCGGCAGGCCATGGCCGGCCCGGACGGCACCGTCCCGTGCGCCAACGGACTGGTCCAGCCGCCATACCTGGGGCAGAAAACACCGCTGTGGCCGCTTGGGCTGGGGCTTCAGCTGGTGCTGTCCACCCTGCTGATGTGGCTGGGCTGGCGGGCGCTCCGGACGCCAGCGCACAAGCTGGCCAGGGGCGTGCGCATCGCCTAGTCCGGCTCTGGACAGCGCTGGCGTGTTGGGCAACGATAGGACCCAGCCGGCACGTTCGCCGGTCTGAGCCGGGGCTGGGGCCTGTCCGTGGAAAGGCGGGGCTTCCCCATGGCCGACGACGACCAGCCTGCTGTGCATCCAGCCCCCGAACCCTTTTACGAACCGATAGGCGCGAACCCCGGCGGTACGGGCAGCCCCAGCTGGGAGGATGACGACGACGGCGGCCGGGAACAGGTGCGCGGCGGCCGGCCGGGCATGCAGCTGGCGTTGGCTGATGTGGTCCGCAGCATCCGTACCGCCAGGTTCTGGGCGCAGGCGGGCGGCGCTGTCGTAGGAACCTGGGCTGCTGCCGCCGCCGCCGTAGTGATGTTTGCGTCGCTGGGACAGGGGAGTGGCGGGTACAACGCCCCGATGCTGGTGTACGCGCTCGCCGCAACCCTTGTGCCGTCCGTCGCGGCCTTTCTCGCGGTGGCCTGGGGCATGCAGTGCCATGGACAAGCTGCCGCAGCCCTGGAGCCGGCCGTGGGCGGCAGGATCCTCCCGGCGTTGCTGGCCACCACATTCCGTGGGCTCGTCCTGGCTGCCCTAACGTTCTGCGTACTGATGCTGCAGTCGCTGGCGGCCGGCGGATCAGGCGCTGTGGCGGCAGCTGCTGCCGGGGTCACCGCTGTTGAGGGCGCCGTTTTCGGCGCCGTTGGAGTCGGGGTGGCGGCTGCGGTTCGGAAATCGGGACCGGCCCGTGTGGCGGGCTGGGTCTTAGCGGGAATCCTGGTGGCTGGCTCGGCCGGTGCTGCTGCCGCCGTGGTGCCGTTGGTCCGGGCGGTGGAACCAGTAACCGTCGCTATGAATGTGCAGTGGGGGCCCGCCGGCACACGCCAGGCCTACGAGTGCTCGGGAGTCCCGGCCGGCGCAGCCGAGGTCTACCATACCGAGCGCATCATGTGGCTGGCCGCCATCAGCCCGTCGGTAGTTTTCCTGGCGCTGGGCGCTGACGCCGATCCGGCCGGGGCTGTCCTGGGATGGGTGCCGGCAGCCATTCAGGAAGCAGGGGACGGCACCCAGGTCCCCTGTGTGAACGGGGAACCGCTGACCAAGGATTCGGCCCGGATGCCGCTGCCTGTGGTGGGAATTGCCGGCCAAGCCATAGTGGCTGGAGCGCTGCTGGCCGCCGGAAACAGGGCGGCTGTTTCGCGCCGGCGTCCGCGGCCCTGACCCAGGCCGCGCGTGTGCCTCGTGCCGCGCTTACCGGGCCAGGGTCAGGGCCCCAAATCAGGTGAGGGCGTTCCGGCGGCCCTCGAACGCCCTGCCAAGGGTGACCTCATCCGCGTATTCCAAGTCGCCGCCCACCGGCAGCCCGGAGGCCAGCCGGGTCACGGTGATGCCGATTGTCTTGAGCATACGCGCCAGGTAGGTGGCAGTGGCCTCGCCCTCAAGGTTGGGGTCGGTGGCGATAATGACTTCCTGGATGGCACCGTCATTGAGCCGGGTCAGCAGCTCGCGGATGCGGAGCTGCTCGGGTCCGATGCCCGCAATGGGGTTAATGGCGCCGCCCAGCACGTGGTAGCGGCCCCGGAACGACCGCGTGCGTTCCACGGCCAGGACATCCTTTGATTCCTCTACAACGCAGATCACCGCCGGATCCCGGCGCGGGTCACGGCAGATGTTGCACAGTTCCTGCTCTGTGACGTTGCCGCAGACGGTGCAGAACTTGACCCGTTCCTTGACAGTCGTGATCGCTTCAACCAGGCGCTTCATGTCCTGGGGGTCAGCTTCGAGGATGTGGAACGCAAGCCGCTGGGCGGATTTGGGGCCCACCCCCGGAAGGCGTCCGAGCTCATCAATCAGCTCCTGGACAGCACCTTCGTACACGTTTTCCCCTTAGTTTGGGATGGATTGCGGGCAGGGCAAAGACTTGGAGCGGGGCCCCGTTTTACCGGGAACCGTCAATATCGCGGTGTGATGGGACTTCCGTCGGGGGAGCGCTCCTCAATCAGCTTCCCGCCCAGAATACGCTCCACCGCGGCACGGCCGAACACGCCGGACTCTTCGATCGTCTCATCATCTGCGCTCGGGATGTCCTGGACATAGGTGGCAGCAGCTGCCACGGCACGGGCCGGGGCCTTGGCGCGGCCGGCTTCCGCTTCAGGGCTGTTGGAGAGTCGCTGGTAAAGGCTTTGCCGTGCCTGGGCTGCGGCAGCCGAGGACGGCTGAGGAGCCTTGGCCGGGACAGCCTGGGTTGGAGCGGCTGCGGGAGCCGGGGAAGCTGACGCCATGGCGTACTCCGGCGCCCGCGCGGTGTCCGGTGAGGAATTGCCCCCGCCCGGTTCCTCCGTTCCAAACCGTCCGGCGCCTGGAGATGGTGAAGACGGAGCCAGGCCCCAGTCCGGCTCCGGGCTGGCGCCGGCCCTCGTGACAGGGATTGAGGGTGGCACCTGGGCGGTGGCGGGCTCGTAGCGCGGTGTGGCAACCGGCCCGGTTGGTGCCTCGTCCGGCGCCGCCGGGGAGGCTGCCCTGCCCACGTTGCTTTCTTCGCCGACCACCCAGACCCCGGGAGCCTGTTCCACGGCGCGGGTCCAAGGATCATGCGGTGATGCAGCCGTGCTGGCGGCAGCATCAGGCCCGTGAGGCTGGACGCCCGGGACGTCAACGGGGCCCGAGGTGGCCGGCGACGGCCCCTTTACACCGGAACCGGTGCCGGGGGTGCCCGACGGGCCTGAAGCAGCCGGCACTCCCGAGGGCCGGGACCGGTTGGACGGGGCCCAGTCCAGGGGAGGTTCTTCGTCCAGAGGCGGAGCGTCCTCGTCCCTGGCCGGACCCCAGTCGTCGTCGGAATATGAATAGTCTTCCTCCACGGCGGCGCGGGGCACCGAAACCGGGGCGGAGCCTTCGCCGGCCGCGACCTGCGCAGCGGGTTGTCCGGATGCGGGCCGCACGGCGCCGCTTCCGGGAAGCGGGGCCGAAAGTGCCGCGGCTGCTGCCTGGGGCGCCACGCCTTCCGGCGCAACGCCGTCGGCCTGGCCCGGATCAGCCGGCCCCTGCCCAGGACGTGCCTTTTGCTGGTGTTTTGCGTCCGGCACAGACTGCTGCGGGCTCGCGGAAACGGGCCCGCCTGGGGGGCCCGGCTGCCGTGCGGCATCGCTGCCCGTCGGGGCAGAAGCCGGTGCCAGCCCCCAAGCGACGTCAGCCGAAGTTGTCGCCGCCACCCGGCTGGCGGGCACTTTTGGGTTTGGGTCAGAGCTCGCCTGCGTGCCGCCACCGGCCGACGCAGTGATTTGGCAGTCGATGCCTACGGTCTTGTGGATGGCCTGGCGCAGATTCTCCGAATGGTCCGCCCGGCCGAAGGCTCCGGCAAGTCCGGACGTGGTGAATGCAAGGGTGAGGCTGTGGCCGTCGAAGGCAGCAACCTGGGCATTGGGTTCAACGAGCGCCCAGGTGCTGCGCTTGATTTTGGACAGGGTCTGCAGGACGTCGGGCCAGGCGCGGCGCAAGACCTCCACGTCCCCCATGGGTCCGGGCGCAGCAGCGGGCGCCGGCGGCGCGGACGACGTCTCCGCCTGGCCGGTAGACGGGGATTCTTTGGGCTCGGAGGCGGGCGTCTTGCCGGAAGCCTGCGCCGGGCCGGAACCCGGAGTCTGCATGGCACCTTGCGCCGGGCCGGACGCAGCGTCCGGCCCCACCTGGGGCTGCGGCGAGGCAAAGCCCGGGTCGCGTCCGGCTGGACGATCCGAAGAGGCGGGCGACGGGAGGTTCCCGGCCGAATCTTCTACCGGCCAGTCGCTGGTGCTGACCCGCGGGGCGGTCAAGGGAGAGCGTGGTCCGCCGACCGCAGGGGAAGCCTCCCCGACGGAGCCCGCTCCGGCAGCTGCCGGCGGGGCCGGGGCGCTGGGCGCCGGGCCCGCAACGGCCGGAGCTGCGGGCGCCGCTTTCGCGGCATCCCGAGCCGGACCATTGGCACCGGCGGCGCCAGTTGAAGATTCAGGAGCAGAGGGCCTTGTTTCCGGGGCAGGGGCATTGGACGCCGGGGGAGCGGCAGGGGCGGCGGCCGGTGTGGAGCCGTCCGCAATTGACCCTGCGGGAGCACCGACGTCGTTCCCGGCGTAGTTCAGCCTGCGCTCCACGCGGTCTATCCGGGCGGCCATGCCGCGCTCGTTTTGCTCCGAGCTGGGCAAAAGGATCCGGGCGCACAGCAGCTCAAGGTGCAGCCGCGGGGAGGTGGCGCCGGTCATCTCGGTCAACGCGGTGTTGGTGACGTCCGCGGCGCGAGACAGCTCGGCCGCCCCCAGGTTGTGGGCCTGGTTCTTCAGGCGGGCAATCTGGTCCGCGGGCATGCCGCGGAGAATGGTCTGGGCGCTTTCAGGCATCGCCTGGACGATGATGAGGTCGCGGAACCGCTCCAACAGGTCCTCAACGAAGCGGCGGGGATCATGGCCGGTTTGGATCACCCGGTCCACGGCACGGAAAACGGTAGCGGAATCAGAAGCGGCAACGGCCTCGACCACGTCGTCGAGCAGTGAAGCGTGGGTGTATCCGAGCAGCGCCACGGCAAGTTCGTAGTCCAGGCCGTTCGGCCCGGCGCCCGCCATCAGCTGGTCCAGGACGGAGAGCGAATCACGGACGGAGCCGCCGCCGGCACGGATCACCAGGGACAGGACGCCGGGGGCCACCGGGACGTTCTCCTGGCTGCACAGGAGCTCCAAGTAGGCCATCAGCGGTTCCGGCGGCACCAGCCGGAACGGGTAGTGGTGGGTGCGGGAGCGGATGGTGCCGATGACCTTGTCCGGTTCCGTGGTGGCGAAGATGAACTTGATGTGTTCGGGTGGTTCTTCCACGATCTTCAGCAGAGCGTTGAAGCCTGCGGACGTGACCATGTGGGCCTCGTCAATGATGAAGATCTTGTAGCGGTCCCGTACAGGTGCATAGGTGGCCCGCTCACGGAGGTCCCGGGCATCGTCGACGCCGCCGTGGCTGGCGGCGTCAATCTCTATGACATCCAGCGAACCGGAGCCGCCGCGGGCCAGCTCAACGCAGCTGGGGCACGTGCCGCAGGGGGTGTCAGTGGGGCCCTGGGCGCAGTTGAGGCAGCGCGCCAGGATCCGGGCCGAGGTGGTCTTGCCGCAGCCCCTGGGGCCGGAGAAGAGGTAGGCGTGGTTGACCCGGTTTTTCCTCAAAGCCGTCATCAGCGGCTCGGTGACATGCTCCTGCCCGATAACGTCAGCAAACGAATCCGGACGGTATCTGCGGTAGAGGGCGGTAGTAACTGTCACAGAGAAAACCCTACCAATCCGGGCCGACATCCTGCCGCCCTGTGGGGGAATAGTAAAGACCCCCCATGCACCCGCCAGAGCCCATTTACCCTTGCTACCTTCCGGTCCTGGGGGAGTTCAACAGGATGACGCCACATGAGGGGCCGTCAGACACTTTACCTGAACTTCCGGCCCGACTCGAATCGGCCTTCGATCAGCGCCAGCCCTCCACCGGCCAGCTCATAAAGGCTGGTTCCTCATAGGGATGCGCAGCCCGCAGCGCTGCAACGATAGCGCCCAGCAATGCCTGGTCAACCACGCATTCAATCTTGTCCTCGGCCGCCTCCTCCGGTTTCCCCACCTGCCCAAGGTACGGTTCGGAGCCTTCCAGGGGAGTAAAGCGGCCCGTCCCGGACATGATGAACGAACAGTGCGAGTAATTGCCGATCCTGCCGGCTCCGGCGTCACCGATCGCCGCAAGGACCCGTTCCGTGTGGGAACGGGGGACGTAGACCACCAGCGCATGCAGCTTATTCATGGTTTCCATCGTGCCCGAATGCAGCCGGCAAACGGACAACACCCGTTGCTTATCCCGGCAACTCCCCTGAATATGGGTACATACACCGATTGGGGCAATCTCCAGATTGTGAGGTGCGTGGCCTGGCTGAACGGGCCGGACCCGGCAGCTCAACGGTGTCCGGGGAATGGGCGCGTTGGGGGCGTCCATTTCGTGGTTAAGGGGCAGGGCCGCTGTCCTTAGGGCCCGTGGAGGACCAGCCGGTTTCGGCCAATTGGGCGATGCGGAAAACATCAGGTAACCTAGTATCTGCTTTTGATTCAGAAGCAGCTGGAGAATTCGCCTAGCGGCCTATGGCGCACGCCTGGAACGCGTGTTGGGTTAACGCCCTCGGGGGTTCAAATCCCCCATTCTCCGCCGGTGAGGACCTTGCCCCCGTTCAATCGGGGGCAGGGTCCTTTCTTTTGTTGCAGCGATCATCCCGCCTCCGCGGACGGCACGCCAAGCCGGCGAAGCCGTTCCCTGGCGGCCAGCTCGCTTGGACCCCTGCGTCCCAAGGCCAGGCGTACGACGCCGAGAACCAGCTTTGTCGCGAGCCTCACCGGCAGCGGCAGGGGACCCAGCCGGGGAACGTCCAGCCCGAGCATCCGGCGGTACCTTGGCTCCAGGCTGTACACGGCGCCCGCGAACAGGATCCGGTAACCCGGCCGGAGCACCCTGTTCAAGGGCGGGTTGCGGACGAATTCCACTGTCTCTGCCACGCGGGCGTCAACGCGGAGATCACCGCTTTCGTACCAGCGGTCCAGTTGCCTGTGCAATTCCGCCTCGGTGAGCGGCGGGTCTTCCACTCCCATCAGCCGGCCGGCCTGGGCCCACTCCCGGACGTACGCGTCCGGTCCGCCGGGAATCGTGCCTCCCCACAGCTTGTGGGCGGTGAGGAAGGCGTCAGTGAAGGCCAGATGGATCCAGCTGGCCAGTTCCGGATCGTTGGCGCTGTAGGTGCGCTGCGCCCCCTGGCTGTCGCGGTAGCTGCCCTGGACGGCCTCGTGCAGCCGGCGCACCCTCCGTGAGGCGTTCTCGGCGGCCTCCTTGGAGCCATAGGTCACTGTGAAGATCCAGCGGATGGTGTTGGCCAGCCTGCCCAGCGGGTCCTCGCGGAAGTTTGAATGTTCGTGGACGCCGGCAAGGGCGCCGGGGTGCAGGGACTGCATCAACAGAGTGCGGATTCCGGCGACAATGGGCGACATTGAACCGTGCACTGCCCATACCGCGGAACCGGGCAGGTGGTACCCCGGGTCATCGCCCTCCGCAAGATCCAATTGCCACTGCTGAACGCCTTCGGAACCGTTGCTGAAGGTTCGGACCAGGCGCTTCTTGATGGGACTGAGAATGTTCTTGATGGTGCACGCCCTCCTGTGGAGAACTCGGCTGTAGAGCTTATCGTAAGCACCTTTTTAGTGCAGCCGCAGCGACTGGTCCTGTACCACCTGGCGGCGCTGGAAACGGCAGTCTCCACAAAAAACCCCGCAGTGTCCCCGCTCCGGGGTTCACAGGGCTGCGGCCATATGCTCTCATGGTAGGTACCGTCAAGACGCGTGCGGGTGGCCAAGTCCTGGAGTCAGTCTTGTGGGCAATCACGCGGTATCCGGGAAGGACGATAAGAACGCCAAGGGCTTTTGCCTGCCTGTAGCGCGGGCACTGGCCGCCACGGGGGCGCTCGCCATTTCCGTCTGCGCCTTCAACCTCTCCGGCAGCGCTCCTGAAACGGGAACCGCAGCGGCATCCGTTGCCCGTCCGGGCGCCGGTGCTGCGGGGAATTCGACTGGTCTCAGTGCCGGCACCGTCGCTGGTACTGAGGCCACTGGATTTGCCGCCGCGGTACCTCCGTCGGACAGCCTTGTGGCGGCTCCCCGGACAGCCGCGGTCCTGGCCGCTCCCCAAGCCGAAATTGCCTTTCCACGCCCGCTCGTAGGAAGTCTCGGTGAGGATGCTCCGGCGCCGGTCACGGTAGGGCTCTCAGGGGTGGGAAGGCCGCCGGCAGGCTATCTCATGGCGCCCCTCAAACTGCTGATTCCCTCGTCGCCCTTCGGATTCCGCGTAAGCCCGTTGTCCGGGCTGGCAGGGGACTTCCATCTCGGCCAGGACTATTCGGCCTCCTGCGGCACCGCGGTGTACGCGGCGGATTCAGGTGTGGTCCGTGCCGCCGGATGGCATCCATGGGGCGGCGGCAACCGGGTTGAGATCGATCACGGCAACGGACTCGTCACCACCTACAACCATCTCGAGTCCATTGCCGTCCGCAGCGGTGACTTCGTCAATGTTGGGCAAGCCATTGCCCGGGTAGGCACTACCGGGTGGTCGACGGGATGCCACCTGCATTTCGAAACAATCCTCAACGGACGCCACACGAATCCGCTGAAATGGCACCTCATGGCGGTACGCCCGCTTGGCGCCGGGCCCGCTGAGCTGCTGACCTACCTGCCAGTCCCCGGTGTTGCCTCCACGGGGCCCATACGCTGGACCATTCCGGTGGGGCTGGGCAGCGAGGCTCCCTCGGCCGCCCCCTGGGCAAATGTCCCGACGACGGCGGCTGGCTCCTCTGCGCGGCCAGCATCCGCGTCGCTGTTGGTGGCGACGGTCGACACCGGCACGCCGTCCCCCACGCCGACGGAAACTGGAACGCCGTCGCTCACTGACATTGGGACGCCGTCGCCGACTGAGACTGGGACGCCTGCGCCGACTGAGACTGGGACGCCTGCGCCGACTGAGACTGGGACGCCTACCCCGACCGAGCCGGCCCCGGTTGAGCCCGCGCCGACCGAGCCTGCGCCGGTTGAGCCTGCCCCGATCGAGCCTGCGCCGGTTGAGCCTGCCCCGATCGAGCCTGCGCCGATTGAGCCGGCCCCGGTTGAGCCGGCCCCGGTTGAGCCGGCCCCGATCGAGCCTGCCCCGATCGAGCCTGCCCCGATCGAGCCTGCGCCGGTTGAGCCGGCCCCGGTTGAGCCTGCGCCGATTGAGCCGGCCCCGGTTGAGCCGGCCCCGATTGAGCCTGCGCCGATTGAGCCGGCCCCGGTTGAGCCTGCGCCGATTGAGCCGGCCCCGGTTGAGCCTGCGCCGATCGAGCCGGCCCCGATCGAGCCTTCCCCGACCGAGCCGGCCCCCATCTAACCGGCGGCATCGGCAACCAGCTCCTCATCGGCGCCCTGAAGTGCGCCGGAAATCCGTGCTGGAAACGCCAAGCCCGGACCAATACCGTGATCCATTGGCAACGAATTCCATGCATGGACAACTTCTTGGGGAAGCCGCCTGTAACTGACCTGTACCGGGTTCCGCTGACCCTGAACGACGGTTCCCCGACCGATTTTGGCAGGTTCAAGGGCAAAGTGGTGATGGTGGTCAACGTTGCCTCCAACTGCGGGTTCACGCCCCAGTACACGGGGCTGGAGACGCTGTATCAAAAGTTCCGGGACCGGGGGTTTGAAGTACTCGGCGTCCCGTGCAACCAGTTCGCAGGGCAGGAACCGGGCAGCGACAGCGAAATCGCCGAATTCTGCCAGCGCAACTTCGGGGTCACCTTCCCCCTCACCCTCAAGGCGGACGTCCGCGGCAGGAACCAGCACCCCCTTTACGCGGAGCTCACCAAGTTCAAAAGCGGGCTGCTGCCCGGATTGGTGAAATGGAACTTTGAGAAGTTCCTGGTCAACAGGGACGGCCAGGTGGTGAACCGCTTCGCGCCAACCGTGGAGCCCGATTCGGCGGAGGTTATCGACGCCGTCGAGGAGGCCCTCTGTTGAAAAAGGGGCGCTTCGCCGAACCGGACGGCCGAAAAGCGCAGTTCTTTCATTTTTTTTCACATCAACTACGGCGATTCACCCAAAGTTTGCCAAATGTCTGATTGGATAAACATTACTGAAGGGTACAAGGGAAGCGCCGTTTCCCACCGACCACAGAGGCAGCAATGGAGCACATCGAGGCCGAACATCCCCGGCCACGCCACTTCCTACTCCACCTGAGCGATCCCCACTTGATGGGAGGTCCGGATCCCCTTTACGGCGTCGTTGACAGCGAAGCACGCCTTATCCAGCTCTTCGAAGAGGTGAAGGCGTCCGGGGCGCGTCCGGAGGCCGTGATCTTCACCGGCGACCTCGCCGACAAGGGCGATCCGGGAGCCTACGTGAAACTGCGGGCAATCGTTGAGCCCGCCTGCGAGGAACTCGGCGCCGAGGTGATCTGGGCGATGGGTAACCACGACAACCGCGAAAACTTCCGGGCGGGACTGTTGGACGAAGCCCCCAATGACGCGCCGGTGGACAAGAGCTACTTCGTCAACGGGCTGCGCGTCATCACCATGGACACCTCAGTTCCCGGTTATCACCACGGCGAGCTGAGCCCGGCGCAGCTGGACTGGCTGACGCGGGAGCTGGACACGCCCGCTCCTGACGGCACCATCCTGGCGCTGCACCACCCGCCCATACCCTCCGTCCTGGATCTCTCGGTCCTGGTGGAGCTGCGTGACCAGGCGTCTCTTGAGGCAGTAGTCCGGAACTCTGATGTCCGCACCATCCTCGCGGGCCACCTGCATTATTCGACGACGGCGAGCTTCGCCGGCATCCCGGTATCGGTGGCGTCGGCCAGTTGTTACACCCAGGACCTCAATGTTCCCGTTGGCGGCACCCGGGGCCAGGACGGCGGGCAATCCTTCAACCTGGTGCATGTTTACGAGCACACCATCGTCCACTCGGTGGTTCCGCTGGGAAGGTCCACGACAGTGGGGGAGTACGTCTCGCCGGAAGAAACCGAGTTCCGGCTGGCCTCAGCCGGGATCCGGATTCCGGAAACCGCCAAGCAGCGGAACAGCGCGAAGCTCAAGCAGCCGAACAGCGCGAAGCTCGGGCTCCCCACAAGCCGGTAGGCCGCCCGCCTACTTTTCCCAGGGCGCCTTGATGGGGAAGTACTTCTCCAGGAAGTCCGTCACCAGTGCGGCGCGCTCGTCGGCATCCACCTCGGGGAAGCTGCCATCGTTCAGGCAGAAGAAATCCATGTTCCGCTTGGCCAGCAGCTTGGGCAGGTAGTTCAGTCCCGTCCGCATGGTGGTGTCCACGTAACGGACCTTCGCCGCCGTCTGGGTTACTGCCCGGCCCGTGAGCAGGGCGTAGTAGTGGTAGAAGGAGTTGGTCACGGAGATGTTGTCCGCCGCCCTGAAGCGGCTGGCCGCCGTCTTTCGGAATTCCTCCGGGAACTCGCGCTCCATCTTCGCCACCACGCTGCGCCGCAGCGGCGCTGCGGTGTGCTCCAGGTGCCGGGTGGTGATGCGGCCGAACCTGTTCCACAACAGCTTGCGGTTGACGCGGGCCGCGTTCTCGAACCCGCTGCGCTCTGCAGCGTTCTCGCCCAGGCCGATCCGGGTTTCGGCCTCGATGAACTTGGTGATGCCTCCCGGGGTGAAGAACAGGTCCGGGCTGACCGGCCGGCCGAAAAACATGTCGTCATTGGAGTACAGGAAGTGCTCGGACAGGCCTTCGATGTTGTGGAGCTGGCACTCCACCGCCTGGGAGTTGTGCGTGGGCAGCACGGAGGGG
Source organism: Pseudarthrobacter sp. C1 (assembly GCF_034720455.1). Classification (NCBI taxonomy): domain Bacteria; kingdom Bacillati; phylum Actinomycetota; class Actinomycetes; order Micrococcales; family Micrococcaceae; genus Pseudarthrobacter; species Pseudarthrobacter sp. C1. Next base: position 87,494 of record NZ_JAYESK010000008.1, on the reverse strand, counting down.
TCCGAGAAGAACTCCTCACTGCGGACGATGGTCACGGACGGGTGTTCCGCCAGCCACGCGGGTGCCGGTGAATCCGTGGCAATGAAAATGCGGCGGATCCAGGGCGCAAACATGTAGACGGACCGCAGCGCGTACTTGAGCTCGTTGATCTGCCGGAAGCGGGCCTCGTGGTCATCGCCCTCGCCCAGGACAACGTCCTTCTGTTGGGCCCGCCGGGCGGCTATGTACTCAGGGGAGCTGCCGTCCACCCAGGAGAACACCAGGTCGATGTCGAAGCTGATGTCGCTCGCGTGGTCCGCGAACATGTTCTCGATGGTGGGCCAGGTGTGGCCGTAGCGTTCAACGGTGCCTCGGACGGCGTCCTGCCGGAGCAGGGTCCTGCGTGTGAGGGAGTTCTCGATCGGCAGGATGATCTCGTCGCCCTTGAAGGACCAAAGCTCAATCTGGACACCCGCGGAGGCACCGAACTCGAAGCCGCCGGCCGGCTCCACCCGCGGCCGGTACAGGCGGAAGATGCGCGCCTGCCGGTTGGAGGAGAGTTCACCGTCCGCAACCAGGAGGGAGGTTTTCTTCTTGGCGTCCACGGTCATGGAGTAGAAGGGTTCGTCCTGGCAGGCTTCCACCAGGGCGGCCCGGAGCTTCTTCCTGTCTTTCCAGTCCAAGGCAATGACAGGGCGGTCGTTGTTGCCCCTGACCAGCAGGTATGCCAGGCCGGCGTTGGCCAGCACATTCCTGACGAACAGCAGGTCCTCCACCATGGCCTGGTAGGGAGTCCTGTTGTAGTTGATCAGGGCGATGCGGCCCTTGTGCGTAATGACATCAGGGCGCGGGTTGAGGCGCTGCTCAGCTTCTGCGGAGGTGATCTCTGCGTGAAATTGTTCCTCTACGGATGCCTGGCCGCCGTAGTAGACCTCGTCTTGAACCGGTGCTTCTGTAATGGTGGTCTCCGTGCTGCGTATTAGTTAGCGTTCCTATGTGCATGATAGCCCCGCCGGTAAAACGGCAGGGGTTCGGGCAGCCGATGCCCGGAAGGGGCTCAGCCGCCCAGCGCCTCCCGCCAGCTGCGGAGGAAAGCACCGCCGGCGTCGTCATGGATTACGGACGCCGGAAGCCCCAGGTCCTCGGCGGTCAGGACTTGGTACGGTTTTTCCGGGATGCCGTCCGCGGGCCGGACATCCACGTGCTTGACCGGGTGGTCGTTGTGGTGAAGCCAGTCAGCCATGGCATAGTCCGTGCGCGAATCGCCAACGGTCCGCCAGGCCTCCGGGGTGATGCCCTGTGCCGCGAGCAGCTCCACTGCCCGGCTGGCTCCCAGGTCCTTCCCAAGCCGCACCGATTCAATGTCCGTGGAAATGATGGTGGGGTCCACCCGGTAGTCCACCTCGTCGTCGGAATTGGGGGCGTGGTGGTCCAGCCGCACCACTCCCAGCCCGTGGCGGGCCATCAGGTCCATGGCGTCGGCGTCGAAGAGTTTTTGCTCCGCCAGGTACTCGGCACTTGGCACCTCGATGTGCTGCTCCACGGACACCATGGCCCGCTTGGTTTCGTCAAAGAACATGTGCGCTGCATAGTCCTCTGCCACCATCCGCCGGATGTCGTCCCCGTAGGCTGCCGGCACGGCGAGTTCGCGGTCCACGTGGATAGGGCCGGGCCCGGCCGCGGTGTAGCTGAACCAGACGGCGCCCTTCTCGCAGACGGCGTGGATGATGGTGCCTGACGGAATCCCGGCGGCGATCATGGGTTCCATGACCTGTTCCCTGATGAACGCGTCAGAGCGCCCGGTGTTGAAAACAACGGGGATGCCGGCGGCGGCGAGGGCCACCAGGTCGTCGATGATCTCCCGCTTCACATCGCGGGTGACCGGACTTGCCACCGGCCCGTCCACGTCGAGCAGGAGTGCCAGAGGCGGTGTGGCTCGTGCATGGGCTCCTGGTGCGGGCACGGCGGGGGACTCGGATACTGTCATACATCTATTCTCTCAGCAGTGCCGGGGGCGGGCTGTTCCTGGCGGGCCTTGGGCACCGCATGTGACACATGGTCACTGTTTGGCCACAACCTGCAACAGGCACGCCCGGGCACTTTCGCTGGACGTGCAGGATGCCTAGTGTGGCAAGGTGATATTCAAAGCTGTGGGCGAGGGCCGCCCTTACCCCGACCATGGTTACATGACGCCGAAGGACTGGGCCTCGCTCCCGCCGCGGCCCGTCCGGCTGGATGAGCTGGTGACCACCAAACGCACCCTTGACCTGGAAGCGCTGCTGGCCGAGGACTCCACCTTTTTCGGTGACCTATTCCCGCACGTGGTGCAGTACCAGGGAACCCTGTACCTGGAGGACGGGCTGCACCGCGCCGTCCGCACCGCCCTGCACCAGCGCACCGCAATCCACGCTCGCGTCCTGGTGATAGATGGCTAGGAAAAAGCAGCAGGACGTCAGTGTCCTCCACGGCCACCACGTTGTCACCGGCCCCGAACTGCGGGCCACCTTTGAAGCGGCCCGCGACGCCGACGATACAGCGCGCGTGCGCCGCCGGGCGCTGCACGGGGTTGTCCTGGTCCTCCTGATCGGCCTCATCGTTGCGGCCATCATCACCGCGCTGGCCATCATCGACGAACGGCTGAAGTTTCCTGCCGCAGCGCCGGCCGAGGAGGCCGTTTCCACCTGCCCGGCCGCCACCTTTGACTACACCCCCCACGAGCAGATCAACCTCAACGTCTATAACTCCACCAGCAGGCCCGGGCTGGCCCGCTCGGTGGCGGATGAGTTCCTGGCCAGGAAGTTCGTAGTGGGCGCGGTGTCCAACATCGACGCAGGCTACCGTGGCATTGCCGCCGTGGTTTCCGGGGCGGCCGGGCAGGCCGCTGCCTTCAGTGTCCAGCGCAACCTGCCGGGTTCGGACTACTTCCAGGACAGCAGGACAGACGGAAGCGTGGACGTGATCCTCTCCCAGGACTACAAGGCGCTGGCCCCGCCCGAGCTCGTTGACCAGACGCCCGGAAAGCTGGGTTGTCCGCGGGAAAGCCGCCGGGTTGCCGACGACGACAAATGGCCAGTCATCCCCTCTGCAGCGCCCACTCCGTGACGCGGGGTTGGCCGCCCGCCCACTGTGGTGCTGCTTAGCCAGCCACCGCGGGAAGCGGGGCCAGCCGGACGGGGCGGCCGTCGTCGTCGAACCTTGCCCCGGCCCCGAGCTGGATGAAGCGGACCGTCCTGGCCACCCGGGCTTCCAGTTCGGCGGGCTCATCGCTGCCCCTGGCCGCGCTGGAGGACAGCGTGCCCAGGATCAGCTGTGCCTGCTGGTTGACGTCCGCCACAGGAAGGTAGCCCTGCTCCATTCCGTCCCGCAGGATCCCCTGCAGCAGGACGCTCAGCTCGCCCACGTGGTTGGCGAGTTTGGCAAAGGACGACGGCGAGAGCACCGCTCCCATGGCAGGCCCCGGCGGGAGGTGGCGGCGGCTGAGGTCCACCACCTGCGCGCGGACGTACAGCGCGAGCCTGTCCACGGGGTTGTCCAGTCGTCCCAGGGAGTCCCGCAGTTCGGAGAGGAACTTCTCAGTCTCATCCAGGGCGTAGGAAATCAGCAGCTCTTCGATGTCCGCGTAGTAGTTGTAGACGGCGGTCCGGCCCACCCCGGCGTGCCGTGCCACGTCCGTCATGGTCAGCCCGGGCAGGCCATGGGAGAAAAGGAGTTCGCCGAAGGCCGTAAGGATGCGGCGCTGGGTGTCCGCTCGCTGCTCGGCATTACTGGCCGCTGAAATCCTGGGCATACAGACACTTTACCGCCATGTGTCAGTAAACGCCCCGCCCTTTCCTGCCGCACTTTCCTACGCCGGGCAGCCGTCCGGTCCGCAGGCCTCCCCCTCGCCGGAGTTGACCATGACAAGGGGATTGGCTTCCTGCCATGCCTGGTTCAAGGCGGCAGTGAAGGTCTCAACGGGTTGTGCCCCGGAGAGTCCGTACTTCCGGTCGATCACGAAGAACGGGACGCCGCTGATGCCCAGGGACCGGCCCTCCTCGAAATCGAAGCGGACTGCGTCCGCGTACTTGTCCGTGGTGAAGAGCTCATCCACTGCGCCGGGGTCGATGCCGAGTTCGACGCCGAGCGACGCAAGGTACTGCCGGCTGCCGATGTCCTTGCCATGCTCGAAGTGGTCGCTGAGCAGGCGTTCCTTTGCAGCATCCTGCTTGCCGTGGGCAGCGGCAAGGTGGATCAGGCGGTGCGCGGTGAAGCTGTTGGCCACCACCACCGAGTCGAACCGGTAATTCAGGCCCTCGGCCTTCGCCTGGCCGGCAACGTGGCCGAACATCGCCGAGACCTGCTCTGCGGGGATGCCCTTGCGGGAACTCAGGTACTCGAGTTCCGTGCCGTCATAGTGCTCGGGAAGGGTGGGGTCCAGCTGGTAGCTGCGCCAGGTCACGTCCACGTAATCACGGTGCGGGAAGGCCGCCAGGGCAGCTTCGAAGCGCCGCTTGCCAATAAAGCACCACGGGCAGGCAACATCGGACCAGATCTCTATCTTCATGTTGGACGTAACCGCGGATTTCGGGCCGCCATTCCGGAGCCCGGTGTTAGTTGCCGCACAGTGGGTCTTGTCTGCCGCCAATCCTGCGCCATAGTCTGAGTTGAAGGCTAAGCAGATGCCACCGGATGATTCTGAATTAGACCGCGGGACATATCAGGTTCCGCGGACAGTATTGCCCGGCCCGGCTGGGGAGCCAGGCCCGTTCTAGGCGAGGCCAGGAATGCGGATAGGACTGGTTGCAGGACCTTGGATCCCTGTTCCACCGGTAACGTACGGTGGCATTGAAAGAGTAGTGGACAGCCTCGCCAGAGGCTTTGCGGCGGCCGGGCATGACGTCGTGTTGGCAGCTCCCTCGGACAGCACATGCGCTGTCCCCCGGGCTCCGGGCATGCGGCCTGCCCACAGTGACGGACTCGGTTTAGCCATCTCTGAGCTGAGCCACGTAGTCCGGGCGTACGCAGCCATGGGGGACGTGGATATCATCCATGACCACACCCTCACCGGCCCCCTGTACGTGGAGCGGCCTGACCAGGTCCCGGTGGCAACGACAATCCACGGCCCGCTCAGTGCGGACGCAGTGGATATCTACCGTGCCATCGGTCGGAGGGCGGCTGTGATCGCTATCTCCCGGGACCAGTGCTCGCGCGCACCGGAGGTGCCGGTGACGCGGGTCATCCACCACGGGATGGACGTTTCCTCCGTTCCGATGGGGTCGGGGACCGGCGGCTACCTGTGCTTCGTCGGGCGGGCCTGCGCCGATAAGGGACTGCTGGAGGCCATTATGATCGCCAGGGAGGCGGGACTGCCGCTGCGGATAGCGGTCAAGATGCGCGACCCCGACGAAATCCGGTATTTCCGTGAGGTCATCGAGCCCATGCTGGGGCCCAATGAGGACTTCGTCGGCGAAGTGGACGACGCCATCAAGTATCGGCTGATGGGCGAGGCGCTGGCCTTCCTCAACCCGATTCAGTGGTCTGAACCTTTCGGGCTGGTCATGATCGAGGCGCTTGCCACAGGCACCCCTGTAATAGGCACCCGGGTAGGTTCCGCACCCGAAATTATCGACCATGGCCGGACCGGGTACCTGGGAAGCACGGAGCAGCTGGCGGGCTTTGTGCATGAGGCGGAGAGCCTCAGCCGTGCAGCTTGCCGAAAGGCCGCCGCGGAACGGTTCAGCGAGGAACGCATGGTGAACGAGCACCTCCGGCTCTTCGAGAAGCTGCTCGCAGGGGAGGCTCCCCCAGGGGTTCCGGATGCGATCGGTTTGCACCAGAATCTTTAAGGGACGGTCTTCCGAACCGCGGTAAGTCCGCCTCCTAGCGAAGGAGCCCTTTCCCTTGACTGCATGGAACGCCGACACCGAGGCCGCCGCATCCGAATCAGGTTCGGTGACGGTGCTGGAAGGATCCTCGTTCTGCATCTCTTCCGGCACCGGGGACATCAGTTCAGACACCGGCACGAACGGTGCTTTCTACCAGGACACGCGCATCATTTCCCACTGGATCCTCCGAGTAAATGGCTCCTTGCGTGAACCGTTGGCGGCGCAACGGCCCAAGCCCTTCGAAGCCACCTTCGTTGGGAGGGCCCAGTGGCCGGACGGCCGGTTCGACAGCCCGCTGGTGGTCCGTCAAACCCGCCACATCGGCCCCGGCCTGCAGGACGACATCACGCTGGAGAACTACTCGGCTGAGCCTGTGGAATGCGACATCGAACTCCTCGTTGGTGCAGACCAGGACGATCTTTTCGACGTCAAGGTGGGCCGCACGTCAAAGCATGCCGAGGCCGTCCGCACGGTCCGCGACGGCCAGCTCGTGATTGAAAGCGCCCGCAACGGCCAACGGCGGGGAACGGCCGTCCGGGCCCGCGGCGCCGCCGTCAGCACAGACGGGCTCCGCTTCCGCGCCACCATTCCACCCCGCGGCAAGTGGGCTACCAGCATCATTGTGGTCCCCCTGATCAACGGGCAGGCCCCCGCCGACGCCTTCAGCGAGGACGGGCTGCCGCACCACCGGGAGGGCGCCCGCCGGCACCGGCACTGGGAGCAGAACGTCCCGCTGATCACCGTGTCGGACGCCAACCTGCAGGATCTGCTGAACCGCAGCCAAAGCGACCTGGGATCCCTGCGGATCTTCGACCCGCACCATCCGGAACGGGTAGCCGTCGCCGCCGGCGCCCCCTGGTTCATGGCGCTCTTCGGCCGCGACTCCATCCTCTCCTCCTACATGAGCCTGATGGTGGACCCCAAACTGGCGGCCGGGACGTTGCAGACCTTGGCCGGCCTCCAGGGGACGAAGGTGGACACGGACTCCGAGGAAGAACCGGGGCGCATCCCGCACGAGGTGAGGTTGGGCGTCACCGCGGGGCTGGCGCTGGGGGGCAGCGCCTACTACGGCACCGCTGACGCCACGCCGCTGTTTGCGGCCCTGGTTGGCGAGCTGAGCAGGTGGGGGCAGTCAAAGGACATTGTGGAGCCGTTGGTGCCCCACGTGGACAGGGCTTTGGAGTGGATCGAGAAGTACGGGGACCGCGACGGCGACGGGTTCGTGGAGTACATCCGGCCCAACGACCATGGACTCGTCAACCAGGGGTGGAAGGATTCCTGGGACGGCATCAACTTCGCGGACGGGACCATGGCGGAGGCGCCCATTGCCCTCTGCGAAGTCCAGGCCTACGTTTACTCCGCCTATGTGGGCCGGTCACTGCTGGCCCGCTGGAGCGGCGACCGCGCCCTGGAACAGCACTGGGCTGAACGCGCCGCGGATTTGAAGGCCGCCTTCAACGAGAAGTTCTGGCTGCCGGACAAGGGTTACTTCGCCGTGGCGCTGGATAAGGACAAGCGGCCGGTGGACGCGTGTACTTCAAACATGGGGCACTGCCTCTGGATGGGCATCGTGGATGAGGACAAGGCGGCTTCCGTGGTGGAGCACCTGATGTCCCCGCAGATGTTCACCGGCTGGGGAATCCGCACCCTCAGCTCGGACATGGGCGCCTACAACCCGGTGAGCTACCACAACGGCTCGGTGTGGCCGCATGACACGGCCCTGGTGGCAACCGGGCTGATGCGCTACGGATTCGTGGAGGAGGCGCGCCGGGTGGCCACCGGCATCTTCGAGGCCGCTGAGCATTTTGACGGCAGGCTGCCCGAACTGTTCTGCGGTTTCGACCGCGGCGAGTTCTCCGGACCGGTGGCATACCCCACCGCCTGCTCGCCGCAGGCATGGGCGGCGGCGGCGCCCATACAACTGGTCCGGGCCCTGCTCCGCTTCGACCCCGTCTTCACGCACGGGGTAGTGCACCTGGCGCCGATCCTTCCGGAGGAGGTGGGCGAGTTCCGGGCCGAAAACGTGCTGCTGGACACCGCCCGCATCAACATCAGGGCGTCCGGGACCCACGGCACCGTGGAGGGGCTGCCGCCGGGCCTCAAGCTCCTGGCGGAACCGCGCCCGCCACTGGCTTACCCGGCTGAGTACGTGTAAGAGGGTAGTGGGGGATGGTCACGGGAGGGCTCGCTCCAGCACGAAATCGTGCTCCACGGTATTTCCCAGCCGGAAAGACTTGGTTCCCACCCTGCGGAACCCTGACTTCTCGTAGAAGCGGATGGCCCGCGCGTTTTGGCTGTTGACCCCGAGCCACACACCGGCTGCGCCTGATCCGGCCGCCGCCTGGAGGCTGGCGTGCATCAGCTCCGCAGCGGCGCCCAGGCCGTGGTGCCCGGGATGCACATAGCACTTGCTGAGCTCCACCGACGGCGTCAATGTCAGCACCGCGGACACATCCGGGTCCGCCGCGGGACGGTTCACCAGGAGGCTGTACCCGCGGAGGGCGCCCTCCCCGTCTATCACCAGGACGGTGACGTCCGGGTCACTGAGGTACGTCCGGAAGTGCTGTTCGCTGAGGGTGTTCGCCAGGTGCGCTGCTATGTCTTCAGGCGACGTCGACGGCGGGCACGCCAGCGGAAAGGTGACGGTTGCCAGGGCTGCCAGCGCCCCGGCGTCGTCCGTTGTTGCCGGGCGGATGGTGTGGGTCATGCAGGGATTCTACGTGCGTGCCCCCGGGAGCTACTGCTTGAAGGCGGCGTCGAAGGACGTGCTCGATGGCGGGAAGTCGAACTTCTTGAGGGCCGCGAGGGCTTCGGGGGCGCCGTGCAGGCGGTCCATGCCGGCGTCTTCCCATTCGACGGAGATAGGCCCGTCATAGCCGATCGCGGAAAGGGCGCGGAACGAGGCTTCCCAGGGGACGTCGCCGCGGCCGGCGGAGACGAAGTCCCACCCGCGGCGCGGATCGCCCCAGGGCAGGTGGGAGCCCAGGACCGTGTTGCGGCCGGTCTGGCGGATCTTGGTGTCTTTGCAGTCCACGTGGTAGATCCGGTCCTTGAAGTCCCAGATGAAGGAAACGGGGTCCATTCCCTGCCACATCATGTGGGAGGGGTCCCAGTTCAGGCCGAACGCTTCGCGGTGTCCGATCGCCTCGAGGGTGCGGACGGTGGTCCAGTAGTCGTAGGCGATCTCGGACGGGTGGACTTCGTGGGCGAACCGGACGCCGCATTCGTCGAAGACATCCAGGATGGGGTTCCAGCGGTCGGCGAAGTCCTGGTAGCCGGCGTCGATGACCTTTTCCGGGACGGGCGGGAACATGGCCACGTACTGCCAGATGGAGGAGCCGGTGAAGCCGACGACGGTGTCCACCCCGAGTGCCTTGGCGAGCCGGGCGGTGTGCTTCATTTCCTCTGCGGCCCTCTGGCGGACGCCTTCGGGGTCGCCGTCGCCCCAGACCTTGGCGCCCACGATGTCCTGGTGGCGGAAGTCGATGGGGTCATCGCACACGGCCTGGCCCTTGAGGTGGTTGGAAATGGCCCAAACCTTCAGGTTGTACTTTTCCAGTACGGCGAGCTTGGACTCCACGTAGCCGGGTTCGTCCCAGCGCCAGGCGTCCATATGGTCCCCGGAGACGGCGATTTCCAGGCCGTCGTAGCCCCAGCCGGAGGCCAGTTTGGCCACCTCTTCGAAGGGCAGGTCGGCCCACTGGCCGGTGAACAGGGTAAACGGGCGGGGCATGTCAGGCTCCTTGCGGGTGGGTGGCGGTGGCGGCCGGGTTGGCGGGGGCCAGTTGGATGAGGGCGCTCTTCGCGGCGGCGGATTCCTCCACGGCGTCCAGGATGCGCTGGACGGCCAGCCCGTCCTCGAACGACGGCGACGGCGCGGTTCCGGAGCTGACGGCAAGCAGGAAGTCGCGGACTTCGTGGGTGAAGGTGTGCTCCCAGCCGATGATGTGGCCCTGCGGCCACCACGCCTTAAGGTACGGGTGCTCGGGCTCGTTGACCAGGATGCGGCGGAATCCCTGCTCCCGGGCGGGTGCGGTGGCATCCAGGAACGCAAGCTCATTGAGGTTTTCCAGGTCGAACCGGAGGGCGCCCTTGTCGCCGTAGACCTCAAGCTGGAGGGAGTTCTTCCGTCCGGTGGCCACCCGGGAGGCCTCCACTGAGGCGACTGCTCCCGAGGCGAGGGACAATGTTGCCCAGGCGGCGTCGTCGACCGTTACATCCTCAAGGCCGCCTGCGGGACCGCTCGTGCCGGGGCGCCGGTTCACGAAGGTGTGCAGGCGGCCGGTGACCTCGGTGACCCGGTCCCCCAGGAGGAACAGCACCTGGTCGATGGCGTGGGAGGCGATGTCACCCAGGGCGCCGGAGCCGGCTGTTTCCTTCTTCAGCCGCCAGGTCATGGGCGCCTGGTCGTCAGCCAGCCAGTCCTGCAGGTAGGCGGCACGGACGTGCCGTACCGTGCCGATCCTGCCCTCGGCGATCAGCTCCTTGGCAAGGGCAAGGGCAGGCACCCTGCGGTAGTTGAACCCGACCATCGACTGGACGCCCCTGGCCCGTGCGGCCTGCGCCGCAGCGGTCATTGCCTCGGCCTCCGCCAGGGTGTTGGCGAGGGGCTTCTCCAGCAGCACATGCTTGCCCGCCTCAAAGGCGGCGATGGCGATTTCGGCGTGCATCCATCCCGGGGCGCAGACGTCGATGATGTGGATGTCGTCCCGCTCCAGGACAGTGCGCCAGTCGGTGGCCGTTTCCGCCCACCCGTACCTGCCGGCAGCCTCCGAGACGGCGGCGGCATCGCGGCCAACCAGGACCTTTTGTTCAAACGCCGGGACGTCGAAGAAGCTGGCCACGTTCCGCCACGCGTTGGAATGTGCCTTGCCCATGAAGGCGTAGCCGATCATCGCCACCCCCAGTGGCGCCGTGGTTCCCGGTTCCCGGCTCATGCGCCCTCCCCCAGGGTCAGCGTCTCCGGTGCCCAGTCCTCGGGGAGCGGAGCAGAGGCCGGGGCGGAGCTTTCCACGTCCACAAAGGTGCCCGAGTCCATGGATTCCGAGATGGAGACCATGGCGTCCAGCACATGGTAGGCCAGGCTGCCGGGGGCGCGGTGGGGGACGCCGGCACGCAGCGAACGCGCCATGTCCAGGACGCCCATGCCGCGGCCGTTCGCCGGGCCCGTGGCCGGGATGGTGGTCCAGGCTTCGTCGCCCGCGCGCCAAAGCCTGACGTCGCCGTCGAAGTTGTTGGGATCCGGCAGGGAGATAGTGGCCTCCGTGCCTGTAATCTCCACGAATCCCATCCGCGTGCGGGGAGATTCGAAGGAGAAGACGCTGTGGGAGGACGCGCCGCTTTCGAATTGCGCCATGGCCGAGACGTGCGTGGGGACTTCCACGGTGAACTCCTCGCCGGCCTTGGGTCCGGAACCGATGACGCGGATGTCCTTGGCCTTGGAGCCGACGGCGGCCACCTTGCGGATGGAGCCGAAGGCCTGGACCAGGGTGGTGAGGTAGTAGGGGCCCATGTCGAACAGGGGGCCGGCGCCGTACTGGAACAGGAAGGCGGGGTTGGGGTGCCAGGACTCCGGACCCGGCGTCTGGAAGGTGGTCATGCCGGTCCGGGGCGTGCCGATGTCGCCCCGCTGGATCAGGCGCAGTGCAGTCTGGAGCCCGGCACCCAGGAACGTGTCCGGGGCGCAGCCCAGGCGAATCCCCGCGGAGTCTGCGGTTTTGAGGAGCCCCAGGCCTGATTCGCGGTCAAGGGAAAAAGGCTTCTCGGTCCAGACGTGCTTGCCGGCGTGTACGGCTGCTGTGGCCACTTCGACGTGGGCTGCGGGAATGGTCAGGTTCACGATGATCTCGACGTCGGGGTGGTGCAGTGCTTTTTCCACCCCGCCCCACTCGGGGATGCCGTATTCGTTGGCCCGGGCTTCGGCGGCTTTCTCGAAGAGGTCCGCGATGACGTGGACCTTGAGGTCGGGGAACGTGGTGAGGTTGTCCAGGTACTGCTTGCTGATGTTGCCCGCGCCGATGACGCCGACGCCCACCGGGCCTTTGCTGGGGGAGGGGGTGCTCATGCGCTGGCTCCTGCGCTGTTGAGGAATGCCAGGCTCTCGGCGATGCCCTGGAAGATGTCTCCCTCGTAGTCGTCGAATTCCACCACGCCCACCTCCAGGGCCTTTGCTGCGGCGATGACGTCAAGGACCTGCACCTGGCCCTTGCCGGCCGGTTGCTGGGCCTTGGTATCCGTGGTCAGGGGGCCGTCCTTGATGTGGATCAGCTTAACCCGGTCACCGAGCCTGGCGAGGATGTCCACCGGATCCTGCCCGCCCACGGCCACCCAGTAGGTGTCCACTTCCAGGACCAGTTCCGGGTCAAGCAGGTCGGCGAAGTATTCCAGGGCGGTCCGGCCTTCGACGAGTGACTCCAACTCCCACTGGTGGTTGTGGTAGCCAACCCGGATGCCGTACTCGGCGCCCTTTTTGGCGGCTTCGTTCAGCTTCTCCGCCGTGGCACGGATGTCTTCGGCCGTCTGCCAGCGGTCGGCGGGGATGAACGGGTCGATCACCGTGGTGATGCCCAGGTCCCTGGCCGCTGCGAAGATTTCGTCCTGGTCCTGGCTGAGCAGCGGGGCATGGCCGGACGGCGCCGTCAGTCCGTTCTCTTTCAGGGCACTGCCCAGTTCCTTCGCGGTGGCCACGAAATTGTAGGGCTCCACCTGGGTGAAACCGATGTCCGCGACCCTGCGGATGGTTCCGGGAAGGTCCTCTTCCAAGGGCCGCCGAAGAGTGTAAAGCTGAAGCGAGTAGTCCATGGCCTGCCCATTCCTTGCTGCTCGATGTTGCATGCGCCGCAGCACATGAGTTGGGTTTTTTACAAATTACGGCGACTTTTGGCGCAAGTCAATCAAAAGTCAAGGATTACTCGAACCAAAGTATTTCCGAATGTGCTATTCCTTAGGTATGGCGATCGTTCCGAGGCAACAACCGCGTCTACAGCAGGAAGCCGGGCTGCTTTCGCGCACCGGTGACCTGTTCCAGCTGCTCCGTGACGGCAAGCCCCGCACGCGGTCCGAACTGGCGGACCTGACCGGCCTTGCCCGGACCACTGTTGCCGCCCGGATCGATGCCCTCCTTGCCATGGGCCTGGTGGGTCCGGCCGGCGAAGCGGCCTCCTCCGGCGGGCGGCCGCCGTCGAAATTTGCGTTTAACGCGGGGGTCAGGCTGGTGCTCGCCGCCGACATAGGCGCAACCCATGCCTCGGTGGCGGCCACGGACCTGAATGCCACCATCCTTGCCAGGCACTCCGAAGCGATCGATATTGGGGAAGGTCCCGAACCCGTCCTGAACCGCGTCATCGAAATAGGGCGCAAGCTGTTGGAAGACGTCGGACGCCGCGTCGGCGATCTTGCCGGAGTGGGGATAGGACTCCCCGGTCCTGTGGAACACAGCACGGGGCGGCCGGTGAAACCTCCCATCATGCCGGGCTGGGACGGGTTCGATGTGGCCGGATTCGTTGGCCGGCAGCTGGGCACGGTCGTGCTGGTGGATAACGACGTGAACATCATGGCGATCGGTGAGCGGTACGCCCACTGGCAGGAATTCCAGAACGTGTTGCTGGTCAAAGTGGCCACGGGCATCGGTGCCGGCATCATCAGCAACGGCCAAATCCAGCGTGGCGCAGATGGTACTTCCGGCGACCTTGGGCACGTCCGGGTCCCCGACGGCGAGGACGTGCTGTGCCGCTGCGGCAACAGCGGATGCCTCGAGGCCCTGGCATCCGGACCTGCCTTGGCCGGTAAGCTGCGTGCGGAAGGAATCGACGCCACCACCAGTACAGACGTGGTGGAACTCGCGGCCAAGGGAAACGTCCAGGCCATCCATGCGCTGCGGCAGGCCGGACGGGACCTGGGGGAGGTACTCGCAATTTGCGTGAACCTGCTCAACCCTTCCGTCATTGTGGTGGGCGGAAGCCTGGCGCGCGCCGGCGACCAGCTGCTGGCGGGGGTACGCGAGGCGGTTTACCGCAGATCGCTGCCGCTTGCCACGTCCCGGCTCCGCATCGAGCAGTCCAAAGCTCCGGCAGACGCCGCAATACTTGGTGCCAGCCGGATGGTGATTGACCACGTCCTCTCGCCCGAAGCGGTGGAAACCGCCATCCGGACGTCCACCCAGGCTGATTAGGCGCGTCCCCCCAAATTCCAGGCCTGTACGGTCCGTGCACCCAAGCGCGTAGGCACGCAAGCACCCAAGCACGCAGGCCTCGCCGCGGCATGCCCTCGAATACCGGCAGATGTACCCCGGGATCCAATCGGATACCGAAAAATCCCATCCGATTCTTGTTGACATGGGTCACACTCCATGGAAATCTGCTTACAGCGGCTCGCCTACATACTTTTGACCTATAGCGGTTGAAAGTTGCGGCTGACCGCTTCATCGTCCCGCTGTCCGGTACCTGAGGCCGTCCGATTATGGCCGTGGACCGAATGGGCGGACCAGGCCACCCCGAAAGGAAACTCGTGAAGGCATCCATGCCAGCAAGACGCCGTCGTCTTGCCCAGAGTGTTGCAGCAACCGTAGTAGCGGGAGTCATGCTCGCGGGCTGCGGAAACCAGCCGGCGTCGAAATCGGAATCGACCCAGGCTCCGGCCGCGGCCGTAGCCGATCCCAAGAGCGCAGAAGGCGCCAAGGGAAACATCCATTTGTGCGGCGGCAAAGACGCGAGCGGCATCCACAAGAACACCACGGCGGCCTTCAACGCCGCCAACCCGGGCATGACGGCGAAGTACACGGAGATCGGTGCCACGACGGACGAATCCCGCACGCAGGCCGTCCAGCGCCTTGAAGGCAAGTCCACCGAGTGCGACATCTTCATGACGGACGTGATCTGGACGGCCGAGTTCGCCTCCCAGGGCTGGCTGCTTGACCAGACCGAACTGGTCGAAGGAATCAAGGACAACCTCATCACGTCCACGACTGAGACGGTGAAGTACGACGGCAAGTACTGGGCCGCACCCTTCTACACGAACGCCGGCCTGATCTACTACCAGAAGGACAAGGTGGCCAAGCCGGAAACCTGGCAGCAGCTCTACAAAGAGGCAGCCAAGGCCCCAGGCAACGGGCTGGTCTACCAAGGCAAGCAGTATGAAGGCCTGACGGTGAACTTCCTCGAACTCCTCTACAGCGCCGGCGGCGAGGTCCTGGATGCCAACGGCGAAGTGGCGGTGGACAACGACACCACCCGCAAGGTCCTGAACTTCATGGCCGACGGCATCAAGAACGGTTCCGCGGACCGTGCCGTGCTGACCTACAACGAAGATCCCGCACGCCTGGCCTACGAGTCCGGCAACTTCGGATACCAGCGCAACTGGCCCCACGTCTACCGCCTCCTGAACGCCACCAACCTGGCAGGCACCTTCGGCGTGGCACCGCTGCCCTCCTTTGACGGCTCCGCCAAGCCAAGCGGCGTCCTGGGCGGCTGGAACTTCGCCATCTCCGCCCACTCCACCAACCCGGGCGCAGCCGTGGCCTACATCAAGTTCGCCACCTCCCCGGAGTGGCAGAAGCACGTGGCCATGGACAACTCCCAGGCGCCGGTGAACGAGGCCGCCTACTCCGCCCCCGAAGTCCTGGCCAAGATGCCGTTCGCGAAGGAACTGCTCGACTCGGTCAAGGGTGCCAAGCCCAGGCCGGTCTCCCCGGTGTACCCGCAGATTTCCCAGGCCATCAACAAGAACGTCTACGCGGTCCTGTCCGGCACGGCCACAGCGGATGACGCAACCAAGCAGATGGCTGAAGAGATCAAGACCGCCAAGGCGACCTTCTGACCATGGCACCCCCTGTCCTGACTTCCGGTCGTGGCCGCGTGAGCGGTCACGACCGGGCAGAACGCCGCCTGGCCATCAGGATGACGGCACCGTCCCTCATCCTGATGGCCCTGGTGGCCGCTGTGCCCATCGGCTACGCACTGTGGCTCTCGCTGAACCAGTACAGCGTCCGCCAGGCCGGCCTGTCCCGCTTCGTCGGCCTCGATAACTACATCGCGGCATTGGCGAGCAAGGAATGGTGGGCGGCCTTCGGCCAGACCTTCCTCTTCGCCGGGCTCTCGGTGTCGCTGGAACTGGTGCTGGGAACGGCCATGGCCCTGCTGCTGAACCTTGCCTTCCGGGGCCGTGCGCTGCTCCGCACCATCGTGCTGCTGCCGTACGCGATCGTCACAGTGGTCAGCGCCATCACCTGGGAGACCATGTTCGAACCAAACCTGGGGCTGGTGACCACGGTTCTTTCCGCCCTGGGCCTGCCCGCCGGCGACATCGTCTGGCTGGGTGAACCTGGCTACGCCATGGCCGTGGTTGTCCTGGCTGACGTCTGGAAGACCACTCCCTTCGCGGCGCTCATCATCCTGGCCGGCCTGCAGGTCATTCCGGATGAGACCTACGAGGCGGCTGAACTGGACGGCGCCAGCAAATGGCAGACCTTCCGGGATGTCACCCTGCCCCTGCTGAAGCCCGCGATTGTCCTGGCGGCGATCTTCCGCACTATGGATTCCCTGCGCGTCTTCGACCTGCCGTTCGTCCTGACCCGCGGCGCCAACGGTACCGAATCAATGTCGATGCTTGCCTACAAGGAGCTGCGGGAAAACCGACTGGTGGGTGAGGGCTCAGCGCTGTCCATCCTGACGTTCCTGACGGTCATGGTGGTCTCCATGGTCTATATCCGCTTCGCAGGCAGCAACATCCGCGCCGTCGCCAAGGAGAACTGATGGGTACCCTGCTTGCCGACCGTCCCGCCGATACGTCGGCCCGGTCCAGGGCACCTCGCCGACGTTTGCGGGGGGAAGCCAAACTTCACCCGCTGACGTGGCTCTTCGTCCTGGCCGTCATGGCCTTCTCACTGGTTCCGTTCTACTGGCTGGTCAATACGTCCCTGAAGAAAGGCGCCAGCCTGGGCAAGGGGGAGCTGTTCCCCGCCGAACCCTCGCTGGATAACTACCTGACGGTCCTCCAGAACGCCGAATTCCTGCTGGCGCTGCGGAACTCGGTGATTATCGCCGTCGTCACCACCACGCTGGCGCTGGTGTTCGCATCCTTTGCCGCTTACGCCCTGGCCCGGCTCAAGATGCGCCGGAAGGCGCTGATCCTGACGCTGATCCTGTCCGTGACCACTTTTCCGGCGATCGCCATAGCGGCGCCCATGTTCGCGATCTGGCGGGAGATCGGGCTCTACGACACCCTCGTCGGCCTCATCATCCCCAAGATGACCTTCGCTCTGCCGCTGGCCATTTACACCCTGACGTCCTTCTTCCGGGAAATCCCGCGGGAGCTGGAGGAATCCGCGTACATGGACGGAGCTTCCCCTTTCCAGGCTTTCCGAAAGGTGATCCTGCCGCTTGCGGTGCCGGGCCTGGCCACCACGGCCATCCTGGTGTTCATCTCCGTCTGGAACGAGTTCCTCCTGGCCGTCACGCTGACGACGTCGCCGGACGCGCGCCCGGTCCCGGTGGCCATTGCCTTCTTCAACGGTGCCAGCGAGTTCGACCAGCCCATGGGCACCATCAGCGCCGCGTCCGTCCTGATCACACTGCCCCTTGTCATCCTGGTCCTGGTCTGCCAGAAGAGGATTGTCTCGGGCATGACCGCCGGGGCCGTCAAGGGCTGACTTCCCAACCCCATTTCCATCGCACGAAAAAGAGAAGGATCTACCTGTGAGCAATCAGCAGCCGGAAACCCTGAAGGTGGGGGTGGTTGGCATCGGATGGGCCGGCCAGCAGCACATCAAGGCCTACAAGGGCATGGATGGCGTGGAACTCGTAGCGGTCGCTGCCATGGAGGCGGACCTCCTGGCCAACCTGAAGGACGAGTACGGCATCCCGCACACGTTCGCCCGCTGGGAGGACCTGATCGACATGGAGGGGCTGGACGCCGTCAGCGTGGCCGTGCCCACCTTCCTGCACGCACCCATCGCCATCGCGGCTTTGGAAAAGGGGCTGCACGTCCTGAGCGAAAAGCCGCTGGCTCGCAACGGCGTCGAAGGCCAGGCGATGGTGGACGCCGCACGCAATGCCGGCCGCGTGCTGGACGTCGCCTTCAACCACCGCCGCCGCGGCGACATCCAGAAGCTGAAGGGCATCATCGACGACGGTGAGCTCGGCCGGCCATACTACGCGAAGGCCTCGTGGCTCCGGCGCTCCGGCATCCCCATGCTGGGCAGCTGGTTCACCAATCCGGAGCTGGCCGGCGGCGGTCCGCTGGCCGACATCGGCGTGCACGTACTGGACTACTCCCTGCACCTGCTGGGGGAACCCAAGGTCCTGTCCGTTTCCGCCGCCACCCACTCCGAACTGGGCCCGCGCGGGCTGGGCGGCAACGCCCGCTACTCGGCGATGAAGTCCAGCCACAAATTCGAGGTGGAGGATTTCGCCACCGCGTTCATCCGGCTCGAAGGCGGCGGCACGCTCATCCTCGAGGCGGGCTGGGCGGCCTACCGCGAAGAGAAGGACCTCCTGGACTTCACCGTGTACGGGACCGACGGCGGCGCCGAACTGCGCGCTGTAGGCGCTTCGATGGCACCGGTTGCGGACCTGAGGATCTTCAAGGAGAAGGACGGCGAAAACGCCGACTACGAGGTGGTGGCTGAGCCCGGCCGCGCCCACGACGCCGTCGTCGAGGACTTCGTCAACGCCGTCCGCGGCGGCCCGGAGGCGTGGGGCGCGCATGACGGCTCGGTGGCCCTCAGCCGGGCCCTGGTCCTGGACGCCTGCTACCGGTCCGCACTCGAACACCGGGAAGTTGCGCTCTGACATGACGGACAAACTCAACATCCTGGTCTGGAACGAGGGCGTCCACGAGGCGCAGAATACGCCAGCCTCCATGGCGGAGATGTACCCGGACGGGATCCACGGCGCCATTGCCGCGGGCCTGCGCGGACACCTGCCGGATTCGCGGGTGGCCACCGCAACCCTTGCGGACCCCGAGCACGGACTCAGCGAGGAGGCGCTGGCGGGAACGGACGTCCTCCTGTGGTGGGGACACAAAGCCCACGCCGAGGTCAGTGACGACGTCGTGGATCGGGTGCAGCGCCACGTCCTGGGCGGAATGGGCCTGTTGGTCCTCCACTCCGGCCACTTCGCCAAGATCTTCACCCGACTCCTGGGCACCACCTGCTCGCTCAAGTGGCGCAACGACGGTGAACGCGAGACAGTGTGGACGGTCAAACCGTCCCACCCCATCGCGCAGGGCGTTCCCAATCCGCTGATCATTCCCAAACAGGAGATGTACGGCGAACTCTTTGACATTCCGGACCCGGACGACCTCATCTTCATCAGCTCCTTTGAAGGCGGCGAGGTGTTCCGCTCCGGCGTGACCTTCACCCGCGGCAAGGGCCGGATTTTCTATTTCAGCCCCGGCGACCAGGACTACCCGGTTTACCACCAGGCTGAAATCCGGCAGGTGCTGGCCAACGGCGTCCGCTGGGCCGCCCAGCCGGACGTCTTCCGCGAGCAACCCGGGGTGGCCAACGCCCGGCGAGGCTGGTACCTCGGGGACGCCTGAGGCACTGCCAAAGAAGTCCGACGGCGGACCGGTTGCCTTTAGATGGCCGGGCCGCCGTCGTCGTTTCCGTCCCCGGGGCGCGGGGGCTAAGGCGTGAGCGTGCGGACAGGCGCGCCCGCCAGCCAGGCCGTGACGTCCTCGAAAGCCCCGCCGTAGAACTGCCGGTAGCTTTCCCGAGTGACGTAGCCGAGGTGCGGAGACAACACGGTGTTGGGCGCCGCCAGCAGAGGGTGCCCCGCCTGCAGCGGTTCCTGGTCGAACACATCCAGCGCCGCCCCGCGGATCCAGCCCTCGGCGAGGGCCTTCAGCAGGGCGTCCTGGTTGACCAGGGGCCCCCGGGCGGTATTCACCAGGATGCCCTCAGGTCCCAGCAGCCGGAGTTCGGGCTCGGCCACAATGTTTTCCGAGCGTTCGGAGAGCCGCAGGTGGAGCGTGGCAACGTCCGAGAGCCGGAAGAGTTCCTCCTTGGACACCAGGCGGGCGCCGGCCTCCTCCGCTGCCGCGGCCGTCAGGTTCTGGCTCCAGGCCAGGACCTCCATTCCAAAGGCCTGCCCGTACGCCGCGATCCGTCGGCCAATCTTGCCAAGGCCCACCACGCCCAGGGTCTTACCGGCCAGCTCGAAGCCAACGGTGGTCTGCCAGGAGCCTGCACGCAGGGAGTTCTCTTCGGCCGGCAGGTTCCTGGCGAGGGCCAGCAGCAGGGCCCACGTCAGTTCGGGGGCGGCGGCGGGCGAGCCCGGTGTGCCGCAAACGGTGATGCCCTGCTCGGCAGCGGCGGCCACATCCACGGCGGCATTCGCCATGCCGGTGGTCACCAGGAGCTGGAGAGTTGGAAGTTTTTCCAGCACCTCCCGCGGAAAGGCGGTCCGCTCGCGCATGGCCACCACCATGGTCACATCCGCCAGCGCGGACACCAGGGCCTCCGGCGAGGCGAAGGGTTCACGGAAGGTCATGGTGGCGACGCCCTCGGCTTCCAGGGCAGCCCAGTCGGCAAAACCATGGGCCACGCCCTGGTAGTCGTCGAGGATGGCGAGGCGGTGCTTCATGGCGTTGTCCTTCGTCCCGGGTAACCTTGGCGTGATGTTCATCGTAAGGCAGCGGGTCCTGGCCTTTCCTGGAACCCCTGCCACTTCCGGCGTGATAGCAATGGGAGTGATGAAACCACCCCCAAACCGGTTCCTGGCCCCGTGAACGGCCGGATCCTCGCCCGCATTCCCAACAGCTGGATCCTGCTGGCCTGCATAGGCCTGCTGGCCCTGAACCTGCGGGGCCCTTTTGTGGCGGTCGCCCCCGTAGTGGACCTGATGCAGGCGGAACTCAACTTCTCGCCGGTCGTGTTGGGGCTCCTGACCAGCATCCCGGTGCTGTGCTTCTCCCTTGCCGCTCCGCTGGCCTCCCTGGCCGCGAGGAAATTCGGTGCCGAGTTCGCGGTGACGCTGACCATCCTCGGCGTGCTGGCCGGCGTCCTGGTGCGTTCGGCGGGAGGGCCCGTGCTGGTTGTGGCCGGGACGGTGCTGATTGGCCTGGCCATCACGGTGGGCAACATCGCGGTGCCGCTGATCATCCGCCGCGATTTCGGGCGGGGCCGGCAGGGGACCGCGATGGGCATCTACACCGCGGCGTTGAACATCGGCTCGTTCCTGACCTCGGTGGCCACGGCACCGCTGGCCAGCCTGGCCGGCTGGCGGTTCGCGCTGGGATCGGTTGCCGTCCTGGCGGTGGTGGCGGTAGTTTTCTGGACCCTCGCCGTGGGCGTGCGCCGCGCCTTCTTCATTGCCCCCGACGACGGCAAGGGCACGCGGTTGCCGCCGGTCGACGGTGCGCGGTGGACCACGGCCGGCCTGACGGCCGGGTTCGCTGGACAGGCCTTCTCCTATTACGGGGTAACCGCCTGGCTGCCGAAGATCCTGGCCGACGAGCTGGGAATGGCCCCTGCCGCGGCCGGTGCCGGATCCTCGCTGTTCCAGATCCTCGCGATCGCCGGCAGCCTGGGTGTTCCCCTGGCGGCGCGGTTTGCCCGTACGACTACGGTGGCCGTGGCCCTTGGCCTGATGTGGCTGACGGTCCCCTTGGGCCTGCTGCTGGCCCCCGAATGGTGGTGGCTTTGGTGCTCCCTGGGCGGCGTAGCCCAGGGTGGCGGCATCACGTTGATCTTCATCGCCATCATCAAGATCGCGCGGGACCAGGCGTCGGCAGGGAAGATGTCCGCCGTCGTCCAAGGCGCCGGTTATGCAATCGGTGCGGCCGCTCCTCCGCTGCTGGGGTACCTGCACGGGCTGACCGGTTCCTGGACCGTGCCCATGCTGTTGATCCTGGCGTCGGTGCTGACGTTCTTCCTGACCACCACCCTTTCCGTGCGGAAGGTGCCGAAGAACCGCTGAGGCGGGCGGCGCCGTCGTCGTAAGCTCTCCGTGCCTTCCGACGCTCTCTCACTTAACGCGGGAAATAGTGAATCGCTCTCTCACTTTCCTAAGAAAAGTGAGAGAGCGATCCGGGGTTTCCCGCATCAAGTGAGAGAGCGATCGGGAAACGTAAGGGAGGTGCTCCGTCGCCGGGCCGGCCCTCCGGCTTTCGGAGGTGCCTGTTGCGGAGGGCGTGCCGGCCCGGCGGACGGAAGTCTTGTTCGAACCTACGCTGCCGCGAGTTCTTCGGCGGTGGCCTTTTCGCGGGCTTCGGTGAGGTAGCGGGCGTAGGCGGGGAGGGTGAGGAAGGACGGGAAGTCCTGGGCCAGGGTGACTTCTTCGAAGATGTCGCGGGCGTCTTCGAAGCGGTCGCCGTCGAAGCGTTCGAGCCGTGCGAATTCCTCGTCGAGGAGTTCCTCGATCCAGTGGTGGGTGATGATTTCGCCGTGGTCGGTGATGGCGCGGGCGTAGATCCATTGCCAGAGCTGGGAGCGGGAGATTTCGGCGGTGGCGGCGTCTTCCATGAGGTTGTGGATGGCTACTGCGCCGTTGCCGCGGAGCCAGGATTCGATGTAGCGGATGCCTACTTCGATGTTGTTCCGGATGCCTTGTTCGGTGATGGTGCCGGTGGTCGCGGCGACGTTGATGAGGGCGGCGTCGTCGGGGGTGACGTCCTCGCGGGTGCGGTCCAGCTGGTTGGGCTTGCTGCCCAGGATGCCGTCGAACACCTCGCGGCAGACGGGCACCAGGTCCGGGTGGGCCACCCAGGAGCCGTCGAAGCCGTCGTTGGCTTCGCGGGTTTTGTCCGCGCGGACTTTTTCGAGGGCGTTGGTGTTCGCTTCGGGGTCTTTGCGGTTGGGGACGGCTGCGGCCATGCCGCCGATGGCCATGGCGCCGCGTTTGTGGCAGGCGCGGACGAGCTGTTCGGTGTAGGCGCGCATGAAGGGCTGCGTCATGGTGACCTGGGCCCGGTCCGGGAGGACGAAGCGGGGGCCGCGGGTGCGGAAGTTTTTGATGAGGGAGAAGATGTAGTCCCAGCGGCCGGCGTTGAGTCCGGCGGCGTGGTCGCGGAGTTCGTAGAGGATTTCCTCCATTTCGAACGCTGCGGTGATGGTTTCGATGAGCACGGTGGCGCGGATGGTGCCCTGGGGGATGCCGAGGAGGTCCTGGGCGAGGATGAAGATGTCGTTCCAGAGCCGGGCTTCGAGGTGGTTCTCGATCTTGGGCAGGTAGAAGTACGGGCCTTTGCCCTGGGCGAGGAGGCGGCGGGCGTTGTGGAAGAAGAACAGGCCGAAGTCCACGATGCCGCCGGCGACGGGTTCGCCGTCGATGAGCATGTGCTTTTCGGGCAGGTGCCAGCCGCGGGGGCGGACCACGATGGTGGGCAGGTCGCCGGCGGGGCGGAGTTTGTATTCCTTGCCTTCGGGGGAGGTGAAGTCGATGCGGCGTTCCAGGGCGTCGGTGAGGTTCAGCTGGCCCTTGATGACGTTGCGCCAGGTGGGGGTGGAGGAGTCTTCCATGTCAGCGAGCCAGACTTTGGCGCCGGAGTTCAGGGCGTTGATGGTCATCTTCTGGTCCACCGGACCGGTGATTTCCACGCGGCGGTCCTCCAGGCCGGGGGCGGGGGGAGCGACGCGCCAGGACGGGTCGTTGCGGATGTGCTCGGTTTCGCGGAGGAACCTAGGGTCCTGCCCGGCGGCGATCTCCGCCCGCCGGGTCCGGCGTGCCTGCAGCAGTTCCTGCCGCCGGGCCGCCGTCGCCCGGTGCAGCCTGGCCACAAACTCCAAAGCGTCCGGGGTGAGCACCTCGTTCTGCCGGCAAATCGGCTGGGCGGTCAACGTAATGCCATTGATCGTAAAAGAGTCGGTGAAGCTGTTCATTTCAGTCTCCTGGTGCAAGGCCCATCTGGGTAGCAGTAGGTGTCGTTTTGAGCCTTCAAAACGACACCTACTGCTACTTACTTGGGAAAGATTTAGTGGAACTGTCCCTCTTCGGTCGATCCGACCAGGGCGAGGGTGGATGCGTTCGGGTTGAGCGCGGTGGCGATGTCGTCGAAGTAGCCGGTGCCGACTTCGCGCTGGTGCTTGGTTGCGGTGTAGCCGCGGGATTCGGAGGCGAATTCCTTCTCCTGGAGCTCGACGTAGGCGCTCATGCCGGTCCGGGCGTAGCCGTGGGCGAGGTCGAACATCGAGTAGTTCAGGGCGTGGAAGCCGGCCAGGGTGATGAACTGGAACGTGAAGCCCATGGCGCCGAGTTCACGCTGGAACTTCGCGATCGTGGCGTCGTCCAGGTGCTTGCGCCAGTTGAACGACGGCGAGCAGTTGTAGGAGAGCATCTGGTCGGGGAACTCGGCCTTGACGGCTTCGGCGAACTTGCGGGCCAGTTCCAGGTCCGGGGTGCCGGTTTCCATCCAGATCAGGTCCGAGTACGGGGCGTAGGCCTTGGCGCGGGCGATGCAGGGTTCGATGCCGTTGCGGACCTTGTAGAAGCCTTCCGGGGTGCGGACCGGCTGTCCGCCCTCGCGGAGGATGAATTCCTGGTCGCGTTCGTCGACGTCGGAGGTGATCAGGGTGGCTGCCTCGGCGTCAGTGCGGGCGATGACCACCGACGGGGTGCCGGCGACGTCCGCGGCGAGGCGGGCCGCGTTCAGGGTCCGGACGTGCTGCTGGGTCGGGATCAGGACCTTGCCGCCGAGGTGGCCGCACTTCTTTTCCGAGGCGAGCTGGTCCTCCCAGTGAACACCCGCGGCGCCGGCCTGGATCATGGACTTCATCAGCTCGTAGGCGTTCAGCGGGCCGCCGAAACCGGCCTCAGCGTCCGCAACGATCGGGACCAGCCAGTCCTCGACCGTCCGGATGCCCTCGGAGAACTCGATCTGGTCGGCCCGGAGCAGGGCGTTGTTGATCCGGCGCACCACCGTCGGAACCGAGGGGGCCGGGTAACGCGGCGGGTCCGGGTAGGTGTGGCCGGAGTTGTTCGCGTCCGCTGCGACCTGCCAGCCGGAAAGGTAGATGGCCCGCAACCCGGCCTTGACCTGCTGCACGGCCTGGTTGCCGGTCAACGCGCCCAGGGCGTTGGTGTATCCGCCGGTCTTGTGCTCCTCGGTGAGCTGCTTCCACAGCTTCTCCGAACCGCGGCGGGCCAGCGTGTGCTCCTCGGAGACGCGGCCGCGGAGACGGACGACGTCGGAAGCTGAGTAGTCCCGGGTCACACCTTCCCAGCGGGGGTTGGCGGCCCACTCGAGCTCCAGGGCGGCGGCCTGCTGTTCGGGCGTCTGCTGGGTGGGCTCAAATGCTGCAGTCATCGTTGATCTCCTTGATTGAGCTCCGGATGGGGTAGGTGGGAACCTCGCCGTTGAGGTTCCCACCGGCTTTTCCGGTGCGGTGTTTCTTTCCGTGACACTTACTTTTCCGCACTTCCAAGAGGCTTACTAGAGATAAATGATGGAAAGAAATGCACTTCTTCACGTATTCTTTAGAAATGTCACCTGGAAGCTGGAACCGCGAAGCCGCGCCGCCCACCCCGTCCGCCGCGTCTGCCGGACTGGACGTCATCAGCCTTGGCCGCCGCGTGCGCCACCTGCGCAAGCAGGCTGGACTGACTCTCGATAACCTCAGCGCCGCCGTCGGTACTGCGCCCAGCCAGTTGAGCCTGATCGAGAACGGCAAGCGGGAACCGAAGCTCGGGCTCCTGCAGCACTTGGCGTCCGCCCTCAACGTCAGCATCGACCAGCTGCTCGGTGCCGAGCCTCCCAGCCGCCGGGCCGCCTTGGAGATCGAGCTCGAACGCTACCAGCGCAGTCCGCTCTACGAGACGCTGGACTTGCCCAAAATCCGCATCAGCTCGCGGCTTCCGATGGACGTGCTGGAGGCCCAGGTGGGGCTGCTGCATGAGCTGGAGCGCAAGATGAACGAGCAGGTGGCCACCCCCGAGGAAGCGCGCCGGGCGAACGGTGAACTGCGGGCAATGATGCGCGAGCGCGGCAACTATTTTCCGGAGTACGAGGCCGAGGCGCAGAAGGTCCTCAAAGGCGTTGGCTACACCACCGGTCCGCTCAGCCAGCACGTCATCGCGGACATCGCCGAGAACCTCGGATTCACCCTGCACCACGTGGGTGACCTGCCGCATTCCACCCGTTCCGTGACCGATTTGAAGAACCGCAGAATTTACCTGACCCAGAACCAGCGCCAGGACCACGACCCCCGGTCGGTCCTGCTGCAGGCCCTGGGCCACTACGTGCTGGGACACGAAACCCCGAAGAACTACGGCGACTTCCTGGCCCAGCGCGTGGCAACGAACTATTTTGCCGCAGCGCTCCTGCTGCCGGAAAAGGCAACCCTGGAATTCCTGCAGAAGGCGAAGGCCGCCAAGGAAATCGCCGTCGAGGACATCAGGGACGCTTTTGCCGTGTCCTATGAAACGGCAGCCCACCGGTTCACGAACCTTGCCACGCAGCATCTGGGCATCACCACCCATTTCCAGAAAACGCACCAGAGCGGAATCATCTACAAGGCATACGAGAACGACGGCGTGGCGTTCCCGCAGGACCACACCGGCGCCATCGAGGGCCAGCCGTCGTGCAAGGCCTGGACTTCCCGCGCAGTGTTCGACGTTCCGGACAAGTTCAGCGCCTACAGCCAGTACACCGACACGCCATCCGGGACGTACTGGTGCACCGCCCGCACCGAACGTTCAGCCAGCGGCGAGTTTTCGCTCAGCATCGGCGTGCCGTACCAGCACGTCAAATGGTTCCGCGGACGGGAAACCACCGCGCGGGCCAAGTCCACCTGCCCCGACCCGAACTGCTGCAAACGGCCGCCGGCCGAGCTCGCCTCGCAGTGGGCCGGCAACGCCTGGCCCTCCGCCCGGGCCCATTCGCACCTGCTGGCGGCCATGCCGCCCGGCGCCTTCCCCGGCGTCGACGAAACCGAGGTGTACAGCTTCCTTCAGGCGCACTCGGGAACGTGACCCGGACGCTCTCTCACTTGATGTGGATTTCCCTCGGACGCTCTATCACTCTCTTCAGGAAAGTGAGCGAGCGTCCCGGGTTTTCCAGCA
The DNA here is from genome assembly GCF_034720455.1 of Pseudarthrobacter sp. C1. Classification (NCBI taxonomy): domain Bacteria; kingdom Bacillati; phylum Actinomycetota; class Actinomycetes; order Micrococcales; family Micrococcaceae; genus Pseudarthrobacter; species Pseudarthrobacter sp. C1. The sequence goes on along the minus strand of NZ_JAYESK010000008.1, from coordinate 60,655 downwards.
TTAAGTGAGAGAGGATCGGGTCACCCGTGCAGCTCGCGGTAAGCGTCCGCCGCTGACGGGTGCAACGGAATGCCGGCCGTGTTGATCAGGGAATCCGGGCTCAGGAACTGAACTCCCAGGCTCGAGCGGGGGATGAGCTCCTCCGCATGGCCCACCAGCAGTTCCACGGTTCTTTTCACGGTGCGGGCGTCCAGGTCGCTCCGGCACAGCAGCAGGTTGGTCACCCCCACTGTCCAGACGGCAGGGACACCCCCGTAGGCGCCCGCCGGGATCAGGACCCGGTCATAAAAGACGCCGTACCTGGACCGCAGCGCCGGCAACAACAGGGAAAGATCGAGGAAGTTGAGACCCACGTCGTCATGGGCAGCAGAGATGGCGGCCGTGGGAACGCCCCCGGACCAGAACAGGGCGTCCACTGACCCCGCACGCAGTGCCGCGAGGCCGTCATTGAGGCCCAGGTTCAGGACGGTGACGGCTTGCCCTGCAGCTCCGGCCCCGCCGGCAGCGACGGAACCAAGCCCCGCGGCCTCAAGGAGGCGGGGAGTGGTGAGGGACGTCCCCGAACCCGGCTCGCCCACAGCCACCGTCCTGCCGGCCAGCTCCCCGATGCCCCGGATCCCGCTGGCCTTCCGGACCACGCAATGGACGTAGTTTTCGTACACCCGCCCGAGAGCCGTAATGCCGGCGTCGGACGTGTTCTTCCCTGCTTCCCTCTGCGCGGCGGCATCAGCGAGGGCGACGGCGAACGTGGCTTTCCCGGCAATGAGCTGTCCGAGGTTGTCCAGGCTGCCCCCCGTGGTCAGGGCCGTGGCCTGCCGGGCCACCCCATGGCGCTGCAGGGACGCGGCAAGCAGGGTGGCGAACTCCAGGTAGAAGCCGCCCGGTTCGCCGCCCGCAACGGTAACGGCGTCGGGGCTGTCCGCCGGGGTGCAGGCCGCCAGCGCCGGTGGCAGCAGTCCCGCGAGCCCTGCGGCAGCACCGGCCCTGAGGACTTCGCGTCTCGACGGCGGTCTGAAGCGAAAGTCAGGCATGCGGAGCCACCTGCCCCGTGGCGTCCGGACCGCTTTTGGGGACCCGGGGAAACTCCAGGAACGCCGCCAGGCCGTGCGGGTGCGCCTCGCGGAGCAGCAGGCGTCCACCATTGGCCGCGGCCAGCTTTTCGACGATGGTCATGCCCAGGCCGTTTCCGCGCACGTCCCGGTGCTTCGGTGAACGCCAAAACCGCTGGGTGGCAGATGCCCTTTCCTCGGACGAGAGCCCGGGCCCGTCGTCGGACACTTCGATCACCACGGTGGCGCCGAGGTTACGGACGGCAACCGATATCCGGGCGCGGCCGGCATATTTGACCGCGTTGTTCAGCAGTTCCCCGGCCATCTGCGCAAGGTCCCCCGCATCGCAGGCAATCAGCGCAGGCTGCCCGGACGTTCTGTCGAAATGGATGGAGGCGCCGGCACGTCGCGCGGCAGGTCCTGCACGTTCGGCCTCTTCCTGCAGGACAGGGACTGGATCAATGGGCCCCCGATCTCGCCGCGAAGGCGCGCCGCCGGGTGGGCCGGCGGAATCCTCGAAGGCCCGGTGTTCGGCGGCGGCGAGTTTGAGGACGCCGTCAAGGATCTCCTCGACCCTCTCGAGCTCAGTCTCGACGGCGGATGCAGCTGCCTTTTCCCGGGCGGTCTTCAATTCCAGCTGGAGCAAGTCGACGCGCAGCCGGAGCGCACCAACAGGGTTGCGCAGTTCATGGGAGGTGTCCGCAATGAGCTGGCGCTGCGCTTCGATGCTGTCACTGACGCTTTGTGCCATCGCAGTGAAGGAACGGCTCAGGGCCCTCAGCTCGGGCGGCCCTTCCTCCGGCAGCCGGCTGCTGCGGCCGGTGGTTTCCAGTTCGGCGACGGCGGCATTGAGCCGGTGGACAGGGCGCAGCACCCAGCGGGTCACCCGGGACGCGCCGATGAGGAGCATCGCCATGAGTGCCGCCGCGGCCAGTCCGACGCCGAGCCAGCGTTCGCGGAGTTTCTGCCGGGCAGCGTCCTGGTTGACTTCCAGGACCGCTGCTCCGAGTACCTGGCTGGCGCTTCCAAACGAGCGGGAAATCACCTCGGAGCCCGTGCCGAACGGCTGAAGCGGCGCCAGTGTGGTGTCACTGAGGTTCAGGCTGGCCCTGGCCAAGGCATTCCGCACGTCTGCCCGGTCCTCGCTCAGGCCGCCGGAGCGCAGGGTGCCCTGCTGGAGCCGGACCAGGACTCCTTCGGCGTAGAGCTCCGAGTACCTGTCCATTTCGGCCTGCAACTGGGTGGAATCACCTCCCTCAGTGCCGGCGTCGAACGCAACCTGCGCCAGCCTGTTTAGGGCAGTGGCCCGGTTGATCTGGAGTTCCTGCGTGAGTTCCCGGCTGGCGGAGGCCAGGAGGGCATTGGACGCGATGAGCACCAGGAGGACGGAAAGGATGCTCAGGATCCCGAGGACACGGAGCTTCACGCAGGGTCCGCCTCGACCCTATAGCCGACCCCGCGGACGTTGATGATGAACCCCGGCAGCTGCAGTTTGGACCTCAGCCCGGTCAGGTGCACGTCAAGTGACCGCGAGGAGGCCAGGAACGCATCGCCCCACAGTGCGTCCAGGATCTGTTCGCGGGTCACTACTGACCCTGCATGGCTGGCCAGTAGGGCCAGCAGGTCGAATTCCGTGGCGGTCAGGGGGAGTACCTGTGCGCCGAGGACTACCAGGCGGCGTTCGAGGTCCACCTCGAGTTCCCCCAGCACGATCCGCCGCTGCGTGTTGCCGGGAGCGCGGCCCGCCCGCCGGGTGACGGCTTCGATCCGGGCCAGGAGCTCCACGAGCTTTACGGGCTTGACGAGGTAGTCATCAGCCCCGGAACGGAGGCCAAGGACCACGCTCCGTTCGTCGTCGCGCGCAGTGAGGATCAGGATGGGAACGTCCGTGACCTGCCGAAGCTTCCGGAGCACCTCGAGGCCGTCCATGTCGGGAAGTCCCAGGTCCAGCAGGATCACGCCGAAGCGCCGGTGCTCCAGGAGTGCGTCGGCGCCCCGGGAAACCCTGGCCGACGCATGCCCGGCGGAAACCACGGCCGCCCCGAGGGCGGATGCCATGGCGTCGTCGTCCTCGACGATCAGCACATCCATTGCCAGTTCCTGTTCCGTTGGGCGGCTTCCGTTTTCAGGGGCGCGATTTCCCCTGCCCGCCTTTGGAGGTTACCCCGTTCGCTTGTTTTCCGCCCGGCCCCGGGGCGGTCGCACTGCCCGGCACCGCGGCCTTGGACCCGCCGCCCGCGGGGAAAACCTAAGGAAGTGTTAGGAATTCGGTTTTCGCTTGGGCTGTGCGCTGGCTCACCAATAGCTTTGGTGGGGTCCCCGGGCTTCCAGGGGACGTTCAACGTCGAGGAGGAACCATGAGCAATGCTGCCATGGACAGCACGAAAGTCGGGCCAGGGCGCATAGCCGGGGCCGCGCAGCCAAGGAAGGTTCAGCGATGAGCACCCAGCAAACCGCGGCAGTGAGTGAGTCGGCCGAGACCCGACGGGCGGTCAGCAACATCCTCAAGGGCTCTGCCGGCAACTTGGTGGAGTGGTATGACCTGTACGTCTACACGGTCTTCGCCGCCTACTTCCAGTCCCACTTCTTCAACTCGAAGGACGACCTCCAGGCGGGCCTGGAAGCGATGGCCGTCTTCTCGACGTCGTTCCTCATGCGGCCCATCGGCGCCTGGTTCTTCGGCCGGTACGCCGACCGCAACGGCCGCAAGGCAGCGCTGACCCTCAGCGTGACCCTGATGTCCGCGGGGTCATTCGCCATCGCCGTTCTGCCCACCACCGAGCAGGTGGGCGTCTGGGCATTGATCCTGCTGATCCTGATCCGCCTGGTCCAGGGCTTCTCCGTGGGCGGCGAGTACGGCACCAGTGCCACCTACATGTCCGAGGCTGCCACGTCCAGGCGGCGCGGCTTCTTCTCCAGCTTCCAGTACGTCACCCTGATCGGCGGCCAGATGCTGGCCCTGCTGGTCCTGGTGATCCTGCAAAATGCCATGCCCAAGGATGACCTCACGGAGTGGGGCTGGCGGATCCCGTTCGCGCTGGGCGGCGTCGCGGCGCTCGTGGTCCTCTGGCTCCGGCGCTCTATGGAAGAGACCGTTTCGGAGGAGCAGGTGCAGGCTGCAAGGACCCCGGCCGAAGCGGGAGTTGCCCAGCCCGGCACCATGAAGCTGCTGTTCACGCAGTATTGGAAGCCGCTGCTGATCTGCATCGGTGTCACGCTCGGCGGCACCGTGGCCTTCTACACCTACACCAACTTCATCCTGAAGTTCATGAACGATACCTCCGGCATCGCCAAGACCGACACCTCGGTGATCAACTTCTGGGCGCTGTTCATCTTCATGCTCCTGCAGCCCGTGTACGGCATGATTTCGGACAAGGTGGGCCGCAAGCCGCTGCTCCTGTGGTTCGGCATCACCGGCGTCCTGTTCACCTGGCCGCTGCTCTCCACCCTGTCCAACACCAAGGATCCCTTTACCGCCTTCCTGCTGATGATGGGTGGCCTGGTGATCGTGGGCGGCTACACCTCCATCAACGCACTGGTGAAAGCCGAGCTGTTCCCGGCCTCGATCCGTGCCCTTGGCGTCGGCCTGGGTTACGCGATCGCCAACTCGCTGTTCGGCGGGACCGTTCCACTCATCGGCGCAGCCTTCCAGAAGGCCGAGCGGGTTGACCTGTTCTTCACCTACGTCACTGTGGCCATTGCCCTCTCGCTGCTGGTGTACATCTTTGCGCTGAAGAACAAGAAGGCAACCCACCTGGACCAGGAACAGGGCCACGCGTGGGTGCAGGAGCGCAAGGACGGCGACAAGGACAAGGACCTGCTGGGCGTCTAGCTCCCGGAGGCGCACCCGCGGCAGGACTGATGACGACGGCGGGTGCCCGCCCGCCGTCGTCCGCCCGCCACGCCACGACGCTCTATCACTTGATGTGGATTTTCCTTCGACCCTCTCTCACTTTCTTCAGGAAAGTGAGAGAGGGTCCCGGGTTTTCCACCGTTAAGTGAGAGAGGGTCCGGCGCGGCGTCCCGCGAGCCGGGCGAGACCAAAACGAATGCAAAGCGTGACCCTGCCGGCATCGTCACGCGCCGCCGTCGCTGTTTCACTGGGAGGAGGCGGATTCCCGCCTTTGGCATGCCAGGGGAGGCAACAGAGGTGTTTCGTTTTCAGCGGATAATCGCGCTGGGTGCCTTGATGGGACTGGCGGGGTGTGCGGCGCCGGCCCGGCCGCCGGTCCCGGAACTCCTCACGGCCGACGGCGTCGAGCGGGTTTCGGTGGACCGCGCGGACTACGCCGCTGAGCTGCGCTCCTTCCGGGCTTCCGCGTTCGTCCTCGGCGAGGCGCTGCTGGCCGACGGCGGCGACGGCGCCAACGGGAACGTCGTGTCCTCGCCCGGGAGCCTGCTGATTGCCCTCGCCATGCTGCGGGCGGGTGCCACCGGCGGGACCGCGGCCGAGATGGACAGCGTCCTGCAATTCCCCCTTGAGAAGCGCGACGAGGCCATGAACTCGGTCCTCCGCTCGCTGGAAAAGTTCGACGGCGACCCCGGCGCAGTGGATGAGGACAACCCGCCGCGGAAACCGGTCATGCACTCCGCCAACGGGCTTTTCGTCGACAAGGACGTGCCTACCGGGCGGTCCTTCCTGGACACACTGGCCCGGCACTATGGATCGGGGGTGTATCCCGTGGATTTCAGCGACGAAGAAGCAACGAAGCCCGCCATAGATGCGTGGGTGAGCAGGAACACCGGCGGCCGGATCAAGGAGGCCCCGGCGGAATACGACCCCGACAATACCTTCAGCCTGCTCAACTCGCTGTACTTCGCCGCCGCCTGGAGCGCACCGTTCGATCCGAACGCCACCTCCGACCTGCCGTTCACGACAGCCGCGGGCGAGGAAATCGCGGTGCCTGCCATGCACAACGAACTCACGATGAAATATGCGGAAGGTGCCGGCTGGCAGGGTGTGGACCTTCCCTACGCCGACGGTTTCGTCATGCGGCTGGTCCTGCCCGCGGAGACGGCCGCTCCCGACGGCACAGCCGCTTCCCGTGACACTCCCGCCCCCGCGGCCTTCGGCGCGGAGAAACTGACGGAAATCGCGGCCATGTTTGACGTGGCCCAGCCCGCGTCGTTGCAGATCCAGCTGCCCCGCTGGGACCACAGGTCCAGTTTTGACCTCCGCAAGGTCTTCGGGGCGCTGGGACTGGAGAACATGCTCGGCACCACGGAGGACTTCAACAACATCCAGCCGCAGATGATGATCACCCAGGCCGCCCAGGCTGCCAACATCACCGTGGCCGAAAAGGGCACCATTGCCGCCGCGGTAACCCAGATCAACGGAATGGCCACCAGCGCCCCGCCGCAGCCTGAGCGGACCATCGAGTTCGACCGGCCGTTCCACTACCAGATCGTCCACGTTGAAACCGGGCTGCCGCTGTTTATGGGAACCGTGGCCGATCCCAGGTGAGCGCGCGCCCCGGGCCTGCCCTCTCCACCGTCCCCGACCTCAGACGCTCTATCAGCTAATGCGGGAAAATCCTGAACCCTCTCGCACTAGGTGCAAGAGGGTTGCGGAAAAACGCGCATTAAGTGAGAGAGGGTCCGGGGCGGGGTGGCAGTTAGCGGGCTCCGCCCTGCCACAGGGCATCGAACGGGGCGCCTGACGCCACGCGGTTGCGGATGCCCGCCGTGACGAATTCCTTGGCCGTCCGGGCAGCCTCCAGCGGCGTGGCGCCCTTGGCGAGTTCCGCCGTCACAGCCGCGGCCAGCGAGCAGCCGGCACCGGAAACCGCCACCTCACCCACCTTGGGCGCGCTGAGGACCTCAAGGGTCTCGCCGTCATAGAAGACGTCGACGGCGTCCGGGCCTTCCAGCCGCACCCCGCCCTTGGCGAGCACGGCGGCGCCGCTGAGCTCATAGATGCGGATGGCGGCGGCCTTGAGGGACTCTACGTCCGTGATATCCAGGCCGGACAGCGACTCGGCCTCGAAGTGGTTCGGCGTGACAAAGGTGGCCAGCGGAAGGATCTGCGCCTTCAGCGCCTGGTCCGTGTCCAGGGCGTGCCCGGGCTCCTGGCCCTTGCAGATCAGCACCGGGTCCAGGACCACGTTTTCGAACCGGCCGGCGGCCAGGGCATCAGCGACTGTGGCGATGGTGGCGGGACTGCCCAGCATGCCGATCTTCACCGTGTCCAGCACCGGACGTCCGGGCTCCGAAGGAGCGGACGACGACGGACCGTACGCGGCCGTCGTCGCCTCCAGTTGGTCCGCGATCACCTGCTGGTCCACCGGTACGAACCGGTGGTTCCAGCTGTCGTTCGGGTTGAACGAAACGATGCACGTGAGGTTGGCGATGCCAAAGACGCCGAGTTCCTGGAAGGTTTTCAGGTCCGCCTGGGCGCCGGCGCCGCCGGTTGCTTCGGAGCCTGCGATGGTCAGGACGACTGCGGGAGCTGTGACGGGCCGGGGTGCGGCAACGGAAACGGAAGTCATGGCACCATCCTGCCATCCGCCGTCGGCCGCCCGCTTTGTGCCGCTGTACAGCGACGACAGGCCGTACTGCAAACGTAGCTGCCCCGCGGCCAGGGAACAGCCCGTCCATACCCCGAGGGGGCGGGCCAGAGGCGAGCATTGCCAGGCCTGTCCAAAGGCGTACCATTCGGTAGGGGGGCTCGTCATGGATGGGTTCTTTTAGCACAGGAGAAAAGCAGTGGCAGAATCAACGACGAAGCGCGGCCGTGCGACTGGAGCTTCAGCACGGATTACCGCAGTGCTGACAGATCACCCCGTGATCCCAAGCATCAAGGATGAGGACGGGCTACGAGCGGTCCTGGGCGTTCACTGCCCAGTAGTTTTTGTGCTCTTTGGGTCTGTTATGAGCATTCGCCGAATCGTGGAGACCCTGAAAGCTGCAGGAAAGACTGTATTCGTCGATGTTGATCTGCTTGACGGTTTTTCCAGCAAGCCGGTTGTCGTTGATTTCCTCAAGGCGAACACGCGGGCGGACGGAGTCCTAAGCTCAAAGGCCGTCATAGTCCGGGCTGCAAAGACCGCGGGACTCCTGGCAATCCATCGTCTCTTCCTCATCGATTCCTTCAGCTACAACAATCTGCCGAAGCAGGTCAGCCTGTCCGGAGCGGACGCCATCGAGATCCTGCCAGGGTGCATGCCCCGGGTCATCTCCTGGATCCGTGAGGACACTGATCTCCCCCTTATCGCGGGGGGACTGGTGTGCGACAAGGAAGACGTCATTGGTGCCCTGGGTGCTGGCGCCACAGCAGTTGCGTCGTCCAACCGCGATGTATGGCTGATGTAGGCTGCCGGTATTCTGGTTCAAGTCAGGACTCCTCACGTCAGGGGTGTCCAGGCCCACCAGCCTCCCTCTGGCCAGGTCCGCGTCCCTGTGCTACGCTCTCTCACAACCAAAAACTAAATAACGGTCACGGCGCAAGCCAATGACAGTTGCTAAACACTAGAGAACAGCGACCCCAAATATCAGGGGATTGCTGTTCTCTTTTTTTGTGCCTTCCGCCTGCAGGGCAGGCAGTGCAAGAGCCAAAGCAAACCGATACCGCTAGAACGAATGGAATCAGCTAAATTGACAACCCTAACGCGCGAAGAAATCGTGAATGCCTACATCGACATCCTTGGCCGTGCGCGAGTGATAACCGACGAGCAGACACTGAAAGAAAACAGTGTGGACAGGTACTACAAAGTCGAGAACGTGTTCGGAATATACTCGCTGCCTTTGCCGGCAGCGGTGGTACGACCCAGCACCCCTGAGGAAGTTTCCGCAGTTCTGAAATTCGCCAACGAATATGGCGTGAACGTCGTGCCAAAGACCGGAGGGTCGGCAACAGAAGGCGGTCTCGAAACAGTGGTCGAAAACTCCATCGTGCTCGATGGGTCGACCATGAACGAGATCATCAACATTGATACCGACAACATGATTGCGACTGTCCAGTGCGGTGTCTGCCTGGAGGACCTCGAAAATGAGCTCCGAGCAATCGGCTATACCACGGGACATTCGCCGCAGTCGAAGCCTCTCGCCCAGTTCGGCGGACTCGTTGCCACCCGTTCCATCGGCCAGTTCTCGACTCTCTACGGCGGCATCGAGGACTTGTTGATCGGAGTAGAGACCGTATTCCCCAACGGCGAAATCTGCCGCATCAAAAACGTTCCGCGCCGCGCGGCCGGACCGGACATCCGACACCTGGTCATCGGAAATGAAGGCGCACTCAACTTCATCACTGAAGTAAGCGTCAAGATCTTCCGCTACTACCCCGAGAACAACAGGTTCTACGGCTACCTCTTGAACGATATGAAGACCGGGTTCGAAATCCTTCGGGAAGTTGTGACCCAGGGGTATCGCCCCTCGGTCGCGCGGCTATATGACAAAGAAGACGGCCTCTACCACTTCAAGCATTTCTCCGACGGCCGCTGCGTATTGATCTTTATGGCCGAGGGGCCAAAGCGCATCGCGGATGCGACTGGGGCTGCAATTGAAGAGATTGTTTCCTCATTCGATTCAGCAGAACGTGTCGAGGATTCTCTCATTGAAGATTGGTTCAATAATCTGAATTGGGACGTTTCCAAGATCGAAGAGGAAAGAATCGAAATACGCGAGACCTTGAACAACGGTTTCACGACAGAAGTCTCCGGCAACTGGAGCGTCATTAACGATATTTACGAGAGCGCCATTGCCAGGATTCGTAAAGAGGTGTCCGCAGATTTCAGCCTGCTGGGCGGCCACTCGAGCCACAGCTACCTCAATGGCACCAACATGTACTTTGTCTACTACTACAAGATCGACGTGGATCCCACTGAGGAACGCACCACCTACCACGACCCCATCCAAAACATCATTGTTGAGGAAACGCTCAAACATGGTGGTTCCATGTGCCACCACCACGGCGTCGGTAAGCATCGGACGCACTTCCTCGCCGAGGAATATGGGTCGTCGCTCTACATGCTGGAGACCCTTAAATCTGCCTTCGATCCGAACGGCATCATGAACCGCGGAACCATTTTTCCGCTCTGACGTATAGGCACAGTCTCGGCCAGCGCGGCAAGGGTGGGTGCAGTCCTGCCCACACCCTTGCCGAGCCGGGCCTGGTTCAAGACACACAAAGGAGTGCACGTGTCCGAAGCAAGCATCACAGATTTCCAGATGGATTTCTTTTCACTCAAAGGCATGAATGCCATTGTCACCGGAGGAAACACAGGGCTCGGTCAGGCGTTCAGCCTTGCGCTGGCGAAAGCTGGAGCGAATGTTCTGGCGGCAAGCATCATGCCTGACGACGGCGCAACGGGAGCCATGGTGGAGGCTGCCGGAGCTAAATATGCGTACGTCATGTCGGATATCACAGTTGCCGGAAACCCCAAAAAAGTGGTTGACGCCTGTATAGCGGAATTCGGCAGCGTCGACATTCTGGTCAACTGCGCGGGCCGCAGCATCAACGAGCCTGACGTCCTCGAATACACCCGTGAACAGTGGGATCCAATGGTGGCGTTGAACCTCACCGCCGCCTTCGAGATGTCACATGAGTGCGCCAAACACATGGTCCCGCAGCGCAGCGGCAAGATCATCAACATTTGCTCCGTATTCACTTTCCTTGGCGGCCAGTGGTCGCCAGCCTACGCAGCAACGAAGCACGGCATCGCGGGTTTCACGAAAGCCTACTGCGATGAACTCGCGCAATTCGGTATCCAGGTCAATGGAATAGCGCCCGGCTACTACGCCACCGAACTGACCACGGCAACCAGGGCAAACCCGGAGACCAACCAGCGAGTCCTGGACCATATCCCCGCCAACCGCTGGGGGCAGACGCAAGACCTCATGGGAGCGACCGTATTTCTTGCCAGCCGAGCATCTGACTACGTCAATGGTCACATCCTGAGCGTCGACGGCGGCTACCTGGTGCGCTAACACCTTCAGCAGATTAGGACACGAACCATGACCACCAAGTACATCATCGGACTCGACGGGGGATCGCAAAGTTCGAAGGTAGTCATCTTTGATACACATGGACGGATCGTGTGTGAGGCAAGCCAGTCCCTGGAACCGATGTCAACGCCGGGGCCTGGCATCGCCGAACATCCCAACGATGACCTTTACGATTCGATCGTCGCAGCAGCCAGCCGCGTAATGAAGGCGTTCACCGGAAACCCTGCCGACATTATCGGCGTCGGCTTATGCACCATTCGGTGCTGCCGCGCCCTGGTTCGCAGCGACGGCACCCTTGCCGAACCAGTGCAAAGCTGGATGGACCGTCGACTGTCCGAGGCATATGAGCACAGCAACGACGATGTCGCTTACGTCACCACGGCCTCCGGCTACCTCATGGCCCGGCTGACAGGGGAGTTCACTGACACCGCGGCCAACTACATCGGCCCGTGGCCAATGGACGGTCAAACCTGGAACTGGTTCAGCGATCAGGGACGATTCGACTCGTTCAAGGTGCCGCACAACATGCTGTATCGGCTGCAGATGCCTGGCGAAATTGGCGGGTACGTCAACGCCGGTTTTGCCGCCGACACCGGAATCCCTCAGGGTATCCCTGTTGTCCATACAGCCAACGACAAAGCTGCCGAGGCTCTCGGTTCCGGACTCCGCGACGAGGGGACAGGTCTGGTGTCCTTGGGGACCTACATTGCAGGCATGATCCTGGGACACGATTTTGTGGCCGAACCTAAGAGCTACTTCTCGAATTTTGCGTCCCAGCCACACCGCTATATCTACGAAAGTGCCGGTATTCGTCGTGGAATGTGGACGGTGTCGTGGTTGCGAAACCTGCTTGGGGCCGAAATAACCCACGCCGCCGGAAAGGCCGGCGTGAGCAGCGAGGAATACCTCAATGACTTGGCATCAACCGTTCCCGCGGGCAGTGAGGGCCTGCTCTGTGTCCTCGATTGGCTGGCACCTCCCAACAAGCCATACAAGAAAGGGATGTTCATCGGATTCGATGAACGTCATGGATACGCGCATATGTACCGCGCCGTCCTTGAAGCAATAGCCTTCACAATGAAAACGAACATGGATGCGATGCTGTCCGAACGGGAAGCCAGCATCGAAACACTGGTTCTTTCGGGCGGCGGTTCAAAAAGCGATCTCTGCATGCAGATCTTCGCGGACGTTTTCAATATTCCGGTTGAAAGAAACGTGGTCCGTGATGGGGCTGGCCTAGGCGCTGCGATCTGCGTCGCGGTGGCTTGCCGTGTCTACCCCTCTTTTGATGAGGCTTCTTCGCACATGGTTCGGCGCAGGGATCGGTTCGAACCCAATCCCGCCAATGTCGCGCTGTATCAACAACTTCGCTCCGTCTCGGCGGAGATCACGGCCCAAACAGACGCCATCCTGGAAAAGACCCACCGCATCCTATTAGACAACCAAGGAGACACCTCTTATGCCTAAGCTAGGCAAATCAAAGAAGATTATTCAGCTAGCTTTGCTTATTCTCGCCGCTGGATCCATTTATCCACTCGTATACCTTCGCCAGAACTTTGAGTCGACCATTCTAGAGGTCTTTGGCCTGTCCAATTCGGAACTGTCGGGGCTTTACTCAATGCTCGGCATTATATTTGTCGTGGGTTATATTCCCAGTGGATGGCTGGCGGATAAGATCCCTGTCAGGTACCTGATCACATTCTCACTGCTCCTCACGGCAGCGACCGGGTTGTACTATGCGCAGATCCCCGATAAGTCCATGCTCGTATACGTGTATCTGATCTGGGGCTTCGCCACGGTCTTCACCTTCTGGAGTGCGATTCTCAAGACCGTCAGCCTGCTGGCGGATAAGAGCGAGGAAGGCAAGTACTTTGGCGCCCTGGACGGCGGGCGAGGTTTAGTCGAAGCCATTCTGGCCAGCATTGCGGTAGGCGTGTTCGCATTCTTTGTGGGTAACGGATCGAACATCGAAAACACCAAAGCCGGGTTCCAAGGCGTGGTGTATATGTACTGTGCGGTTCTGGTTGTGGTTGCGATACTCGTCTTCTTTGCGTTGTCGGAAAGTGAGCGTAAGACGCCGGACCTGGTCAGCGAGCCCGCTGAGTCGACGATCGCCGCAGTAAGACGAATCTTGAAAATCCGTGAAGTGTGGGTCATGACTGTGGTCTTGTTCTGCGGGTACACCCTGTTTTGGGGCCACTATTACTTCTCGGGCTACCTCGACGTCAATCATGCTGTCACCCCGGTCAGCGCGGGTGTGGTGACTGTCATCGTTTTGTGGATGCGTCCCATCGGCGGTTTCGGGGGCGGGTACCTTGCCGATAAGTTCGGCAAAGCGCGTGTTCTTTCGATCTCCATGGTCGTTGCAGCTGTGGGGTTGATCGGACTCGCTCTCATCCCCGGCAATTGGGGCGTCGGCGCCGTCTACGTCCTGGTCGTACTGGTGGGACTGTTCATGTACGTAATTCGTGGAATCTATTGGTCCCTCCTGGATGATTGCCGCGTACCCGTGGCCGCTACCGGCATCGCGATCGGAATCATCTCATTTGTCGGCTATCTTCCAGACATTGTTATTCCGCAGATCAGCAGCGCCATTTACACTGCCTTTGGCGACAACGTGGCAGGCGCCAACAACTTCTTCTTTGCCGTCACCGGAGGCATCGGTCTGGTGGGGGCGCTGGCAGCCGGCTACTTTGCGGTTCTGATGAAGAGGCGCAACGACCTTGAGAGTTCGAACGCGGACGAAGAGCTGCAGGCGGCCAGCTAGCTTGGTCCTGCCAGTGGCGATAAACCAAAGGTTTTGGGGAACCTGCGGTTAGCCCGCCGTCACCGGGTCAGGAAGCGCTCGGCCGGGATATCCCGGCCGAGCGCTTCCT
>NZ_JAYESK010000008.1:0-46745 GCF_034720455.1 Pseudarthrobacter sp. C1 | reverse complement strand
AGGAAGCGCTCGGCCGGGATATCCCGGCCGAGCGCTTCCTGGTCGGGTGAGACCGCCGGGTTTTGATGGCCCGGTTCGTGGCCGCTGTGAGCGCAGTGAGGTGGCGTCAGCCCTTCAGCGTCCGGTCGAGCAGGGCGCGCAGCTCCCGGAAGTGCCGTTCCGTGGCTCCTTCGTGGAAGGCCGAGGTGTCCGCCATGGAGTAGCCGTGGGATGCTCCGCGGTAGACCTCGTTGGATGCCTTAAGTCCTGCAGCCTTTAGGGCTTTCCCCAGCCGGGCCACGGCCGGGGCGTCCATGCTCCGGTCGTGGTCCGCGTGGCCGAACACGAACTCGGCTCTGGCCGTTCCGAGCCGCAGGTGCGGGCTGTCCGGCTCGTCCGTGGCCAGCCCGCCGCCGTGGAAGCCGCCGCATGCCGCCACCGCCTCCGGGTGGGATGTTGCGGTGCGCACCGCCAGCCTGGCCCCCATGCAGTAGCCGAAGGTTCCGATGGGACCCGGCGCAACGCCGTCGAGCGCCCTGAGCGCCGAAACCCAGGCATCGATGTCCGCCAGCGCCTTGTCCGCGGTGAGCCGGCCAATCCGCGGGAACGCCGCCTGCCCGGCTGCCTGCCTGCCCTCCGGGGTGGTCATGTCCCCCTTCGGGGCAAGCTCGGCAACAGTCCCGTCCCGGTAGAAGACGTTCGGGGCCAGGACAACGTACCCCCAGCCGGCAACGCGCTGCGCCATGTCCTCGATGCGCGGGCGCAGGCCGAAGGCGTCCATGTACAGGATCACGCCGGGGAACGGCCCGCCGCCGCTGGACGGACGGGCCAGCAAGGCTTCCGCGGTGCCTTCTGCGGCTGGGATTTCAATGAGCATGGGGTCAGGATATCGGACGCAATTCCGACGGCGGCGTGCTGGCTACCCGTAGTACCGTGCCAGGGTGTCGGCTTTGAAGTCGAAGAAGGTGCCGTCCTCGATGGCCAGGCGGGCGTCGTCCACCATTTTCACCACGAACCGCTCGTTGTGGATGGAGATCAGCGTGGCGGACACCATCTCCTTGGCCTTGTACAGGTGATGGATGTAGGCCCGGGAGTAGTTGGTGCACGCGTAGCAGTCGCAGCCGTCCTGGAGCGGGCCGAAGTCCCGCTTGTACTTGGCGCCGGAGAGGTTGTACCGGCCGGTCGGCGTATAGAACGCGGAGTTGCGGGCCACCCGGGTGGGGGAGACGCAGTCGAAGGTGTCCGAGCCGTTCTCGATGGCCGTGAAGATGTCGTCCGGTTCGGAGATGCCCAGCAGGTGCCGGGGCTTGTCCTCGGGCAGCTCCTCGTTGCACCACCGGACAATCGTGCCCAGGTTTTCCTTCTCCAGCGCCCCGCCGATCCCGAAACCGTCGAACGGCATGGCGCCCAGGTCCCGGCACGCCTTCCGGCGCAGGTCCTCGTACTGCGCGCCCTGGATCACGCCGAACAGGGCCTGGTACGGTTTGCCTGCCCGGGAGGAGGTCAGCCGGAAGTGCTCCTCGAGGCAGCGCAGCGCCCACAGCCGGGTGCGCTCCAGGGACTCCTCCTGGTAGCCGCGCGAGTTCTGCAGGGTGGTGAGCTCATCGAAGGCGAACATGATGTCCGCTCCGATCCGGTGCTGGACCTGCATGGAGATTTCGGGGGAGAACCTGTGCCGGTCGCCGTTGAGGTGGCTCTTGAACCACACGCCGTCGTCGTCAATATGGGCCAGGCGCTCCTTGCCGGGGGCCACCGCGTCGTCCGGTCCGGGCGCGCCGGCGGCGGCAACAGTCTTCATGTCGATGACCTTCTTGAACCCCGAGCCGAGGCTCATCACCTGGAATCCGCCCGAGTCCGTGAACGTGGGCCCCGGCCAGTTCATGAACGCGCCCAGGCCGCCGGCCTCGTCCAGGATGTCCGCACCGGGCTGCAGGTACAGGTGGTAGGCGTTGGCCAGCAGCGCCTGCGCCCCCAGGTCCGCCATGGCCTCGGGCAGCACGGATTTGACCGTGGCCTTGGTTCCCACGGCAATGAACGCCGGGGTCTGGATCGTGCCGTGGGGCGTGGAGATGGTGCCGGTACGTCCCAGGAACCGGCCCCCGTTGGATGCCTCCTGCGGGGCGGACGGCGGGCAGCTCTCGGCCAGGCGCGTGCCTACCCGGAAGGAAAACTCCGACTGCCGTGACCGTGCTTCATCGCCGGCAGTGCGCGGGCCCGGTTCAAACGGGGCGTCAGCAGGGTGTGGAGCTGGGGCAGGGTTGGCTGGCACCGTACAAGTCTGCCAGCAACCAGCCCCGTCCCGGCAACCGGGCCGGTCAGCTGACCGGTTCCGATGCGGGGTAGTGCTCGGCCCGCCAGGCATCCCAGGATGAGCGGATGGCGTCCAGCCTTGCGGCGCCAAGGTCGTAGGTGGAGGCGATGACCAGGGACCCTTCGCCCTCTTCGCGCACGTCCTTGATGGCGGGATGGTCGGCCACCACCAGGAGTCCCTCGCCGTGTTCCGCGTAGTCGTGCACCGTGACACCCACCTGGTGGCTGGTCCGGTACCAGACCTTTCCGCTGATCTTCTCGCCGGTCCCCAGTGTCAGCTGGTAGCTTTCACCCGGTGCCGGCAAATCCGCCAGGCCGAGCTTCTCGATCGCTGAGCCCTGACCTTCCGTCAGGTGCAGGAACAGGGTGTGGCGCTTGCCGTGGGGGTGGCGTTCCAGGGCGAAGCGGAGCTGCTGGAGGAACGTGAGCCAGCCCTGCGTGATGTCCTCGTCCCAGGCGGCCCACTCGGAATCGTGGTCAATCGCTCCCCGGGTCACGCTGACCCGGGTTCCATTGGGCTCGGGGTGAAGTTCAAAAGTGTCCCCGCCGTGAACGGTGAGACTGGTGTGGTCCGGCGACTCCTCAACGTCACCGGAGAAGTAGATCTCCTTGATCTCGGCGTCCAGGTCTTCAGCCTGCCAGCCATGCCATTGGGCTACTTTGGACGGTTCCCGCAGCATGGTCCAGACCTGCGGCGCGTCGGCGTTGATCACTACGCTCAGATTGTTGGTCATAGCCCCGAATGTACAACTCCGGCCGGATGCCGGGAAGGGGCAAATTACCTAACCGGGCACCCTGTCCGGGGCGTTGGGCAGCGTCAGGAGCGGACGGCTTCCAGCTCGTTGCTGATCCGCCGCTCGAGTTCGCCCATCCCGATGGTTTCCGAGCCCCCGTGGGCGCGCAGGAACAGCAGGGATTCGAGCCGCAGGAGGCGCCATTCGCGCTCGGCGTCGTGGTTGGAGTTGTCGATGGAGCGGAAGATTTCCTTGTCGTACAGGTTGGGCTCGTTGAGCGAGCGCTGCCGGACCTTCGCCGCCATCCTGGCCTTGAACGGATCCGTTTCCTGGTTTTCCGGGGTCCGGATCAGCTTTTCGTAAACCTCGGCCCGCTCCGCCTGTCCGTCCTGCCGGCAGATGTAGCTGGACAGAGCGAGGGATGCCTCCACGGACGCCCACCGCCCCGGGTTCCCGTCGAAGGGCAGGACATTGAGGAGGTCGGCAACGGCAAGTGCACCGTCGGCATCCTTGAGGGTGATGAACAGTTCGTGGGCGAGGTCGCTCAGGTCCTTCAGGCAGCTGCCGGACTTGAAGTTGACGCCCTTGGCCAGCCGGTCCGCCAGCAGCAACACGCCCTGGGCGTCAGGGTGCGTTTCGGCCGCGGCTTCCACCACTGATTCCGGAGTGCCCTGAGGTGCGGGAATCAGTGCCAGGTCCTCTTCGCTGGGACCGGTCACCGCGGGCGGGACCGGCGGGAGGGGAGGTACGACGACGGCGGGAACGGCGGCAGCGGAGGCAGGCTCTTCGCCGGGCTGCTTGGCTTGCTCCTGCGGCACGTCTCCTGCTGCCGGGGACCCTTGCGCCAGCACCGTGACCGTGGTGCCCACCGCGATGCGGAGGGTACCGCCACCGGACAGGCTGGCGAGGACCATCGCGGGCGCCCCGAAATCGTCCCGTTCAAGCTCAACCTGGTGTATCTCCGCTGTCCGCCCGCCGTCGGGCAGGACAATGTGGCTGCCGGTGGTCAGGGATCCAGCCTGCTGTTCAAGATGGTGACGGGCGGCTGGTGTTTCGGTCATGGGAGTCCTTAAGTTCTCTTGCGGTCCGCCCTACAGTCTACAAAAGCGGGCCCTTAAAATCGGGGACCCCCAGCTTGCTGCCGGGGTGTCAGAAGCCCACGCCGGCGAAGGCCAGGGCCTGGCGGATGAGGGCACCGCGGCCGCCGGAAAACTCCATCTGGACGCCCGGGCTGAGGACTTCCGCGGGGGTCATCCAGGTCAGTTCCAGGGCGTCCTGGCGGGGCTCGCACTCACCGGTCACGGGGATGACATAGGCCAGCGACACGGCGTGTTGCCGCTCATCGGTGAAGCCGGTCTGGGACGGCGCCGGGAAGTACTCGGCCACCGTGAACGGCACGGGGCTGATGGGCAGCTGCGGGAACGCCAGCGGTCCCAGGTCCTTTTCCATGTGCCGCAGCAGGGCGGCGCGGATGGTTTCGCGGTAGATGACGCGGCCCGACACGAGGGACCGGACCATGGTTCCGTCCTCGTCCGCCTGGAGCAGGGTTCCCACTTCATTCACGAAGCCCAGGGGGTCCAGCCTCACCGGCACTGCCTCCACGTACACCATGGGCAGCCGCCCGCGCGCCTCAAAGAGGTCTTCTTCGGAAAGCCAGCCGGGGTTCGGGTCAGGAGTGCGCACGTTCATGGTTAAGTTCTACCCCATGGGACCCCGCTGGCAGGGCGAGGCTAAGCTGCCGGCGGAATGCGTCGGCACGGGCTGTCGTCCCGGCGCGGCCTGTCACCCGTGGCGCCCGGCAATCCAGAGGGTGGCCGGTACGTGCCCGGGGCCGGGCCCGCCCGCGTCGGGATTGGCTACATGGAGGGTGCGTCCGAACGCTTCCTCCGTGAGGCTGACCTGCTGACCTGCCGAGGCGAGGCGTTCCCGCAGGGGTTCCAGCGCGCCGTCGTACTCGAAGCCCAGGCCTGAACGTGCCGGTCCTGAAGCCGGGCGCACCAGCAGGACACCGCCGTTCTTGGTGGAAAAGTCGGCAGTGTCGTCCTGGTCCGGAACGGGGCGCGGGCGCGCCCCGATGTGCTGCAGCGTGCGGGCGGCGGCGGCGGGATCCTCGGTGAACCAGACCCCGGCGACGGCCAGCGCCGGGTCGGCGTCCGCGCATTGCGCAAAGTGGGACGCCTTGTCCGCCAGGAACGTGAATCCGTCGGGGGCCGTGATCCTGCAGGCCTCGCCATGGTCCGCGGTGACGAGTTCCGCGGGGGCGGCGCCGTCCTCCCCTGCCGCGAGATTGGTCCGGCGGGCGAATTCCGCAAGGTCGCCCACCTCCACCGCCAGTGCTGTGGTGCCGTCCTCCGCGGCGCCTGCGGGGACGGTGTGGAGGGCGAGGCGGCCGGAGCCGGCGTCAAAAACCCGCCACCCGGCGTCGTTCTCGGTAATGACCATGCCCAACGCCGTGAGGAGCGTGTCCCAGGAGTCGGGCCGGGAGGTGAAATGAAGGGGGCGGACGCGGAGCATGGCTTGTCCTTCGGGTCGGAACGGGACGCTTAGGGCCCATACTGCCACGTGGGCCGGCGGGTGTCTCGGCGCTTGTCACGGCGGGCTGCAGGAGCACAATAGGGGGCATGGCCGTTGAACTTGAGGAACTGCTGCTGCCGGACGCGGTGGCATGGCGCAACTGGCTCGATGCGAACCACAGCACCAGCCCCGGGGTGTGGCTGGTCCTGCACAAAAAGGGCGGAAACGTGACGGAACTGGACTACGCCGCCGCACTGGACGAGGCACTGTGCTTTGGCTGGATCGATGGCCAGACGCGCCGCCGTGATGAGCACACGTCGTTCCAGCGGATGACGCCCCGGACCCGGAGGAGCCCGTGGTCGGCACGGAACGTCGGCCACGTGGCGCGGCTTGATGCAGCGGGGAAGATGACCGACGCCGGGTGGGCGGCCGTGAATGCAGCGAAGGCTGACGGGCGCTGGGCAAACGCATACGGCGGGCAGGCCGTGGCCGAAGTTCCCGCTGACCTGGCCGCCGCCATTGCCGCGGTTCCCGCCGCTCAGGCGATGTTCGACGTCCTGACCAAGACAAACCGGTTCGCCCTGATTTACCGGGTCAACTCCGCTGTGCAGGCTGCCACCCGGGAACGGCGGATTGCCGGGTTCGTGGAGATGCTGGCGCGGGGCGAGGCTCCGTACCCGCAGAAGAAGCGTCCCGCCCCCACCACGCCGCCCGCCCCCAACTAAGTAGCGCCAAGTGTCGTTTTGAGGCTCCAAAACGACACTTGGCGCTACCCAGTTGGGGTTAGTCGTCCAGGGGGAAGGCCACGCCTTCGCCCACCACGCGCAGGCATAGCTCCATGCCGGGCCGGGCGATAGAGGCGTTCCAGTGCCGGATGGTGATGATCTCGCCGCCTCCGGGGTAGCGGTGGTCCGGGCTGGAGGCCAGCTGTGGCGGGACGGAGAGTTTCAGGCGCACCGTGGTTTCCGGGCCGAAGTAGTCGGTGTCCACCACAACTCCCCGGATGGGCCCGTCCTCGGCAATCCTGATCTGCTCAGGCCTCAGCATCAGCTGCACCCGGCCTTGGACCGGCGGCCTGCGGACGGGGATCGCCCCCAGGGAGCAGGTTGCGAGCGAACCCTCCAGCCAGGCGTCCAGGATGACCGCGTCCCCCAGGAATTCGGCCGTGGCCCGGTCCGCGGGGCGGGTGTACACCACGAACGGGTTGCCGATCTGGGCGAGTTTGCCGCCGCGCATTACAGCCACCTGGTCCGCGAAGGACAACGCCTCGGCCTGGTCATGGGTCACCAGGATGGTGGTGACGCCGGCTTCGTTCAGGACCTTCGCCACTGCCCTGCGGGTGGCTACCCGGAGCCCCGCGTCGAGTGCTGAGAAGGGCTCATCAAGGAGCATCAGTTCGGGCTCGCGTGCCAGGGCCCGGGCCAGCGCTACGCGCTGCTGCTGCCCGCCGGAGAGCTGGTGCGGGCGGCGCTTGGCCATGGCCGGGTCCAGTGACACCATTTCCAGCAGTTCGCTGATCCTTCCGGCCACAGCACGCCGGCCCCCCGGCAGGCGGTCCGGATCGAGCCCGAAGGCGACGTTCTGCCCCACGCTGAGGTGCGGGAACAGGGCGCCGTCCTGGGCCACGTACCCGATGTGCCGTTTGTGCGCAGGCACCCAGACGCCGTCGCCGGCCACTTTGGTGCCGTTCAGCGCAATGCTGCCCGTGTCCGGGTGCTCGAACCCGGCGATCAGCCGCAGCAGGGTGGTCTTGCCTGACCCGGACGGGCCCACAATGGCCGTGGTTCCGCCTTTGGCGACGGAGAGGTTGACGCCCTTCAGGACGGCCTGGTTGCCAAAGTTCTTGGTGACGTCGGTGATCTCCAGGTGGCTGTTGGTGGTGGGCGCCACGGACGGTGCGACCCGCGGCTCCGGCAGCCTCGAGGGGGCTTGTTCTGTCACTGTCCGGCTACTTTCTTGGACTGCTGGAAAAGGAGGTAAGTCATCGGCGCGGAGAGCAGGATCATCAGCAGGGCGTACGGCGCGGCGCCCGCGTAGTCGATCTCGCTGCTCTTGCTCCAAAACTCTGTGGCAAGGGTGCGCGTCCCATTGGGGGACAGCAGGAGGGTGGCGGTGAGCTCGTTGGCGATGGCCAGGAAGACGAGAGCCGCGCCTCCCGCGGCAGCGGGTGCAGTGAGCCTTAGGGTGACCCGGACGAAGGACACGAGCGGAGGCTTGCCCAAAGCCTGGGCGGCCTCGTCCAGTTCCTTCGGAGCCTGGGCCAGGCCTGCCCTGAGGTTGACCAGGGCGCGGGGCAGGAACAGGAGGACGTAGGCAGCCACCAGCACCCCTGCGGTCTGGTAGATCCCCGGCACGATCCGGATGCTCACCGTCACGAAGGCCAGCCCCACCACGATGCCGGGCAGGGAGCTGGTGATGTAGTTGGAGAGTTCCAGGGACTTACTGAACCAGCCGGGGTGGCGGACAGCCAGGTATGCCATCGGAAATGCCACCACGATGGTGGCCGCGGCGCCGGTCAGGCCATAGCCGAGCGTGGCGAGGAGGGCCGGCAGGAACTCGTCCGCGGCCCAGGCGGCGGTCCCGCCGGAGGCCACCCAGCGGAGCACAAAGAACAGGGGGAGGCCGAAGGCCAGTGTGGTCAGTCCCACCAGGAACAGCTGGGCGGGAAACTGGTACGCGTGCAGCGGCAGGCGCAGGGCCTTCGCCTGCGCGCCGGGGCCGATGCGGGCGTAGCGGGCGGTGCCGCGGCTCCTGACTTCGGCCAGCAGCAGGAGGAGGCAGAAGAACACCAGCACGCTGGCCAGCATGTTTCCGGCAGCACCGTTGAAGGTTGACTGGTACTGCACCATGATCGCCGTGGTGAAGGTGTCGAAGCGGATCATGGCGAACGCCCCGTACTCGGCGAGCAGGTGCAGGGCCACCAGGAGCGCACCGCCGGTCATGGCAATGCGGAGCTGGGGGAGGACTACCCGGAAGAAGGAACGCCAGGCGCCGAGGCCCAGCGCGGCGGCCGACTGCTCGATGGCCGGGTCCAGCCGGCTGAGCGCGGCAGCGGCGGGAATGTAGACCAGCGGGAAGTAGGAGAGCGTGGCGATCAGGACTCCCGAGCCCAGGCCGCCGAGCGACGGGATCGCCGAGACCCAGGCGTAGCTGTTGACGAACGCGGGGATGGCCAGCGGCGCGGCCAGGAGCACAGCCCAGATCCGCGCACCGCGCAGGGCGGTGCGTTCCACCAGCCAGGCCCCGGCGACACCGAGGACCAGGCACAGCGGGACGGTGATCGCCGTCAGCAGGAGGGTGTTGAGCAGCAGCTCGGCCACGCGCGGCCGGAAGATGAGTTCGACGGCGGTGTCCCAGCCGGTTGCCGCGGTCATGTACACCACGTACGCCAGCGGAACGAGCGAAAACAGGGCAATCAGCACCGCCAGCGCGGACAGTGCAGAAACGCCGAAAGGCGGGCGGGGGCTGCTGCCCCGGCCCGCCGTCGTCGAGCTCCCCCGAGGGGGAGCCGAGAGATCAGGAGTCACGGATTTAGAGGAGTCCTGCCGAGGTCATCAGGTCGGTGACCTTTTCGGAGTTGAGCTTGGCGGGATCGACGATGGGGGCCTGGAGCTCCGCGATCGGAACCAGCTTCTCGTTGGCCGGAACATCCGAGGCGATGGCGTACTCGAACGACGTGCCGTCCTTCAGGATTTCCTGGCCCTTCTTGCCGGTGACGAACTTCAGGAACGCCTGGGCGTCAGCAGCCTTCTTGGAGCTCTTCAGGACACCGCCACCGGATACGGAGAGGAAGGCGCCCGGATCCTGGTTCTTGAAGTAGTACGGGCTGACGTTCTTGGAGTTCTCGCCCGTCTTGGCCTGGTCCCCGTAGTAGTAGTAGTGGTAGATCAGGGCGGCATCCACTTCACCGGCGTTGACGGCCTTCATGGCGGTGCTGTTGCCCTTGTAGGCCTTGAAGTTTTCCTTCATGCCCTTGAGCCACTCCTCGGTGGCGGCCTCTCCCTTGAGTTCCAGCAGCGCGGAAACGATGGCCTGGAAGTCGGCGCCGGACGGGGAAGCAGCCCATTTACCCTTCCACTCCGGCTTCGCCAGGTCCAGCATGGACTTGGGCAGCTTGTCTTCCGTGAGCTTGTTCTTGTCGTACACCAGGACGGTGGAGCGGGCAGCAATGCCGGTCCACTTGCCGGTGGAAGGACGGAACTCTGCCGGCACCTGCGCAGCGGTTGCCGCGTCCACGTCCGCGAACAGGCCGGCGTTCTCAACCTGGGTCATGGCGGGGGAGTTCTCCGTCAGGAAAACGTCGGCCGGGGAGGCGTCGCCTTCCTGGATGATCTGGTTGGACAGTTCGGTGTCCGATCCCTGGCGCATGGTGACCTTGATGCCGGTCTCCGCCGTGAAAGCGTCGATCCATTCCTTGGTCAGGCTTTCGTGCTGCGCGTTGTAGACGGTGATTCCGCCCGAGTCCCCGCCGGCGGCGGACGAGCCGGTGGCTGCCGGAGTGGAACCGCCGCCGCAGGCGGTCAGTCCGAGGGCTGCGGCGGCGGCGAGGGCGATGCCGGCCAAGGCGCTGTTGCGGATCTTCATTGAGGGGCTGCTTTCTGGGAAAAAGTCAACGGGACCGGAGTCCTCATGGGCCGGGGGATTCGGGAGGCCTACGTGAAAAAGCGTAGGTTAGCCATACCTAAGCCACCAAACCACAATGACCTTATGTGAGCAGGATCACAACAATTACGGAACTGTTGCGTGCCCTAATTGCCCGCGCTGTCCGGGAGGGTTGCTGCGGCCTCCAAAGCCATCCATGCCTGCAGCTGGGTGGAAAGTTCGACGGCGGTCCCCGCGGGGCAGGTTTCCCGTGCCGGCTTGGCGGCATGTACGGAGAAGATGCTTGCGCCGTTCCTTCCGGCGGCCTGGCCGGCTTCCGCGGGGCGCCGACCGGCCCAGAAGGCGCCCGCAGTATCGGCCACCAGCGTGGCCGCGGTGCTGCGGGTCTGCGGGGACAGCCGGGCATCGGCGGCCGCCAGCGCCAGGTAGCGGCAGAGGATCCCGGTGAACAGGCCGCCGTCGCCCGTTCCTTCGCACCGCAGGACGCGGCCCTCGCCGGCGGTTGGGGCCGGTACCGTCAGCAGCTGGTCCACCGCCTCCACCACGACTGCTGCCCGGGCAAGGTTCGCCTCCCCGCCCTGTTCCAGGAGGGCGCCCAGGACGGGGCCCTGGTTGTAGGTGTAGACCGCCCGTTCAAGCACCACTTCGCCGGCCGCATTCAGCCGCGCCCCGTCAAGGTACAGGCCCTGGTCCGGGTCGAAGAGGGTGGCCCCCAGCCAGTCGAGCAGTGCCTGTGCCTTCCCGGGGCTGCCCGTCCGGGCGAAGTAGAGGGCGACCGGCGCCGTGGCCGGGGTGTTCTTGAAATCCCGCGCCTTGCTCCAGAAAGCGCCGCCGCCCAGGTCGGCGGTGCACGCGGCCTCGAACTGGAGGGTGAGGGACTTCCGGACGCGCGCGTTGCGCCCGCGCCCCGGCCTGCGGGTCTCCTCGGCCAGCTTGTCGAGCCGGTGGGTGGCAAGCGCCAGCCAGGCCATGTCGTCGTAATAGCTGTTGACGAAGGTGAAGGCGTTCCGCAGCCGGATGCCGGTGACCAGGCGCGAGGCGAGCCGCCCGGCGCTGGGGTGTTCCGGGCCGTTGAACCGCGCGGCCGGGGTGGCGCCGTAGCCGAGTTCCCGCCGCCCTGCATCAACCAGGCAGTCAACGTAATGGGCCTGCCACCAGTAATGCCAGGGGCCCGGGAGTGCGCCCTTCGGATCCCTGCGCCAGGAAGGTGGGGGCCACTGCACGGCGCCGAGATGGGTGCCCGGCAGGAACAGGAGCCTCCTGCCGAAGAGCGTGGTCACCGATCGTGCAGCTTCATTTGCCCTGCCGTGCCAGTGGGAAAGATCCTGGCGGTCAGGGGCGGGCTCCGGACGCGTCATGGATCCCACCCTAGCCCGCTTCCTCCAGCCGGCCAGGAAGGGCCCCGGTGATGCAGGCCTCGCGTATTTCAGTTAACATTCACTAACTAACCTCCGCGGCCGGCCTGCCATGGGGGACGCGCATCAAGGAGGATGTATGGACGTCAACGGCACTGTGGCGCTGGTGGCCGGGGGTGCCTCCGGCCTGGGGGCGGCAACAGCCCGGCGCCTGTTCGACGACGGCGCTTCCGTGGTGCTGGTTGACCTCCCGTCGTCGGCAGGGGCTGCCCTCGCAGAAGAACTGAACGCGGCCGGCGCTCCAGGCAGGTCCGCCGTCTTTTCACCCGCGGACGTGACCAGCGAGTCCGAGGTCCAGGCCGCCGTCGCCGCCGCGGGCAGCCTTGGCCCGCTGCGGATCGTGGTGAACTGCGCCGGGATCGCCACCCCCGGAAAGGTCCTGGGCCGGGACGGCGTGCTTCCGCTCGAGGCCTTCAACCGGGTCATCCAGGTGAACCTCATCGGCACCTTCAACGTGCTGCGCCTCGCAGCGGCAGCGATGGCAGCCACCGAGCCGGCCACCACGGTGCTGGGCGGGCCCGAGCGCGGCGTGATCATCAACACCG
Source organism: Pseudarthrobacter sp. C1 (assembly GCF_034720455.1). NCBI lineage: Bacteria > Bacillati > Actinomycetota > Actinomycetes > Micrococcales > Micrococcaceae > Pseudarthrobacter > Pseudarthrobacter sp. C1. The sequence continues at coordinate 34,646 of NZ_JAYESK010000008.1, read as the reverse complement.
CCTCGGTCGCGGCCTTCGAAGGCCAGATCGGCCAGCCGGCGTATGCGGCCTCCAAGGGCGCGGTGGCGGCCATGACGCTGCCAATCGCCCGGGAACTGGCCCGCTCGCTGGTCCGGGTGGTCACCATCGCGCCAGGCATTTTTGAGACGCCCATGATGGCCGGCCTGCCGCAGGAGGCGCAAGACTCCCTGGGCGCGCAGGTGCCGCATCCGTCACGGCTGGGCAGGCCCGGCGAGTACGCGAACCTGGTGGCGCACATCGTGGACAACGCCATGCTGAACGGGGAAACCATCCGCCTGGACGGCGCCATCCGGATGGGCCCGAAGTGAGCATGGAAACACAGCCCGAGCTGCCCTCAGCGGACTTCTTCGCCTTTGAATCCCTCCTGGGCCAAAAGGAACGGGACAAGCTCGCCGAACTGCGGGATTTCCTGGCCGCCGAGATTGCGCCGTACGCAGGGGACTGGTGGAACAAGGCCGAGTTCCCCGCGCACATCCTGCCCAAACTGGCTGCCCTTGAACTCAGCACGCCCGCCCAGCGCGGCTACAGCAACCTGTTCGCCGGCCTGGTCATCGCCGAGATGACGCGCGTGGACACCTCGATTGCCACTTTCTTCCTGGTCCACCACGATCTGTTTGTCCAGGCCCTGTACGACTTCGGGTCCGCGGACCAGAAGCAGCGGCTGCTGGCGGACGCCTCGGAATTGCGAATCACGGGTGCCTTCGCCCTGACTGAGCCCAACCACGGCTCGGACGTGGCGGGCGGCATGGAGACGCGGGCCAGGCGCATCTCCTCTGTGACAGGCGAGGCGGACGACGACGGTGATGCCTGGGTGCTGAACGGCGCCAAGCGGTGGATCGGCAACGGGACGTTCTGCGACTACATGCTGGTGTGGGCGCTGGATGAGGCGGACGGGTCGGTCCGCGGGTTCATAGTGGACGCCACGTTGCCGGGCGTCACGCGGACCCGGATCGAGAACAAGATTGCCCTGCGGACGGTGCAGAACGCGGACATCCTCCTGGCGGACGTCCGCGTGGCCGAGGCGGACCGGTTCGCGTCCGTCAGCAGCTTCGAGGACACCAAGGAGCTGCTGCGGGGCTCGCGGATCATGGTCGCCTGGCAGGCCGTGGGCCAGCAGCTGGCCGCCTTCGACGTCGCCCGGCAGTACGCCCTGGAGCGCAGGCAGTTCGGCCGCCCGCTGGCACAGTTCCAGCTGATCCAGCAGCAGCTCGTGACGATGCTGGGCAACGCCGTGGCGAGCATGGGCATGATGGCCGCCCTCGCGCGGCTGCAGGATGACGGCGCCGCGGACATGCCGCAGGTGGCGCTCGCGAAGTCATACCTGAGCGCGCGGATGAGGGAAACTGTGGCAATGGGCAGGTCTATCCTGGGCGGCAACGGCATTGTGACCGATTACCGCATGGCCAAGATCTTCTCCGACGCCGAGGCCATTTACACCTACGAAGGGTCCTTCGAGGTCAACACCCTGATTGCGGGCCGCGCCATCACCGGGGTTTCGGCCATCGCCTAATCCTCGCGGGTGTACGGAAGCTTCTCGCCGGCCTCCACGCGCACGTCCAGCGAATTGTTCCGCACCGGCATGGGGCACGTGCCGTACGGGGTGAAGGCGCTGGGATAGTTGATGGCGCGGTTGAAATCCAGCACCACGGTCGCATTTCCGGATGAATCCGTTCGGGGCCGCGGCAAGGACAGCTTGCGCCAGTCAGCTGTTTGTCCCGGCGGGGCGGCGCCGTTGGTTTCGTCATGGAAAGTGACGGTCAGCGCCCCGAGTTTTTCCTCCTCCGCCTTCAGCCGGCACTCGTGGGCGCTGCCGGGGACGCGGAACACCACTTCACCCACGGTGCGGTGGATGCCGTCCACCAGGGGGTTGGCCGTGGCGATCGGCACGTCCACGGGCCGGGGATAGGGTTCGAACCTGCCCGCCACCTCCCACTCCGGGTTGTAGTCGAAGGTAGGCACTCCGGCGAATCCGGTGAGCACGGGGGAGGCCGAGTCCCGGGTGCGGATGGCATAGCGCCCCGCCCGCATGGCCAGTTCCACCACCACCTGGTCCCCGCCAGGTCCGCCGAACTGCACCCACATCAGCGACTCCTCATCGGCGAGGGCCGCGGAAATCGTCCCGGACACCGGTTCCCCTGACTCCACCAGGGACAGGCCGTCGGCGGGCACCGCGGTGAGTTCCGCCGTCGTACCGTCCGTCGACCAGAGCCCGGGAGCAAGTTCGACGGCGGCGGGGGAGTTCTCAAGCCACTGGAACGAGGTGAGGGTCAGCCAGCCGTGGCGGGCGGCGAGGGCTTTGTTGCGGTTGTCGCGGAAGCGCTGCCAGCGCTCCACCTTGGCTGCGGGGAGGGTGCCCATGGTTCCTTTCACACGGTCGGATTGCCATACCCTACAACCGCACCGCGCCGGCGTTCATTCCACTTTGATGCGGGCCGCCCTGTTGAATAGGTGGCGTGGACATACTTGCTGGAGTAAGCACCGAATGGCTCAAGGCCCTGACCTGGATCACGGCAGTAACAGTCGGCGTGGCAATCCTCCTGTGGCGGCCGCGGCGGCCCGACCTGGCGGGTCTGGCAGCCCTGGTGGTGTTCATGGCAGCCAGTGCCGGCGCGGGGATCTACGTCCTGAACCACCTGGGCGACGGCCGCTGGGGCGGTGACCAGCAGTCAAAACTGAGCCCGCCTCCGCTCACTGACGCACCGATGGTGGGGCAGTTCCTGGAACCGCTGGAAGGGATGCTGGGCGGCGTTACCGACGGCATCAACGAGTTCGTGGACTTCCGGTCCGCGTTGCCGGTGGCGCTGGATTTCTTTGTTGCCGCGGGCTGGGCGCTCGCGCTGTCGGTGCCCCTGGCGCTGGTGGCCATGGTAGTCACCGCCAGGGCCGCCAAGCGGCTCAAGGCAGAATTCACAGGCTATAAGTCTGAAGTTGAGCAACTCCGGAAGGAGCTCGAACTCGTCAAGCGGCACGTAGGTTACCAAGCGCACGACATTATCTGAGACGGATTCACCTATGCCGCCGAAGTGCGGGTAGCATCTTTAGCTAGTTACGTGGCTCACAGTATCCAGCGCAGTGTACGAGCCAAGTCCGAACCCTCGAAAGATAGTTTCCATGGCTCACACTGCAACGAATCCCGAAACCGATCTTGCCTCCGAACTGAGGGCAGACGTCCGTCGCGTCTCCACCCTGCTGGGAGAATCGCTGGTCCGCCAGCACGGACCTGAGCTCCTTGACCTGGTGGAGCAGGTGCGCCTCCTCACCAAGGAGTCCAAGGAAGCGGCCCGCGGCGGTGCGGACGCCACCGGTCCCTGGAGCGCGCACGACGTCGTGGCCCAGGTCCGCGAGCTCCTGGGCTCCCTGCCCATCGGGCAGGCCACCGACCTGGTCCGGGCCTTCGCTTTCTACTTCCACCTCGCCAACGCCGCCGAACAGGTCCACCGGGTGCGGGGGCTGCGCACGCGCGCTGAAAAGGACGGCTGGCTGGCCAAGACGGTTGCCGACATCGCTGACCAGGCCGGACCGGCGGTGCTGCAGGAAGTGGTCAACGGGCTGGACGTCCGCCCCATCTTCACCGCCCACCCCACCGAAGCCTCGCGCCGGTCCGTGCTGGACAAGATCCGCAAGCTCTCCGACGTGCTGGCCCGGCCCACCGCAGAGGGCACCACTGCACGCCGGCGCCAGGACCGCCAGCTGGCCGAAATCATCGACCAGATGTGGCAGACGGACGAGCTCCGCCAGGTTCGGCCCACGCCGGTGGACGAGGCCCGCAACGCCATCTATTACCTGGGCAGCATCCTCACCGACGCAATGCCGGAGATGCTGAGCGAATTCTCCGACCTGCTGGGCGAGCACGGCGTAACCCTTGCATCCCAGGACGCCCCCATCCGCTTCGGCTCATGGATCGGCGGCGACCGGGACGGCAACCCCAACGTCACCGCCGCGGTCACCCGGGAGATCCTGCAGATCCAGAACCAGCATGCGGTCCGGATCAGCATTGGCATGATCGACGAACTGATCTCCATCCTTTCCAACTCCACCGCGCTCGCGGGGGCGGACGCGGAGTTGCTGGAATCCATCGAGGCCGACCTGCAGAAACTGCCCGGCCTGGATAAGCGGGTGCTGGAGCTCAACGCCCAGGAGCCCTACCGGCTGAAGCTGACCTGCATCAAGGCCAAGCTGATCAACACCGGCAAGCGGGTGGCGGCGGGCTCGCACCACGAACACGGCCGCGACTACAGCGGCACCGGCGAGCTCCTGGCGGACCTGGAACTGGTGGAGCTCTCCCTCCGCAACCACTCGGCGTCGTTGGCTGCCGACGGCGCACTGGCCCGGGTGCGCCGCGCCATCGCCTCGTTCGGACTCCACCTGGCAACCCTGGACATCCGCGAGCACGCCGACCACCACCATGACGCCGTTGGCCAGCTGATGGACCGCCTGGGCGGGCCCGGCCTGCGCTATGCGGAACTCAGCCGCGAGGAACGCTTTGAGGTGCTGGGTTCCGAGCTCGCCTCGCGCCGGCCGCTGTCCGGGCACCCGATCAAGCTCGACGGCGCCGCTGACGGCACGTACGACGTCTTCCGTGAGATCCGCCGCGCCCTGCGCACGTACGGCCCGGACGTCATCGAGACCTACATCATCTCCATGACCCGTGGCGCCGACGACGTCCTGGCCGCGGCCGTCCTGGCCCGTGAGGCCGGCCTGGTGAACCTCTTTGGCGAGAAGCCCTACGCCAGGCTCGGGTTCGCGCCCCTGCTGGAGACCGTTGAGGAGCTGCGGGCCTCCGCGGAGATCGTTGACCAGCTGCTGTCCGATCCCTCCTACCGCGAACTGGTGCGCCTGCGCGGGGACGTCCAGGAAGTCATGCTTGGCTACTCGGACTCCAACAAGGAATCCGGCGTGATGACCAGCCAGTGGGAAATCCACAAGACCCAGCGGAAGCTGCGGGACGTCGCCGCCAAGCACGGCGTGCGCGTGCGCCTGTTCCATGGCCGCGGCGGGTCGGTGGGCCGCGGCGGCGGACCCACGTACGATGCCATCCTGGCGCAGCCCAACGGCGTGCTCGAAGGCGAGATCAAGTTCACGGAACAGGGCGAGGTCATCTCGGACAAATACTCCCTGCCCGAGCTCGCCCGCGAAAACCTTGAGCTGTCCCTGGCCGCCGTGCTGCAGGGCTCGGCCCTGCACAAGGACCCGCGCACCTCCGCCGACCAGCGGGAACGCTACGGGCACGTCATGGAGACCATCTCCGACGCCGCTTTCGACCGCTACCGGAACCTGATCGACAACCCCGACCTTCCGGCCTACTTCATGGCCTCCACCCCGGTGGAGCAACTGGGCTCGCTGAACATTGGCTCCCGCCCGTCCAAGCGGCCGGATTCCGGAGCGGGCCTCGGCGGGCTGCGTGCCATCCCTTGGGTGTTCGGCTGGACGCAGTCCCGCCAGATCGTCCCCGGCTGGTTCGGCGTGGGCTCCGGCCTCAAGGCGGCCCGCGAGGCCGGCAACGCGGCGCAGCTCGTGGAAATGTGGGAGAACTGGCATTTCTTCCGGTCCGTGCTCTCCAACGTGGAGATGACCCTCGCCAAGACGGACCTGGACATCGCCGGCTACTACGTCTCCACCCTCGTCCCCGAGGAACTGCATCACATCTTCCGGTCCATCCGGGAGGAGTATGAGCTGACAGTATCCGAGGTGCAGAAGCTGACCGGCGAGAACCTGCTCCTGGATGCCCAGCCCACGCTCAAGCGTTCACTCGAGATCCGGGACCAGTACCTGGATCCCATCAGCTACCTGCAGGTGGAGCTCCTGCGCCGCGTCCGGGCTGAAGCGGCTGAAGCCGCAGATGGCATCAGCGGCGCCGAAATTGACGAACGCCTCCAGCGCGCCATGCTGATCACCGTCAACGGCGTGGCAGCCGGCCTCCGCAATACGGGCTAGGCCCTTCTGGCGTAGCGCTATCACTTTGACTGCTTCCCGGCGTGGGGGCAACCAAAAGTGATAGCGCACCCGGGCCGCTGCTGCCGGGGCTACGGGCAGCGAACGTTCGGGTTGAAGGTTGCCAGCACACCGTCCGGGTTACCCTGCCAGAGGTAGGCGTGGAGGTCGTAGTGGATCGGCATGCCAGGGGCGTGGCCCAGCATGGGGCCGTCAAAGTCCTTGCCAAACATGGAGGGCCGGTCGCTGTCGGTTCCCAGGTCCTGGTCCTCGTCCACCTTGAACCATTCTGCGGCCACCAGCCTGAGTTGGCCCGCGCTGTTGGCTGCGTACGTCAGTGCATCCGGGGTCAGCGGGTCCATCTGGCCGAACTGGCTGAAGTTGACGTAGTGGAAGCCCATGCCTGGAACACATTCACCCACTGCCTCGTACCCGGCCATTACGGCTGCGTCAACGTTGCGGTACTGGACCGTGGCCTGGCGAACCGCCGCCAGGTCGCTCTGGCCCGAGCCAGCTGAAGCGGCACTGATGCCCAAAACCAAGGCCAGGAGGACCGCAAATGTCGTGGCAAAAGCGCGAAGGATATTCCGTCTCATGTTCCGTCTTCTTTTCTCGTTGTTGATACTGAAGATGAGACCGCGGGGATAGTGTAGCCCCGCCGTACCGGAGACCGCCATGGGTGATTTGGATCCACTGCCGGACGGGCTTTTCGCAGGCTATTGATTAGGGTTGAAGGCATGCCCTCCTTCCAGACCCGGCTGAAGATCACCGGACTTCGGCCGGGTAACCCGCCTGAAGCCGTGATGGACGCTGCGGTGGAAGCGCTGGGAACCCGCCACCATGTGGAGTCGAACCAGCTGCAGATTGCCGGCGGGGTGCCGCAGCTGAACCTGCGGTTCCTCGTGGAGGCCACCGAGTACAGCGGTGAGAACCGGCAGGCGCGGGAATCGGCAGCCATGATGCGGGACGCCGTCGAACGCGTTGCCCTCACCGGTTCGCTCACGGTGCTGCGCCGCAACCGCGGCCGCTGGGCTCCCGTGTAGGACCCGCTGCCACTGGGCCCGGTGTCGTCCAGCGCTCAGCCCAGAGGGCCCGGTTCCTCCACTGGTGACCGGCTGCCGCGCCGCCGGGTCACGATCACGCCGACGGCGGCGCCCACCACCAGGCCGAGCGCCACTCCAATCAGCGAGCTGGCCCAAAACGGCAGCTTGGTTGCCGAGCCCGTGAAGTAGCCCAGGCCCACCAGCCAGCATGCCCACAGCACTGCCCCGATGCCCGCGCACAGGCTGAATCCCGGCGCGGAGACGTTGGCTATGCCGGCAGCGGCCGAGGTGGCCAGCCGGCCGCCCGGGATAAACCTGGCACCGATGATGGTCCCGTAGGTGGACGAACGGCCGGCTTTGGCGATGGCTTCGTGGATGCCCTGGTGGACCCGCCGGCCCCACTTCCACCGGTCCAGCACGTGGCTCAGCCGCCGCCGGAAGAGCTGGAAAACCACCATGTCGCCGATCCAGGAGGCCACCGCCGAGAGTATTACCACCAGGAAGACGTTGGCGCGTCCGTCCGCGGACAGGGCGCCGGCGGTGATCACCACCATTTCGGAGGGAACGGGCGGGAAGATGGCATCACCGAGAACCACGGGGATGATCCAAAAGTAGATCGCCGTCCCCCAGCTCTCAGCGCTGCCGAAGTCCATGGCCCAACTGCCGGCCGGCCAGGAAGTACCAGTACGGCCAGGCGATCCAGGCGGCTGCTCCCGCCGCGACGCCGGCACCGCCAACCCCGTAGCGGATCCAGCGGGGAAGCTGCTCCACGGCGGTGAGGCCGGCCACGGGCAGCGCCACCAGCAGCGAACCTCCAATGGCCTGCCCCAGTCTGGCGAGCTTCCGCGGGTACCCGCCGGAGGCCAGGAGCTCCCGGTGTGCCAGCAGGAACCAGCCCGCCTGGACGGTCATCGCCGCGACCGAGATGGCGGTGGAGGTCTTGAAGTCGAGCTGCCTGGAAACCAGCAGGAACGAGCTTGCGGATCCGGCCGCGCAGGAAGCAATGACCACCCACTTGCCGCCCTCGGAGGCGCCCGTCCGGGGCAGCCGGCGGTGGACCTGGAGGATCACGGGGATGGCCGCCAGGTTGAATACGGCGCCCGTTGCGTCATTGATGGTGCCGAAGACATAGGGTCCGTTGCGGGGGACTTCCACGGCAAACATGGCGCCCAGGGTGGCCACTCCCACCGCGCCCAGCCCGGCTGCTGCGTAGGCAAAACGGGCGGCTGTCCGATCGCCGGGTATTTCGATGAGCGCGTCCATTGTGCTTCCTTGCCTTGGCCCAGGTATCCCTCAGGATAGTCCCGTCGGCACCCGCCATCCAGAGGACGCAGCGGCCAGGCGCGGCCGGTCAGCTGCGGGCGGGGCCGGCAGTGCTGAGTTCAAGCCGGCTGCGGTACTCCACGGGCACTCCCGCGATGGGGTCAACAAACCGGATGCCGCGGGCCAGCAGCTGGAGCGGCCGGCTGTAGTCGTCCGGTGCCTTGTCCAGCAGCTCCGGATAGAACGCGTCGTTAATGATGCCCAGGCCGAGTGAAGCCATGTGCACCCGCAGCTGGTGGGTCTTTCCGGTATGCGGCTCCAGCCGGTACCGCGCGAGGCGCCGGGGACCGGCTGATGCCGCGGCCGTGGCGCCGGAGGCACCCGGGGAAGCGCCGGCGTCGAACGTTTCCAGCCGCTCGATCCGGGTTTCCGCGTTGGGTTCACCGTCCACCACTTCGGCGAGCAGGTAGCTGCGGGACTTGGTCATCCGGTTGCGCACCACCACGGGAAATTCGACGGCGGCATGGCCGGGGGCAGGGTGGGCGGCGGCCACGCACTCGTACTCCTTTTGCACCTGGCGCTTCTCGAAGAGCACCTGGTACTTGCCGCGGGTCTGCGGATTGGTGGAGAACAGCAGTACCCCGGCGGTCATGCGGTCAAGCCGGTGCATGGGAATCAGGTCCGGCAGTTCCAGCTGGTTGCGCAGGCGCACCAGCGCGGACTCCTGGATGTAGGTGCCGCCCGGGGTGGTGGGCAGGAAATGCGGCTTGTCCACTACCAGCAGGTGCTCGTCCTGGTGGAGGATGCTGATGTCCACCGGGATCCGCGTCTCCGGCGGCAGGCTGCGGTAGTACCAGATGAAGGTGTGGTCCTGGAGGGGAGTAGCCCGGTCCAGCGGCACCCCGCCCTCGCCAACGATCTCGCCGGCGTCGAACCTGTCCTCGATGCCCTGCGGATCGATATGCCCCCAGCGGTGCATCATGTAGTCCATTGCGGTGTCCCACGGGCCCTCTTCCGGCAGGCGCAGGCGGGTGGCGTTCACGCCGTCGCGGACGGGGAGGGGGGATTGCATCACCGGTCCATTCTACCGGCGCGCGTTCCTGCCCGTTCGGCGAACTAAAACCGACGACAAAAAAGTTCTTGACAATAAAAATTGTCGGTAGCGATACTGGAAGCATGTTGGAGATAGCGGTTATTGAGGACCCGGCGGCGGCCGAGGCGTCACTCGACCCGATCCGTACCCGGATCCTTCGGGAGCTGGTCCAGCCGGCATCGGCCACCCGGCTCGCGGTCAGGCTGGCGCTGCCGAGGCAGAAGGTCAACTACCATCTGAAGGCCCTGGAGAAGCACGGGCTGGTGGAGCTGGTGGAGGAGCGGCGCAAGGGCAACGTGACCGAGCGCGTCGTCCAGGCCACGGCCTCGTCCTACCTGATCTCGCCCCAGGCGCTGGCCTCGATCTCACCGGATCCGGGCCGCTTTTCCAGCCATTTCTCGGCGTTCTGGCTGCTGGCGCTTGCAGGCCGGATGGTGCAGGAGCTGGGCAAGCTGATTGCCGGCGCGGCCGCGGCCCGCCAGGAGCTGGCCACGTTCGCGGTGGACGGCGAAGTCACCTTCCGCACCGCGGCCGACCGCGCGGCTTTCGCCGAGGAGCTCGGCGTGGCAGTCACCCGGCTGGTGGACAAATACCACGACGGCGACGCTCCCCGCGGGCGGCGGCACCGCCTCGTGGTGGCCCTTCATCCCGTCCTCAAGCCGCTCAAGGAAACAACGGAAACCCCCTCAGGCAAGGAGCAGGACAATGACTGACAACCGCAACTTCGAAATCGTCTGCGACACCGAGCTTCCGGGCACGCCGGAGCGCGTGTGGGAGGCTGTGACCACTGGAACGCCCGCGTGGATGTTCCCCACGGACCAGTGGCCGGACGTCAAGACCGTCAAGGAGTACCCGACGCACCTCGTGTCCAGGATGGAGGGGCCGGACGGCTGGTTCAACCAGCTGGAGCACGTCCTGGAACCGCTTGACGGCGGTGGCGCCCGCCTCCACTACGTCCACAGCGGGATCTTTGCGGACAACTGGGACGAACAGTACGACGGCGCCTCCCGCCACACCGAGTTCTACCTCCACACCCTGGGCCAGTACCTGCAGTACTTCGACGGCCGGCCCGTGGTATTCACGGACATCCAGGCGCCGGCGGCGTCCCAGTCACCAGACGGCTTTGCCCGGGTGCGCGGCGCGCTGGGCGTGGCGTCCGCGGAGCAGGGTTCCCGCCTGGACGTGGAGCTCGACGGCGTGGGGAGGCTTTCAGGGGAAGTGGACTTCTCCAATGAGCACTTCCTTGGCCTGCGGACATCCGAGGCCATGTACCGCTTCTTCGGCCGCAACGCGTGGGGCGCACCCGTCGGGATGACCGTCCATGATTTCAGCGGTGCAGGGGATTCCGAAGCCACCGCCAGGGCATGGGGCAACTTCCTGGCGAAGGTGTACACGTAGGGCTGCCGCCGGGACGCGCACCACTGGCGACAGCCGAGGGTCAGGCAATGGCCACGGCCGGGGCATTCCTGAGGGTGCGCCGGAGCTGCGGGGCGGCATCCAGCCGGTCCTGCGCTGAACGCAGGGCCAGGACTGCGGTCTCCAGCTTCTCCGGCGGCAGGGTAAAGGGCACCCGGAGGTAGCGTTCGAAGGCGCCGCCAAGCCCGAAGCGCGGCCCTGCCGCCAGCCGGATTCCAAAGTCGGGGGCTATGACTGTCAGCGCAGTGCTGATGGGGGCCGGCAGCCTGCACCACGCCGAGAGGCCGCCGGCGGGGTACGCCACCTCCCATTCGGGCAAGTGGCCGGCGAGGAGTTCCAGGAGCGCGGCCCGGCTGTCCCGGAGCGCGGCTAGCCGGGCCGGCAGGGGCTCGTCCAAGGCCCTGACCAGGTGGGTGGCGGCCAGTTGCTCCATCAGGGGTCCGCCCAGATCCAGCGAGGTCCGCGCTGCCGCAAAGCGCTGGACCAGGTCCGGAGTAGCCCGGATCCAGCCTGTGCGGAGGCCGCCCCAATGGGATTTGCTGAGCGAGCCGATGGTTACCACTGCCGGGCTGAAAGCCGCGACGGGAGTGGACCCGGCGCCGTCAAGGTTCAGCTCCCGGAGGGTCTCATCCACCACCAGGACGGTGCCGGCGGCCGCGGCCGCGCGGACCAGCCGGCGGCGCTGGAGGTCCGGCATCAGTTGGCCCGTTGGATTGTGGAAGTCCGGAACCACGTACGCCAGCTTGGGCCGCTGCTGCTGCAGTGCCGCCTGGATGCTGTCCATGTCCCACCCCGGCCGGCCCCCGGAGAATGCCACCGGAACGGGCCGGCACCCGGCCGCCCGGATGGCATCGAGGGCGTTCGGGTAGCTGGGGTGCTCCACCAGCACCCGTTCCTGCCGGCCTGCAAGGGCGCGAAGGACGATGTTGAGGGCATGCTGCGCGCCCGAGGTCACAAGGATCTGGTCCGCGCTGGTGGGCGCTCCGGCCGCGGTGTAGCGCGCCGCCACTGCCTCCCGCAGGGGGAGCAGGCCGATGGCGTCGTAGCCGAAGCCGGGGAGCAGGGCCGGGAGCTCGGTGAGGGCCGCCGCGAACGCGCGGTGCACCACCTCTCCGCTTGCGGGAAGGGAGGCATAGGCGAGGTCGATCAGTCCTTCCGGGGCAGCCAGTCCGGGCGCGGTGAGCGCCGGGTCCTTGCGCGCCGGGCCTGTGAACACCGTGGCGCCTGCCGGGGTCACCGCCGGGATCCGTGTCCGGCTCCTGCTGCCTTGGCCGCCGGTAAGGAAACCCTGGTCACGGAGCAGGCCGTAGGCGGCAGTCACCGTGGTCCGGCTGACGCCCAGGACGTCGGACAGCGCCCGCTCGCTGGGCAGGGCCGTGTCCAGGGCCACCCGCCCGTCGAGCACCAGCAGGCGTACGACGTCGGCCAGCTCGCGGTAAGCGGCCGCGGCACCAACGTTCCACTCGCCCAAGAGACGGGCAAGGCCGGCGGCGGTGAGGGATGACATCAGGCCAGTATTTCAGACTGGCTATGTAAATCAAGGCCAGTTTTCTGACAGGGTCGTGTGTATGTTGACCCGCAGACTTCTTCAGCTCTTTACCGGCCTTGCCATGTACGGCATCTCCCTCGCCATGTTCATCCGCGCCGGGCTGGGCCTGGACCCGTGGGATGTCTTTCACCAGGGTGTCGCTGGCAGGACCGGGCTCAGCATCGGTGTGGTGGTCATCATCGTCAGTTTCCTGGTGCTGCTGCTGTGGATTCCGTTGCGGCAGTGGCCGGGGTTCGGAACCCTCTGCAACGCCGTCCTGGTTGGCTTGTTCGCGGACATCGGTCTCGCCCTGATTCCCGCGTTCTCCCACCTGGGCGGACAGGTGGGCCTGCTTGCCGGCGCGGTGCTGCTGAACGGCATCGCTTCGGCCTGCTACATCGGCGCCCGTTTCGGTCCCGGCGCACGGGACGGACTGATGACCGGGCTGGCGAGGCGTACTGGCTGGTCTGTCCGGGTGTCCCGCACGCTGATCGAAGTTGTTGTCCTCGCCGTCGGCTGGTTCCTTGGTGGCTCCGTGGGAGTGGGGACTGTTGTGTACGCCCTTGCCATCGGCCCCCTGGTCCAGCTCCTGCTGCCGGTCTTCATGGTGCCCGCTGCACACGCCGACGCTGGAAGCGGCGGCGACTCCCGAAGCGCAGCCCCGGAGCCGCTTGCCAGCACCAACTGAGGCGGCAGGCGGGGGCGGGGAATCCTAGGCCAACAGGGGCTGGCATGTGGGGCAGAAGTAGATGTCCCGTTCCTCGTCGCCGTTCAGCTTGCCCAGCACCCTGCGCCGGATGGGTGTTCCGCACTTGAGGCAGGCCTGGTGTTCCCTGCGGTACACCCAGTAGCCGGGCCGCCCCGCCATCCTGCCCACCGGCAGGCCCCTGGCGTTGAGGATGGTGACCCGGCGGCCGGGGCCCAGGTTGACTTCCAGGAGCTGCTTGGCGTCGGTCATGAGGGTCCGCAGGTCCGCCACCGAGGACACCGGCGAGGCGGGGTGCACCCCGGAGAGGAAGCACGCCTCGCACCGGTAGATGTTGCCGATCCCGGCAAGGTTCCGCTGGTCCAGGAGGGCCACGCCCACGGGGACGTCCGGGGCGGAGCGGATCCGCCGTTCTGCTTCGTCCGGGTCCCAGTCCGGGCCCAGCAGGTCCGGGCCCAGGAATCCCACGATGGAATCCTCGCTTGCGGTGGCCACCACTTCCACGATGCCCAGCGAGAATCCGACGGCGTCCGCAGCCGCGGTCCGCAGCACGCAACGGGCCGTGTAGCCTGGTTTCCGCCACTTCCCCCCGGGCGGGTAGACCTGCCAGGTCCCTTCCATCTTCAGGTGGGAATGGATGGTGAGCCTCTTGTCGTCCGGTCCCACCACGCGCATCAGCAGGTGCTTGCCGCGCGCGACTACCTCGGCCACGGTCCAGCCGGCAAGGTTCAGCGTGGCGAAGCGCGGAACGCGGAAATCGGAGCCAAGCAGTGTCTGCCCTGCCAGTGCCTGGTGCAGCTGGTTGGCTGCACGCCAGACGGAGTCGCCCTCAGGCACGGATCCTCAGCCCCTTCGGGGTGGAGTAGGCGCCGGCGGAGCTGAGGGCTGCAGCCACCGGGGTGTCCAGGATGCCGTGGCCGTTGACCTTCTCCATGATGAGTTTGTCCACGGCCCCGCGGGTCACCACGCCCACCAGGGCTGCGCCTGCCGCCGCCAGCACGGCATCATCGCCGCTGAAAGCCAGCAGGGTCTTCCCGCCCCTCTCCACGTACAGGACCAGCGCCCCATCCACCAGCACCACCAGGGCGCCGGCTTTCCGCCCCGGACGGTGCCCGGTGCCGGCGTCGTCCTGGAGGGCGGGCCAGGGGAGGGCTGCACCGTACGGGTTGGCCGGGTCCGTGGCGGCCAGGGCAAGGGCAACCGGCTCGGGCTTGGCGAGCTGGCTGTCCTCTGAGTACGAGCGCAGCCGGTCAACAGTGGCAGGAACGGCGAATTGGGCCGCGCCCAGGTGCTCAATGAAGTAGCCGCGGCGGCAGCGCCCTGCCTCCTCCAGCCTGGCCAGGACTTTGTACATCAGGCCGAAGCCGCCCAGGATCTGTTCCGCCATCACGGATCCCCTGGTGACCACCCCGTAGCGGTCCAGCAGGAGTTCGGCAGTGGCGCGGGCGTGGATGGTGGCGTCCAGCTCCGGCTGCGGAAGGGCGGACCAGCGGCCGGCAGCCATCGGGGGAGTTGCGGCCGCCCCGGCCAAGGCGCCATAACGCCCGCCCGCCAGTCCCGGCGAGCCCACGAGCCCGCTTCCGTGGGAACGGCCCAGCCTGCTGAGCCGCGGAGCCCTGGCCCGCGGTGCCCGTGCCACCTGCCGATGCGCTGTATGTCCACCGGCAATCAGGGCGCGGACCGGGGCGAAGGTGTCCCCGGTGATCCGGCCTGCCCAGGCCAGGTCCCAGAGCGCCGCGACCACTTCCTGGTCGCTGAGCACGGAGTCCATGCCGCCGGCGACGTCCGTCAGTTGCCGGAAGAAGTAGCCGCCGCCGTTGTTCCGCAGGTGGTCCAGCAGCCGCTGCTGGGCATCACCGGGTTCGTACTCGACTGCGGGGCTCAGGGTCAGTTCCGCGGAGTCGGCGAGGTGAAGGCTGATCCAGCCGTCATTCCCGGGCAGGGCGCCTGCGCCGGACCAAAGGATTTCCCCGGCGGCCATGAGCTCGTCCAGCATGGCCGGCTGGTAGTTGGACACCCTGCTGGCGAGGATCAGCGGCTCCCACGCGGATGCCGGAACAGGAATTCCGGAGAGCTGGTCAACGGCCGTGATGATGCCGTCCAGGCCGCGCAGCGAGGGCTGGCCGCGGCCGCCGCCCGGCGTGCGGACATGCTGCCATGCGGGGAGGAAGCGCCCGTAGGCTGCCGCGTCCACTGGTTCCACTTCCGCGCGGAGGGCCGCCAGCGAACGACGGCGGAGCTTCCGCAGGACCTCGGCGTCGCACCATTCGCTGACGGCAGCATGGAGGGGCAGGTGCGGCGAGGGGCCGTCTCCTGCCGGCTGGGGGCCCGGTTCCACACCACCAGGTTCCACACCATCGGCGGGAGCGGCTTCGCCGCCGACCCTGCCCTCCCGGGTGGCTTGCGGCTGTGCGGCATGCGGCCGGAACTCGCCCTCCACCACGCGCCCGTCCGCGGCCAGGCGCTTCAGGGCCGTGCTGACGACTGCCACACCCAGGCCCAGCCGCGCTGCGGCCTCGGCGGCGGTGAAGGGTCCATGCGTGCGGGCGTAGCGCGAAACAAGGTCGCCGAGGGGGTCCGCCACGGGCTCGATGAAGGCGAGCGGGACGCCCATGGGCAGCGGAACGCCAATGGCGTCGCGGAGCCGCGCGGCGTCTTCAACGGCGGCAAAGCGTTCCACGCCGCCGATGTTTACCTTGATGGCGCGGTTGGCCCGCTGCAGGGCGGTGAGGTGGGCGGCGGCTTCTGCGGGTTGGGCGTGCCCGGTGTTGGTGGGCTCTGTGTTGGTGGGCTCTGTGTTGGTGGGCTCGGTGTCGGTGGGCTCTGTGTGGGTGTGCTCGGTTTCGGCAGGCTCAACCACGCCGGCAGGCTCAACCACCGGTGCAGGCTCAGCCGCCGTGGCCGGTTCCAGCCGGGCGGCTACCTCCTCCGGTGCCAGGGGGCCAAGGAGCCGCAGCAGGTCGGCGACGCCCTCCATTCCCCGCCCCCGCCGGTCCTGGGCCAGCCGCTGCAGCTCGCGCTCGGTGGCCTCGATGACCTTGGGATCCAGCAGTTCGCGCAGTTCCACCCGCCCCAGCAGCTCGTTGAGGAGCGTGGAGTCCAGGGCGAGTGCGGCAGCCCGGCGCTCAGCCAGCGGGGAGTCGCCCTCGTAGAGGAACTGTGCCACGTACCCGAACAGGAGGGACTTGGCGAACGGCGAGGGCTGGGAGGTGGTGGTCTGGACAATCCTCAGCTCGCGCCGCTCCACCGACGCCGCGATGTCCTTCAAAGCGGGAAGGTCGTAAACGTCCTGCAGGCATTCACGGACGGTTTCCAGCACGATGGGGAAAGTCGGGTACTTCCGTGCAACATCGAGCAGCTGCGCGGAGCGCTGCCGCTGCTGCCACAGTGGCTGCCGCTTGCCGGGAGTCTGCCGCGGCAGCAACAGGGCACGGGCGGCACACTCCCGGAACCGCGACGCGAAGAGCGCGCTGCCGCCCACCTCTGCGGTGACGATCTGTTCCAGCTCCTCGGGGTCGAACAGGAAGAGCTCCGCTCCCGGCGGCTCATCCTCCATCATGGGCACCCGAAGCACGATCCCGTCGTCGGCGGCCATGGCGGAGCCGTCCATCCCATAGCGCTGGTGGAGCCGCTGCCCGACGGCGAGGGCCCAGGGCGCGTGCACGGGCATGCCGAAGGGGCTGTGCAGGATCACCCGCCAGTCGCCCAGCTCGTCGTGGAACCGCTCCACCACCAGCGTGGTGTCGTTCGGTACAACTTCGGTGGCCAGTTTCTGCTCTTTGAGGTACTGGATCAGGTTGTTTGCCGCGAAGGCATCCAGGCCGCTTGCCTCGCAGCGCTCGGTGGCAGGGCCGACGTCGGACGCTGACAGTTCGCGGACGAACGCGCCGAGGGCGCGCCCCAGGTCCACGGGCCGGCCCAGGGAATCGCCCTTCCAGAAGGGAAGCTTGCCCGGCTGGCCAAAGGCCGGGGAGACAAGCACGCG
The DNA here is from genome assembly GCF_034720455.1 of Pseudarthrobacter sp. C1. Lineage (NCBI taxonomy): Bacteria > Bacillati > Actinomycetota > Actinomycetes > Micrococcales > Micrococcaceae > Pseudarthrobacter > Pseudarthrobacter sp. C1. The sequence continues at coordinate 17,660 of NZ_JAYESK010000008.1, read as the reverse complement.
GTCGTGCGTGATGTCCTCGATTTTCCAGCTCGTCGCGCCCAGGGCAAAGACGTCCCCCACCCGGGACTCGTACACCATTTCCTCGTCCAGCTCGCCGACGCGCCGTCCTCCCTTTGGCGCGGGCGCCGGCTTGCCGTCAGCAGAAGGGGATGCGGCACCTTCCACCTCGGTGCCGATGATGTACACGCCGAAGAGGCCACGGTCCGGGATGGTTCCGCCGGAGGTCACGGCCAGGCGCTGAGCCCCCGGCCTGCCCTCGATGGTGCCCGCGTTGCGGTCCCAGATGATCCTGGGACGAAGCTCGGCGAACTCGTCCGACGGGTAGCGGCCGGCCAGCAGGTCAAGGGTGGCTTCGAAGGCGGAGCGGGGGAGGGACGCGAAAGGGGCGGAGCGCCGCACGGTGGCGAACCATTCCTCAACATCGATGCTGCCGAGGGCGGCGGCAGCGACGGTCTGCTGGGCCAGGATGTCCAGGGGATTGGCGGGGATGCTGAGGCGCTCGATCTTGCCGGCCAGCATCCGCTCCACGGTGATGGCTGTGTGGACGAGGTCGGCACGGTGCTTTGGGAAGAGGACACCCTGGGAGACTTCGCCCACCTGGTGGCCGGCGCGGCCCACCCGCTGCAGGCCGCTGGCAACGGACGGCGGCGATTCCACCTGCACCACCAGGTCCACGGCACCCATGTCGATGCCCAGTTCCAGGGACGAGGTGGCCACCACGCACCGCAGCCGCCCGGACTTCAGGTCGTCCTCAATGAGCGCACGCTGGTCCTTGGAAACCGAGCCGTGGTGCGCGCGCGCCAGCACCGGATCCGCGCCCGCCGAGCTTCCCGCCTGCGCCATCATGTGCGCGGGCGTGGCCGTGGAGGCGGGAATCCTTGACGCCGCCGGTGGGGGGACCGGATCATCCCAGCCGCCGCCCACGGCCACCAGCTGCCGCTCAGCGTAAATCTCGTTGAGCCGTGCCGTGAGCCGCTCGGACAGCCGGCGGGAGTTGGCAAAGACGATCGTGGACTGGTTGGCGAGCACCAGGTCCACGATCTTCTCTTCCACATGCGGCCAGATGGATGCCTGCGGCTGCAGTCCGGAGGCCGGGCCCGAGTCAAAGGCGCCGGCAGCGCCCTGGAGGTCGGACATGTCCTCCACGGGAACCGAGACTGTGAGGTCCCAGTTCTTCTTGGCGGGCGGGGCCACGATTTCCACCGGTGCCGAACCTGCGAGGAACTGCGCCACGAGCTCCTTGGGTTCCACCGTGGCGGACAGGCCGATGCGCTGCGCCGGCTTGGGCAGCAAGGCATCCAGCCGTTCGAGCGAGACGGCCAGGTGGGCGCCGCGTTTAGTCCCGGCCACCGCGTGGACTTCATCGATGATGACGGTGTCCACTTCGGCCAGGGTTTCCCGTGCCCTGGAGGTCAGCATCAGGAACAGCGATTCCGGGGTGGTGATGAGGATGTCCGGCGGGCTGGTCAGCAGTGTCCGGCGGTCCGCGGCAGTAGTATCCCCCGAGCGCACGCCCACTGTAGTCAGTGGTGCCGGCAGGCCGAGCCGCTTGGCGGTCTGGGTGATGCCGATCAGCGGCGAGCGGAGGTTCCGTTCGACGTCCACGCCAAGGGCTTTCAGCGGCGAGATGTAGAGGACTCGGGTCTTGCGCTTGGGGGCCCGTATCCGCCTGCCTTTGGCGGGGGCCTGTTCGCCCGTGGCAGCGGCAGCGCCGGACGCGGCGGCATGGCGCTCGGCAGCCTCCGTTTCTTCGGTGGAGGCGATGAGCAGCCGGTCCAGCGCCCACAGGAAAGCGGCAAGGGTCTTACCCGAACCGGTAGGAGCCACCACCAGGGCGTGCGAACCTGAGGAAATCGCCCGCCACGCGCCCTCCTGTGCGGGCGTCGGCCCTGGGAAGGCGCCGAGGAACCAGTCCCTGGTGGGCCGGCTGAACTGTGCCATGGCGGCGCCGCCGGCATTCCCACCGGCATTCCCGCCGGCAGTCCCACCATTGGTGTTTCCAGTTTGGGGGCCCTGTTCCTGGATCATGCCTCCATCATGCCCCAAGCCACCGACACTGGTGCCGGCCGTGCTCCGGCCTTACCGCAGGCCTCCCCGATGCCTGGCTCAAGCCTTTCCTGCGGCCGGAAGGTCTCTGGTGGCGGGCCCTTCCAGGAGCTTTCCGTCGCTGCTGAAACGGGAGCCGTGCAGCGGGCAGTCCCACGTCAGCTCGCTGTCATTCCAGTGCAGGATCCCGCCGAGGTGGGTGCAGACGGCGGACAGCCTGCACGTGGTGCCGGCAACGGTGGACACGGCCACCGGTTTGGGTCCTTCGCGGTAAACCTTGCCCTCGCCTTCGGCAGGAATTACCGGCGCGGGCTTAGCCGCCTGGTCCTTCTTGTCCCTCCGCAGGCCCTGGGCAGCCACCTGTCCCCAGCCGGAGGCCAGCTTGGCTGCCACTCCCGCGTTAAGGGCGACGGCGGACAGGGCGCCGGAGGGTGCGGTGACGCGGCGGTGGATGGTGTTCGCCCATGGCACGTTTCCACCCAGGATGTCAGCGGAAATTCCGACGGCGGCCGCGACCGCGTTGGTCATGCCCCACTTGTTGTAGCCGGTGCCGAAGTAGATATGGCCTTTGCCGCGGGGGAACTTGCCGAAGAAGGGCATGAGGTTGGTTGGCAGGTAATCCTGCGCGGACCAGGTATGGGTGGCAACCGCGCCGGGGTAGTGCTGCACGGCCCAGGCGAGGAGGCTGTCCAGGTTGTGTTTCTCGGACCTCGCCCTGCCCACGTGGTGTCCGTGCCCGCCCACCAGCAGCAGCCGCCGGCCGTCCGCCTCGTAGTCCCGCAGCGAATGGGTGGGTTGTTCCACCGAGAGGTACATTCCCGGTGGAGGCGCCTGGTCCTCCTGCAGCTGCAGGGCCGCCGCGTAGGAGCGGCTGGGTGTGAGCTTGGCGAAGTACAGGCCGCGGTCCAGCACCGGGATGCCGGTGGCCAGCACCACCTGGTTGGCGGTGATGTTGCCCTGGGCTGTGTGGACCGTGGCGGGTCCGGCGCCCGTGACGTCCCGGAGCCGCACGCCGCCCACGATCAATCCTCCCCGGCTGCGAAGGTCGGACACCAGGACGTCCAGCACCTCCACCGGGTTGATCTGTGCCTGGTCCGCCAGGCGCACGGCGCCGTGCACGGCAAACGGCAGCCCGGCGTCGCGCACGTATTCCATGTCCAGCCCGGCGGTGGTGCCGGCACTGACCTCTTCGCGGAGCTTTTCCGTGCCCTGGGGGGACGCGGCGTAGGTGTAGGCGTCCCTCCGCTGGTACGGCACTCCGTTCTCATCGAGGTAGCGCAGGAGCCAGGCCTGGCCTTCGCGGTTGCCGTCCACATATGCCTGCACCTGCTTCTGCGAGTACTGGCGGGCGAGCTGCGACAGGAACGTCCCCTGGAGCAGGGACACCTTGGCGGTGGTGTTTCCTGTGGTGACGGCACCGGGGTACCTGGCCTCCAGGACAAGCACTTTCTGCCCCGAGCGGGCCAGCAGGAGTGCCGTGACGAGGCCGGTGAGTCCGGCTCCTGCCACCACGGTGTCATAGCTGCTTCCGGGCTCGAACGGGTCCGTGGTGAAGGTGTCCGCCCGATCCAACCAAATCGACGTCATTCCTGCTCAGCCCGCCTTTTGCTCCAGGCCCTGGGGGCCATTTGTGATGGGTCTGTTATGAATCCCCACCTGTCCGCAATCTGTTTACTAAGTATACTTACGATGTCGGGGTTTAAGTCTATGGTCAGGTGGCAGCCCGGCAGCCACGGTGTGAACATAACGGCAAACAGGAGAGATCATGACAAGCATGAGTTCCGACGGTCGCGCGGTGGACCGGACCAACATTCAAAAGGTAACCCTTGCAGTGGGTGCAGTCTTCCTCTTGGTGGGCCTCCTGGGATTCATTCCAGGCATCACCACCAACTACCAGGCCCTGGGTTTCGCCGGACATGGTTCGGAAGCGCTGCTGCTGGGCATTTTCCAGGTGTCGGTGCTGCACAACATCGTCCACCTGCTCTTCGGCGCGGCCGGCATCGCGATGGCCCGCAGCGCCGTGCAGTCCAGGAATTACCTGGTGGGAGGCGGTGCCATCTACCTGGTCCTCTGGATCTACGGCCTGCTGATCGGCAAGGACACCGCGGCGAACTTTGTCCCGGTGAACACCGCGGACGACTGGCTGCACTTCGTCCTTGGCGTGGCAATGGTTGGCCTGGGAGTCGCCCTGTCACGGGGCACCGCCCGCGCGGGACGCCCCACCACTGCCACCAGGTAAGCACCAAGCACGTCAGCAACACAGCACAGACAACTGCAGGCGGCCCGGCACCAGCTGGACCGCCTGCGGTTTTCCGTGGACTGTATCCGGGAGGTCAGGCCGGCTGGAACGGACCGATGGTCAGCAGCGTGATTTCGGCGTTGCTGCAGGCGCGCGTGGGCTGGGCCAGGAACAGGGATTCGGTGTCCTCGGGCGGGTAGATCCGGTAGCCGGCGGCGTCCACCATGGCGCAGTCCGGGTAGTTTCCGGCCTGGGTGTAGCGCAGCACGGCGGAGCCGGTCTGGCCGGGGGCCAGGACAACGTCGGCCGGTGCGGAGGTTTCATCGCGGGTGGCGGGCGCGCCGATGGGGGCGCCGGCGCCATCCGCTGCCAGGGAGACGCCGGCAAAGCCCTGGAGGATGCACGGTTCTGCGCCGGTGTTGGTGAGGTTGAGCTTCATGTAGACACTGCCGGCCGCCCCGCCCCCCGACGCATCGGTAGCAGCCGTAAGCCCTGCCGCCTTGCAGCGGGCAGGTGCCCCCGGCGCCGCGGTCTCTGAGCCGGTGGGCGTGCCGGCGGACGACGGCGGTGCCGACGTAGTGGGAGCGGCGGACGTTGCGTCCGGGCTGGCTGAGCTGGTGCCTGCCGGCGGAGTCGTCTGTGCCTGCGACTGGCCCGGACTGCAGGCACTGAGCATCAATGCCGCCGACGCGGCAGCCGTGGAAATGACCAACCCCTGGAAAATTCGCTGAGACCTCATGGCACCACCTTCGCCGCAGCAGGAGCCCGCGTCAACGACGCCACGAGGCCGTACGGCATTTTGATGCCCGGATCGTGATGATCCGGGCATCAAGGCGGACTACTTGCGCCGTGCAGCGCTCCGGACGAACGCCGCGCCGCCCAGCACCAGCCCGCCGACCCCCGCCGCCAGGCCCGCCCAGCTGCGCGCGTCGGCACCGCCATCTGCACGTGCCGCTGCGCCGCCGTCGGCGACTGCTGCGGCGTGCTCCGTCCCGGGGCCGCCGGCGCCGGCCGCCCCGGTGATGGTGACCGACGGCGCGGGAGCCTTCAGGGAGTGCGGGTCCTGGCCGTCCTTCGCGATCTCGGACCAGTCGGTCTGCCCTGCCTCGCAGGTCTGGAGGGTGGGGAAATACAGCGTTGTTCCCGCCGCATCGGGGAGTTTGACGGAGAGGACCAGGGTGTCCCGGAGCTGGTGCTCCAGGGGTGTTTTGGCTGTGTAGACCACCTGGCTGGTCCGCTTGGTGATTGAGGAGCCGTCGGCGAGCTTCCGGGGCTCGGCGAGCTGCTCGGTCACCTTCTCCGCCGTCCAGTTGGGGTTGACGGTGGGCTGGGCATCGTTCAGCTCCGCAGGGAGCGTGATGGCCACCTTGGTGGTACCCGATCCGTCGCAGCCGTGGGGGACCGCGAAGGTGAGCAGGGCGTAGGAGTTGGCCGAGGTCTTGTCCGGCGTTACGCCGACATGTGCGGCGGCACCGCCCGCGGCCGCCAGCAGGAGCATGGCAGCACCTCCGGTTGCGGCGGAAGTTTTCAGGGCACGGCGAAGGAATGGGGTGTTCATGGGTTGCCTTTCTGGCGCACGCCGGAACGGCCGGGGTGCGTAGGTTTTCGGGGTCCGCGCCGGAAGGATCCGGCGGGGTCAGGAGGAAAGCGCGACGGCGGAAGGCGGGCCGCGCCGGCTGTCCTGCCGAAGGTTGCGCCAGGGACGCAGCGGCACGGCGAAAGGTGCGAAAGGAAACAAAGGCGCGGCGCCGCCGTCGCACGCTGCCGGCCGGGGGAGCGCCACGAGGGGCCGAAGCCAGGCAGCAAGCGCCCACAGTGCGTCCTCGCCCTTGGCGAGAAGGAGCGCGGACCCCAGCGTCGCCAGGATGTGGGCCGCAAGCATCAGCGGGCCGGCCGCTGCCCCGGCCCCCGAGATGTGGTCCAGCGGCAGCGCAGCGGTTCCGGCCAGGTGGCTGCCGTGAGCTGCCGTGGCGCCGGATTCGGCGGCGGCTGCGGGGATGCTGAAGGCACCAAAGACCTCATGCAGCGCCAGCTGCCCGGCACCCAGGAGCGCCATGACGGCGGGGAAACCCAACCGCAGGCGGGCGGCTGTGGTGCTGCCGAGTGCAGTCAATGCCAGCACTGCCAGCATGACGGTGGGGGCCGGCAACGCGCCGCCGCCCGCCAGGTGTGCTCCGGCGGCAAGGGTCAGGATGGCGGTCGCCATGGCTGAAGACCGGAGGAAGTGGAAGGGGACGCGGGTACGAAGCGCATCCACGGATGGTCCCCTTCCGGCCTGAAGTCAGTCGTACAAATTGTATCCGGGGCCTGCCCGCGCCTGTGGCGGCAGGGGAGGTGCAGCCCTGAGCGGCGGCCATGTACCGCCTCTTCAGGGCCGGGTTAGACTGCCTGCGTAACTGTTGGCGATGTTGAGGAGAAGTTCATGGACTACACCGGAAGCCAGTCAGAAAAGGTTGTTCCCGCTGGTGAACTTGGCCGCAGCCACATTGGCCAGACGATCAGCTTCCAGCCCAACGAGTTCACCATCGTCTTTGGAAAGCTCGCGGGAATCGCCCGCACGGAGGCGATGGTCTACCTGTCCCTGACGGGGGTCGGAAACGGCACGCACCTGAAGGATGAATACGACCTGCCGCTTACCCACGACGTTTATGTGCCCGTGGACGTCATCACGAACGCTGAGTCCACCATCAAGGACCTTTTCGGCAAGGTGCAGGAAAACCTGCGCGGCGCGGGCCACAAGGGCGAGGACAAGACGGACCGGCTGTAGCAGGCAGCCGGGATCAGGCCCGAGCAGGCCCCGTGGAGGCCCGCACCGTAAGGTGCGTGGGCATCACGGCAAGCTGCCGGCTCGAGCGGCCTGGAACAGGATTCAGCTGGGAAAGCAGCATGGATACAGCCACCCGGCCGGCCTGCTCGATGGGACTGGAAATGGTGGTCAGCGGGGGGTTGCAAAAATCTGCGCCGAAGATGTCATCCGAGCCGACGATGCTGATGTCCTCCGGTACGCGGATTCCGCGCTCGCGAAGCCGTTGGAGCATTCCGATGGCAAGAAGGTCATTGAACACGATGCACGCCGTGGCGCCGGTGCGCGCGGCTGCGTCTGCCGCGGCTGCGCCCGAGGTTGTTTTGGGCGTGTAGGGGCCAATGCGGTGGGTTTCCATGCCGCGTTTGGATGACTCCTCCTCAAAGACTGTCCACCGTGCCCGGTTGGACCAGGATGTTGGCGGGCCGCTGACGTAGCAGACGCGGTGGTGGCCCAGGGACGCCAGGTGCTCCAGGGCCTGGATGATCGCGGAGGGCGTGTCGATGACAACCGTTGGAGCGCTGGTGGACGCCCGGTTGATTGTCACCAGCGGCTGGGTCTCGGAGACCTCGGCCAGTTGCGCATCAGTCAAACGGGAGGCTGCAAGGATGAACCCGTCAGCAGACCGCCGCATTTTGTGGAGCGCTTCAAGCTCCATTTCATTGGACTCCTCGGTATCTACCAGCAACTGCGTATACCCCGCAGCCTTGAGCTGGTGCTGGGTGCCCCGGATGATGTCGAAGTAGAACGGGTTGGTAATGTCCGGCACCAGGACGGCGACGGCGTTGGTGCGCCCTGAACTGAGTCCCTGTGCCTGTGAGCTGGGCACGTAGTTCAGCTGAGCGGCCGCTGCTTCGATGCGTTCCCTGGTGTGGCGGTTGACCCGGTCCGGCTTGGAGAGGGCCCGCGAAACCGTTGATGTGGCCACCCCCGCGAGTTGGGCGACGTCCCGGATTGTTGGGAGTTTTTCCGCGCCCGCGCGGCCCTCCGGTGCCCCCTCCGTGCGAGCTCCCGGCGTTGTTGCAGTCATTGGCCCAATCCTTTCGTGCCGAGAAGGCGCCCGGTCCTTCATCCGCGGTGGAGTGGCCGTACCTCAATGGAAACATCTTTTGGCAACTTTTGGCAACCGCTTGCCGCATGTGTTGCCGCTCCCTAGACTGGGTTTCGAATCGCCTGCAGTGATGTGCGCCACTTGACGTTGTGGCCATGTGGGTGTCCAAGAGGAGAAAACAATGAGGTTTAAATCGTCTTCCGGGCTCGCGGCTATCGTTACGGCTGCGGCATTGGCATTGACCGGCTGCGGCGGCGGCTCCGGCACTACTGATTCGTCCACCAGCGCGGACGGAAAGGTGGACGGAACGGGCAAGACCCTCAACGTCCTCGTCGGTGTCTTGAGCCAGTACCCGGAACAGCAGAAGCAGTGGCAGAGCGACATCGCGGCAAAATTCAAGGCTGAAACCGGTGCCGACGTGAAGTTCGAGACCTTTGCCTCGGCCAACGACGAACTGACCCGCATCCAGACCTCAGTGGTATCGGGGCAGGGCCCGGACATCTACGGACTGGGCACCACCTTCACGCCGACTGCCTTCGCCACCAAGGCATTTGTCACCCTGTCCGACGACGACTGGAAGAAGGTGGGAGGCAAGGAACGGTTCAACAAGGCTGCCCTGGGGATCTCCGGGCCGGACGAGGAGCACCAGGCCGGCATTCCGTTCGTCAGCCGCCCCTTCGTGATGGCGTACAACAAGGAACTGCTGGCCGCCGCCGGAATTGAAAAGCCGGCCACTTCGTGGGATGAGCTTGCGGAGCAGGCGAAGAAGATGACCAAGGACGGCACCTACGGCCTGGCCACCGGCTACAAGGACAATTACGACCCCTGGAAGTTCATCTGGGCGATGTCCGTCCAGGCCGGCAACCCGATCGTGGACGGCAACAAGCTCAAGCTCGACGACCCCACCGTCAAGAAGGCCTACGAAACCTACTTCGGCTGGCTGACAGAGGACAAGATCGTTGACCCGGCTTCCGTGGGTTGGAGCAACAGCAACGCAGTCGCGGCCTTTGCCAGCGGCAAGGCCGGTTACCTGATGATGACCACCTCAAGCTCCCTTCCCACCCTTGAGAAGTCGGCCGTTGCGGGCAAGTACGAGTACGCACTGATGCCTACGACCCCTCCGGGCGAGTCCAGCTCCAAGAACGAGGACGCAGCGAGCATCCTGTCCGGCGACAACCTGGTGGTAGCGGACTACTCGAAGCAGAAGGACCTGGCCTTCGCGTACATCAAACTCATCACCTCAAAAGAGGAACAGCTGAACTACCAGAAGATCTTCGGCGACCTGCCGGCCAACGCCGAGGCCCTGGAGGAGCTGGGCGGAAATGCGAAGCTCAAGCCCATCACGGACGCAGCTGCGAAGTCCAAGGCGACGCCGTTCACCGGAGCCTGGGGCGACATCCAGTTGGGCCTGCTGAACGTCACGGTCCAGTCCGTCCCTGACCTTGCCGCCGGCAAGGTGGACAGTTCTGCCCTTGAAGCACGGATCAAGGACTCCCAGAGCAAGGGCCAGGCCTCCCTGGACCGGGCCTCCAAAGGATAAATTGTGATGTCAACTGACGCATCCAACGAAGTCCGGCTTGCGGCGGAGTCCGCCGCAAGCCGGGCGGCCCGCTCGGCCGCTGACACCGCCGGCCAGGACACCGCCGGCACAGAGCCGGGCGGGCAGAAGAGCCCGCGCCGCAAAGGCCTCAGCGAACGAAACCGCCCACTGTGGATGCTGATCCCGGGCGGGGTACTGATGATCATCATCATCGTCGTGCCGCTGTTGCTGGGCATCTTCATGTCCACCCTCAACCTGGACCAGTACACACTCCGCAAGTGGATCAGTTCGCCCTTCATCGGCGTCGAAAACTTCGTCGAAGCACTGACGTCCTCACCCCTCCTCCACGCCACCTGGCTGAGCGTCAGCTACTCGCTGCTGGCAATGGTCGTGACCCTTCCGCTGGGCATAGCCGCCGCCGTCGCCACACAGAACGCGTTCAAGGGGCGGGCCGTGATCCGGTCCATCTTCCTGATCCCCTACGTGCTTCCGTCGTTCGTGGTGGCGACCGTCTGGCGCACCATGTTCCAGCCGGACGGCATCGTGGACAAGGCCCTGGGGACTGTCGGCATCGAGGCCGGCCTGTGGCTGAACGGACCGCAGACCTTCTGGACGCTGGTCCTGGTCCAGATCTGGGCTTCCTGGCCCTTCATCTACCTGCTCGCACTCTCCGGGCTGCAGTCCGTGGACCATGAGGTCCATGAGGCCTCAGCCCTGGACGGCGCACTGTGGTGGAACAAACTGCGCTACGTCATTTTCCCCTACCTCAAGGGGCCGCTCTCCCTCGCTTTCCTGATCGGCATGCTGCACCACATCAACAACTTCACGCTTCCCTATGTCCTCTTTGGAGTTCCGGCCCCGGCCGACGTGGAAGTGCTCCCGATCCTTACGTACGTCACCAGCTTCCAAAGCTTCCGTTTCGGGCTGAGCGCTGCCATGGCTTTCGTTTCCCTGGTCCTGATCGCCATTCCGCTGTTTGTCTACCTGCGCGCCGTCAAGCTCGACGACGCCGAGTCACCTGGAGCCAAAAAATGAGCACCTCCACTGCCACCAGGCGGAGTCAGGCCACCGCGGACATTCCACGTCCGGGATCGAAGAAACAACACGAAGTCCTGCGGCTGCTCCCGGGGCCTTTGCTCACCATCATTCTCGTGTTCCTCGGTGCCCTCGTCCTGATCCCCGTTTTCTACATCTTCCTTGCGTCCGTTAACTCGGACATCGGCGTGGCCAACGGAGAGTTCTGGCCCTCAAGCTTCACCCTGGAGAACTACTCGAAGATCTGGACCAGCGTGGGACTGGCCACCGGACTTGCCAACAGCGTCCTCGTGGCAGGCGCAACAGCCGTTGTTTCGGCAGCGTTGTCCGTCTCAACCGCGTTTGTCCTGGTCCGCTACAGCTTCCGGGGCCGCCTCACCATCCTGCGCGGCCTCCTTGCGCTGCAGTCGGTGCCGGGAACCCTGATGGTGCTGCCCGTGTTCGTCCTGTTCTCTTCGGCCGCCACCTACTTGGGAATCCAGGTCATCGGAACCCAGTGGGGACTCTTTGTCACCTACCTGACGTTCGCCATGCCGTTCTCCACCTGGGTCATGGTGACCTACCTGCGCGGGCTTCCCCGGGAACTTGAGGAAGCAGCCAGGATCGACGGCGCCAGCAACGTGGGTGTCCTGTTCAGGATCATCCTGCCGCTGAGCTGGCCCGGCATCGTGGTGTCCGGCATCTTCGCCTTCCTGCTCGGCTGGAACGACGTCCTGTTCGCTTCCGTCATGACCCGGCCCGAAAGCCAGACCGCGGCTGTGGCACTGCAGATCTTCGGTGCGTCCCAGGAAGGCGGCGCCATCCCGTTCTACGGCCAGATGATGGCTGCGGCCCTCGTATGTGCCGCCCCCGTGGTCATTCTTTACCTGATTTTCCAGCGTTATCTAGTGGGCGGACTTACCGCCGGAGGAGTTAAGTAACCATGGTTCCAGCCACCCAGGTCTCGTGGGCCCTGTCCGGATTCGGCGACGAAATCGACGACGACCCCGCGGTGCAGATCGCGGTGCTGCAGGCACTCGGTGCCAGTTACATCGAAGTGCGCAGCGCGTGGGGCACCAACATCGTGGACCTGTCCGATGACCAGCTCGCGGAACTCGCGGGGCTGCTCAAGGAAAAGGGCATGCAGGTTTCCGCGATTGCCTCGCCGATCGGCAAGGTGGACGTCAGCCTCCCCGTTGAACACGAAGTGGAGCGGCTGCGGCGGGCAGCCAATGCTGCCAAAGTCCTGGGTGCCAAGTACATCCGGATCTTCTCCTTCTACTACGGCGAATCCGTTCCGGTGGACAGCATCCGTGACGCGGTCATCGAGCGGATGAGGGCGCTCGCCGCTGTTGCCGAGGAAGAGGGCGTGGTCCTGCTGCACGAGAATGAAAAAGACATCTTCGGGGACGTTCCGGACCGCGTGCTGGACATCATCGAAAGCGTGAACTCACCGGCGCTGAAAGTGGCGTGGGACGCAGCCAACTTCGTGCAGGTGGGCGTGAAGCCCTTTGACGAGGCCTACGCGAAGCTGCGCCCGCACCTGGAATACCTCCAGGTCAAGGACGCCCTGTTCTCCAACGGACATGTGGTCCCCGCAGGCGAAGGCGACGGCGACCTGCTGCGCACCGTCGAAGCGCTTAAGGCTGACGGCTTCACCGGCTTCGCCTCCCTGGAGCCGCATCTTGCCGGGGCCCACGGCCTTGGCGGATTCTCCGGTCCCACGGCCTTCGGTATTGCTGCCCGGGCCTTTGCAAAAGTCACAGCGGAAGCAGGAGTGCAGACAGTATGAGTGAGACGTTGAAGGTTGCCATCACGGGTTGCGGCGTCATTGGGCGGACCCACGCGGTTGCCCTGCAGGAGTTCCCCGGCGCCAGCATTGTGGCGCTGGTGGATGCGGTCCCGGACGCCGCTGTTGCCCTTGCGGACTTCATCGAAAAGAGCGGACGCCCCAGGCCCTCCGTGCACGCGTCCCTTGCGGACGCCTTCGCCGCCGCAGACATCGACCTGGTGGCGCTGGCCACCCCCAGCGGCCTGCACATCCAGCAGGGCCTCGAAGTCCTGGCTGCCGGCAAGCACGTTGTCATCGAAAAGCCCCTCGACGTGGACCTGAGCCGCGCCCAGGAGATCGAGGCGGCAGCGAATGAAGCCGCACGCCGCGGCGTAGTCGCTTCCGTCATCAGCCAGCACCGCTTTGACCAGGCCAGCGTTGCGGTTGCCGATGCCGTGGCAAAAGGCCGGTTCGGCCGGCTGACGTCCGCCATCGCTTCTGTTGCCTGGTGGCGCGGGCAGGGCTATTACGATTCCGGTGACTGGCGCGGCACCTGGTCAATGGACGGCGGTGGCGCCTTGATGAACCAGGGCGTCCACACGGTTGACCTGCTGCTGTGGTTCATGGGCCGCCCGGTTGAGATCCACGCGCACACGGCCCGCCTGGCACACGAACGCATCGAGGTGGAGGACACCGCCGTAGCTACCGTGACGTTCGAAAACGGCGGCCTGGCAGTACTGCATGCCACCACCGCCGCATACCCGGGCCTGACAGTGCGGGTACAGCTGATGGGCTCCGAAGGCTCCGCAGTGGTGGACAACGACCAGCTGCACTACTTCCACGCCAAGGACGCCGGCGGCCCTTCCGCGGACATGGGGCTTCAGGGCGGCGGCAACCAGGCCCGGGAAGAACTCGCCAAGTACCCGGCAGAGGATTACGAGGCCAAGGACCCCACGGTGTACCCGGCCGGACACATCCGCCAGTACCGCGACATCCTCGGGGCCATCACCGAAGGCCGCCAGCCCGGGGTCACGGTGAGCGATGCAGTCAATGCCCTGGCCGCCGTGCGTGCCGTCTATGTCTCCGCCACGCTCAACCAGGCGGTCCTCTTCGACGACGTCCTGGCCGGCAAGTACAACGACCTGGAGGTCCGCACGGGCTCCACTGCGACAGAAAGCGCCTGAAGCGATGAAATTTTCAGTATTTACAGCCTCCACGCCGGACTGGACCCCCGAGGAAGCCGTGAGCCACCTTTCGGGCCAGGGCTGGGACGGCATCGAGTGGCGGATCACGGACCAGGCGGAGGCGCCCGAGCCAGGTTTCTGGGCCGGCAACAAAGCGACGATCCCGCTCACTGGACTCGAAGACAACCTTGGGCGGGTGGCAGCCATTACCCGCGACGCCGGGCTGGAGTTCTCCGGAATCGGCGGCTATGCGCGCTGTGACAACCACGACGACGTCGAGCGCATGCTGGCAGCTACGGCCGCCTTGGGCGCGGGCCAGGTCCGCGTCACTACGCTTCCGCTGGGAACGGCGGCGTGGGGTAACGAAGGACCGAGCGGGATTCCTTATCCTGCCCTGTTTGAGGCAGCCCGCCGTGACTTCGAGTGGGTGGCTGAACGGGCCGCCCACCATGGCGTCAAGGCACTGGTGGAACTGCACCACCGCACCATTACCGCATCCGCGTCCTCGGCGCGGCGCCTGCTGGAGGGCCTCGACCCCCGGCACGTGGGGGTCATCCACGACCTCGGCAACCTGCTGATCGAAGGCCAGGAAGACTACCTTCCGGCCTTCGAACTGCTGGGCGAATACCTGGCACACATCCATGTCAAGAACGCCGTCTGGGTCCGCCAGGACGCAACGGACGAATCAGGTGCCGCCGTGTTCAGCAACGAATGGGCACCGCTGCAGTCCGGACAGGGAAGCGTCCTCGAATACTTCAAGGCGCTCGCGGCCCATGGCTATGACGGGTGGGTCACGGTGGAAGACTTCTCCACGGAGTTGCCCCTTGCCGAACGTACTGCCGGCAATCTCGACTACCTGCGGCGTACGGCGGCCCTCGCCGGGCTCACCGCAGGGGCCGGGGCGCGTTGACGCCATGGCACATTCAATGGCAGCCCACCCCGACCGGCTCCTGCCCGCAGACCCCGGCGTTCGGGAGATTGCCCGTTCGCTCTACAGCCTGGTGGCCGGCCTCCCGATCATCTCCCCGCACGGACACGTTGATGCCGCCGTCATCGAACAGAACCTGCCCTTTCCGGATCCCGCCGCGCTCCTGGTCACCCCGGACCACTATGTGACCCGCTTGATCCATGCCGGCGGCGTCCCAATGGACCAGCTGGGCCTTGGCGGCTCCGCTGCAGGCTCCCGGCAGGTCTGGCGCAACTTTTGTGCCGCGTGGCCGCAATTTGAGGGCACGGCCTCGGGGTACTGGATCCGGCAGGAATTCGAGCACGTGTTCGGTTTGCATGAGGAGCCCACCGCCGAAAACGCCGACAGGATCTACGACGCGATCTCGGCCAAGCTTGCCGAACCAGGCTTCAGGCCCCGGCAGCTGTTCAAGGAATTCAACATCGAGGTGCTCGCCACCACCGACGATCCGCTGGACACACTGGACAGTCACGCGGCCCTGGCCAAGGACCCGGCCTTCGCCAGCCGTGTCCTGCCCACCTTCAGGCCGGACCAGTACCTCAACATTGCCCATCCGGCCTGGCAGGACAATGTGGAGCGGCTCATCGCTGCCGGTGGAGGCGGTTCGGGGTACGCCGGCTACATCACCGCGCTGGAATCTCGGCGGCGTCACTTCGTCGAAAACGGGGCGGTATCCGCCGACCACGGCGTCCGTACGCCGGCCACCCTGAAGCTGGACCGCTCCGACGCGGAACGGCTGTTCGAACGGGCGCGTGCGGGGAACACGACCCCGGAGGACCGCGACGCTTTCGAAGCCCACATGATCTACGAGATGGCACGGATGTCCGTGGAGGACGGGCTGGTCATGACCATCCACCCGGGTTCGTACCGCAACCACCACGGGCCCACGTTCGAATCATTTGGCGCGGACACGGGCCACGATATTCCGTTCGCGATCAACTACACCGAGGCCATCCGGCCCCTGCTCCAGGACTTCGGCACGGCCAAGGACTTCCACCTGGTGCTGTTCACCCTGGACGAGACCGTGTTCTCGCGGGAGCTGGCGCCGCTGGCGGGGTTCTACCCGTCTGTCTACATCGGCGCCCCGTGGTGGTTCCTGGATGCGCCGGATGCGATGCTGCGGTTCCGGTCCGCCGTCACGGAAACTGCCGGTTTCTCGCGCTCCTCGGGATTCATCGACGACACACGGGCTTTCTGCTCCATCCCGGCACGCCACGACACGTCACGCCGGATCGAGTCGGCCTTCCTGGCACGCCTGGTAGCCGAGCACCGCATCAGCGAAGAACGCGCCCGCGAACTGATCGTGGACATCGTTGACGGTTCGCCGAGGAGGGTCTTCAAGCTGTGAGCATTGAACTGCCACCACAACCAGGGTCCGCCGCCGGGGACCTTCCGCAGTTGAACCGCCGCCTGCACCAGTTAGCCAAGGCTCCAGTGCGGATTGTCCACCTTGGCCTGGGCGCCTTCCACCGCTCCCACCAGGCCTGGTACACGCAGAAGGCGTCCGATGCCCCGGACTGGGGCATCGCAGCCTTCACCGGCCGCCGTCCCGATGCTGCTCTGGCCCTCGCTGAGCAGGACGGCCTGTTCACCCTGGTGGAACGTGCTGACGACGGCGACTCCTACACCGTCGTCGGCAGCATTGTGGAGGCCGTGGACGGCGCCGACGTGCAGCGCCTGGCGGATCTGGTGGCCGCCCCCGGTACCGCCGTCATCACCCTGACGATCACGGAAGCCGCCTACGGCATCGGTTCCGGCGGCAGGCTGGACCTCACCGCGCCTGGCGTAGCTGCCGACCTTGCCGTGCTCTCCTCCGGCAAGGGCCAACCGACGACGCCGCTGGGCCGCCTCGTGTTCGCCCTCGCCGCCCGCCGGGCTGCTTCTGCTGGACCGCTCGCTGTGGTCTGCTGCGACAATCTCGCCAACAACGGCACCATTGCACACCATGCCGTCACGGGCATGGCCGAGGCCTGGGATGCGGACCTGGCCGGATGGATCGATGCCAACGTCAGCTTCGTCAGCACCTCGGTGGACCGGATAACACCGCGCACCACTGACGCCGACATTGCGGCCGTCCAGGCCGCCTGCGGGTATCGGGACACCTCTCCCGTGGTGGCCGAGCCCTTCGCCAACTGGGTGCTCAGCGGGGACTTTCCCGCCGGGCGTCCGCACTGGGAAGATGCCGGCGCGGTGTTCGTTGACCACATCGAACCCTATGAGAACCGCAAACTCTGGCTCCTGAATGGTGCGCACTCCCTCCTCGCCTACGCCGGCCAGCTCCGTGGCCATGCCACCGTCGCGGAAGCCTTGGCGGACCCGCGCTGCCTGCAGGCGGTGGAGAGCTTTTGGGACGAGGCGGAAACCAACCTCACGGAACAGGAGGGTGACGGGGTCGACCTGCAGATCCCGGCCTACCGCGCGGCCCTGCTGGCGCGGTTCCGCAATGCCCGGATTGCCCACCACCTGGCGCAGATCGCAATGGACGGCAGCACCAAGCTGCGCATGCGTGCCGTCCCTGTTTTGCAGGCGGAGCGTGCCGCGGGACGCTCGGGAGCAGCCGCCGCGCTGATGATTGCTGCGTGGATGGACTACACGGCCGGCGGCGCGGTCCAGGATCCGCTCGCGGGCGAGGTTGCCGCAGCCAACTCACTCCGGGGCAGGGAGCGGATCCGTGCCCTCCTGTCCTTGGTGGATCCTGCCCTCGCCGGGGACACCGGCGCAGTGGACCTGGTTGAGGGCCTCTGCGGGACGTTTGAGCCGCGGACTGTCCCGCGGTAGTTGTGCAAAGCACGCACATCTGCCCGGTTCCCGGAGAGATTCGGGGACTGGGCCGTTGTCGCCGCCCCGCCGCCGCGGAACCTGGCGCCGCGGATGCCGCGGCCGCCAAACAGCCGGCAACCACCGGCTGAGCCCCTGCCAATCCACCAAGTACCGCTCCATCGATTAAGAAAGCCTGGATCTGTTGTGAAAATCATTGCTGCCGATGTGTTTGTGACCAGTCCCTCCCGTAACTTCGTGACGCTGCGGGTCACCACGGAGGATGGT
>NZ_JAYESK010000007.1:0-216612 GCF_034720455.1 Pseudarthrobacter sp. C1 | reverse complement strand
GTGTGCATGCGGCGTGGTCCGGGGCTAACAAGTATGTGCGGGACTGTGTCAATGATGGTGATGACAAGAACGTTGACGTGCCCAAGGCGAGTGCCTCGCCGTCGTATGTCTTCCGGGTGAACCGGGACCTGGTGGTCCTGAATGACGTGAACTCCGGGAATGTGTGGCTGGTGAACCAGAACATGCAGCTGGTCAACAACTGGGACGACGTCATCCCGCCCAAGAACGAATCCGACGAGCAGGACCAGGAATCCGCGGACAACAACACCATCAACGTCCTGCCGGACCGCACCAAGCCCAACCGTCCGCCGGAAACCAAGCCCGACGCCGTCGGCGTGCGCCCCGGCCGCACCACCATCCTCAGCGTCCTGGACAACGATTCGGACCCCGACGGCGATGTCCTCACTGCCGCCGTCGGGGATTCCGGACCCCAGGCCGGCAGCCTTGAGAACATCTACGGCGGCACGGCCTTCCAGATCTCCGTTCCGGCCGGCGCGAAGCCCGGAACGGAAACATTCAGCTACAGCGCCTCCGACGGCCGCGGCCTTTCCGCCACCGGGCAGGTCACCCTCAGCGTGGTGGCCCCCGAAGAGAACAAGCCGCCCCGGTTCAAGCGCGGCGACAACACCACCATGCTCGTGGAACAGGGCAAAACCGTCAGCCAGAACATCCTTACCGACTGGATTGACCCCGACGGGGACGACCTGGTGCTCCTTGACGCCAAAGCGGACAACGACCAGGACCAGGTCAAAGTCCGCCGCGACGGCCTGCTGACCTTCCAGGACTCCGGTGCGACAGCCGGCAAGAAGGCCGTGGAGGTGACCATCTGGGACGGCAGGGCCACTGTCACCGGAAAAGTGGTGGTCAACGTCCAGCCGCCGGGAGCCCTTGCACCGGTGGTCAACGCCGACCACGTCACGGCAGTGGCAGGCCAGGACCTGGTCATCTCGCCGCTGAAGAACGACGTGGACCCCAACGGCGGCGCCCTCCGCCTGGCCCAGGTGGAGGCCAGCGGCCCCGCCGAGCTGGGTCCCGTGACCGACGGCGGCACCTTCACCTTCCGCAGCACCACCCCCGGCCCCGTCTACCTCACCTACATCGCCAGCAACGGGCCGCAAAGCAGCCAGGGGCTGATCCGCGTTGACGTTGAGTCCGGGGATGAAACCGGCAACCCCGTCGCCGTCCACGACGTCGCGCTCATGCCCACCGGCGGAAGCGTGCTGGTGGACCCGCTGGCCAACGACTCCGATCCCTCGGGGGGAGTCCTGGTGCTGCAGTCCGTGAAGCTGCCGGAAAATTCGACCGCATCCGTGAGCGTGATCAACCACAGCGTCCTGCGGATTACCGACATCCTCGGAACCAAGGACCCGGTCCTCTTCGAATACACCATGTCCAACGGCAAGAAGTCGGCCACCGGCAGCGTATCGGTGGTGCCCGTCCCGGCCCCCGCCGTCCTGGAAGCACCCCAGCCCAAGCCCGACGAAGTGAACGTCCGGGTCAACGACGTCGTCACCATCCCGGTGCTCGAGAACGATACCCACCCGCAGGGCCAGGAGCTCACCGTGGACCCGGTTCTTCCGCAGGGCGTTGATCCCGTGGACGGCAAGAGCTTCGTCTCGGAGAACACGCTCCGGTTCATTGCCGGCCCGCAGCCCAAGACCGTCCGGGCCATCTACAACGCCGTGGATCCGCAGGGCCAAAAGAGCGCCGCAGCGGTGACCATCCACATCCTTCCCCTGGAGGGGGCCGAAAACTCACGCCCGCAGCCGCGCAACCTGACGGCACGCGTAGTGGCCGCCGGCACGGTCCGGATTCCCGTCCAGCTGGACGGCATCGATCCCGACGGCGACTCCGTCCAGCTGACCGGCATCGACAGTACGCCCGCGATGGGCATGGCCACCGTGGGCAGCAACTTCATCGACTTCACGGCTGCCGGCAACGGCGCCGGGACAGACACGTTCCGCTATAAGGTGGTGGACCGGCAGGGCGCCGTCAACACCGGAACCGTCACCGTGGGCATCGCCCCGCGCGGCGAGGTCAACCAGAAGCCCACTCCCGTGGACGACGAAGTGAGGGTTCGCCCCGGCCGCCAGATCGCCGTCGACGCTACCGGCAACGACACCGATCCCGACGGCGACCTCATCCGCATCCTCAGTGACGGCATCGAGGCCGACGCAGCGCTGCAGGCCACGGTAAGCAAAGCGAGCGGCCGGATCATCCTGCTGGCTCCAGCAGAAGCCGGAACCGTCAACGTGCGCTACACCATTGCAGACGACCGCGACGCCTCCGCCCAGGCCGCAATCCGCGTCGTGGTGGACAACGAGGTTCCCCTCAAGGCGCCCATCGCCCGTGATGACAGGGTGACGTCCGCGCAGACCATGGGCAAAACCGCAGTGGACGTCCCTGTCCTGAAGAACGACGAGGACCCGGACGGCGTAGGGGAAAACCTCAAGGTCAGCACCGAAGCCACCACCGCCCGGCCCGGGGCGGACGGCAACATGATCGTGGACCTGACTGAGCAGCCCCAGCTCATCCCCTACACCGTGGAGGATGTGGACGGCCAGAAGTCGACGGCGGTGATCTGGGTACCGGGCCTCGGCCAGCAGGTGCCCACCTTGGCCAAGGACGAAGTGCTTGAGGTAGTTGCCGGCCAGTCCGTGGATGTTGACCTGGATGAGTGGGTCAGGGTCCGGGAGGGCCGCTCGCCGCGGCTCACCCAGACGGACCGCATCAGGCTCATCGGCGCCGACGGCAGCGACCCCATGACCGGAGACGGCACGGGACTTAAGTACACCGCCGGCGCGGACTACGTGGGACCGGGTTCCCTTACCTTCGAGGTGACCGACGGGACCGGCCCGGATGATCCGGCCGGCCTGAAGTCCACCCTCAGCATCCGCACCAAGGTGCTGCCGGATCCGAACAAGAACAACCCTCCGGAACTGCTGGGCGCAAACCTGGACGTGCCCAAGGGCGACTCCGCGAGCACCGACCTGGGCAAGCTGACGGCGGACCCTGACCGGGACGACGTCGAAAAGATGAAGTACGAGCTGGTGGGAGGATCGCCTGCCGGTTTCAACGCCGGCATCGACGGCAAGACCTTGAAGGTTTCCGCGGCAGACTCGAGCGGGGCCGGGACGACGGCCGCCGTCCAGGTCAAAGCCAGGGATTCCCGCGGGCTCGAAGCCACGGCCACCTACCAGCTGAAGGTGACGGCTTCCAACCGGCCGAAGCCGGTGGCGAACGACGACGTGCAGGACAACGTTGCCGCCGGTAAACCGGTGACGGTGAACGTGCTCGCCAACGATGCCAACCCGTTCCCGGAGACCGCACTCAAAATCATTGCGGCCGCTGCGGAAACCGGCAGCGGCAACGTGGACGTGAACGGCGATTCCATCACAGTCACCCCTGCGCCTGGATTCACCGGCACCATGGTGGTGTCCTACACAGTGGCCGACAAGACCGGCGATGACTCCCGCAATGCCACCGCCCGCGTCCGGCTGACAGTCAAGGACAAACCCCAAACCCCCACCACCCCGCAGGCGCAGAGCGTGGGGGACCAGACGGCACTCCTGACCTGGACGGCGCCGGCGGACCGCGGTTCAGCAATCACTAAATACACCGTGTACGGAGAGTCCGGCTTCCGGCAGGACTGCCCGGCCAACACCTGCACCCTCAACGGGCTGGTCAACAACACCAACTACCATTTCCAGGTCACGGCCACGAACGAGTTCGGCGAGTCCGACCGCTCGCCTGCGTCCGCCGAGGTGCGTCCTGATGTCAAGCCCGATACCCCGCTGGCACCGTCGCTGAAGTTCGGTGACAGGGAGCTGTCCGTCAACTGGACCGCTCCGGCCAGCAAGGGCTCACCGGTGAAGTCCTACGACCTGGAGATCTCGCCTCCTCCCGCCGGCCAGAACGCCCAGATCCAAAACCTGACGGGCGTCAGCTACGTCTGGAAGGGCCTGCAGAACGGCGTCTCCTATAAAGTCCGGGTCCTGGCGCGCAATGATGCCAAGGAACCCTCCGAGTGGAGCCCCTATTCAGCAGCCATGGTTCCGGCGGGCGTTCCGGCCACTCCGGCCGCACCATCTGCGGCGCAGGCGGGTTCGGTGGGTTCGCAAAGCCAGCTGCAGGTGAGCTGGACTGCGCCGAACAACAATGGCGACGCCGTCTCGGCGTACACCCTGACCACCCTCCGCGGCGGTGCCGTGGTGTCCAGCCAGCAAGTGGCCGGTACCTCGCAGAACGTCACGGTGGACAACTCCGAAACCAACTACACCTTCACGGTGTCTGCCACCAACAAAGCGGGCACCAGCGGGACAAGTGCCCAGTCAGCGGCCATCCGTGCTGCCGGCAAGCCCGGCCAGGTCAGCGGTGGAACGGTGGCGGAAACGGGGAACAGCGGGCAGCTCAAGGTCACCTTCACGCCCCTGACGGAAGCCCAGCGCAACGGCTCCACGGCGAGCGAGATCGCCTACTCCTACCGGGCTTCAAACGGCCAGGCCGGGCCCATCAGTGCCCCCGGCGGCAACATCAACGGCCTGCCGAACGGCCAGGACATCACCATCAACATCATTGCCACGTCCACCAAGAACAACGTGTCCGGTGACGCCAAGGCCATCGGAGCCGGCAACCCGTACGGACCGGCCAATGCACCCAACGTGAACGGGGGCACATCACCGAAGGGCGATGGCCAGGTGCACTGGACCTGGAACAACCCGAACACCAACGGCCGTCCGCTGAGCCATTACGAGGTCAGCATGGACGGCGGAGCGTGGCAGAACGTCAACAAGGCCAACAGCTTCGATGCCGGCGCCGGCGGATGGAGCCAGAGCCATAGACTGCGGGTCCGTGCCGTGACGGTGGTGGACGGCGCCATCGGCGGGCCAGCGACCTCCACATCCGGCGCCGACCCGACGCCTCCTCCGGCACCCACAAAGGTCCGGGTCGAGGCTTCGACCGTCAACAG
This sequence comes from Pseudarthrobacter sp. C1, assembly GCF_034720455.1. Lineage (NCBI taxonomy): Bacteria > Bacillati > Actinomycetota > Actinomycetes > Micrococcales > Micrococcaceae > Pseudarthrobacter > Pseudarthrobacter sp. C1. The sequence goes on along the minus strand of NZ_JAYESK010000007.1, from coordinate 211,643 downwards.
CTGCCCCGGAAAGCCGGGCGTTCCAGACCGATACAGCAATGTCAACGGCGATGCCCGTTGCGGTTCCAGCGACGCCAACTGGGTGTCCTTCTCGGACGGCTGGATCGACAGCGCCTGCTGGATGAACATCTACGGTTCGCCAGAGTCGGATCCCGGCTACTACAAGTGGTACCGCATGGATGGCGGCCCCTGGCCCGGCTGGTACGTCAAGCGCGCCACGATCGATATCAGCGGTCCGGACGTTCCCCGATGCTGACCGTTCAAGCCCACCCCCCGTTTCCGCCCCGCCTAACCAGCAGCCTCACCAAAGGACGTACATCATGACCATGACCATCGAGCAGGCCGCGTGGTTTGCAGACACCTTCGAGAAACTCGTTGCCAATGTGGGGCAGGCCGTCCTGGGCAAGGAGCACGTCATCCGGCTCACCTTCACCGCCATGCTCGCCGAAGGCCATGTGCTGTTCGAGGACGCCCCCGGCACCGGTAAGACCTCCTTGGCCCGGGCCCTGGCCGCCACGGTGCAGGGGTCCAACAACCGCATCCAGTTCACCCCGGACCTGCTGCCCTCGGACGTCACCGGTGTGACCATCTACGACCAGAAGACGCAGAAGTTCGAGTTCCACAAGGGCCCGATCTTCAACAACATCGTCCTGGCGGACGAAATCAACCGTGCTTCGCCGAAGACCCAGTCGGCTCTGCTGGAGGTCATGGAGGAGTCCCGGGTCACGGTTGACGGCGTCACCTACGAGGCCGGGCGCCCGTTCATGGTGATGGCCACGCAGAACCCCATCGAGCAGGCAGGCACCTACCGCCTGCCGGAGGCACAGCTGGACCGCTTCCTGATCAAGACCTCCATCGGCTACCCGGACCACGCCTCCACGGTCCGGCTGCTGGGCGGCTCCAACCTGAAGGACCGGTCGCAGGATCTCTCCGCCGTCATCACCACCCAGGCTGTGGCCGATATGGCAGACCTCGCCGCCACGGTGCACGTGGACACGGCCGTGCTCGAGTACATCTCGCGGCTCTGCGAGGAGACCCGCAACGCCCCCGAAACCCGACTGGGCGTCTCGGTCCGCGGGGCCCTGGCCATGGTCCGTGCAGCAAAGGTCTGGGCGGCCGGGCAGGGGCGGAACTTCGTGCTGCCGGATGACATCAAGGAACTGGCCCCGGTGGTGTGGACCCACCGTTTCGTCATGGATCCGGAGGCAGAGTTCTCCGGAGCCACTCCGGAAGCCGTGCTGACACGGATCCTGGCGGATGTCGCGGCTCCCCAGCAGCGCACCAACGCTTGACGGTCCCGGCACGGACCCCACCACGTCCACGCAACAACGAAGGCACACATATGTCCACCGGCACCCCGTTGACCCGGCTCGCGGAGCGTCTCAAGCAACCCTTCCACAGGGATGGCCGGCCCACGCAGCTGCACCCGTCGGCAGTCTGGTCCGAGGCGCGGAACACTGCAGCCATGGCGCTGGCGCCAGCCTGGCGTACCGTCCGGACTGCATGGCTGAAGTACGCCTGGCCCGTGCTGTCCGTGGTCAGCGTCCTGGGCTGGTCCGTCCTGGCCGCCGCCATCCTGCTCTGGACCACCGGGCAGGCGTTCGGCTGGCAGGAGGCGAAGGCTGCGGCCATCGCGGCGTTCGTGATGTTCCTGATTGCCAGCGCCTTTGTCCTGGGCCGCTCTTCCTATGGAGTGCTCCTCGACCTCGCCCGCACCCGGGTGGCCGTGGGGGACAGTGCCGTTGGCAGCATCGCCGTGTCCAACACATCAGCCCGGCCCCTGCTGCCGGCAGCACTGGAACTTCCGGTGGGCAGCGTCACGGCTGTGTTCCACCTGCCCCGCATGAAGCCGCAGCAGGTGCACGAGGACCTCTTCACCATTCCCACCGCCCGCCGTGCCGTGATCGTCGTCGGACCTGTCCGGTCGGTCCGGGCAGACCCGCTGCACCTGCTGCGCCGCCAGGTCCTGTGGACCGAACCGGAAGACCTTTTCGTCCATCCGCGCACGGTGGCCCTGGCCGGTTCGGCCGCCGGCTTTATCCGCGACCTGGAAGGAATGCCCACCACGGACCTGTCCAGTGCGGACGTGTCCTTCCATGCGCTTCGCGACTACGTGCCGGGGGATGACCGCCGGCACATCCACTGGAAAACCACCGCGCGGACCAACAAGCTCATGGTGCGCCAATTCGAGGAAACACGCCGGGCCCACCTGGCCATCTCGCTGTCCATCAACACGGACGAATACGCCTCCGAAGCCGAATTCGAGATGGCCATCTCCGCAGCCGCATCGATCGGCCGGCAGGCCATCCGCGAGCAGCGTGAGCTGGACGTCCTGACCCAGAAAGGCCCGCTCCGCTGTGAAACCGGGCGGAACATGCTCGATGACATGACCAGGATTGTGGGAGCTCCCATGCGGCGGACCGCCGTCGACCTCGCCAGGACCCTTGCGGACACCGTCCCCAACGCCTCCGTGGTTTTCCTCGTGGTAGGCAGCAACGTGACGGCCACCCAGCTGCGCTCCGCGGCCGCGTCCGTGCCGCCCGGCGTCCGCAGCCTCGCGGTGCGGGTGGAAGCCGGCGCTTCGCCCGGCCGCGCCAACATCGCAGACCTCACCGTGCTGACGCTCGGCGACCTGAACGACCTTGCCATTGTGCTGAGAAAGGCCGCAGCATGACCTCCACGGAAGGCATGCGCCCGCGCAGCACGCGCCCGCGCAGCGAACCAACCGGCACCAACCGCGGTGCGTCCGGCAGCGGCCGTAACCAGGCCTCCGCCTTCGCCGACGGCCAGCCGGCCTGGCACTTCGTGCTCGACGCCGGCGCGCTGACGGTCCTGCTGGGGCTTGGCCTGCTCGGCTTCGGCCTCAGCTTCGGCGGCGACCCGTACTACCTGTTCTCCGGCTTCGGCGGCATCCTCCTGGGCCTGGCCATCGGCGCGCTCAACGCGCACCTGCGGCTCGGACTGCTCATCACCACTGCGGTTGCCCTTGGCGCCTACCTGGTCCTCGGCACGTTGCTGGCGGTGCCCGACGCGGCAATCGCAGGTTTTGTCCCCACCCTTGACTCACTCCGGACCCTCCTCCTGGGGGTGGTGTTCGCCTGGAAGGACATGCTGACGGTCGGTGTCCCCGTGGGCACGGCAGGCGGCGTGCTGATTGTTCCCTTCCTGAGCTCCCTGGTCACCGCCCTGGCGGCCGGTGTCCTGACGTGGCGCCTTCGAAGCCCCTACTTTCCGCTCCTGCCGGTGCTGGTCCTGTTCGTTACCGGGATCGCCTTCAGCACCAACGCCGCGTTCCTCACCCTCGAACGCGGCATCGGCCTGACGGTCCTGGGCATCGCCTGGGCCACCTTCCGCCGGGACGCCCTCAGGAAGAACTCCACGCGAAAGGTATCCGTCAACAATCCGCAGACGGATACCGCCACCGCGCAGCGGGCGAAGATCCGGAGGCTGGGAATGGCCGCCGGCGTCATCGCCGTCAGCGTGGCCGTTACGGCGCTTTCGGCGCCGCTGGTCACCGCGGGCAATGACCGGAAGGTCCTCCGGAACGTGGTGGTCCCGCCGTTCGACCCCAAGGACTACATCACGCCACTGGCCAGCTTCCGCACGTTCGTCAAGGACAAGAAGGACGACACCCTCTTTGTGGTCAAGGGCCTTCCCCGTGATGGCCGGGTCCGGCTGGGGGCCCTGGACGCCTTCAACGGAACCAACTACACCATGGACCCCAACGGCTCGGGAAACTTCAGCAAGGTCGGCGATACCGAGTCGATCAACACCCTGGCGGACACCTCCGGTGTTGTTCCCACCAAGGACTACGCCATCAGCATCACGGTTGAGGACTACCAGGGATTCTTCGTGCCCGGCGGGCGTAAAACCACGGGGCTGAGCTTTGATGACAGCGCCTCGGCCGCGGCGTCCGGCCTCTACTTCAATGCCGGCACGGATACCGCCGTCACCACCAACGGGCTCTCCCGCGGAGATTCCTACAAGGTCCAGGTTTCGGATCCCGTGAAACTCGAACACGGGCAGCTGGCGCAGTACGACTTCGCGAAACTGTCCCTGCCCGACGCCACGGAAGTGCCCCCGGTGGTGGGGTCGCAGGCCAATGACCTGTCCACTGACGCCCCCACCGCCATCGACCGGGTCCGGCAGATTGAGGCGCATTTCCAGAAAACCGGGGCATTCAGCAACGGGCTGGTCAGCGAAGGCCAGCTCCCGAGTGTGTCCGGCCACGGTTCTGCCCGGATCAGGAATCTCCTCACGGCCAAGCAGATGCTGGGCGACGACGAGCAGTACGCGGTGGCCATGTCCCTCATGCTCCGCCACCTGGGCATCCCGTCCCGCGTGGTGATGGGCTTCTACCCCGAACCCACCAGTCCGGAAAACGGGGCAGGCGAAGTCAAGATCACCGGCAAGGACGTGCACGCCTGGGTGGAAGTGGCCTTTGAACGGGTGGGCTGGGTAAGTTTCGATCCGACGCCGCCCAAGGACAACATTCCCATCCCGCCGGACCCGGAAAACAAATCCAAGCCCAAGCCGCAGGTGCTGCAGCCGCCGCCCCCGCCGCAGGAACCCGCGGACCTGCCGCCGGACTCGTCGCCCGATGCGCTGGATGCGGACCAGAAGAAAAACAACCCGTGGCTCTTCTGGGGCGCCCTGTTGGGCGCGCTGGGCATCGCCCTGATACCGCTGTCCGTCCTTGCGCTCCCGTTGCTGCTGGTCGTCCTGTTGAAATCACGACGGCGGAAGTCGCGGTTCAGCGAAGGCCATCCTGCGCAGCGCGTAGGGGGCGGCTGGAGCGAGGTGGTCAGCCTCGCCACGGACATGGGGGCCGCCGTCGACACCCGGGCCACCCGCCGCGAAAGCGCCGCGGTCCTGGCCGAGGCGTTTCCGGCCGCGGGCGGTACCACCACGATGCTGGCCCGCCGCGCGGATGCGTCGATCTTCGGTGCCGGCCAGCCCAGCGAGGACGAGGTGCGGGAGTACTGGACCATCGTGGACAGCTCGCTGAAGGAGATGACCTCCACGGCAGGTTTCTGGCAGCGGCAGCAGGCAAGGTTCTCCCCGCGGTCGCTGCTTGCTGACGCGCGCGGCGCCCTGGCCCGCCGCAGCCCGCTGGCTCAGCGCGGCCGGCTGGCTTTGCCGGCCCTGTCGGCACTCAGGCCGTCCACCCGCCGTCGTACTGGCGCGGACGGCGAACACTCCGCAACGCCTGCACCGGAAGCAACGGCGGTGCAGGCAATGCCGCTGCAGGACCGGCAGGCGCCGGAACCGCCAAGGCAAGGACCTCCGGCGCCGTGACCGCGGAACTCCAGACATGCCCCCGCTGCCAGCGCTCCATCCGGGCCGGTGCGGCCTTCTGCACCTCCTGCGGAGCGCCCCTGCCCAACAGGGCGGCGCGCAGCAACCGCAACCTGCACACCGGCGGCCATGCCGGCAGTGACCCGCCGCCCGGAGCTGTGACTGCCCACCGTGCAGCGATTCCCGGTACTATCCCGGTAGTACAAAGCCCCCCGGCGCTTCAGGCCGCGGGGTTCGCAAACGCAGGCACGGGGCGGGGGCGCGCCGGCGGTTTCACCGCGCAGTCGGGGGCCGTCCCAGGGGGAGGAACGGGAATGGCAGTGAACCTTCAGCTTGTGCCGGCCACGGCCGGCAAGCGGCTTGGCGCTGCCGTCATTGACTGGCTGCCGCCGCTAACCGTGCTGGTGCTGACGCTCACCGTTGGCTTTGCCGGGATTACCCGCACCCGCAACGGCCAGTACATCACCTATGACACCGCCTCCCTGGTGCTGTTCGGCAGCATCGGGCTGGGCCTGACGCTGGTGTACCTGTTCGTGGTCATGGGGATTGAAGCGAGGACAGGCAAGACACCCGGCAACCTGCTCATGGGCATCCGCAGCGCGGACAACGACGGCTACGCGCCGGGCGCCGGCGCCGTCTTCCTCCGCGGCCTCTTTACCGGTGCCGGCATGCTGGTGGCGCTGCTGGCGGCGGTCCTGGTGGTGGTGTTCAAGTGGTTCGGACCGGCCCTGTTCATCCTTGCGCCGCTGCTTTTTGCGGGTGCCGCCTGGGCCGTGCTGGTGGTGGTGTCCAATACCTGGGACCGGAACGGCCGCCTGCGGGGATGGCAGGACAAAGCCGCCAAGGCCCTCGTTTTCGATGTGAAGGCCGGGCGCGACCCCATCACCACCGGCGGCATCCAGGGCCCGTACAGCTTCGCGCCGCTGGACCTGCCGCCGGTGCAGCAGGTGCTCTCCCCGGTGGCGGGCATTCCCGCCGCGTCCCCGCCGGTGCAGCCTTCCCCGCCCGTTCAGGCGCCCTCGCAGACGTCGCCGTCCCAGACCATGCCCTACACGGCACCTGGGTCCTTCGCGCCGCCGTCCGCCGTGCCGCCGGGTACGTCAGCCGCCGCCGGTGGACCCGCTGGTGCGTCCGTGCCGATGCGCGGCGCGCAGCACCACGTGGACGACGACGTTGAACGCACCCAGGTGCGCCCGCAGGCAGGCGGGCCTGCACCCGTCGCCGTCCTCCGGATCCGCCTGGACGACGGGCGCGACTTCCAGTTGGACCGCAGCGTCCTGGTGGGCCGCAATCCCGTGGGCCAGTCCGGTGAACAGCATGCCCAGCTCCTGGCCGTCGACGATCCCGGCCGGTCCATCTCGAAAACCCACCTCCACCTGCTGACCGACGGCGCGGGGATCTGGGTGACGGACAGGAACTCCACGAACGGCAGCGCCGTGACCACCCCGAACGGCGCCAGGACGCCACTTGCGCCGGGTGTCCCAACTTTTGTTACGCCCGGATCCAGTGTCCACTTCGGAGACCGGACCTTTTACCTAGGACAGGCATGAACCAACAGCCCGCCAGCGTTCCCTCCACCGTCCAGCCGGGCCTCAGCCTGAGCTACGGCTATGGCACGGACCGGGGACTCCGCCGGGAGCTGAACGAAGATTCCTACCTTGCTTCCGATCCTGTGTTCGCCGTTGCGGACGGGATGGGCGGCCACGAAGCAGGCGAAGTGGCAAGCGGCATGTGCGTGCGGGCCCTGGCAGGGATTCCGCAGCTCGCAACGGGGGAACGCACCGTCACGGCCGCGGCGCTCCAGCAGTACCTGCTCCGGGCGGACTCGTCCATCCGGGAGGCCACGGGTGCCAGGGCGGGGACCACCCTGACCGGTGCAGTGGTGGTGGAACAAATGGGCCTGCCCTACTGGCTGGTCATGAACATCGGCGATTCCCGTACGTACCGCCTCAGCCAGGGGCGGTTTGAGCAGGTCAGCGTGGACCACTCTGAGGTGCAGGAACTTGTGGATGCGGGCGAGATCACCGCCGAGCAGGCCACTGTCCATCCTCGGCGCCACGTTGTCACCCGCGCCCTGGGCACCGGGGACGAGACCGAGGCCGACTACTGGCTGCTCCCCGTGGAGGAAGGCGACCGTGTCCTGGTCTGCTCGGACGGCCTCACCGGCGAAGTGGCGGACGAGGACATCCTCCGCATCATCAGTACGGTGGGCCACCCGCAGGACGCCGCCGACGCCCTGATCCAGGCTGCGCTGCGGAACGGCGGCAGCGACAACATCACGGTGATTGTGGTTGATGCCCGGAACGTCCTGAACGACGCCGGCGCCGCCACCACCGCGCCGCGGCACGGTCCGGACGCAGAAGAGGCAGACACGCTGCCCCGCTCCCATGGGAGCCAGGCTGTAACGCAGCCCTTGCCCCAACAAGATGGCGGACCTTCGGCGCACGAGAGCGGGGAACCCCACGATGACCGGCACTAGCTACGTCCCGGGCACCTGGCTGGGCATCCTCCGCTCGCGCACCGCGGTCCTCCTCGGCCCGGACACGACGCAGGCCACGGCGGGTGCGGTATGGGAACTCCTGGAAAGCAAGCCGGCGGTCCACGAAGTACTCCATGCCATCACCGGCAGCTCTGGCGGCTCACTCACCCGGATCCCGCCATTTGGCATCCTCGATTTCTCCGGTCCCTTGCGGGTGTTCCTCCGCGGCGACCTCGACCTCGCCGTGGAACTCCCGGACGGCCGGGTGGAACTGGACGGGCGGGACGTCACCACCTGGAACGAGCGCCGGTTTGCCCTGTCCGGAGCCTGCCGGATCAGCATCCCGGCCGGCGGTTCCGGAGACCAGCCGGAGTTGCCGCTGGGGGAGGGTGTGGTCCTGCTGCAGTCCCTGGTCCTCGGGCTGGGCCCTGCCCGGCCGGAACTGGCGCCGGCGCCGGCGGCTGCAGTGGCGGTCGATTCCGCAGGCGTAGCGGACCGGCGCGAGGCGGCGCCGGGAACGGACGAGCCGCGCGAGATAACAATCGTCCCGGAGCCGGAGCCGGAGCCGGAGCCGGAAGCCTCAGCCGAGACTGTTCTCGCCGTGCCCGACGATGATGCGCAGGTCGATGCGTACATAAGTGCGTACGTAGATGAGGGCGACGTCCAACCGGCAGGGGCCGGGCCCGGGATGGAGGCGGGCGCAGGCACAGAGCCGTCCGCCCAAGCCGAAACAGCTGAATACCAGCCGGCGCAAGCGGCAATCGTGGTGAGCGACCAGACCAGCTCCTACGACCACCTGTGGGAGCGGACGGTCATCCGGAGTATCGAAGGCGCCGCAGTGCGCGAGGAAGCGGAGGTTGCCGATGCCGGAAGCTTCACAGACTCTGCCGGCGCCGGGACTGCCGACGCCGTGCCTAGAGCGGAGGAACACAACGCGCCCGTAGTCCTCAATCCTGGCGGAGATGCGAAGGCGGCAGTAACGGAAGCCCCGTCCGCCGTCGAACACGCGCCTGGCGTGGTGGCGGCCCCCGCCGTCGACCACCCGCCGGCAGTGCAACAGCCCGCCGGGGTACTCATCGATTCCGTGCCGTGGAAAAAGGTCCCCGGCACCGCCGCCGCCGCCGCGGCCGATGCCGCGCCAGGGCCTGCACCCGTGCCGGCCACCGTCCCCGCGACCCCGCCTGCAAACGCGGCCTTCGACGACGACCATGACGGACAGACGGTCATGAAGGGCAGCATCGGAGCTTCACCGGCGCAGCCCGCCCCTGCGGCGGTTGCGGACCCGCAGGCCGGGCCGACCGTCCTGGCCCGGGTCTGCAGCCAGGGTCACGCGAATCCCCCCACCCGCGCGCAGTGTGCCGCCTGCGGGGCAGGGCTTCATCCGGACGCCGTGCAGGTGCCCCGGCCACGGCTGGGACGGGTGCGCCTGTCCACCGGGGAGCTGCTGGACCTTGACCAGTCATTGGTCATCGGCAGGCAACCCTCCGTGTCCCGGGTCCAGGGCGGCGTCATGCCCCGGCTGGTCCAGGTGCCGAGCCTGGAAGGCGACATATCCCGGTCCCACGTGGAGGTTCGGCTGGAGGGATGGCACGTCATGCTGTGCGACCTCAAGGCCACGAACGGAACCGTCCTGGTGCGTGAAGGCCAGCCGCCCCGCCGCCTGGCGCAGAACGAGATGGCCATCCTGCTGGACGGGGACATCGCTGAACTGGGCGACAACATCTCGCTGCGTTTTGAGGAGATTCCTTGAGTTCCAAACGGCCTGTAGCGCCGCCGCCCCGCATCCAGGGGTTCACGTACATCAGCCTGCTCGGTTCCGGCGGCTTTTCCGACGTCTACCTGTATGAACAGGACAGGCCGCGCCGCAAGGTGGCCGTCAAGGTCCTGCTCTCGGACCTGAAGACGGAGGGCGCCCGCCGCCGCTTCGAGTCCGAGGCCAACCTCATGGCGCAGCTGTCCTCGCACCCGTACATCGTCACCATCTTTGAAGCGGAGGTGACCGACGACGGGCACTCCTACCTGGCCATGGAGTACTGCTCCCGGCCAAGCCTGGACGTGCGGTACCGCAGGCAGCGGTTTAGCGTGGATGAAGTCCTGGCCGTCGGCATCCAGGTGGCGTCCGCCGTCGAGACCGCCCACCGCGCCGGCATCGCCCACCGCGACATCAAGCCTGCCAACATCCTGGTCACCGACTACAACCGGCCCGCCCTCACCGACTTCGGCATCTCCGGCACCCTCGCCGGCGACAGCGACGACGACTCGGGCATGTCCATCCCGTGGTCCCCGCCCGAACAGTTCACCGATGGCGCCGTGGACGGGGTGATGGTGGATGTGTGGGCCCTCGGAGCCACGCTCTACACCCTGCTCGCCGGCCGCTCGCCGTTCGTCATGCCGGGCGCGGACAATTCACAGCGTGAGCTGATCAACCGGATCAGCAACACGCCGCTGCCGCGCCTGGGCCGCGCGGACGTTCCCGAGTCCCTGGAACAGGCCCTTTCGACGGCGATGGCCAAGTCGCCGCAGTCCCGCTATTCCTCAGCGCACGCCTTCGCCCTTGCCCTGCAGCGCATCCAGGCGGAGCTTAACCTCTCCGTCACGCCCTTTGAGGTGCTTGAGGAGCCGCAGCACGAGGACAGCCGGCCGGATGACGGCTTCGAAGAAACCCGGGTCCGGAGCATCGCCGCGATCGATCCGGAGCGGACGGGCAGCGCGCCCACCTTCCCCGCACGCACGTGGCCGCAGGCCGCTGGCGGGCAGGCAGGTGGCGGGCAGGCCGCTGGCGGACAAGCTCCCGCAGCGGATGCCGCGCCGTCGCGGTTTGCGCAGCCCGCGCCCGCCGTGCACAGCAGCCCCTCCACTCCTGCACCGGCGGCGCAGCCGCAGGAGTGGGCCCACGCCACCGTCCTGCGCGGTGCCGCCGCGCCGGCGCGCCCTGGCGAGCAGGCACCGGGCGGCAATCTTCAAGAGGGTGCGGACGTCCCGGACACTACCGTCCACCGGCCGGCAAGACGCGACGAGCCGGCAGGCGTGCCGCTACCCGCCACGGACCACGGCAAACGCAATCTCTGGCTGGCAATCTCGGGCGGCACCCTGCTGGCCCTTGCCGCCGTGGTGGGCCTGGTGGTGGCCAACGCCTCGCCCGAAAAACCCGCTGCGGTGGAGACCCAGCAGGCCAGCAAGCCGCCGGCCGACGCATTGGACAACGGAACGGTGCCGGACGTGGAAGGCCTCAAGGGAACGGTGTCCGCGGACGGCAACGCCTCCTTCACGTGGCTGAACCCGCAGCCCAAAGAGGGTGACACCTACAAGTGGCGGGTGTACAGCATCGGGGGCGGCGGCGAATACCAGTCTGTCGAACAGCCGCCTGTCCGCGTCACGGCAAACCCGTCCGGCCAGACCTGCATCCAGGTGATGATCGTTCGCTCGGACGGAGCCTTCTCCCCGCTGGAGGAAGGCTCGATCGCTTGCGCCGGCACATGACCGCGGAGCGCCCTGCAACCAGCTCCATGACAAGCTCAGTTCCGCCTAACGAGGAGGCACAGAAAATGGGGGATCTAGCAATAGATTTCTGTGGTGAATGGTACGAGCCATCGGACGAGGACGTCTTCAATATCGGCCGCGAAGGCGACCTCGAAGTTGACGACAATCCCTACCTTCACCGTCAGTTCCTGCAGGTGGCCCGCTATGACGGGATCTGGTGGCTCAGCAACGTGGGCAGCATGCTCTCGGCCACGGTTGCCGACGCCACCGGCGGGATGCAGGCCTGGCTGTCACCCGGAGCCCGGATCCCGCTGGTCTTCAGCCACACGAACATCATTTTCACGGCAGGGCCCACCACCTACGAGTTTGCCGTGCACCTCAAGACCCCCTCCTTCCGGCAGGAGGCGCGCGACGGCGACAGCAACGGCGACACCACCATCGGCCCGGTGGTGTTCACCGACTCCCAGAAGGCCCTCATCGTGGCGCTCGCAGAACCCATGCTCCGGCGGGAAGGTACGGGGTTCAGCGCCATCCCCTCCTCGGCGGCTGCCGCGAAGACGCTGGGATGGGCGCTGACCCGCTTCAACCGGAAGCTCGACAATGTGTGCGACAAGCTCGACCGCGTGGGCGTGGCCGGACTGCGGGGCGGCGGCGGCAAACTCGCCACCAACCGCCGCGCCCGGCTTGTGGAGCACGCGGTCACCTCACACCTGGTGACCCCGGATGACCTGCACCTGATCGAGAAGATGAGGGGCGTGGACGAGGGATGAGAATCCGTGTGACCCTCCGCCGGGACCCTGCCGAAACGAAGGATCTGGCCGTTACCGTGGACGGCCTGGCCACCGTGGCCGATACCGCCGCCATGCTCTGGGCCGCGGATCCGGGGCGCAAGGGCACCCCGGTGCCGGACAACCTCTCCCTGCGCATCGAAGAGGCGTTTGTCGGTGCCGGCCTGAGCGGAACCATGCTCACCCGGACGGACAACCTCCTCGAGTCCGGCCTCCGGCCGGGTTCTGTTGTGTCCCTGGCCCAGGTGAGCGCGCAGTTCGATGTGCCGGGTGCCAGCCGCGGTCCTGCGGCCGCCACCCTCCGCGTCCTTTCGGGGCCCGACGCCGGCCGCGAGTTTTCCCTGCCCGTCGGCACCAGTTACATCGGCAGGGACCGGGACGTGGACATCCGCCTCTCGGACCCCCTGACATCCAAGCGCCACGCCCGCATCACGGTGGGTGAGGGCGTGGAAATCGTGGACACCAATTCGGCCAACGGGCTGCTGATGGACGGCCTCCCCGTCACCCGCGCCACCCTGAATTCCTCGGACGCGGTCACGCTGGGGGACACCACCGTGACCGTGGTGCCGCTGGGGCACAACCAGGCGGCAGCACCGACGTCGCCCCTGGTGAACTTCAACCGGTCACCGCGCGTGGTTCCCCGCTTCGAGGAACCCAAACGCGTGCTCCCTGCCGGACCCAAGCGTCCCGAGGACCACCCGTTCCCGTACATCATGATGATCGCCCCGCTGCTGATGGGTGCGGTGATCTTCGCGGTGACCGGCAACGCGCTCTCGGTGCTGTTCATGATGATGATGCCGCTCTTCATCGTGGGCCACTACGTGGACCAGAAGATGCGGAGCAGGGGGCAGCAGAAGGAGCAGCTCAAGCACTTCCGCGCCGCCATGGCCGCCTTCCGGAAGGACCTCACGGAACTGCAACAGGTTGAACGTGCCGTCCGGCTCCAGGAAGCGCCGTCGGTCAGCGACACCGTGGACGCCATCTACAAGCTCGGTCCGCTGTTGTGGACGCACCGTCCGGAGCACACCGGATTCCTGGGCCTTCGGTTCGGCCTGGGCACGTCACCCTCCCGGGTCCTGTTGGAGGAACCGCCAAGCAACGACACCGAGGCGCAGTACGCGCAGGAGATCCAGGACTGCCTAAAGCAGTTCCGCGACATCGAGGGCGTTCCCGTCGTATCCCAGCTGCGCACCTCCGGGTCCCTGGGCGTTGCCGGTGCCCGCGGCCTGGTGGACGACGTCGCCCGGGGCATGGTGCTGCAGCTCGCGGGCCTCCACTCGCCCGCGGAAGTTGTCATCGCGGCCATCACGTCCGCGCAGTCCCGGGAACGCTGGAACTGGCTGCAATGGCTGCCGCACGTGGGTTCGGGGCACAGCCCCCTTGCCGGCGACCACCTGGCCGCCGGTTCGGCCGGCGGCTCCTCGCTGCTGGCCCGGCTCGAGGACCTGCTCGATGCCAGGGAGGCCGCGGCGAAGCGCTCCGGACCGGACCTCCGCCCCGGGCTGGACCCGGCCAAGCACGACGTGGACCAGCCTGTGCTGCCCGCGGTCCTGGTGATCGTGGAAGACGACGCGCCGGTGGACCGCGGCAGGCTCACCCGGCTCGCGGAGCGGGGACCGGACTCCGGTGTCCATGTGGTCTGGGTGGCCACCGACATCCAGTCGCTTCCCGCTGCCTGCCGGGACTTCATGGTGGTGGACGGGGAACACGGCACCACCACCGGGCAGGTCCGCCTTGGCAGGCACACGTACCCTGTCAGCTGCGAAAGCGTCGACGCCGAACTGGCCGCCCAACTTGCCCGGATGCTGGCCCCGGTCATGGATGTGGGCAAACCCGTGAACGACGATTCCGACCTTCCACGGGCCGTCTCCTACGCCACGCTGATCGGCAAGGACTTCCTGGACAACCCCCAGGCCGTGGCCGAGCGCTGGACGGAAAACAACTCCGTGCACGCCAGCGCCGTGGCCAACCGGAAGGACAACGGCACCCTCCGGGCCCTGGTGGGTTCCAAAGGCATTGAACCCCTGTACCTGGACCTGAAGAACGAGGGCCCGCACGCCCTGGTGGGCGGCACCACGGGTGCCGGCAAGTCCGAATTCCTACAGTCCTGGGTGATGGGCATGGCCGCCGCCTACAGCCCGGACCGGGTGAGTTTCCTGTTCGTGGACTACAAGGGCGGGGCTGCGTTCGCCGACTGCATCAACCTGCCCCACACCGTCGGGCTGGTCACCGACCTTTCGCCGCACCTGGTCCGGCGCGCCCTCACCTCACTGCGCGCCGAACTCCACTACCGGGAGCACCTGCTGAACCGGAAGAAGGCCAAGGACCTGCTGGCCCTTCAGCGGGAAGCAGACCCGGACGCGCCGCCCTACCTGGTGATCGTCGTCGACGAATTCGCCGCGCTGGCCAACGAGGTACCCGAATTCGTTGACGGAGTGGTGGACGTTGCAGCCCGCGGGCGCTCGCTGGGCCTGCACCTCATCCTGGCCACCCAGCGCCCGGCCGGCGTCATCAAGGACAGCCTCCGCGCCAACACCAACCTCAGGGTGGCCCTGCGGATGGCTGATGAGGACGACGCCACGGACATCCTCGGCGTCCCCGATGCCGCCTACTTCGATCCGGCCATCCCCGGCCGCGGTGCAGCCAAGACCGGCCCGGGACGGATCCAGGGCTTCCAGACCGGCTACGCCGGCGGATGGACCACGGAGAAACCGCAGCGGCCCCAGATCGACGTCGTGGAAATGGCCTTTGGCTCCGGCCCGGCCTGGGAGGCCCCGGCTACGGAGAAACCGGAAGCGGCCGGGCCCGCCGGCCCCAACGACATCGCCAGGATGACCTCCACCATCGTCCGCGCAGCGGATGCCCTGTCCATCAACGCCCCCCGCAAGCCGTGGCTGGACGAACTCGCCAAGACTTACGACTTCTCCAGGCTGCCCAACCCCCGTACCGACGAACAGCTGCTCCTCGGCGTGGCCGACGACCCTTCCCGCCAGGCGCAGCCCACCGTGTTCTACGAGCCGGACAAGGACGGCAACATGGCCATCTACGGCACCGGCGGTTCGGGGAAGTCGGCCGCGCTGCGCGGCATCGCGATAGCGGCCGCGGTGACGCCCCGCGGCGGGCCGGTCCACGTGTACGGGATCGACTGCGGCTCCTCCGGGCTGAGCATGCTGGAGGAGCTTCCGCACGTGGGCGAGGTCATTAACGGCGACGACGTTGAACGGGTGGGGCGGCTGCTGCGCCTGCTGGGGGACATCGCCGAGCAGCGGTCGGCCCGGTTTGCCGAGGTGCGCGCGTCCACCATTGTCGAGTACCGCAAGCTGGCCGGCAGGCCTGATGAAAAGCGCATCTTTGTTCTGGTGGACGGCATGTCCGCGTTCCGGGAGGCCTACGAACACAGCAGGCTGTCCGGGCTGTGGGACATCTTCCTGCAGCTGGCGACGGACGGGCGCACCCTGGGCATCCACCTTGTGGTGACCGGAGACCGGCCCAACGCCGTGCCCGCCTCGCTGCTCGCTTCCATCCAGCGCCGCCTGGTGCTCCGCCTGTCCTCCGAGGACGACTACATTTCCATGGACGTGCCCCGGGACGTCCTCACCGCCGCCTCGCCGCCCGGGCGGGGACTCCTGGACGGGCTGGAAGTCCAGCTGGCAGTCCTTGGCGGCAACTCCAACCTGGCGCTGCAGGCACGTGAGGTGCACAAGCTCAGCGAAGCCATGCTCCGCCAGGGGCTGGATGCCGCACCCGGCATCGAAAGGCTTCCGGACCAGGTGGACCTGGATGTCCTGCCGTCCGGCAGCACCGGAGTTCCGGTCATTGGCGTCGACGATGAAACGCTGCGGCCGGCCGAGATCATGGCGCGGGGCCCGCTGCTCCTGGCAGGCCCGCCAGGTGCGGGCCGCACCGTGGCGCTGGTGACGCTGGCCTACGCCCTGCGGCGGTCCAACCCGGACACCGAGCTGATCTACCTGGCAGCCCGGCGCTCCGCCGTCGCCTCCCTGCCTATCTGGAACCGCTCCGTGGTGGGAGCGGACGATCTCGCTGCGGTTGTGGAGGACCTGGTTGAACATTCGTCCGGAAACCCCGGCTCCCTGGCCATCTTCATTGAGGGCCTGACCGAGTTCACGGATACCCTGGCCGAATCGGGCGTGGCGCAGCTGGTGACCGCGTCCATCAAAGCCGACCAGTGGGTGGTGGGGGAGTCCGAAACCTCCACCTGGTCCTCGGCCTGGTCCCTCGCGCAGCCATTCAAATCCGGCCGGCGCGGACTGTTGCTGAACCCGGGGGACATCGAAGGCGACAGCCTGCTCAACACCTCCCTGGGCCGGGTCAGCCCGGACTTCATCCCGGGCCGCGGCTACGTGGTGGGACGCGGCAAGGCACGGAAAATCCAGGTGGCGCTGCCCCCGGAAAGCAGGGACTGACGCACGTGCCACACGGTACGCCGCAGGTCCCGGTGATTTGCGGCTGATTTGCGGCGCCAGGCGAGGGTGTAGAAGACTACCGGAGACACCAGAAAGCCGCAGCGGGGGGACTGCGCGCATCGAAAGGTAGCAAATGTTCCCGTCCCTACCAGTATTCCGCGCTGCCTCGGCGACGGCATCGGCCGCTGTCCTGGCCAGCACCCTGTGTCTCCTCCCGGCCAGCCCGGCGACCGCAGACTCCCCGGAACCCGCACCGGCGTCCACAACATCTCCTGGCCTGTGCCTCGTGTTCTGCGCGCCAGAGCCTGCGGACAATCCGAATCCCGCGGAGCCCACCCGGACCCAGAAGCCCAAGGAACCCGAAAGCCCGCCCGTTCCGCCGGCCGATCCAGCGCCGGCCCCTCCGGGTCAGCCCGCCCCTTCGGTCGCGCCTCCGGCCGAACCTGAGCCCTTGCAGGCAGCCCCGTCTGCGGAACCCGAAGGATCAGCCACCCCTTCGGCCACGGCAACGGGACCCGCGGCTTCCCCACCGCCCACAGGCGCATCAAGCGGTCAGGACTGGAATACGCCCGTCACCAGGTCCGCCAAGGCCACGCGGGTTGCGGCAGTCGCGCCCGACGGGGATTCCGGTGGCGGCCCCGCCCTCCTGCCAGTCATTGCCGGCATCTTACTGCTGGCCGCCGCCGCAGCATCCTTCGCCTGGTGGGGCAGGAACCGCCTCCGGTCGCACTGATCAGGGCCCCGCTCACCTGCCTTGATGGCAAGATAGGTCTGTGAGTACAGGACCAGGCCCCGCAGAAATGACCGCCACCCGCACCACGGAACCCGTTGAGCCGAACGCCGTCCCCAGCGAATCCGTCCGCGAGGAGTACGAGAACCTGGTGGACCTGGTCAGGAAGTACCGGTTCGCGTACTACCAGGAAGACGCCCCGCTGGTTTCGGATGCTGAATTCGACGAGCTCTTCCGCCGGCTGGAGGAAATTGAGGCGCTCCACCCCGAACTCGTGGCCAACGATTCGCCCACCCAGGAGGTGGGCGGGGAAGTTTCCGCAGCCTTCGCCGCCGTGCAGCACCTCCAGCGGATGTACAGCCTCGAGGACGTTTTCTCCCTCGAGGAGCTGGAGGCCTGGCTGAAAAAAGCCGACGCCGGCATCGCCAAGCTCGGCGACGGGACACCGGCCGCGGCCTGGCTGACGGAACTCAAGATCGACGGCCTCGCGGTCAACCTGCTCTACCGCGACGGGAAGCTGGTGCGTGCCGCCACCCGGGGCGATGGAACCACCGGCGAGGACATCACCCACAACGTCCTGACGATCAAGGAAATCCCGCAGGAGCTCCGGGGCGGGGGGTTCCCGGCAGAAATGGAAGTCCGGGGCGAGGTGTTCATCCCCTCCAAGGAATTCGCCGAGTTCAACGAGGCGCTGATCGAAGCGGGCAAGGCACCCCTGGCCAACCCCCGCAACGCCGCTGCAGGCTCGCTCCGGCAGAAGGACCCGGCAGAAACAGCCAAGCGCCCCCTGAAGATGTTCGTCCACGGCATCGGTGCACGCGAGGGCCTTGAGGCCCGCAGCCAGTCCGAGACCTATGACCTGCTGAAGGAGTGGGGCCTTCCCGTCAGCCCCTACTCCGAGGTGCTGGGGAGCCTGGACGAGGTCCTGGAATTCATCAAACGGTACGGGGACAAACGCCACAAGCTGCTGCACGAGATCGACGGCATCGTCATCAAGGTCGATGACTTCGCCACCCAGCGGGCCCTCGGCTACACCACCCGGGTGCCGCGGTGGGCCGTCGCCTACAAATACCCGCCGGAGGAGGTGCACACCAAGCTGCTGGATATCCAGGTCAACGTGGGGCGCACGGGCCGCGTGACGCCCTTTGGCCTCATGGAGCCCGTCAAGGTGGCGGGCTCCACGGTGGAAATGGCCACCCTCCACAACCAGGACGTGGTGAAGGCCAAGGGCGTGAAGATCGGCGACATCGTGATCCTGCGGAAGGCGGGCGACGTCATTCCGGAGATCGTGGGCCCCGTCCTTGCCCTCCGCGACCAGCAGGACCCGCCGGTCCGCGACTTCGTGATGCCCACCGAATGCCCCTCCTGCGGCACACCGTTGGCTCCGGCCAAGGAGGGGGACGTGGACATCCGCTGCCCCAACGCCAAATCGTGCCCGTCGCAGCTGCGGGAGCGGGTCTTCCACCTGGCCGGCCGCGGAGCCTTCGACATCGAGGCCCTCGGCTGGGAGGCTGCCATAGCACTGACCCAGCCGGCCGAACCCGAGGTTCCGCCGCTTACCTCGGAAGCTGCGCTGTTCGACCTCACCCCCGAAGACCTGGCCGGCGTCCGGATCCGGCGCGAGAAACGCTCCAAGGGCGTCCCCACCGGTGACTACGAACTGGTGCCGTACTTCTACAGCAAGGGCACGGCTAAGTCTCCGTCCAAGCCCACGGCCACCACCGAGAAACTGTTCAAGGAACTGGAGAAGGCCAAGGCCCAGCCACTGTGGCGGGTGCTGGTGGCCCTGTCCATCCGGCACGTGGGCCCGCGGGCCTCGCGTGCCTTGGCGACGGCGTTCGGCAGCATGGACGCCATCCGGCAGGCGTCGGAGGAAGACCTGGCCCACGTTGACGGCGTGGGCCCCACCATTGCCGCAGCGCTGAAGGAATGGTTCGCGGAGGACTGGCACCAGGAGATCGTTGACCGCTGGGCGGCCGCCGGGGTCCGGATGGAGGACGAACGCGACGAGTCCATGCCGCGGACCCTGGAGGGACTGACCGTGGTGGTCACCGGTTCCCTGCCGAACTTCAGCCGCGACGAGGCCAAGGAAGCAATCCTGGTCAGGGGAGGCAAGGCAGCGGGTTCGGTGTCCAAGAACACCAGCTACCTGGTGGCCGGGGAAAGCGCCGGCACCAAACTGGACAAGGCCGAGCAGCTGGGCGTCCCCGTGCTGGACGAGGACGGCTTCCGCCGGCTCCTGGCCGGCGGCCCGGCAGCGCTGGCCACCAGACCGGAGGACAACGGAGCGGAACCGGGCGCGGAGGCGGCTGAGGCGGTCCCGGCCGACGCGGAGGCATCCCGATGACCAGCCCTACGGAACTGCTGGAGATCGCCAAGGCTGCAGCGGCGGCGGGCGCCCGGGTCCTGGCAGGCAGGAACGCCGGGGAACTCCAGGCCAGCAACAAGGGGGACGCCGGCGATTGGGTCACCTCGTTCGACGTCGCCGCCGAGCATGCGGTGCGGGACGTCATCTCTGCCGCACGGCCGGGGGACAGCATCACCGGTGAGGAACACGGAACCACCAGGCCGGACGTACCCACGGGCTACCGCTGGTCCATCGACCCGCTGGACGGAACCACCAACTTCATCCGCAACATCGTCTACTACGCCACCTCCGTTGCTGTGGCCGATGCCGACGGCGTCTGGCTGGCCGGCGTCGTCAACGCCCCGGCGCTGGGCCGCACCTACTACGCCGCCCGGGGCCACGGCGCCTGGCTTGAGGAAGGCGGCAGGGCCACCCGGCTGGACGGGCCCGTCCCCGGCCGGAAGGGGCAGATCCTGGCCACGGGCTTCAGCTACGATCCCGCCGTCCGCGCCGAGCAGGCCGCCTTCCTGGCCGAACTGCTGGACGGGTTCGCGGATGTCCGGCGGCTGGGCTCCGCGGCCCTGGACCTGTGCCTCGTTGCGGACGGCACCCATGACGCCTACGGTGAGCGCGGCCTCAACGAGCACGACTTCTCCGCGGGGGCACTGATCGCGGAAGAGGCCGGCTGCTGGGTCCGGCGTCCCCGCCTGGCCAGTCCGCTGGAGGGCGGGCCCGCCGATGCCGACCGGCTCGACGCCTGGACCTGCGCCGGCGGGCTCGAGCTCTCCGGCAAGTTTCCGCTCTGACTGATAGTTCGATCACGGAAACCGGGCTTTCGAGGAGCGTTATGGGGCAGTACCACTAGCATTGACGGGTGCAGCCCCAGATAACCGTCCGTCCCGCCGTCGCAACGGATTACGACGCCGTTGCCCGCATCACGCGTGATTCCTACCTCGCGGCGGGCTACTTCGAGGACGCCGACCACCCCTATATGCGCCAAGTCCAGGATGTTGCGCTGAGGGCCGCGAACGCCACCATTTGGGTGGCCGAGCGGGACGGCAGGGTGGTTGGTTCGGTGACGCTGGCGCGCGCCGGGGAACCGTACGCGGACATCGCCCTTGACGACGAGCTGGAGTTCCGGATGCTGGTGGTGGACCCGGCCGTGCAGCGCACCGGCGCGGGCAAGGCCATGGTGGACGCCATCCTGTCCTACGCCAGGCAGTTGGACGGTATCCGGGCCGTCGCACTCACCACCGGGCAAACCTGGGAAAGCGCGCACGGCCTCTACCGCAAGACGGGCTTCTCCCGTGTGCCCGAGCGCGACTGGCTGGTCCCCGGAACCGACATAAAACTGCTGGTTTACCGGCTGGACCTGTAGCAGCCCTACAGTGGTGCCGACCCAATCCAGTATTGAAAGGCCCACCATGCGCAAAACCTTCGGCACCGGCTCCGTCTGGGAACAGACCCTCGGCTACTCACGCGCCGTCCAGGTGGACAACACCCTCTACATCTCCGCCACCGCGGCAAGCGGCGAAGACGGGATCGTGGGGGAGGACTTCTACACCCAGACCCAGTACATCCTGCAGAAACTCGGCAAGGTCCTGGCCGACGCCGGCTTCAGCTTCGAGGACGTCGTCCAGTCCAAGCTGTACCTGACCGACATCAGCAAATGGGAGGAAGCCGGCCGCGCCCACGGCGAGGTGTTCGGCGAGATCCGCCCCACGCTGTCCCTGGTGCACGTCCTCCCGTTCCTGGACCCGAAGATGCTCGTGGAAATCGAGCTCGTTGCCCAGAAGAGCGCAAGCTAGCCCCCGGCAGCCGGCTCAGGACGTTGCGGGCAGGCCGTAGCGGTGCTCCGGCCTGCCCGTCGTCCCGTACCGCAGCTGGATGTCCACGGCGCCGTCGTCCGCCAGTGCGGACAGGTACCGCTGGGCCGTGGCGCGCGAAACGCCCACCCGGCCGGCCACCTCGGCCGCCGAGTACTGTTCCCCGGGCACCAGCGATTCCAGCACCGCGGCCTCCGTGGCTGAACGCGGTTTTGGCGACGCCGCGACGTCGCCCGGGATCAGGGCGCGCTTGGCACGCTCCACCGCGTCCTGGTCCAGCGCCCCGGGCTGCCCCAGCAGGCGCCGGTACCGGGCATAGGAGCGCAGCTGCCGGGACAGGGCCTCCGACGTGAACGGTTTCAGCAGGTAGCCCAAGGCTCCGCGGCGGAACGCGGTCCGGACGGAGGCGGCATCGGAGGCCGCGCTCAGCATGATGGTGTCCACGTCCAGCTGCTGGAGCAGGTCCAGGCCGGAGGCGTCCGGCAGGTAGACGTCCAGCAGCACCAGGTCCGGCCGCAGGCTGTGGATGGACTGCAGGGCCAGCGACACAGTGCCCACCGGCGCCAGCGCCAGGAACCCCGCCACGGAATCCACGTAGGCAGCGTGCAGCTTGGCCACGTGGAAGTCGTCGTCAACGATCAGCACCCGAAAATCTTCAGGCATTGGTGTCCTTTCCGTTTGCCCCCGTGGTGTTCCTGCCGGCCCGGCCTGCGGTTGTCCGCGGCAGGGTGGCCATGAAGACTGCGCCGGGTCCACCCTTTGTGCCCGGATCCAGTATTTTGACGTCTCCGCCGCGGCGCCTCGCCAGCTGGCGTGCCAAAGCCAGTCCAAAACCGTGGCCGCCGCCGCGGCCGTTGCGGGGGCCGGGTCCGGACGCCGTGCTGAACCCTTCGGCGAAGAAGGCCTCCTGGTCCGTTTCCTCCGCCAGCCCGTCGCCTGAGTCGGCGACGACGATGTGCAGGGTGCCGCCGTCGTCGTCCGGCTCATCCAGCACCTCCAGCTCAACCCAGCGGTCCACCGACGTGCCGGCCACCGCAGCGTTGACCGCGTTGTCGATCAGGTTGCCCAGCACGGTGGTGACGTCCTGGGGCTCCGCCACCTGCCCGCGGACCAGGGTCTCCGGACCGATCCGCAGCGCCACGCCGCGCTCGTCCGCCTCCACGCCCTTGGCCCCCACGAACGCCTGCAGGTAGGGGTCCTGGAGCAGCTCCGCCTGGTCCACCGGGAACTTCAGCGGCCCGGTGGCCGCCAGCCGGGCCAGGTACTCGCGGGCCTGCTGGTGCTGGCCGATGCTCATGAAGCCGGCAATGGTATGCAGCTGGTTGGCGAACTCGTGGCGCTGGGCCCGCAACGCCGTGGACATGGTTCCCACGGCGTCCAGCTGCCTGGTGAGCTGCTGCAGTTCCGTGCGGTCCCGGAGCATCACCACCCAGCCCAGGTCCTCCCGCCGGTGCAGGGCCTTGCGCGCATTGGCCACCAGCACCCGCCCGCCCGCCACGAGCTCAAGTGCCTCCGGGCCGCCGGAACCGGTCCGGGTCAGGGATTTCAGCTGGTCCGGAACCGGCGCCTCCTCCCAGCGGCTTCCGGCCAGGTCCGGCAACCCCAGCAGCCGCTGTGCTGCAGAGTTGAATACGCTGATCCGGCCGTCGGCCGAAACGCCGATGACGCCGTCGTCCACGCCTTCGAGCACAGCCACCTGGTCGTGGACCAGCGTGCTGATCTCTTCAGGTTCCAGCCCCAGTGTGAGCCGCTGCAGCCGGCGGCGCAGCAGGAACGAACCCAGCACGCCCGCGAGCAGCGCGCCGGCCGCCGTGACGGCCACCGGGCCGATGTCGCGTGCCAGGCTCTGTCCCACGGTTTCCATGGAGTAGCCCACGCTGACCTCGCCCACCACGGTGGTGCCGTCCGGAGCGTAGACGGGAACCTTCGCCCCCGCGGAGGGCCCCAGCGTTCCAGTGTTCCGGGTGGTGACCTCCCGGCCTGCCAATGCCTCGGACGGATCGGTGCTGACCTTTTCACCGAGCCGCTCCGGGTCCGGGTGGGCCAGCCGGAGGCCGGTCTCATCGGTGATCACCACGAAGAGGGCGCCGGTCCGGGCGCGCGCAGCTTCGGCTGCCTCCATGAGCGGCCCGGCGGCCAGCTGCGACGGCGGGGGAGTGCCGGGCTGTTGGCTGATTGCCAGCACGTCCGCCCGCACCGAGGCGTCCGAGGCCAGTGTCCGCGCCAGGGTCAGCGCCTGGTTTTCAGCTTCGCTGCCCGCGCGGTCATAGGTCAGCCAGGCATGGACGGCTGCGCTGAAGAGGACAACCAGGAGCACCACGGACAGTTGCAGCATGAGCGTCTGGGTGGAGAACCGCAGCGGAGGCCGGGGCGCGGAACGCTGCATGATCCTCCTTGACTGGGCTGTGGCGGGTTTGAACGGCCGGGGCGGGGGCCACATACAGGCCGAACCGACGTGAGCACAATGAGCAAAATGCTCCCAATAAGCAGTATGCCAATCAATTGAGCCAAAGGCACTGCCGTGACGGCGGCCACCCTACAGTCTGTAGCACGCGTCACACCGCTGTGCCGCTGTTCACAAGAAGGAGCCGGCTGTGCTGGTATTACTTGGATTCGCCATGATCGCGGTATTCATGGTGCTGATCATGACGAAGAAGTTGACGCCAGTGCTGGCGTTGATCATTGTCCCCACTGTTTTCGGTCTTTTCGCCGGCGCCGGCCTGGGCATCGGCGACATGGTGATGGACTCCATGAAGTCCATGACCTCCACCGCGGCCCTGCTCATGTTCGCCATCATCTACTTCGGGCTGATGATCGACGTCGGGCTGTTCGATCCGCTGGTCCGGTTCATCCTCCGCAAGCTGGGCAATGACCCCGCCAAGGTTGTCCTGGGAACCGCCATCCTCGCCGCAGCTGTGTCCCTTGACGGCGACGGCTCCACCACCTTCATCCTCACCACCGCAGCCATGCTGCCGATCTACCTCCGGCTGAGGATAAGCCCCGTGGTCCTCACCTGCGTGGCGGGCCTGGCCAACGGCACCATGAACATCGTGCCGTGGGGCGGCCCCACCGCCCGCGCCGCAAGCGCACTGAAGATCGACGTCAACGACGTCTTCGTCCCCATGATCCCGTCCCTCCTTGCGGGCATCGCCGTGGTCATGGCCTTCGCCTGGGTCCTGGGACTGCAGGAGCGCAACCGCCTCCGCGCCACGGCGCCGGAAATCTGGGCTGTGCCTGAAACCGCTGAAGGGTTCGACGGCGGCACGCATCCTTCCGGCCCTGCCGGTTCGTCCGGAACCGGCCGCGGACGCAAGGGGACCAGCCCCGGCGGAGCAGCCCCCGCCGTCGACGGTTCCGCCGGCTCCTCCGTGGCCGTCCTGGAACGCACCGAAAGTGCCGTGGACGCACAGGAGGCGCAGGACGCACAGGACGCCGGGCTGGCTGACACGGCCCTGGACCCCAACCGCTCCACGCTCCGGCCCAAACTGTTCTGGTTCAACCTGGGCCTCACGGTGGCCGTGATGGGCATGCTCATCGCCGATCTCGTGCCCCTGCCTTACGTCTTCATGGTGGGATCGGCCATTGCCCTGCTGGTGAACTTCCCCCGCGTCAAGGACCAGGCCACGCAGATCGTGGCCCACGCGCCGTCGATCGTTGCCGTGGTCAGCATGGTCATGGCTGCGGCCGTGCTCACCGGTGTCCTGACCGGGACCGGCATGGTTGAAGCGATGTCCGCGTGGCTGGTGCAGATCATCCCTTCCAGCATGGGCCCGCTGATGGCCGTGATCACCGGCGTCCTGAGCATCCCCATGACGTTCTTCATGAGCAACGATGCCTTCTACTTCGGCGTCCTGCCCGTGCTCAGCGAGACCGCAGGCCACTATGGAATCAGCGCCGCCGAAATGGCCCGGGCCTCCATCACCGGCCAGCCGTTCCACATGCAGAGCCCGCTGGTTCCCGCCATCCTGCTCCTGGTCTCGCTGGCGAAGGTGGACCTTGGCGACCACCACAAGAAAGTCCTCTGGCGCAGTGCCGTAGTGTCCCTGGTCATGCTGGGAATTGGCATGCTGACTGGAGCCATCGGAATCGGTTAGTCTGTAGCTGCCGTGCTGCCGCCATTCGTGGCGGGACCCGGCAAGAAGGTGCCCGTCTGACGCCCGCTGGGGGTCGTCAGACGGGCATCATCGTTTCCCCACTAGAATGGGTCGGAAATCAATTCAAACTTTGCAGGGGAGATCCATGGCTGCGATCAACCGTGACGACGTCGCGCACCTCGCGCGGCTCGCTCACATTGAGATGAGTGACCAAGAGCTGGACAGGATGGCCGGCGAACTCGCCGTCATCGTTGATTCGGTCAAATCCGTCAGTCAGGCCGCTGGCGACGACGTCCCGGCCACCTCACACCCCATTCCGCTGAGCAACGTGTTCCGCGAAGACGTTGTGGGCCACACCTTCACGGCGGAGCAGGCACTCTCCGGGGCGCCGGACTCCGACGACAACCGTTTCAAGGTCCCGGCAATCCTGGATGAGGCATAAACCCATGACTGACACGAACAAACTCATCCGCCTCTCCGCCGCCGAGCTTGCCGAAAAGCTGGCCGCCGGCGAGGTCACCTCCGTGGAGGTCACCCAGGCGTACCTGGACCGGATCGCGGAGGTGGACGGCGGCGAACGCGGCGTCAACGCGTTCCTCCACGTCAATGCAGAGGAAGCGCTCGCCGTCGCCGCCGAGGTGGACGCCATCCGCGCCGCCGGCGGTGCGGAGGCCGAAGCGCTGCATGTCCTCGCGGGCGTGCCCATCGCCGTGAAGGACCTCATCGTCACCATCGGCCAGCCCACCACCGCGGGATCCAGGATCCTCGAAGGCTGGCACAGCCCGTACGACGCCACCGTCGTCGAGCGCCTGCGCGCCGCGAAGATGCCCATCCTGGGCAAGACCAACCTGGACGAGTTCGCCATGGGCTCCTCCACCGAGCACTCCGCCTACGGCCCCACCCGCAACCCCTGGGACCTGGACCGCATCCCCGGCGGGTCCGGCGGCGGGTCCGCTGCCGCCGTCGCCGCCTTTGAGGCGCCCCTCGCCCTCGGCACCGATACCGGCGGGTCCATCCGCCAGCCCGGCGCCGTCACCGGCACCGTGGGCGTGAAGCCCACGTACGGCAGCGTCTCGCGCTACGGGGCCATCGCCATGGCGTCCTCGCTGGACCAGATCGGGCCGGTTTCCCGGACCGTCCTGGACTCCGCGCTCCTGCACCAGGTCATCGGCGGACACGATCCCCGCGACTCCACCTCGTTGCCGGACCCGCTCGCCGACCTCGTCGCCGCTGCCAGGACCGGCAACGTTGAAGGCCTGCGGATCGGCATCATCAAGGAGCTGCACGGCGAGGGCTACCAGGCCGGCGTCGAAAACCGCTTCAATGACGCCCTGGAACTCCTCAAGGAGGCCGGCGCGCAGATCGTTGAGGTTTCGTGCCCCAACTTCCAGTACGCCCTGGGCGCCTACTACCTGATCATGCCCTCCGAAGCGTCCTCCAACCTCGCCAAGTTCGACGGCGTCCGGTACGGCCTGCGCGTCCTCCCCGAAGAGGGCCCCATGACCATCGAACGCGTCATGGGTGCCACCCGCGCCGCCGGTTTCGGCGATGAGGTGAAGCGCCGCATCATCCTGGGCACCTACGCCCTGTCCGCCGGCTACTACGACGCCTACTACGGCTCGGCGCAGAAGGTCCGGACCCTGGTGCAGCGCGACTTCGAGGCAGCGTTCACGGTGGCGGACGTGCTGATCTCGCCCACCGCCCCCACCACGGCCTTCCGCCTCGGCGAGAAGCTGGACGATCCCCTGGCCATGTACCTCAACGATGTCGCCACCATCCCGGCCAACCTGGCCGGCGTTCCCGGGCTCTCCCTGCCGGGCGGCCTGGCGGACGAGGACGGGCTGCCCGTGGGCATCCAGCTGCTGGCCCCTGCCCGCGAGGACGCTCGCCTGTACCGGGTGGGTGCCGTCCTGGAATCGCTGCTCGAGGCGAAATGGGGCGGCCCGCTGCTGGCCCAGGCCCCGGCGTTGGCCGCCTCGGCGGCCGGGCCTGTCGAAACCCTTGTTGGAAGCCAGGAGGCAAAATAATGAACACTGAAGCAATCCTGAGCTTCGAAGAGGCCATGGAGAAGTACGATCCCGTCCTGGGGTTCGAGGTCCACGTTGAACTCAACACCAAGACCAAGATGTTCTCCTCCGCCCCGAACGTTTTCGGCGACGAGCCCAACACCAACGTCAACGAGGTGGACCTCGGCTTGCCGGGCGTCCTGCCGGTGGTCAACAAAACGGCGGTGGAATCCTCCATCAAGATCGGCCTTGCCCTGAACTGCAAGATCGCCGAGAGCTGCCGGTTTGCCCGGAAGAACTACTTCTACCCGGACACCCCCAAGAACTTCCAGACGTCCCAGTACGACGAGCCCATCGCGTACGACGGCTACCTGGACGTCGAGCTCTCGGACGGCACCGTGTTCCGCGTGGAAATCGAGCGCGCGCACATGGAGGAGGACGCCGGAAAGCTGACCCACATGGGCGGGGCCACCGGCCGCATCCACGGGGCCGATTTCTCCTTGGTGGACTACAACCGCGCCGGCGTTCCGCTGGTGGAGATCGTCACCAAGCCCATCGAGGGCGCCGGCTCCCGCGCACCGGAGCTGGCCAAGGCCTATGTGGCGGCAGTCCGCGAGATCGTCAAGAACCTGGGCGTGTCCGACGCGAAGATGGAACGCGGCAACGTCCGCTGCGACGCCAACGTGTCGCTGCGCCCGCACGGCCGCGAAAGGTTCGGCATCCGGTCCGAAACGAAGAACGTGAACTCGCTGCGCGCCGTCGAACACGCCGTCCGCTACGAGATCCAGCGCCACGCCGCCGTCCTGGACGCCGGCAACCCCGTGGTGCAGGAAACCCGCCACTGGCACGAGGACACCCGCACCACCACCTCGGGCCGGCCCAAGTCCGATGCCGACGACTACCGCTATTTCCCGGAACCGGACCTGGTTCCCGTGGTGGCTTCCCGCGAATGGGTTGAGGAACTCCGGGCCACCCTGCCCGAGCCGCCGGCCGCCCGCCGCAAGCGCCTCCAGGCCGACTGGGGCTACTCGGACCTGGAGTTCCGCGACGTGGTCAACGCCGGCGTCATGGACGAGATCGAGGAAACCATCGCCGCCGGGGCCTCGGCCTCCGTGGCCCGCAAATGGTGGATGGGCGAGATCGTGGGCCGGGCCAAGAACGCTGACGTGGACCCGGGCCAGCTAGGCGTGCAGCCCGCCACCATCGTGGAGCTTGCCCGCATGGTGGAGGAAGGCAAGATCAACAACAAGATGGCCTCGGAGGTGCTGGACGGTGTCCTCGCCGGCGAAGGCTCCCCGGCGGAGATCGTGGAGACGCGCGGCCTGGCCGTTGTTTCCGACGACGGGCCCTTGCTTGAGGCCATCGACGCCGCCCTGGCCGCGCAGCCCGACGTCGCGGACAAGATCCGCGGCGGCAAGGTCCAGGCCATCGGCGCGATCGTGGGCGGCGTCATGAAGGCCACCCGCGGCCAGGCCGACGCAGCCCGGGTCCGCGAGCTGATCCTGGAGAAGCTGGGCGTCACCGCCTAACCTCCTCCCATCCCAACCGGGTAGCGCGAAGTGTCGTTTTGAACGCTCATAACGACACTTGGCGCTACCCGGTTTTTCTTTAAGTACTCAGGTGCGTGCGCCGCGAAAGTACTTATGTTCACTGGCTGGACGCGGTCCTACACTGAAGCGCAGGACACCGGTGCGGGGAACAAACGGGCCGGTGCCGCCGGAGATGCTGTGTGGGAGGAATGGACATGTCCGTCAGGGATCCGCTGAAGATTCGCAAGGGCCTGCTCGCCGGAGCCGTGGCCCTGACCTTGACGGGGGCCGGGGTGGCCTTTGCCTGGGCCGCCGACTCGCCGCAGCCCTCCCCATCGCAGTCGGCGCCGGGGCAGGAGAACCGGCCGGCCAAACCGGACAAATCCCAGCGCCCGCAGCACCTGCACAGCGAGGGCGTGGTTAAGAAAGCGGACGGCACCTTTCAAACCGTCCTGGAACAGCGCGGCACGGTGGAGTCCGTCAGCGACATCTCGATCACCGTCAAGAGCGAGGACGGCTACTCGCAGACCTACGCAATCAACGCGGAGACGAAGATCAAGAAGGTACCTGCCCCCGCCGCCGACGGCTCGTCGGCAACGCCCGACGGCGGCAAACGGCTTAAGCCAACGGACGGAACCATCGCGGACATCGCCGCCGGCGACACGGTCCGGATCTCCGGCGTCAGGAATGGGGACCAGGCCATGGCAGAGCGGATTGTTGAAGGTGCCGGTGAGGGTCCGGGACTCGGGCTGGGTCGGGGCCACGACAAGGGCCACGGCCACGAAAAAGGCCACGGTAAACGCCATGCAAAGTAGGTAGCAGCAAGTGTCGTTTTGACCCCTCAAAACGACACTTAGTGCTACCTAGTTGGGTCAGCCCTGCTCCACCAGCCCGGCCATGATCTCCTGCAGCGCCTCGGAGACGATCGTGACCGAACGGCGCTTCAGGTTCTCCGGCCGGGCCAAAAGGTCGATCCGGCGCCGGGTGCTGATACCGGCCAGCGGCCGGAGCACGATGTCCGGATTGAGCACCGGTCCCGCGGTATACCTCGGGAGCAGGCCCACCACGCCGCCGGCAGCAACCAGGGCCGCCACCGTGGAGTAGTCGTTGATCCGGTGGACGATGTTCGGCTCACGGCTGGAAACGGCGGCGACGGCGGACAGCACGTCGGCAGGAGAGTATCCGCTGTGGCTGGTCACCCAGGCCTCGCCGCCGACGTCGTCTGCCGTCACCGCATCCTTGGCCGCGAGGGGATGCCCGGCCGGCAACGCCACGTCCAGCGGTTCGTGCGCCAGTGGTATCACGGTGACCCGCTCGGCCGGCCACCGCGGGCTGTGGTCCATCCTGTGGGCGAGCACCAGGTCATAGCGTGCGGTCAGGGCGGGAAAGTCCTGCTGGGCCACGTCCTCGTCCGAGAGTTCTATGCGCGGCTGGCCCGGGGCGTCAAGGATCCGCGCCAGCGGGGCGAACACCGCCTGGCCGGCACTGTGGAACCCGCAGAGGGTCACCCGTCCGGCGGAAGAGCCGTGATAGTTGCCGATGGCGTCCCGTGCGTCGGCCATGGCACTGACGACGGCGGCCCCGGCGTCGGCCAGCACCTGGCCTGCCTCGGTGAGGACCAGGTTGCGGCCCTCCTTGCGGGTGAGGGGAACGTCGATCTTCCGCTGCAGCAGCGCCAGTTGCTGGGACACGGCTGACGGGGTGACCATGAGGGTGTCGGCCACGGCCTTGACGCTTCCCAAGGCGCCGAGTTCCCGGAGGATTTCAAGCTGGTGGATCTCCATCCCGTCAGTCTACGCATTAGGAAAGCTGCATCGTCGATTGAGAATTTCGTTGTTGTGCTAAAGCTTTCTCCTCGCTCTAATGGGGAAGGCAGGATATGCCAAGGACAGACAAAGAGTGAGGAAGCCGATGAAGGCTTTGTACAAGGCCGGCCCACAGGCCGGCTTCGAACTGGTGGAGCGCCCCGAACCCGAGGCAGGCCCCGCGGACGTGAAGATCCGGGTCATGACCACCGGGATCTGCGGCACGGACCTGCACATCCAGTCCTGGGACTCCTGGGCACAGGGGATCATTGAAGCCCCCCTCATCCCGGGCCATGAGTTCTACGGTGAAGTGGTGGAAATCGGCGAGGACGTCCGCGACGTCAAGGTGGGTGACCGGGTCTCCGGCGAAGGCCATGTTGTCTGCGGGATCTGCCGGAACTGCCGGGCAGGCAGGCGCCAGATGTGCATCCACACCGTGAGTGTAGGGGTGCAGCGGGACGGCGCTTTCGCGGAGTATGTGGTGATCCCGGAAACCAATGTCTGGGTCCACACCGACCCCTCGGTCACCCCGGAGCTGGGCGCCATCTTCGACCCCTTCGGCAATGCAACGCACACTGCCCTGAGCTTCCCGCTCGTGGGCGAGGACGTGCTCATCACCGGCGCCGGACCCATCGGCCTGATGGCCATCGCCGTCGCCCGCCACGCCGGCGCCCGCAAGATCGCCATCACAGACGTGTCCCGGCCCCGCCTGGACCTCGCGCGCCGGCTGGGTGCCGACCTGGCCATCGACGTCTCCACCACCCGTGTCCGGGATGCCCAGCGCAGCCTGGGCATGCGGGAGGGCTTTGACATCGGAATGGAAATGTCCGGCCACCCCGGCGCACTGCCCGAGATGATCGACAACATGAACCACGGCGGCCGGATCGCCATGCTGGGGCTGCCCAGCCAGGACATCATCATCGACTGGGGCAAGGTGGTCACACACATGCTCACGCTCAAAGGCATCTACGGCCGCGAAATGTATGAGACCTGGTACGCCATGAGCGCCATGCTCAGCTCCAACCCCGTGCTGCACGCCGGAATTTCCGCCGTCGTCACTGACACCCTGCCTGCCGGCCAATGGGAAAAAGGCTTCGACCTTGCCCGCAGCGGCACAGGTGGCAAAGTTGTCCTCGACTGGACCCAACTCTAAGGAACGCCATGTACACCTCGATCAAGGACCAGCTGAGCACCGAGCTGGAGGACATCCGCAGCGCGGGCCTCTTCAAGACCGAACGCAGCATCAGGTCCCCGCAGTCCAGCCACATCACGGCCGGACAGATTGGGCAGCAGGGCGCGGACGTGCTCAACTTCTGCGCCAACAACTACCTCGGCCTGGCGGACCATCCGGAGATCATCCGCGCGGCCAAGGACGCCATGGATGAGCGCGGCTTCGGCATGGCCAGCGTGCGGTTCATCTGCGGCACCCAGGACCTGCACCTGGCACTTGAATCCCGCGTCTCCCGGTTCCTCGGCACTGAGGACACCATCCTGTTCTCCAGCTGCTTCGACGCCAACGGCGGGGTGTTCGAGTCCCTGTTCGGACCGGAGGATGCCATCATCTCCGATGCCCTGAACCACGCATCCATCATCGACGGCATCCGCCTCTGCAAGGCGCAGCGCTACCGCTACGCGAACCAGGACATGGCGGACCTGGAGGCCAAGCTTGTGGAGGCGTCCACACAGGACCAGCCCGCCCGCCGCAAGATCATCGTCACGGACGGGGTCTTTTCCATGGACGGGTTCCTGGCCCCGCTTGAGGCCATCTGCGACCTCGCCGAGAAGTACGACGCCCTGGTGATGGTTGACGACTCGCACGCCGTCGGCTTCATGGGGCCAACCGGTGCCGGCACGCCGGAACATGCAGGCGTTTCGCACCGCGTCGACATCTACACCGGCACGTTCGGCAAGGCGCTGGGCGGAGCATCCGGGGGCTATGTATCCGGCCGCGCGGAAGTGGTGGCGATGCTCCGGCAGAAGGCCCGCCCGTACCTCTTCTCCAACTCGGTGGCCCCCGCAATCGTCGCCGCCACCATCAAGGCCCTGGACCTGGTGGAGAACTCGGCGGACCTGCGGCGCACGCTCTTCGAAAACGCCGCCCTGTTCCGCCGCCGGATGACGGAGGAGGGCTTCGACCTCCTGCCCGGCGAACATGCCATTGTTCCGGTCATGTTCGGCGACGCCGTGATGGCTGCCAGGGTTGCCGACCGGATGCTGCAGCATGGCGTTTTTGTCACCGCATTCAGCTTTCCGGTGGTTCCGCGGGGTGCCGCGCGGATCCGGGTGCAGCTTTCAGCTGCGCACTCAGCGGACGACGTCGAAGCCTGCGTGCGTGCCTTCGTCGCCAGCCGGGCGGAAGTGGCAGGCTAAGACAGGAAGCGCCGGCACCGACTCTGCGAGGATGGAGAGATGGCAGCACATTACGATGTCCTGATCGTGGGCGGCGGCATTGCCGGACTGTCCCTGGCGTCCGCGCTGGCGGGCAGTTGCAGCGTGGCGCTGGTGGAGGCCGAGCAGGAGCTGGCGTACCACACGTCCTCCCGCTCGGCCCGCCAGTTCATCCCCAGCTACGGCCCGCCGGTTGTCCAGGCACTGACCGTCCGGACTCTTGAGCTGCTTGCCGCCCGCGATGCGCAGTTGCCTGAACCCATCCTGACGCCGCGCAGCTTCATGCTGATCGGCTCCGAGGAAGCAGTGGCTTCTGAAGCGAGCGGACTCATGCGGTCCATCACCCCCGCTGAGGCTCTGGAGCTTTGCCCGGCACTGGTCCCCGGCACATTCCAGGCCGCCGGACTGGATGAAGGGTCCTTCGGCTGTGATGCGCCACGGCTCCTGGAGGACCACCGGCAGCGCGCTGCGGCGGCCGGAGCGGACATCATCACGGGCGCCAGGGTGCACACCGCCCAGCGCCTCGGCTCCGGCTGGCAGGTGGGGGCCGGGACGGAGGGCTTCCAGGCGGGCGTCCTGGTCAACGCCGCCGGCGCCTGGGCGGACGAACTCGCCGTCATCAGCGGCGTGGAGAAGCTGGGGCTGCAGCCGTACCGGCGCACCGCGGCGATTGCCGCCGTCGAACATCCCCTGCCTGAACGCTGCCCCATGGTGGCGGCCGCGGACAGCACGTTCTATTTCCGCCGGGACGGCGACGACGTCCTCATCTCGCCGTCTGAATCGGAGCCGAGCGGACCGGAGGACGCCCGTCCCCGGCCGGGGGACATTGAGCGGCTGGTGGGCAGGCTGAACCAGGTGACAACCCTCGGAATCAAGGACATCCGCCGGGCGTGGACAGGATTGCGGACGGAAGCGGCCGACGGTGTCCCCGTGGCGGGGTTCGACGCCGAAGCTCCGGGCTTCTACTGGCTGGCCGGCCAGGGCGGCTACGGTTTCCAGACCTCGTCGGCCATGGCTGAGCTCGCGGCCGCCCAGATCCTGGCCGGCCAGGGCGGTGCGGCTGCCGCAGCCGGCACGGATGGTCCGGCATCCCGGACAGCGCAGGCACTGGCGGCCACCCGCTGGTCCGTCCGGCGCTGAAGAATGGCTGTATGAGTACGCTGATCACCAATATTGCCGAGCTGATGACGCAGGACCTGGAGCACCGGGTCCTGAAGGATGCAGCAGTGGTGGTCGAGGGTGAGCGGATCTCCTGGATCGGTGCCGCAGCCGATGCGCCGGCCGCGGACGACGCCGTTGATGCCGGCGGCCGGGCCCTGCTTCCCGGCTGGGTGGATTCCCATACCCATCTGCTGTTTGCCGGTGACCGGACGGCAGAGTTCGAGGCGCGGATGGCGGGGGAGTCCTACTCGGCCGGCGGGATTGCGGTGACCATGAAGGCCACCCGTGCCACCTCCGACTTCGACCTCACCCGCCTGGCGCTGGGCCGCGTGGCCGAGGCTGTCTCGCAGGGGACCACCTACCTTGAGACGAAGACCGGTTACGGCCTCGACGTCGAACACGAGGCCCGGAGTGCCCGCATCGCCTCCACTGTGGCGGACCAGGCCACGTACCTTGGGGCGCACCTGGTGCCTTCCGGGCAGGACCCGGAAGCCTACATGGACCTGGTCTGCGGCCCCATGCTCACCGCCGTCCGGCCCTACGTGCAGTGGGCCGATGTCTTCTGCGAGGAAGGGGCGTTCACGGCAGGGCAGTCCCGCCGGGTCCTGGAGGCCTGCCGCGACGCCGGACTGGGGCTGCGGGTCCACGGAAACCAGCTCGGTGAAGGCCCGGGCGTGCAGCTCGCGGTTGAATTCGAAGCCGCCAGCGTGGACCACGTGAACTACCTCGCGGACAAGGATGTGGACGCACTGGCCGGAACCTGGGCCGGCTGGGATGCCGGCAGCGGGACGGGGGAGCGCGGAACCGTGGCGACATGCCTGCCTGCCTGCGACCTCTCCACGCGCCAGCCGCTTGCGCCCGCGCGGGTGCTGCTGGACAGGGGCATCCAGGTGGCGCTCGCCTCCAACTGCAATCCGGGCACGTCCTACACAAGCTCCATGGCATTCTGCGTCACCACCGCGGTGCTGCAGATGCGGCTCAGCGTCCATGAAGCCGTCCGTGCTGCGACGTACGGCGGCGCCCTGGCCCTCCACAAGGACAAAGGCAACGACGCCGACGGCGAGCGTGCGGTGGGCTCGATCGCCGTCGGACACCGTGCGGACCTGCACCTGCTGAATGCGCCCTCGGCCACCCACCTTGCCTACCGGCCGGGCATGCCCCTGACGTACGCTGTATGGCGGGCCGGCCGGCGGGAACGGTAGCTCGTGGCCGCTTAAATGACGTTATTTGATCATTAGGGTTCTGTTATGATCAAGAAACGTCATCATAGCCGGTGGCGGGAGCTTTTGGAGGCCTTGCATGACCCGCACCGACCGTTTGACGGCAATCCTTGACCTCCTGGCCAAGTCCGGCCAGGTGGAGGTCGACGAGATCGTGAGTACCCTGAATGTCTCGCCTGCCACCGCGCGGCGGGACCTCGATAGTCTCGCTAAGCGCCGGCTGCTCACCAGGACCCGCGGCGGTGCCACCACGGGAGCCCTCGCCTATGACCTGCCGGGCCGGTATAACCGTGACGACCATGCCGAGGCCAAGGAACAGATTGCCCAGGCCGCGTCCGCGCTGATTGCCCCCGGGGCCGTGATCGGTCTCTGCGGCGGCACCACCAGCACCGCGCTGGCGCAGATCCTGGCCACCCGCGAGGACCTCAACGCGCCGTCCAACCAGCCCACCCTGACGGTGGTGACCAACGCCATCAACATCGCCGGGCAGTTGGCGGTCCGGCCCAACATCAAGGTGATGGTCACCGGGGGAATCCTCAACCCGCGCTCCTACGAACTGG
The DNA here is from genome assembly GCF_034720455.1 of Pseudarthrobacter sp. C1. NCBI lineage: Bacteria > Bacillati > Actinomycetota > Actinomycetes > Micrococcales > Micrococcaceae > Pseudarthrobacter > Pseudarthrobacter sp. C1. The sequence goes on along the minus strand of NZ_JAYESK010000007.1, from coordinate 175,508 downwards.
TGGGGCCGTACACGGACATCATCATGCAGAAGGTGGTGCTGGACATTGCCTTCATCGGCGTCAACGGCATCGATCCCGAAGTGGGGCCCACCAACACAGGGGAGGGCGAAGCTTCGGTCAACGCCCTACTCGCCAGCAGGGCACGCGTCTCCTACGTGCTGGCTGACTCGTCCAAAGTGGGGGTGCGCGCCTTCGCAACCATGGACGGGTACAACTTCACCCGGCTGATCACCGATGCCGGAATTTCCGCCCGGGACAAGGCGGCATTCGAGGCCAACGGCACGGAAGTGATCGTCGCCGGCAGCTGAGGCACGGGGCCTGTGCGGCTTCCGGCCATGTGGCGCGGGCAGGACAGCGAGGGGTACAGGACACTGAGGCGTACAGGACACTGAGGGGTAATCAGCCCAGATCCAGAAACTGAAGGCAAGATGGGAACATGCTGGTTCCCTCCCGCCGCCGACTGCGGCTCGAAGTCTGGATTGTCCTGGGCCTGTCCTTGGGGCAGTCTGCCGTGTACTCGGTTGTGCAGCTGCTGGACAAGATGACCCGCGCGCCGCTGGCGGAAGGCACCTCCACACTCAACCGCTCCCAGAGCACGCGCGAATACTTTGACCTCACGTACCAGCTGTTGGACATACTCTTCGCCCTGGTACCCGTGATGCTGGTGATCTACTTCCTCAGCGACCAGCGGCAGGCCGCATCCGGCGACGGCACCAGCCCTGGTTCGGCCTTCCAGAAGCTGGGTTTCAACTTCGCACGCCCGGGCGCGGACCTGCTCCAGGGCCTGGGGCTGGCGGCACTGATCGGCATCCCGTCCCTTGGCCTGTACGCCGCCGGCAGGGCGCTGGGAATCACCACGGCCATTATTCCCAGCGCGCTGGATGCGTACTGGTGGACGGTGCCGGTGCTGATTCTGTCCGCGATGCGCCACGCCGTGGTGGAGGAAGTCATCGTGGTGGGGTACCTGTTGAACCGCTTTGGAAAGTTCGGCTGGAGCATCCCGCTGTCCATCCTGGCGAGCTCGCTGCTGCGCGGCAGTTACCACCTGTACCAGGGGTTCGGGCCCTTTATCGGGAACTTTGTCATGGGCGTTCTTTTCGCGTGGCTGTACACCCGGACGCGGCGGGTGATGCCCCTGGTGATCGCCCATGCCCTGCTGGATATCGTCGCTTTTGTAGGCTTCAGCCTCTTCGGCAAGGCCGTGGGGTTGGGCTAGGTGCCTGGGCACGCTAGATCCAGGACAAGCACGACGACGGCGGCACGCGGTCAGGCGGGCGGGGCGTGCAGGAGCCGTTCCAGGGCTTCTTCGCCGGGCGAGATCCCGGTGTAGGCGAAGTCCGTACAGCCTGCGATTGATCCTGCCAGGCGTTTCACTTCCGCAGCCCGATCTGGCCAGTGGGGTGGTTCCCAGTCCTGGTGTTCGGTTGTGTAGTGGCGGCCGGTGGGTGAGGTCCAGCCGGGTGGTTCGGTTTTTGTTGCCGGGGTGGGTTTCCAGCCGCTGGTGTGGCGGAGTTTGTGGTGTTTCGGGCAGGGCTGGCCGAGGTTCGAGACTCCTGTGGTGCCGCCGTTGTGCCAGGCGAGGAGGTGGTCGGCTTCGTTGTCGAGGGAGTGGTTGCTGCAGCCGGGGAAGGGGCATTTGCCGTCGCGCAGCCTGAGCCAGTTCCGCATGGCCTTGGTGACCCGGTAGCTGGTGCGGCCGATTTCCAGCGGCGCCCCGTCCCGCGGGTCCACCAGGACGCGGTGGAACGAATCCGCCCCGTCAGCGAAGAGGTCCCGGGCCATGGAGGGCGGGATGGGTCCGTACCCGTCCAGCATCGCCGATTCCCCGGTGAGTCCCAGCAGGGAGAACACCGGCACGGTGACCAGCACCTCGGCCCGGACTGGCGCTTGGCTTGGACCGGTTCCCTCACCGCCGTCGCCAGCACCGGCTGCACCGGTAACGCCGGTAGTGTTGCCGCCGTTGAGGAGCCCTTCGGCGAAACTATCGGCCCGGAGCTGGGTGAGGGTGCGGTGCTCGTTCGGTCCCTGCATGGTCCGGGAGAGCGCGGTGAGCTTGTTCCAGAGGGCCGTGGCCTGGTGGGCGGGCAGGTAGGCGGAGAGCCAGGCCATCCCGTCCTGGTCGGGCCGGTATTCGACCCGCCGGTCCGAAACCCCTTGGGCGTGGCGTTGTTCGATGGAGTCGGCGTGGTGGCGTTCGCGCCAGGTGCGCGCCTTGGCCCGGAACCTGTACGCGGGGATCTCCCCGATCGGGCCGGCGGTGGCGGGTTTTGGTGTGTCCGGGTCCAGGAAGTGGGCTTCCAGGGCGGCGGCGCCGGCGGGGTCAAGGGTGGCGGCCTCGTCCACCATGACGGTGGCGTGCTGCCAGGAGATGGTGCCGTTGTGCAGGGCTGCGAGGGTCCGGGGCAGGGAGGTGGTCAGGGCGTGGGAGCGGGCCAGCAGGGCTCCGGCGGCCCGGTCACCGATGGCCATGACACAGCTGATCTCGGCGGCGATAGCCCTTTCGAGCGCCTGCACGGGCGGGTCCGGCGGGGCGGCCGCCCGGGCGGTTTCGGCGTATGTCCCTGCAGCGCTGGCCACCAATCCAGCAATTCTGGCCTGGACCCCGGCGGCCCCGGCAAGGATGTCCAGGCACCCGTCGGCCAGCCCGGCCAGCGGATCAGCAGCGGAAAACGGCTCCGAACCGCACCCGTCCGCCTCGGCAATGAGCACGGCAAGAGCGGCATTCATGTCCGCAAACGCCTTCGCCACCGCCGCTTTCCCCATACCAAAATCATCGCGGGAGGGTACGACATTATTGGGGGCCGGGTTTGGAGAGTCTGCTTCGGAAATGGATTCGGCCGCCATCGGCAGGTGACGCCGTTGTCACATGCTGATGGCGGCCGAAGACGAGGAGGGCACGGGGCCCACACCGTGCCGGGCTTGCCGGCACGGTAACCAAGGTAAGGGTCAGATGGTGACGGCCCCGTTGCCGGTCTCGAAAGTTACCGAGAGGATCCCGGGGGTTCCGTGCGGCGCCACCCACTCCACAGCGACGTCCTCCAGCGGCTTCTCGACGGGTTCGCCCAGCCACTCCGTAACCCGGGCTGCGGAACCGGCAATGGTGAGGCAGCTCATTTTGACGTTGCTCTCGTAGGCGTTGGACGGGTGCAGGGACGGATCCCCCTCCCACTTGAGCATGTAGGGAACCTGGGGGTCGGCAATCAGGCCCAGGATGCCAATCTGCTTCCAGACCAATTCGCGGCCATCAGGGAACTTGCGGTTTCCGTTGACGGCGGAGCGGCCCAGCCGCTCCTCGAAGGGAGCCAGGTCGTCCACCTCGACGCACCAGCCCATCCAGCCGCCGCCCGCGGCAGACCGTGCACGCACAGCCTGCCCGAAAGGGGCCTTGTCGGAAGCGGGGTGGTCCAGGACCTCCACCACCTCGACGTATTTGTGCCCCGCGAGCGGGATGATCATATTCCGGGTTCCGAACCGCGGGTGCACCCCGCCCTTCACTGCCTCAACGCCGAGGGCAGAGGAAATACGTTCGGTGGTGGCAGCCAGGCCATCGTGTTCACAGGCGTAAGAGACGTGATCCATGCGCATGCCAACATCTTGGCACTTTGTGATCGGCCTCTCAGCTAAGGGTACCCTTACCAGGATTTTCCATCCGGGACCCCTGATTTCAACCTATTCCCGGGCGGAGATCAGGGGGACTATGTTCGTCACAATCCTGTCCCGCACCGGTTTCATGTTCCTACACTGGGCTCAGGTCATGAGTGCCAGCGCCAAGCCCCGGCTCGCTGGCCGGCAACCCTCCATCCGCGGTGGGGTGCCCCGGATGAGGACCTGGCTGTCCGGCAACGGCCGGATGGCAAGCGCGGCCCGCGGTGCCTACAGCATGCCGGGCCCATGTCAGAGGAGCCTTAGTTGTCCAACGGATGGTCTTTTGAAACCCGCCAGATCCACGCAGGACAGGAGCCGGACAGTGCCACCGGCGCCCGTGCACTCCCTATCTACCAGACCACGTCCTTCGTATTCCCAAGCGCGGAAAGCGCCGCCAACCGTTTTGCCCTCGCTGAACTGGCGCCGATCTACACCCGCATCGGCAATCCCACCCAGGATGCCGTGGAACAGCGGATCGCCAGCCTTGAGGGCGGATTGGGAGCACTCCTGCTGAGTTCAGGACAGGCAGCAGGGACTTTCGCTGTCCTCAATATCGCCGAGGCGGGGGACCATATCGTTGCCAGCCCCAGCCTGTACGGCGGGACTTACAACCTGTTCGCACACACCCTGAAGAAGTTCGGCATTTCCGTGACCTTCGTGGCGGACCCGGACAACCTGGACCAGTGGCGCGACGCGGTCCAGCCAAACACCAAGCTCTTCTTCGCCGAAGTGGTGTCCAACCCCCGCCAGGACGTCCTGGACATCGAGGGCGTGTCAGGCATCGCCCATGATGCCGGCGTGCCCCTGATCGTGGACAACACCCTGTCCACCCCGTACCTGATCCGGCCGCTGGAATGGGGAGCGGACATCGTTGTCCATTCCGCAACCAAGTACCTGGGCGGCCACGGATCCGCGATTGCCGGGGTGATCGTGGACTCCGGCAAGTTCGACTTCGGCAAGGACCCTGCGAGGTTCCCGGGCTTCAACACCCCGGACCCCACGTACAACGGGCTGGTGTACGCCCGGGACCTCGGCAAGGACGGTGCCCTGGGCGCCAACCTGTCCTATATCCTCAAGGCCCGCGTCCAGCTGCTCCGGGACCTGGGCTCCGCAGTCTCCCCGTTCAACGCGTTCCTGATCGCCCAGGGCCTGGAAACGCTGAGCCTGCGGGTGGAACGGCATGTTGCCAACGCCACGGAAGTGGCGCGCTGGCTGGAAGGAAGGGACGACGTCGAATCCGTCGCCTACGCGGGGCTGCCCTCCAGTCCGTGGTACGAGCGGGGCCGCAAGTACGGGCCCAAGGGCACGGGCGCGATTGTCTCCTTCAACCTGGCTGGCGGGGCCGAGGCCGGCAAGCGCTTCGTTGACGCGCTGGAGCTGCACTCCCACGTGGCAAACATCGGCGACGTCCGCTCCCTTGTCATCCACCCGGCGTCGACCACCCACAGCCAGCTTTCCCCGGAGCAGCAGGCCGTCGCCGGCGTGACCCCCGGCCTGGTCCGGTTGTCGGTGGGAATCGAACACATCGATGACATCCTGGCGGACCTCGAAGCGGGCTTTCGGGCAGCAAAGGACGCGACCGGGGCCTAGCCGGACGCACAAAGAACCCGAGACGGCGGCACGCCGGGGAAGTCACAACCAGTCACACTCTTGGCAGCAGGCGGGGCCTGTTTCGTACACTCGTACCAGGTCATGAGTGCCAGTGACAGCCCCGGCTTGCTGGCCGGCAACCCTCCTTCCGCGGTGGGGTGCCCCGGGTGAAGACCTGGCCTGCCGGTCATTCGACGGCGGGCAAGCGCGTAGAAGAGGTCTTGCCATGACGGTTACCGTCACCCGAACCACCGTCCCCGAGCACGGAATTGTCCGCTATGCCTCCATTGGGGGGCTGGAACTTGAAGCCGGGGGATACCTCCCGGACGTCACGCTGGCCTACGAAACCTGGGGCACGCTCAACGCCGATGCCAGCAATGCCATCCTGATCGAGCACGCCCTGACCGGCAGCACCCACGTGACCCGCGGCGACACGGACGAAGAAGGCTGGTGGGAACAGCTGGCCGGTCCCGGCGCTCCCGTGGACACGGACAAGTTCTTCGTGGTGTCCGTCAATATCGTGGGCGGCTGCTACGGCTCCACGGGGCCGTCGTCGGCCGCCCCGGATGGAACCCCCTGGGGCTCCCGCTTCCCCCTGGTTACCCTGCGGGACAGTACGGTGGCGGAGGCCCGGCTGGCTGACCAGCTGGGCATCAACAGCTGGTTCGCGGTCCTGGGCGGATCCATGGGCGGCGCCCGCGCCCTTGAGTGGGCCGTGACCTACCCCGAGAGGGTGCAGCGCTGCGCCGTCATCTCGGTGGGCGCCGCGAGCACGGCAGAACAGATCGCCTTCGCGCAGGCCCAGACCCTGGCCATCCGGCAGGACCCCCACTTCAACGGCGGCGACTACTACGGCGGGCCCTGCCCCGAAGCCGGGCTGGCACTTGCCCGGCGCATCGCCCACATCACCTACCGGTCCGCCGCTGAACTGGAGGGCCGCTTCGGCCGGGAACCCCAGGCGCCGGAGTCGCCCCTGAAGGGTGAGGCGCTGGCCGCCCGCGGCCGTTACCAGGTGGAAAGCTACCTGGATCACCAGGGCAGCAAGCTCGTGAAGCGCTTCGACGCAAACAGCTATATCGCCCTCACCGAGGCGCTGATGAGCCATGACATCTGCCGGGACCGGGGGACCCTGACCGAGACCCTGGCGAGATCCACCGCCAGGTTCTTCGTGGCCGCCGTGGATTCGGACCGGCTGTATTTCCCGTCCCAGTCCCGCGAACTTGCCGCGGCCCTGCCGGGAGAAGTGGACGTGCATGTCATTGAGGCGCCGATCGGCCATGACGGCTTCCTGACGGAAATAGGCCAGCTGGGCCATCAGCTTCGGGTGCACCTCTCGGCCTAAGGCCGCCCTCGCAGGCACACTTTTGTGCATTTATGCAGATAGCCTCTGCATGATTCGCCGTTGAGCTTGGCGTTCAGGCGGACCATACTCGTTGGGACCCGGCGGTTCGTGGCCAAAATCACACGTCTCCGCCACAGACTGTCCCAGTGGTGTCGAAGAAGACGCCGAAGGAGTTCATCAATGAGTACGGAAAAGTCCGCCGCGCGGCGGCCCGAGGAAACCGACGTCAAGGCCACAGGCCTGAAGAAAGTCGTCACGGCCTCCATGGCCGGCACCGTGGTTGAGTGGTACGAGTTCTTTCTCTACGCCTCCGCCGCCACGCTGGTGTTCGGCAAGATGTTCTTCCCGAACTCCGGAACCGAGCTGGACGGCATCATCGCAGCCTTCGTCACCTACGCCGTCGGCTTCGTTGCCCGACCCATCGGCGGCATCGTCTTCGGCCACTTCGGCGACAAATTCGGCCGCAAGCAGTTGCTGCAGCTGAGCATCATCCTGGTGGGTGTTGCCACCTTCCTCATGGGCTGCCTGCCGACCTTTGCGCAGATCGGCTACTGGGCACCGGCGCTGCTGGTGTTCCTGCGCTTCGTCCAGGGCTTCGCGGTGGGCGGCGAATGGGGCGGCGCCGTGCTCCTCGTCGCCGAGCACAGCCCGAACAAGTCCCGCGGTTTCTGGTCAAGCTGGCCGCAGTCCGCTGTCCCCATGGGCAACCTGCTCGCCACCGCCGTGCTGTTCACCCTGTCCTCCACCCTCTCCCAGGAAGCCTTCCTCGGCTGGGGCTGGCGCGTAGCCTTCTGGCTCTCCGCAGTGATCGTGATCATCGGCTACTACATCCGCACCAAGGTCCAGGACGCTCCGATCTTCCTCGAGGCCCGCAAGGAAGTCACGGTCGAGAACAAGGGCTACGGTGTTGCCGAAGTCTTCCGTCGGTACCCGCGCGGCGTCTTCACCGCCATGGGCCTGCGCTTCGCGGAGAACATCCTCTACTACCTTGTGGTCACGTTCTCCATCACCTACCTGAAGGTGGTTGTGCAGACGGACACCTCCCGTATCCTGCTCCTCCTCCTGGTGGCGCACTTCATCCACTTCTGCTCAGTCCCGCTGGTGGGCAAGATGTCCGATGCCCTGGGACGCCGCCCGGTGTACATGGCCGGTGCAATCCTCGCCGGAACCTGGGGCTTCTTCGCGTTCCCCATGATGGACACCGGCAATGACATGGTTATCCTGGCGGCCATCACCATCGGCCTGCTGTTCCACGCCCTCATGTACGCCGGGCAGCCGTCCATCATGGCGGAGATGTTCCCCACCCGGATGCGGTATTCGGGCGTTTCCCTGGGCTACCAGGTGACCTCCATCGTGGCCGGCTCGCTCGCGCCGATCATCGCCAGCTCGCTGCTGGGCAGCTTCGGTTCGTCCGTTCCGGTGGCTTTCTACCTCCTGGGCGCCTGTGTGGTGACCGCTATTTCGGTGTACTTCCTCAAGGAAACCCGCGGCATCTCGCTTCATGATGTCGACGCCGCCGACGCCCAGGGCACCGCCGATCTTCTGGCCGCCGCCAAGAAGTAGGCACGGCCAAACGACAAACAGAGCAACCCGACTGCCCGGACCTGCGGCCACGCAGGCCCGGGCAGCTGCCTGTCCACCAACATAAAGTCAGGAACACCATGCGAGCAGCAGTCCTCTATTCCACAGTTCCTCCTGGCACCAGCTATGCCGAAGCGCAGCCCCTGGTGGTGCAGGACCTCGACCGGCCCGAACCCCGGGCCGGTGAATTGGGCGTCACCATCACCTACTCAAGCCTGTGCCACTCGGACCTGTCCGTGGTGGACGGATCCCGCGTCAGGCCGCTTCCCATGGCGTTGGGGCATGAGGCGGTGGGACGGGTTGCCACGGTTGGTGAGGGCGTCACGGACGTTTCCCCCGGCGACCATGTGGTCCTCGTCTTCGTCCCCAGCTGCGGTGCCTGCCGTGCCTGCCGGGCGGGGCGGCCCGCGCTCTGCCACCGGGCCGCCGAGGTCAACGGCTCCGGTGACCTTTTGCACGGCGAGGCGCTGCTGCGCACGCCCGCGGGGGAGCGGATCAACCACCACCTGGGGGTTTCGGCTTTCGCCGATTACGCCGTGGTGGCGCGGGAGTCAGTGGTGGTCATCGCCGACGACGTCCCGGACACCGTGGCGGCGATGTTCGGTTGCGCCGTGCTCACCGGGATGGGAGCTGTCCTGAACACCGCGGCCGTCCAGCCGGGCCAGGCCGTGGCTGTTTTTGGCCTCGGAGCCGTGGGACTTTCGGCCGTCATGGCCGCGTCGCTCGCCGGAGCGTCCGCCGTGATCGCCATCGATCCCAACGTGGGCAAGCACGGGCTCGCCCTGAAATGCGGCGCAACCGCCGTGGGGACCCCCGACGACGCCCCCCGGCTGATTGCCGAAGCCACCGGTGACGGCGTGGACACCGCCGTCGAAGCCGTGGGATCAGCGCGGGTCATCGCATCGTGCCTGGAGCACGTGACGCGCGGCGGCGCCGTGGTCTCCGTAGGGCTGCCGCACCCCACCGCAGAATTGACGGTACCCGCGCTCCAGTTCGCGGGGGCGGGCAAGCGGCTGCTCGGTTCCTACATGGGCGACGCCGTGCCCGGCCGGGACATTCCCCTGTACCTCGAGTATTGGCGCGAGGGCAGGCTCCCCGTTGAGCTGCTGCACACCGACACAAGGCCACTGGCGGAGATCAACGAAGGCCTCGATGCGCTCGCCGCCGGGCAGGTGGTCAGGCGGCTTTTCCAGGCGTGAAGCCGGCCTGGCTGCCTTCAGGCCAGGCTGCCAACAGCCTAGGCTGCCAGCAGGTCCTGGCGTTCCGCCACCTCATGCTGAAGTGCACCGATCACGGCCTGCACCCGGGCGGACCGCAGCGATTCCGGCCGGGCCACCGCCCAGATGGGGACCTGGCGCTGGAACGCTTCGGGGAGCACCGGAACGAACTCCGGGTTGTGCGCCACCATGAAGTTCGGAAGCAGCCCGATGCCTGCGCCGCGGCGCACCGCCTCAACCTGGGCAAAGATACTCGTTGCCTGGAAGCTGGACTTCGGCATCGGCAGCTGCGAGGACCGGTGGCCCAGTTCGGCAACCTGGAGGGCCGACTCGACGTAGGAGACGAAGCCGTGCTGCCCCACGCCGTCGGGCGTCTCCGGCAGGCCGCGCGCGGCCGCGTAGGCGGGGCTGGCGTAGAGCCTGAGGAAGTAGTTGGTCAGGAAGATGGCCTGGGCGTTGCTTACGTCGGTGCGGCCCACCACCACCTCCAGGTCCACACCGGAGCGGTTCTGGCTGACCTTGCGCGTGGCGCTCAGCATCTCCACATCCAGCATCGGGTGCCGCTGCTGGAGCCGGACCAGCGCTGGCGTGACGAATTCGGCGCCGAAACCGTCGGAGGTGCTGATGCGCACCATGCCGGACAGGGCATCCCGGTCCTGGCCCGTGACGGCGGCCAGCGACCCCAGTGTTTCCTCAATGGCTTCCGCCGCGGCGACGGCCGAAGCCCCGAGTTCCGTCAGCTCCCAGCCGTGCGGGCTGCGCTCCAGGGTCCGGCCGCCCAACTGCTTGTCCAGGGCGAGGATCCGGCGCGAGATGGTGGTGTGCGTGGTGCCCAGCGTTTCAGCGACGGCGTTGAAACGCCCCAGCCGGGCTACGGTCAAGAGAATCAGCAGGTCGTCCGGACTTGGAAGCCGCGCCACCGCGTGCCTTTCGTTCGTGTGCATCAGTGCACATACCATCTGTGATTTTTCCCCTTGATTGCACTGTAGCAGGGTGTGATGGTGGACACGGACCTCCCGGCCGCCTTCGGCCGGATGCACAGCAAAGGAGCTTATGCCATGGCAGTTGTCGGTTGGATCGGGTTGGGAAACATGGGCGGTTCCATGTCCGGAAACCTCGCAAAGGCGGGGCACGACGTTCGGGGGTTTGACCTCAACCCTGCGGCGCTTGCCGCAGCCGAGGCCGGCGGGGTGAAGCCGGTGGGGAGCATCGCCGAGGCCGTGGCCGGAGCGGACGTGGTGTTCACCATGCTTCCGAAGGGCGAGCACGCCAAGGCTGTCTACCTGGGCGGGGACGGGGTGCTGGCGCATGCCGACACCCGCACACTGCTGGTGGATTCCTCCACCATCGACATCGCCGCAGCGAAGGAACTGCACGACGCCGCTGCTGCCGCCGGCTTCCGCTTCGTGGACGCCCCTGTTTCGGGCGGGATGAGCGGCGCCAAGGCAGGGACGCTGACCTTCATGGTGGGCGGTGAACCGGGCGCCGTGGCCGACGCGACCACCTACATCGGACCGATGGCCGCCAACATCATCCCTACCGGGGGAGCCACCACCGGCCAGGCGGCCAAGATCTGCAACAACCTGATGCTCCTGATCAACCTGGCCTCCACGGCCGAGGGAGCCGTCCTGGCGGACCGGCTCGGCCTGGACAAGAAGGTGTTCTGGGACATCGCCTCCGTTTCCTCAGGGGACAGCTGGGCCCTGAGGACCTGGTACCCCGTTCCCGGCGTGGTCCCCACCGCGGCCTCCAACAACGATTTCGAACCGACGTTTACGGCCGAACTGGCGAACAAGGACATCGGCCTGGCCATCAGCGCTGCCGAGGACACCGGCACACCGCTCGAAATCGGCAAGCACGTCCAGCAGCTGTACCAGCGCCTCATTGATGCGGGCGAGTCCGGCAAGGACTGCTCCATGATCATCAAGCTCGTTGACGGCTCACTGGATTCAACAAAGTAGAAGAGAGACACCATGCAGACCATCCCGCATTACATCAACGGCAGCCTCGTCACCGATGCCGAGCGCTTCGGCCCCGTCTTCAACCCCGCCACCGGAGAGCAGGACAAGCAGGTGGCCCTGGCCTCCGCGGCCCGGGTGGAGGAAGCCATTGCCGCCGCCAAAGCCGCGCTGCCGGCCTGGCGGGCAACGAGCCTCGCCAAGCGGACCAACATCTTCTTCCGCGTCCGCGAAATCCTGACCCAGCGGAAGCCTGAGCTGGCTGCCATCCTGACCAGCGAGCACGGCAAGGTACTCTCCGACGCCGAAGGGGAGATCTCCCGCGGCCTCGAGAACATCGAGTTCGCCACCGGGCTGTCCCACATGCTCAAGGGCGAACGCTCAGAGCAGGTGTCCAGCGGCGTGGACGTCCACTCGGTCCGGCAGCCCGTGGGCCTCGTTGCCTGCATCACCCCGTTCAATTTCCCGGCGATGGTCCCGCTCTGGATGATCGGCAGCGCCTTGGCCTGCGGCAACACAGTGCTCCTGAAGCCCAGCGAAAAGGATCCGTCGTCAGCCGTGTTCATCGCGGAGGCCTTCGCGGAGGCGGGCCTGCCTGCCGGCGTGCTGAACGTGGTCCAGGGCGACAAGGAGGCGGTGGACGTCCTGCTCGAGCACCCGGACGTCAAAGCCGTCAGCTTCGTGGGCTCAACGCCCATCGCGCAGTCGATCTACAAGCGCGCAGCGGACCATGGCAAGCGGGTCCAGGCCCTGGGCGGCGCCAAGAACCACATGGTGGTCCTGCCTGACGCTGACCTGGACATGGCGGCGGACGCGGCCATTTCGGCTGCCTACGGCTCCGCGGGTGAGCGCTGCATGGCGGTCAGCGTGCTCGTCGCCGTCGGCAATATCGCCGACGACCTCGTCGGGGCCATCAAAACCCGGATGGCCACCCTGAAGATCGGTCCGGGCACCGATCCTGCTTCGCAGATGGGCCCGCTGATCACTGCAGAACACCGCGACAAAGTGGCGTCCTATGTGGCGGGCGCGGAAAACGAGGGCGCCACGGTGGTTGTTGACGGGCGCTCGCAGCAGTTCGATTCAAACGGGTTCTTCATCGGCGTCAGCCTGGTGGACCACGTGAAGCCGGGAATGAAGGTGTACGACGACGAAATCTTCGGCCCCGTCCTGTCCGTGGTCCGCGTGGACACCTACAGTGACGCAGTCCGCCTGGTCAACGACAACGAGTTCGGCAACGGGGTTGCCATCTTCACCCGCGACGGCGGCGCCGCGCGGCAATTCGAGTTCGACGTCGAGGCGGGCATGGTGGGCGTCAACGTGCCCATCCCGGTGCCGGTGGGCACTTTTTCCTTCGGCGGCTGGAAGAACTCGCTGTTCGGGGACACGCACATGTACGGGCCGGAGAGCATCCGGTTCTACACCAGGGGCAAAGTGGTCACCACGCGGTGGCCGGACCCCGCAACGTCGGTGATTGACCTGGGCTTCCCGCAGGTGGACTGAAACCAGCGGCACCCCGTAACAGCAACGCGGGGTCACTTCGCGCCCATCCGCTGCCGGATCTTGGGCCGGACGTGACCTCGCGTTGCTTTCCGTTCAGTTATCGGACCAGAACACCCGAGATCCGGCCTACACCAGTTCCACCCGCTGCTTCACCCTCGTCGACTCCATGCCCCGCCAGCCCGGCGTAGTCGCCCGTACCGCCCTGCAGGCTAATGTGTCCGGAGTTCGTGGAGGTGCCATCGTCTGCAAAGGTGATGAAAACATGCTTCAAGGCATTGAACGTGCAGGTCCCGTCGTCGCAGGTGCAGACGGTTTTGATCAGGATCACCAGTTTCCCGGATGTGCCATTATCGGCGGCAAACGTTTTTGGCGAATTCCGGAACGTCCGCCCACGCGGATCCGGTGCCGAGGGCGATAGCCCCGATGGTTAGTACTGCGACGGCCAATCTCCTGACGGCGGCCATGCTCCACGACCTTTCGAACCTTGTGCTTTTGGAAGGAATCCAGTTAGGGCATCCGTGCCGAATTCCGGGACGGATGCGGGCCCCAAAAACGGGGAGCGGTCGCGTCAAGCTTCAGGGCCGAGACTTTAGGGCCCAGTATCCGCCTGGGGGAGGGGGCTGTTCATAGAATTTGGCCTCCTAAAAGAGCAACGCGGGGTCACTTCATGCCCGACCGTAACGGGATATCGGGCATTAAGTGACCCCGCGCTGCTTTTGCGGGAAGGACTAGCCGTTCATGATTTCGCTGCGGCGGGTCATGTACTCCTCCATGGAAAGTTCCCCGTTGCTGTACTTTTCATCCAGTTCGGCAAGCTTGCGGGCGCGGTAGCCCTGCGGGGCAGACGGCGGCGGGGGAGTTGCGGGTGCTGCGGGCTGCTGCGGGGCTTCAGCGTGGGGGGCCTGCCGGTCGTGGCCCGGGTGCGGCTGCCCGTACGGCGGAAACTGCTGGTCCATGGGCGGGACCGGCTGTACGGGCGGCAGGGGCTGGCCGGGCGGGAGCGGCGCGGGCCGGCCAAGCTGGCGGAATCCGCCGCTGAAGTAGTCCTGCTGGGTGAAGCCGTCCCGGGGCTGCTTGCTCTGCGGGCCGTTGGAGCCGGGGAAGATTCCGCCGCCCGGGAACTGCTCGGGGTACCGTCCGGAGAAGCTTTGATCCTGGTTGCGGCGGGCCACGGACTTCCGGTACATCCGCATGGCCATCGGGATCAGGAATGACAAAATGATGATCCAGAAAAACAAGTTGCTCACGGTGCCGTGCCTCTCATGTGTGTCCTTCCAGCTTAGCCCCGTGGTGGATACGGACGGCCGGGAGCGCGAGGAAGGCGGCGTACCGGTCCACGGCTTCCCGGACTGCCGCTGACAACACTGCCGCTGACAATGGCGGGCGCGGGGAATCACCGGAACCAGGAAGCCGGATATCCAGGTCGCACCCGTCCGGATGCAGCGTATGCCGCCAGGACCCCACCATCCGCCCATCCAGCAAAACCACGTGCATGGGTTGGCCCTGGAAAAGGAAGGCCGGAGCGCCGCCGCCGATGTAATGCCGCGTGGCGGAGGAGCCCATGATGTATTCGTCGTTGCACTGGATCAGGTCGATCCGTGGCCCGGCTTCGGAGGCAAGCGACGGGTTCCCGCAGCATTTGGGCGTGAAGCCGCAGCCGCACTGCCGCGTCGGGTTCCATATCCCGGACGCCTGCCCGCGCTAGCGCCGGGCAGCCTCGGTGCTGCCCAGCGGGCCCTCGCCCGAACCCAACGGAACGCCCGGCCCGAAGACGGGGCCCGGCGTCGGCCGTTTCGCGGTAATGCCGTCACCGGAGGACTGGTTGCGCAGCCGCCGAAGCACCCACGGCACGAAGTACTGCCGGGCCCACACCAGGTCCCCCGAGCGCGCCTCGCGCCATGTGCGGGGCGGAAACGGCTTGGGCTGCAGTGGCTCCAGCGTGTGCTCCACGTTCAACGAGTCCAGCACCATGGCGGCGATGGTGTGGTGGCCCAGGGGGGAGAAGTGCAGCCGGTCCTGGTCCCACATCTGGGGATCGCTGAGCTGGCGGAGGGACCACATGTCCGCGATCACGGCGTCGTGCCTCGCGGCGACGGTCCGCAGGTTTTCGTTGTAGATGGCCACCTTGCTGCGGATCCTGCCGAGCACGGAAGTGCCGGTGTCCGGGCCATTGAAGAGCACCACTGTGGCGCCGCCCATGGCCAGGATCTGGACCACCGAGTCGAGCTTCTCGGCGAGGGTGTCGGGGTCTCCGCCCGGACGCAGCAGGTCATTGCCGCCCGCGGAGAGGGTGACAAGATCGGGCTTCAGCGCAAGGCACGGTGCGAGCTGCTGGTCCACGATCTGCTGCAGCAGCCGGCCGCGGACGGCCAGGTTTGCGTAGGCGAAGTCCGGCTTGGTGCGGCTGAGCTCCTCCGCCACCCTGTCTGCCCAGCCGCGGAACGCGCCCGGGCTCGACGGCTCGGGGTCTCCGATGCCCTCGGTGAAGGAATCGCCCATCGCCACGTAGCGGGTCCAGGGGTGGGATCCGGAATGCGCGGGCGGGGTCTGGATGGCACTTTCTTCAGTCACGGTCCCTATCCTGCCTTTCGCTTCACTGGCTACGCGAACGTAGGTTGTTACCACAAAGTAACTGGTAAGAATGGAAACCATGACTGAAGCTGAAGTATTTCCTGCCCCTGTCGTTTTGTGGTCCCATCCGGAGGACCAGCGCGACGGCAAGCCGCTGCTGGTGCTGCTGCACGGCTACGGAGCCAACGAGCAGGACCTGCTCAGCCTGGCCGACCTGCTGCCCGGCGACTTCGCGGTCGCCTCGGTCCGGGCGCCCATCGCCATGGGCCCCGGGTTCACCTGGTTCCCGCTTACCGCGTCCATCGACTACTCGCTCGAGCGCGTCAAAGCCGCGTCCTCCTACGTGCTCGAGTGGATCGACGCCATCAGGGTGGGGCACCCGTCCGTGTCCCTGCTCGGCTTCTCCATGGGCATGGCCATGGCCACCACGCTCCTGCGGCAGCGGCCCACGGACTTCGCGGCCGTCGTCGGACTCTCAGGCTTCGTGGTGGACGCCGGCGACGATCCCAGCTTCCGGGATGACGAACTGGACGGGAGCATCCCGATGTTCTGGGGCCGTGACCAGCAGGATCCCGTGATCACTCCGGACAAAATCGACTTCACCATGGGATGGGTGCGCAAGCACGTCAAGCTCACCAAGGTGCTCTACACGGGCATGTGGCACGGGATCAACCAGCAGGAAATCGGGCACGTGGGCGAGTTCCTCACCCACGAGGTGCTGAAGAAGTAGGAAGTACGACGGCGGACGGCGGGCCAGTGCCGGACTGCGGCGTCAGGCCGCGGGCGCTACCACGCGCACGGTCTGCCCGTTCACCGTCACGGTGTCCCCGTTGTGCAGCTGCCGGCCGCGGCGGTCGTCGATCTCTCCATTGACCTTGACGAGCCCGTTCTTGATGAGCTCTGCCGCTTCCACCCCGTCCTCCACCAGGTTGGCGAGCTTCAGGAGCTGGCCGAGGCGGATCATGCTGTCGCGGATGGTGATCTCTTCAACATTGCTCATAGAAGCAATGATGCCTGACGTAAGGTGGATTCAATGACCCCCAGCCCCCGCCTGCCGCTGATCGCAGGCCTTCCCCTGGCGGTGGGCGCTGGCCTCGCCATTCCCGTCCAGGGCCGAATCAACGGGGCCCTCGGAGCCCGCCTCAACGACGGCATCGCCGCTGCAGTGGTGAGTTTCAGCACAGGCCTGGTGTTGATGGTCCTGATCTCGCTGATCCTGCCGCGCGGACGTGCCGGACTTGCCCGGATCCTGCCCGCGGTCCGCACCAGGGCCTTTCCGCGCGTGTATGTCCTGGCCGGCGGCATCGGCGCGCTCTTCGTCTTCGCCCAGTCCTTCACCGTGGGCATCCTTGGCGTTGCCCTGTTTACCGTGGCCACGGTCACCGGCCAGACAGTCAGTGGTCTGCTGGTGGACCGGCTGGGCATTGGGCCGGCGGGCAAAAAATCCGTCACGGGGATCCGGATCATTGGCTGCCTGCTGACCATCGCCGCAGTGGCGTGGGCCGTGTCGCCCCGCTTCACTGGATCGTCGGGGATGGCCTCCGCCGGCGCAGGACCGGACGGCGGCGCGGAGGCCCTCCTGGTTCCGCTCCTGCTGCCCGTGGCGGCAGGGTTCCTGATGAGCTTCCAGCAGGCCATGAACGGAACAGCCACCGTCCACTACGGCACGCCGATCGCTGCAACCCTGGTCAACTTCGTGGCCGGCTCCGCCGTGCTGTGGGCCGCGTACGCCATCAAGGTCTCGGTGGCCGGATGGGGCAACCCGCTGCCGCCGGAGTGGTGGTACTACGCAGGCGGTCCCATGGGCTGCGTGTTCATCGGCCTGGGCGCGCTGCTGGTCCGCAGCCTGGGGGTCCTGGTTACCGGGCTGGGCATGATTGCCGGGCAGCTGCTCGGCTCGCTCGCCCTGGATGTTGTGCTGCCAACTCCGGGAACGGTCGTGGCGCCAGCCACGGTACTGGGCACCATCCTCACCCTCGCCGCCATCATCCTGGCCACCCTGCCGTGGCCGCGGGGCGCGCTGCGCAGGTAGCGGCCGGTAGGCTAGGGCACGCAGCTTTTTCGCTTTCCCTTCATCCGCCCCGCCCGGCAGCCAGAGGTATCCCACCGCTGGTTCCACCGGGCCAGCAAACCGCGGACCGCACCCAGCGGCCCTGTAGAAATTGGAGTTACCCCCATGGCAGCAAAATCCGTTCTCGACCAGGTCATTTCCCTCTCCAAGCGCAGGGGATTCGTGTTCCAGGCCGGTGAGATCTACGGAGGTTCGCGCTCTGCCTGGGACTACGGGCCCCTCGGCGCCGAACTGAAGGAAAACATCAAGCGCCAGTGGTGGCAGTCCATGGTCCGCGGCCGCGAGGACGTGGTGGGCCTGGACTCCTCCGTCATCCTGCCCCGCCAGGTGTGGGAAGCCTCCGGCCACGTGGAGGTCTTCTCCGACCCCCTGGTGGAATGCCTCTCCTGCCACAAGCGCTACCGGGCAGACCACCTCGAGGAAGAGTACGAGGAAAAGAAGGGCCGCCCCGCCGAAAACGGCCTCAAGGACATCGCCTGCGCCAACTGCGGCACCCGCGGCCAGTGGACCGAACCGCAGGAATTCTCCGGCCTGCTCAAGACCTACCTCGGTCCCGTAGCCAGCGAAGAGGGCCTGCACTACCTGCGTCCGGAGACTGCGCAGGGGATTTTCGTGAACTTCAACAACGTCCTCACCACCTCGCGGAAGAAGCCGCCGTTCGGCATCGGCCAGATCGGCAAGTCCTTCCGCAACGAGATCACCCCGGGCAACTTCATCTTCCGCACCCGCGAGTTCGAGCAGATGGAGATGGAGTTCTTCGTTGAGCCCGGCACCGATGAGGAATGGCACAAGTACTGGATGAACGAGCGCATGGCCTGGTACACCGGCCTGGGCATCCGCGAGGAAAACCTGCGCTTCTTCGAGCACCCGCAGGAGAAGCTGAGCCACTACTCCAAGGGCACCACGGACATCGAATACCGCTTCGGTTTCCAGGGCTCCGAGTGGGGCGAGCTCGAAGGCATCGCCAACCGCACCGACTTCGACCTCTCCACGCACGCCAAGGCCTCCGGCACGGACCTGAGCTACTTCAACCAGGCCACCAATGAGCGCTACATCCCGTACGTGATCGAGCCCGCGGCGGGCCTGACCCGTTCCTTCATGGCCTTCCTGGTGGATGCCTACACCGAGGACGAGGCCCCCAACGCCAAGGGCGGCGTGGACGTCCGCACCGTCCTGAGGCTGGATCCGCGGCTGGCCCCGGTCAAGGCTGCCGTGCTGCCGCTGAGCCGCAACGAGGACCTGTCCCCGAAGGCCAAGGCCCTGGGCGCGCAGCTGCGCAAGAACTGGAACATCGACTTCGACGACGCCGGCGCCATTGGCCGCCGCTACCGCCGCCAGGATGAAATCGGCACCCCGTTCTGCATCACAGTGGACTTCGACACCCTTGAGGACCAGGCCGTGACCATCCGCGAGCGGGACACCATGAGCCAGGAACGCGTCTCCCTGGACAAGGTGGAGGGCTACCTGGCCGCACGCCTGATCGGCGCCTAGCCATGGCCATCGAATACCGCGAATGGCGGGAAGGTGACGACCTGGCCCTGCTGGAGATCTGGGGCGACCCGGAGACCCAGCAGGCCCGCCAGTTCCGGGGCGCGTTGACCCTGTCCTCCGACGGGGGCGGCGGCACGCCGTGGCGCCGCTGCATCGTTGCCGAGGACGTGATCGACGGCGTCGGCATCCCGGTGGCGGCGGGCGTGGTCTACGAGGCGTCGCTGCACCCTGAACGGCTCTGGGCCTACATCGAAGTGGCGCGCGACCACCGGCGCTCCGGCATCGGTGCCACCCTCCTGACGATGCTGCGCCGCGAAGCCGGCCAGTCGCCGTCGGGCGTGTCCAAACTCCGTGCCAAAGTGGAGCCGGGCACTCCGGGGGCCGCTTTTGCGGAGGCCTTCGAGCTGGCGCCCATCCAGCGTTCCCGGCTGGTGGTCATAGAGCCTGGCGCCCTGCGGCTTCCCGTGTTTCCTGCCAAGGACGACGGCGGCGGGCCATCGAACGATGAAAATGCGGGCTCCGACATCGTGATGGACCTGGCCACGGGTTCCGTGGAACTGACCGACGTCGTGGGCAGGTACTACACCGCCATCCACGGCTGGGATTCACCGGGCGTACTGTCAATGGGCCAGGTGCAGAAGCTCTTCCTGGACGACCTCACCGGCGCCCACGGCGCAATCGTGCTGCGGGCCGAGCCTGAATCGGCTTTCGGGGCAGGCGTTGCACCCAGCAGGAAGGGCAGGATCCGGGCCTTCGCCGTGAGCTACGCAGCGCCCGCCAACCCGGACGCGGCACCCGGCCAGGAAGCCGCCGGACCGGAAACGCCCACGGACGTTTTCGTCGGCCATGAACCCGCCCTCGCCGCGGATGATGCTGCAGAAGCGGTCCGCGACATGCTCGCGCTGATCGCGTACCAGCACCCGGTGATGCTGGAACTGGACGACTCCATGACTGCCCTCCGCGCCGCCGTCGAACCCCTGCTCGAAAGCGGCAAGGCGCGGCTGGCCGGGCCGGAAACCCTCATCGTCTCGGACTAAGCAGCCCGGCCGCAACTGAGTAGCGCCAAGTGTCGTTTTGACCGCCCAAAACGACACTTGGCGCTACTTACTTGGGCTACTTTCTGCGGAAAGTACGACGGCGGCGCGTCAGCACGTCTTCGGCGTCGAGTAGCTGCCGCTCGGGTTCAGTCGGGGCGCTGCCGCCCAGGTGCGCGGGCATCCACCAGGCGCCGGGTTCCGGCAGCAGTGGAAAATCGGCGATGCACTTCCCGATCCCTTCCTGGAGCCTGGCCCGGAGTTCCGCAGTGCCGGCGCCAGCATCGTCACCCGGCGCGAATACCAGCGGCTCACCCACGTGGATCCGGACCGGTGCGCGCCATGTCCTTCCGGCCGAGAAGCCGCGGCCGCGGGTGAGGATCCGGTGGGCACCCCAGACCGCAACGGGGATGACCGGAACGCCGGCTTCGGCCGCCATCCGGACTGCCCCGGTCCTGCACTCGCGCACGGTGAAGCTGCGGCTCACGCCCGCCTCCGGGAACACGCCAAGGTATTCGCCGGCGCGCAGCTTGGCCACCGCTGCGTCATAGGCGTCCGCCCGGCCGGTGTACCCGACCACCACGTGCCCGGCGGCGCTGATGGCGGGCCCGGCAAGCCAATGATCGGCTGCACCCTGGTGGACCAGGAACCGCAGCTCCCCGCGGGACCGTTCCCACAGCAGCAGTTCGGCGGCGGCAAAATCGACATAGCCGAAGTGCGTCACGGCGAAAACGGCGCCGCTGCCCGGAACCACAGACCTGGACGCCCCCGTCCGAGGGCCTGCAAGCGGCAGGTGCTCTGTTCCGCTGCTGATGATCCGGATCCGGAAGATCCGCCGAAGCAGCAGTCCGCAGCGGACGATGACGCGGTAGAAGAGGTCATTGGGTGGCGGGCTCCATGCCATCGAACGTCCTACAGGGTCACCTGGACGGCCGATTCCGGCAGCAGCCTGCTGTAATCCGCAGGCAGGGGAAGCTCAGTCCCGATGCTTTCGGAGAAGGCATTCATCACAAAGCCGGTCGTCAGCGTCTGCCACACCCTGATCTTGCGGAGCATGAAGTGGCCGGCACCCTTAAGGGCAACATACTGCATGCTGGCTGCCTCGGCAGAGGCACGCCGGGCGAACAGCAGGGACGCCGAGGCGCTGGTCCACCTGTCCGTGGTTCCGTGCACAATAAGAACCTTGCGGTTGGCCACCCCGGATGTGGGAGTTGCGGGGTTGAGCCAGGGGGCAAGGGCGACGACGGCCTCCACACTTGGGTGGTCCGCGGCGATCACAGCGGTGAGCCCGCCCATGGAATGGCCTACCAGGAACACAGGCACGTCCGGGTGCTGTTCCCGGATCTTGGCTAGTGCCCAGCGGGCGTCCTGCAGCGGAGACATGTCATGGCCATTCCAGCCGCGAACGCTGTTGCGGAGCGACCACACGGCCAGCCCGTGCTTCCGCCCGGCGCGGTGCAGGTGCCAGGCGAAGGGCACCATCCTTGCCGGACTCAGGTGCCTGGCCTCCACCGGCTCATGGCTCCGGGATTTGCCCCCGTGCAGGACCAGGGCAACTCCGCGGGTGGGCCCTGACGAATTCCGGACGCTGAGCACTGCCTGCCGCGCAGCGCCGGGTGCTTCGGCAGGACGGGATTCGCCGTTTTCCTCAGTACTGCTGCTGGCCATGCCTGGTACCTCCGAGTCCCCGATGATCCATTTATCAACCCTACGGCGCCGGAAGTAGAGTTCAATGTATGAGGTGCTACTGCTGATGGGGTCCGGTCACTCCCACGCTTCCACAGGCCATTCGGAGCCGACGCCGGCAGCGATGGCCGCCCGACGGAAAGCCAACCGCATCCTGGCGGCGGTGCTGATCCCGCTGACGCTGCTCACGCTGGCGGGAATGGCGATGCTCTGGCCCTCGGGCAGCAAAGAGGGCATTTCCCTGGCCAACCCCTACGCTGCCGCCCCCGGGGTCACTTTCGACACCGGAACCATCCAAAGCGTGGTGACGGAAAACTGCATGCAGGGCGCGTCGCAGCAGGGCCAAAGCCAGCAGGGCCAAAACCAGCAGGGTTCGGGCGACCAGGCCCAGGGCCGGCAATCCCAACAGGGATCGGACTGCACTTTCGCGTTCACGGAGCCGGACAAGGGCGGCAGCCCGGTCAAAGTGGTCATCAACCCGGACGTCGCGAAGTCCCATGGGGTGAAGCCCGGGGACCAGATCCGGTACCTGAACCTGTCCAACGCCCCGGGCGCCTCAGCGGCCCAGGGCTCGCCGGCCTTCATTTTTGTGGACTTCGTCCGGACCCTGCCCATCGTCCTGCTCGCACTGCTGTATGCGGCGGTGGTGATCGCCGTGGCCCGCTGGCGGGGCCTGCGTGCCCTGGTCGGGCTCGTCGGCGCCTACTTCGTGCTGGCCAGCTTTATGCTCCCGGGACTGGTGGAGGGGAAACCGCCGCTGCTGCTGGCCCTGGTTGGGTCCACGGTGATCATGATCGGCGTCCTGTACTTCGCCCACGGATTCTCGGCACGGACCTCCACTGCACTCCTGGGCACCATGTTCGGGCTGGGGATTACGGCGCTCCTGGCCGCCTGGGCCACGGGCGCCGCCAATCTCGCCGGGGTGGGCAGCCACGACGCCACTACCCTGGTGAACACCTCTGCCAATATCTCCATCTCCGGCGTCATCCTGTGCGGGCTCATCATCTCCGGGCTGGGTGTCCTCAACGACGTGACCATCACCCAGTCCTCCGCCGTCTGGGAACTCTATGAACTGGCGCCGGGGAGCAGTGCCCGGAAGCTGTTCACCTCAGCCATGCGGATCGGCCGCGACCACATCGCCTCCACGGTGTACACCATCGCCTTCGCGTACGCCGGCGCGGCCCTGCCCATCCTCATCATCGTGATGCTGTACGACCGCCCGCTCGCGGACACGCTCACCAGCGCGGAACTTTCAGAGGAAGTCATCCGGACCCTCGTCGGCTCCATCGGACTGGTGCTGGCCATCCCCGTCACCACGCTGATCGCGGTTCTGGTGGTCAAGGCCACCGGCGTCCGGGCCGGCGCAGAGGCCGCTGCCCCTGCCGTGGAATCGAAGAGGCCGGGCCGGACACCGGCGGACTCAGCCAACGGCAACGGCGGCCACACCATCGTGGACGACGTCGAGGACACAGGCGCCCTCGCAGCCGCCGCACTGGAGGGGCGCTCCAGGCGGTCGGCTGCAGGGGAGGACAGCGGGTTTCCCACCCGGCGGGGACGCCGGGCGGAACGGGGCTGACCGGTCCCACACGGGCACGGCCTCCCGATTTGCCCGGCTTTGCAACAATAGACAGGTGACTGTTGCAGCAACTACTCCTGCCCCCAAGCTGGAACTCCCGCCCCTGAAGCTGGGTCCCATTACCGTGGACACGCCGGTGATCCTGGCACCCATGGCCGGCATCACCAACTCAGCGTTCCGCCGTTTGTGCCGGGAGTACGGCGGCGGCATGTACGTGGCGGAAATGGTCACCTCCCGCGCTCTGGTGGAGCGGACGCCGGAGTCACTGCGGATCATTTCCCACGACGACGACGAAAAAGTCCGGTCCGTTCAGCTGTACGGCGTGGACCCGGTGACAGTAGGGGCCGCCGTACGCATGCTCGTCGAGGAGGACCGCGCCGACCATATCGACCTCAACTTCGGCTGCCCCGTTCCCAAAGTCACCCGCCGGGGCGGCGGCTCGGCCTTGCCCTGGAAGATCGACCTCTTTACTTCGATCGTGCAGACGGCCGTCAAGGAAGCCTCCAAGGGCAACGTCCCGCTGACCATTAAGATGCGCAAGGGCATCGATGACGACCATCTCACGTACCTCGACGCAGGCCGCATTGCGCGCGATGCCGGCGTTGCCGCCGTCGCCCTTCACGGCAGGACAGCCGCGCAGTTCTACTCCGGACAGGCCGACTGGTCCGCCATCGCCCGCCTCCGCGAGGCGCTTCCGGACATCCCGGTGCTGGGCAACGGCGATATCTGGTCCGCGGAGGACGCGGTCCGGATGGTCCGCGAAACCGGCGTTGACGGGGTGGTGGTGGGCCGCGGCTGCCAGGGCAGGCCCTGGCTTTTCGGGGACCTGCAGGCGGCGTTCGAGGGAAGCGACACCCGGCACAGGCCCAACCTGGGCCAGGTTGCGCAGGGCGTCTACCGGCACGCGGAACTGATGGTGGAGACTTTCGGCGACGAAGGCAAGGCGCTGCGGGAGATCCGGAAACATATTGCCTGGTACTTCAAGGGCTATGTGGTGGGTGGTGAACTCAGGACGCGGATGGCGCTGGTGAACAGCCTCGAAGAGCTGCGCGCCGCGCTGGATGAGCTGGACGTCGACTCGCCCTACCCGGGAGGCGACGCCGAAGGCCCGCGCGGCCGCGCCGGCTCACCCAAGAGGCCTGCGCTGCCGAAGGACTGGCTGGAGTCCCGTGCCCTCAACGCCGACCAGTCGCGGGATATCTCGGCGGCGGAACTGGATGTTTCCGGTGGCTGAAACGCGCACTGCCGCCCCCGTCCTGCCGGGCTACGACACCCATGACTCCGCCCGGTGGGTGGAGGAACCGCCCAAGAACGTCTATCGCTCGGATTTTGAGCGGGACCGCGCCCGCGTGCTGCATTCCTCGGCGCTCCGCCGGCTGGGTGCCAAGACCCAGGTGGTGGCCCCGGACACGGACGACTTCGTGCGGACGCGCCTCACGCACAGCCTGGAAGTGGCCCAGGTGGGACGCGAACTGGGCCGTGCGCTCGGCTGCGATCCGGATGTCGTGGACACTGCCTGCCTGAGCCACGACCTCGGCCATCCGCCGTTCGGCCACAACGGTGAGTCCGCGCTGAATGAAGTGGCCCACGCCATCGGCGGGTTCGAAGGCAACGCCCAGACCCTGCGGCTGCTGACCAGGCTGGAACCCAAGGTGCTGACCCCGGACGGCCAGCCCGCGGGGCTGAACCTCACCAGGGCCAGCCTCGACGCGGCCGCAAAGTACCCGTGGTCCGCGCTGGAAGCCCCGGTGATCCACGGCCAGCGGACCAGCAAGTTCGGCGCCTACGAGGACGACCTCCCCATCTTCAACTGGATCCGGGAGGGTGCCCCGGAGCGCCGGTCCTGCCTCGAAGCCCAGGTCATGGACCTCGCCGACGACATCTCCTATTCGGTGCACGACGTTGAGGACGCGATCGTGGCCGGGCATTTCCAGCTGCGCTGGATGGACAACCCGGACCACCGCGCCCGGGTGGTGGGGTACGCCAAGCAGTGGTACCTGCCGCACAACGACCCGGCCGCCATCGACGCCGCCCTGGCCCGGCTCGAGGCCACGGACGTCTGGGTCCGCGAGGCCGACGGCAGCCGGAAATCCATGGCTGCATTGAAGAACATGACCAGCCAGCTCATTGGCCGGTTCTGCCAAAGTGCCCTGGAAACCACCCGTGCCGTCTACGGCCCGGAGAACCTGACCCGGTACAGCGCCCAGCTGATGGTGCCGGACGAAACAGTGATGGAAATCGCCGTCATGAAGGGCCTGGCCACCACCTTCGTGATGACCACCGAGCACCGCCAGCCCATCTACGAGCGCCAGCGCGAGGTGCTCCACGCCCTGGTCACGGCGCTGAGCGCCACGGGCGACCGGCACCTGGAACCAATGTTTGCCGCCGATTGGCGGGATGCGGCCGACGACGGCGCCCGCCTTCGCGTGGTGATCGACCAGGTGGCGTCGCTGACCGACGGCTCCGCGCTCGCCATGTACGAACGCCTGGTGGGCAGCCTGCCGTCATTGTGGTGACCGGAATCAGGCGCGGAACTGGAAGGTCAGTGCCCGGGGCTAGGATGGCTCTGTGCCAGGGCTGATCAAACGCGAAGATATCGACGAAGTACGCCAGCGCACGGACATCAAGGAAGTGGTTGACGGCTACGTCACACTCAAGGGCGCCGGCCTGGGCACCTTCAAGGGCCTCTGTCCCTTCCACGATGAACGTTCCCCCTCCTTCACTGTCCGGCCGCAGGTGGGCCGCTACCACTGCTTCGGCTGCGGTGAAGACGGCGACGTCATCGCGTTTGTGCAGAAACAGGACCATAGCTCGTTCCAGGAGGCTGTTGAGAAGCTGGCCGCCCGGATCGGCTACGAGCTCCGGTACGAGGACGGCGGCACCGGCCCCAACCGGGAGGAAGTGGGCCGCCGGCAACGGCTGCTGGATGCCCACAAGATCGCGGACGAGTTCTTTCGCGCCCAGCTGCTGACCCCCGGGGCTGCGGAGGCGCGGACCTTCCTGCACAGCCGGGGCTTTGACCGGGCGGCAGCGGAACACTTCGGCGTGGGCTACGCCCCGCAGGGTTGGGACGCCCTGCTCAAGCACCTGCGCGGGCGTGGCTTCACGGACGCCGAGCTGAAGCTCACAGGCATGTTCTCCGCCGGGGGACCCGGAAACCAGCAGAGAATCTATGACCGTTTCCGCGGCCGCCTCATCTGGCCCATCAAGGACATCGCGGGGGACACCATCGGCTTCGGCGCGCGCAGGCTCTACGAGGACGACCAGGGCCCCAAGTACCTCAATACCCCGGAGACGACGCTCTACAAGAAATCCCAGGTGCTGTACGGGATCGACCTCGCCAAGCGCAGCATCGCCAAGGACCGCCAGTTGGTGGTGGTGGAGGGCTACACGGACGTCATGGCGTGCCACCTCGCGGGAATTACGACGGCGGTGGCCACCTGCGGCACAGCGTTCGGCACCGAGCACATCAAGATCGCCCGCCGGCTGCTGTCCGACGACGGCACCGGGGGAGAGGTCGTCTTCACCTTTGACGGCGACGCCGCCGGGCAGAAGGCCGCGCTGCGCGCCTTCGAAGAGGACCAGCGCTTTACCGCCCAGACGTACGTGGCCGTGGAGCCCTCCGGCGCCGATCCCTGCGACCTGCGCCAAAGCAGGGGCGACGAAGCCGTGCACGCCCTGGTCCAGTCCCGCCGGCCGCTGTTCGAGTTTGCCATCCGCACCACCCTGAAGCAGTTCAACCTGGACACGGTGGAGGGCCGGGTGCAGGGACTGAAGGCCTCCGTGCCCGTGGTGGCTGCCATCCGCGACGCCTCCACCCGTACGGGCTACTGCCAGGCGCTGACCGGCTGGCTGGGCATGCCGGACCCCAACGAGGTGCTGCGGCTGGTCAATGCCGAAGTCAAAAACGCCGGCAAGCGCGGCGACCAAGGCGGGGCTCCCGGGCCGGGGCCGCGGACCTCCGCCCCCACCGCCCAACCAGGCGGACCCGGCGTGGCTGCAGGGCCGCCGTCGGGCGCTGTTCCTTCCTACCACCGTCCGGACCCCCGGGACCCCGTGGCGTCCATGGAGCGGCAGGCCCTTGAGGTTGCCCTGCAGGAACCATCGCTGCTGGCCGGCGGGATCTGGGAGCGGTTTTCGGCCGCGCGTTTCGCCACCCCTGCCTTCCAGGCTGTCCATGATGCCATGCGTGCCACGGACCCTGCGCTGACCGGCGACCCCGTCCGATGGGTGGAGCAGGTGATGCACGAGGTCCCCGAACCGTTGCGGCCCCTGGTGTCCGAACTGGCCGTGGTGCCGCTGCCCGCGAGCACTGAGGAAGCCGTCCGGAAGTACTGCCGCGACATCCTGTCACGGCTGTTCGAGCTTCAGATCACACGCGTCAAAGCGGATAAGATGGGCCAGCTCCAGCGGCTGGACCCCGCAGCGGATCCGGAAGCGTACCAGCGCCTTAACCGGGAACTGATGATGCTGGAGATGGAACGCCGGTCCCTGCGGGCGGAAACCTAGCTCCGGACCCCCGGCCGCTCCCTCGATTTCGTTTCCAGCCGGGGTCTTTGCTAGGCTGATACCCGCTTCATTCCTCCTTAGCTCAATTGGCAGAGCATTCGACTGTTAATCGAAGGGTTGCTGGTTCAAGTCCAGCAGGAGGAGCGCACAATCCCCGTTCCGGTCCTCCGGAGCGGGGATTTTTTATGCCCCCGAAAGCCGTCCCGGGCGGCCGGGATCGCCGATTTCACTTTGGCTGGAAACCTTTGCTAATGTCATACCTGCTTCATTCCTCCTTAGCTCAATTGGCAGAGCATTCGACTGTTAATCGAAGGGTTGCTGGTTCAAGTCCAGCAGGAGGAGCCACTAAAAAATCCCCGTTCCTCCGGTGTGGAGGGACGGGGATTTTTGCCTTCCTAGACGAAGTCCATTTCCACCTGCAGGAAGCGCTCCGCTTCGGCGATGGCAGCGATGAACGCCTCCTGCTCGGTGGGGGACTTCCGTGGCTGGCGGGGGTTCCACTCATGGGGCGCCGAATGGATCCGGACGAAGCCGGTTTCCGGCGGGGCGTAAAAGATTCCAAAGCGCTGCACGGGCCATTCGGGGGATGTTTCCGGAGCCACCAGCAACGCGGCCTTGAAGGCGGGGTTGTACCACTGGGCGATGGGACGGCGGCGGTCCTCGGTGAACAGGCCTGCCGCGTAGAGGGCGGCGGACTGGCTGCCGCCCTGGGCACACAACCGCTCCCACCACAGTGGCAGTATCCGGTTATCGCACCGTTGCCACGTGGCCGGAAGCGGCGGTTGATCCTGCCAGTTGGGCACGGACAACATTTTATCGCGCGGGCGGGGTTCGGCGGCAGGGGCCGGCACCGGCACAGGTCGCAAGCCCGGGCGCAGCAGAGTCAGGGACGGTTCCAGGGGCCGGGGTTGACCCGGTACAGCAGGGCCGAGCCGGCCACCATCCCCAACACAATTCCCATGGCAGGATTCCCCAGGGCGCGGCCGGCGAAATAGCCCGCGACGGCGCCGATCACCGCCCCGAGGAAGAGTCCCCTGCGGTTGCGGTGCGGCTTTCGTCCGGCGGTGTCCTTCATCGTGTCAATGGATCGATGGGACGGTGCGCGGCCGGACTACCAGCCAGAGCGCCGCGATGGCCAGCAGGATGCACACTGCCTGCACCGCTCCCATCGGAGCAGCGCTGGTGATGCCCAGCCAGCCAACCACGGGGGAGATGAGGCCGGCCATCATAAAGGTCGAGAAGCCCAGCAGGGAGGCTGCAGTACCCGCCTGGGCAGCGTGGCCGGCCAGGGCGAGCACCTGGACGCAGGGAAACATGAAGCCCGTACCCATGATGTAGAACCACAGCGGAACCATGACTCCCCACAGGCCAAACCCCAGCTGGTCGAACACCACGATCAGCATGGCCATCAGGAACATCCAGGCTGTGGCGCCGGCAAGGATCCACTGCGGCGGCACCCGACGGATGAGGCGGGAACTCGTTTGGATGCCGGCAACAATGCCCAGCGAGTTGATGCCAAAGAGCAGGCCGTACTCCTGGGGCGAGAAGCCGAAGATGTCCTGGAACAGGAACGGCGAGGCTGAAAGGTACGTGAACAGGCCGCCGAAATTCAGGCCGGCCACCAGCAGCAGGCCGACAAACACGCGGTCGCCGAAAAGGATCCGGTAACGCTGGCGGACCGTCATGCCGCCATGCCGGCGATTTTCCGGGGGAAGGGTCTCCCGCACCAGGAACAGCGAGGCGATGATCACCAGCGTGCCGTAGGCGGCAAGGAACACGAAGATCCCGGGCCATGCCATTACCAGGAGCAGCTGTGAGCCGATCACGGGGGCCAGGATCGGCGCCAGGCCGTTGACCAGGGACATGCGGGAAAACATCTTCACCATCGCGTAGCCGGAGAAAAGGTCCCGGACCATCGCCATGGCCACGACACCGCCGCCGGCAGCACCCACGCCCATCAGGACGCGGAATATGCCCAGGGCGGTGATGTCCGTGGAGAGGGCAGCCCCCAGGGACGCCGCGATGTGCAGCGCCGTGGCCAGGATGAGGGGCGTCCGGCGGCCGAACTTGTCGCTGAACGGGCCCACCACGAGCTGTCCGATCGCAAAGCCCACGGTGGTTCCCGCCAGGGTCAGCTGGACCTGTGCCTCGCTCACTCCCAGGCTCGCCTCCAGGGCGGGGAACGCAGGAAGGTAAAGGTCGATCGTGAACGGACCCAGGGCGGTCAGGGCACCGAGGAGGAGGATGTACAGGAGTTTCCGGCGGCGGCTCAACAGATCGCCCGGATTGCTGGGGATGGTCACGGAGATCAATCCTAGGCCCGCAGCGGCCAACTTTGCAGCGTTGTAGGAGGTGCCGCCCGGCAAGCCCCGAAGTTCGTCCTTAACCTGAATGATAGTTTTGGTGCGGGGACTGTGCGGCTGCACTTTCCCGCAGCACACGGAAGCCGATTCGACCCATGACCAGTAAGGCGGAACCGATGAGCGGACGTCACAGCGGGCGTACCAGCCAGGGATTGCGCATCACAGCGCTCCCAGGGACGCTAAAACTCCTTTTCCGGTTGGCGCCGCGCCAGCTCAATGACGAAATTGCCTTCGCGAAGATCGAGCTCAAGCGCAAGGGAATCCAGGTCGGAGTAGCCGCTGCGTTCTTCGCCGTAGCCCTCGTCTTCCTTTTGTTCCTGGTGGTGGGCCTTATCGTTGCGGCCATCATGGGCCTGGCAACCATCATGCCCGCCTGGCTGGCCGCGCTCCTGGTGTCGGCGGCCTTCCTGCTGATAGCACTTATCGGCGGCCTGATCGGTGCAAGGAAATTCAAGAAGGCCATGCCGCTCCTCCCGGAGGAGACCATCCGCGGCATCAAGCACGATATCGGTGTGGCCAAGGAAGGTTCCGCCTTCAACGCCGCAGTCCTGGATCCGCAGAGTCCGGAAGGCAAGGCCGCCAAAGCCGCGAAGGATGAAGCCGCGGCCAAGGCCAAGGCCGAGAAGGCGGCCAAAGCGGCTGAGCACGACAAGGAATTCCCGCACGCATCCGAGCCGGAGCTGGCCCGCCGCCTTAACCAGCGCCGCCACCACCTCACCGAAGTGCGCGACGAACTCGGCACTGAACTGGATGTCAAGACCCAAGCCCGGTACCTGCTGGCCTCCGCCCAGGACAAGCTGCGCGAAGGGCAGGCCTTGGCCGGCCACGGCCGGGATGTTGCAGGGC
Organism: Pseudarthrobacter sp. C1; assembly: GCF_034720455.1. Lineage (NCBI taxonomy): Bacteria > Bacillati > Actinomycetota > Actinomycetes > Micrococcales > Micrococcaceae > Pseudarthrobacter > Pseudarthrobacter sp. C1. Next base: position 144,528 of record NZ_JAYESK010000007.1, on the reverse strand, counting down.
GGAAGTTCGCCGCCCTGTCCGGGTCCGCCGACCTTGACAAGCGCTGGAAGCCGCTGGCGGCCTTCATCGCCGCGGGGACTGTCTTCCTGGTGCTGGTCCGGAAGCTCCTGCGAACGTACTAGGGCAGGTGGCGGGCCCGTCCCGGTAACCCGCAGAAGGTCCATCGCTGGAACGGCAAGGCGCTCGCAGGGGGCGGCAGGAAGGAAAGGGGCACGGGGTGAAGTTCATTGGTGCCGGCTCCCGTCCCGGACGCCCCCAGGTGGACCATGACCGGGTGTTCACCATTCCCAACCTGCTCACCGTGGTGCGCTTCATGGGCGTCCCGCTCTTCATCTGGCTTGTCCTGGCGCAGAAGGAATACGGTGCCGGCGTAGTGGTCCTGGCGGTTATGGCCGGCACGGACTGGATTGACGGCTACATCGCCCGCCGCTTCGACCAGACCTCCAAGCTCGGCCGGGTCCTGGACCCCATCGCCGACCGCCTCGCCCTGATCGCCGTGGCTGTCACGCTGGTGATTGCCGGCGTCGTCCACTGGCTGTACCTGGCCGCGCTGGTAGTCCCGGACGCCGTCCTGCTCGCCCTGACGCTGTCCTTCTTCCGGGGGCACCCGGACCTCCCCGTCAGCGTGGTGGGCAAGGTGCGCACCGGCCTGCTGCTGCTCGGGACGCCGATGCTGGTCCTTTCACGGCTGGATACGGGATTCTCCGGCGAGCTGTTCGTCGCCGCCTGGATAGTGCTCGGGCTTGGCCTGATTGGCCACTGGATTGCCGCCTACAACTATTTCTGGGCCATCCTGCGAAAGGGCCGAATGCAGGCACAACACGACGACGGGACCACCTGATGGTGTGGATGGCGGTGGTGCTTGCGCTGCTGGGCGCCTTCTGCCTGGCCCTCGGCGCACAGCGCCAGGGAAGCGCCGTCAAGGCGGACACCGGCGGCCTTGCCCTGAGCTCCAACGGCTTCCTGCGACTGCTTCGGAATCCCCGCTGGGTGTTCGGCCTCCTGCTGCTGTGCGCCGGCATGGCCATGAATGCCGTGGCACTCGTATCCGCCCCGCTCACGGTCGTCCAGCCCATCGGCGCCATCGCCCTGGTGATCACCACCATCATCAATGCACGGGACCAGGACCTCACCATCAACCGGGCAACGGTGGTGGCCATCGCCGCCTGCGTGACGGGCTCCGCGCTCTTTGTCCTCCTGGCGGTCAACGTCACCCAGGAAAACCACCACGTGAGCGTGGAGGACGAGCTCACGATCGTGCTGCTGCTTGCCCTCGCCGTTGGAGTTTTCGGCACGCTCGCCGTCATGTTCAAACACCGGATCAATGCCTTCGTCTACATCCTGGGCGCCGGGGTGCTCTTTGGCTTCGTAGCCGTCCTCACCCGGATCATCGGCAAGCATCTGCTCGACCCGAACGGGCTGTTCCTGCTGAACGTTCAGTGGTACTCCGTGGTGGCCCTAATCGCCGCCGGCGGGCTGGGGTCCTGGTTTGTCCAAAACGCCTATTCCTCCGGCCCGCCGGACCTCGTGATCGCAGGACTCACGGTGATTGACCCCCTGGTGGGCATCGCGATCGGCATTGTGATCCTCGGTGAACTGCGCCCGGATGTCCACGCCGTGATGGCCATTGCGATGGGAACCGCGGCCTCCCTTGCTATCGTTGGGGTGATCGCCCTTTCCAGGCACCACCCCGAGGTCACGAAGCGCAAGAAGGACGCGCGGAAGGCCGTGGGCCGGGCGGTGCGTTAGCCGGCTGTCCAACACATCTTGTCCAGCAAATACTGTCCAGCAGATTTCCACCCCAGATCCAGATCCCGTCAACCCAAATTCACCACGAGGCCAGGCACCAGTGTGCATCGGCCAGCCGTGCTGCCAGTTCATGCTGTCCGCACCGTGACCATCAGGAGCTCTCCACGTGACCACGCCCGCCGACCAGCGTCCCCTGACCATACTGATTGCCGCGGACACGTATCCGCCCCATATCAACGGAGCAGCCCAGTTCGGCTACCGCCTGGCCAAGGGAATGACCGGCCGGGGACACGACGTGCACGTCCTGGCCTGCCGCGCGGACAACGGAAAGAGCTTCACCGAGTTCCGCCCGGAAGGAACGGTCCACAGGCTCCGTTCCCATGGGGTTCCCACACACGAATACTTCCGGATCTGCCTCCCCTGGGAAATCAAGAAGGAAATCAGCCTTCTTTTCGACCGCGTGCAGCCGGACGTGGTGCACATCCAGAGCCACTACATGATCGGCGAGCACGTCCTGTACGAGGCCGTGAAGCGCGGTGTGCGGATCGTTGCCACCAACCACTTCATGCCGGAAAACCTCAACCCGTTCCTGCCGTTTCCGCAGTGGTTCAAGGACATCATCGGCCGTATCTCGTGGAAGGACATGGGGAAGGTCATGGGTAAGGCGGACGTAGTCACCACGCCCACCCCGCTGGCGGCAAAGGCCATGCACCAGCACGCCTTCCTGCGCAAGGTGTTGCCGCTGTCCAACGGCATCGACTCCGCAGCCTACGAACTGCAGCCGGGGGAGCAGATCGATCCCCACCCGTACCCAACGGTGATGTTCGCCGGCCGGCTGGCCGAGGAGAAGCACGTGGACGTGCTGATCGAGGCCATCAGCAAGACCCCGCCGGAACTGAACGTGCACCTGGAGGTTGTTGGCGGCGGCGAGGTGCGCTCCGCCCTGGAGGAGCTCGTCGATCGGCTCGGGCTGCGGGACCGGGTAAAGTTCCTCGGGCTCGCCACCGACGAGGAGCTGCGGAAGGCCTATATCCAGGCGGACCTCTTCTGCATGCCCGGAACTGCCGAGCTGCAGTCGCTGGTGACGTTGGAGGCGATGTCTGCTTCCACCCCGGTGGTGCTGGCGGATGCCATGGCGCTGCCGCATCTGGTGCGTGACGGCGAGAACGGGTACCTCTTTACCCCCAACGACAGCGACGACCTCGCCAAGAAGATCACCCGGATCCTGGAGCTGCCGGCCGCTGAGCGCGCTGCCATGGGCCATGCCAGCCGGCAGATGGTGGAGCCGCACAGCATCCAGGGAACGCTGCAAACCTTTGAGGACCTTTACCGGGGCGCGGCGTTCGAGGACAAAGTGGTCTGAACGCTTTCCCGGGTTTGCTAGAGTGTTTTTGCCCTGCAGGATCGCATCGCTTTTGAGGCGGGCCGCCGCGGGTTTCGGGGCTATAGCTCAGCTGGTTAGAGCGCGGGACTCATAATCCTAAGGTCCTCGGTTCAAGTCCGAGTAGCCCTACATCTGCGGAAAACCGCGGCCGACGACCATCGTCGGCCGCGGTTTTCTTCCTTTAAGGCCACAATGTGCGGTATGTTACTCATCAGTAACTTACCGGGCTTCTTCCACGGAGCACGGGTCACCGCTGATCACTTGTGAGGTAACCATGTCAACAGCCGCTGCAGGCCTCAATGACCTTCCCTATGCTGACGGCGACTTCTTCGCCTTCGAGCAGCTGCTCAACGGAAAGGAACAGGACCGGCTGGCAGAGGTCAGGGAGTTCCTGGCGCGGGAGGTCAAGCCCATCGCCGTGGACTTCTGGAACCGTGGCGAATTCCCGATGGACCTCATCCCCAAGCTGGCCGACATCGACCTGGTCAGCCCGGTACGCCGGCAGGGCTATTCCAACCTCTTCGCGGGCCTGGTCCACGCCGAGGTGACCCGGGCCGACGCCTCCATCTCCACCTTCATGGGCGTCCACGACGGCCTGTTCACCGGCTCCATCGAAGCCCTTGCATCCCAGGAACAAAAGGACGCCTGGCTTCCTGACATTTACGCCCTGAAGAAGATCGGCGCCTTCGGGCTGACCGAACCGCTGGGCGGCAGCGACGTTGCCGGCGGAACCCGCACCACCGCCCGCCGGGAGGGCGGCAGCTGGATCCTCAACGGAGCAAAGCGCTGGATCGGCAACGCAACGTTCTCCGACTGGGTGGTCATCTACGCCAGGGATGTGGACGACAACCAGGTCAAGGGCTTTCTCGTGGACACCACGCTGGAGGGCTTCAGCGCCACCAAGATCGAGAACAAGATCGCACTGCGGACTGTCCAAAACGCCGACATCACCCTGGACAACGTGCTGGTCCCGGACTTCTTCAAGCTGGCACACGCCAACAGCTTCCGCGATGTCAACAAGGTCCTGAAGGTCACCCGGCTGGGCGTCGCCTGGCAGGCCGTGGGCCAGCAGCTGGCCGCCTTCGATGTGGCCCGGCGCTACGCCGTTGAACGCCACCAGTTCGGCCGGCCGCTCGCATCCTTCCAGCTGGTCCAAAGCCAGCTGGTGCAGATCCTGGGCAATGCCGTCAGCTCCATGGGCATGATGGTCCGGCTCTCGCAGCTGGAGGACGCAGGTCAGGCGCGCGACGAGCAGTCCGCCCTCGCCAAGGCCTTCACCACGGCGAGGATGCGCGAGAGCGTGGCGATCGGCCGGAGCATCCTGGGCGGCAACGGCATTGTGACGGACTTCGAGATGGCCAAGATCTTCGCCGACGCTGAAGCCATTTACTCCTATGAAGGCACCCACGAGATCAACACCCTGGTCACCGGCCGCGCCATCACCGGCATCTCCGCGATCGTCTAGCCTTGCCGGCCTGCCGCGGCGCCCCCGGGCCGGGCATCAGGGCGGCGCTTCGAGCGGCAGGAGGATGGACGGCCGCAGATCCATGACGAACTGCAGCGGATTGACGTAGTCGTCCCCGCGCCGCACACCCCAGTGCAGGCAGGGCGCTGCCGGGCAATGCCCCGGAAGTACCGTGCCGACAGGCTGCCCGGCTGCAACCGCGCTGCCTGGCGCCAAGGTGCTAGCAACCGGCTCAAAGCTGCTCCGCAGCCCGTTGCCATGGTCGATGGTGATTACCGGGCGGTCCACCACCACTCCCACGAAGCTGACGGAGCCCGCGGCCGGCGACGTGACGTGTGCGCCGTCGGACGCTGCTCCCAGGTCCACGCCCCGGTGGCCGCTGAGCCAGGGCTTCGGGGGCGGGTCAAAATCCCGCAACACCAGGGGGCGGGGGCTGAGGGGCCATTGCCAGGAGGGTGTGGCCAGGCCGGCGGTGGGGTCCGGATCCGCCTTCACCATGGCTACCGGGGGTTCAACGTAGGCCGGCGCCGCGGCGAGTGGCTCCCCGGCCGGGGACAGCGAAGCGGGCACCAGGAGGAACGCCGCGAGCAGCAATGGTGGTCTCATGCCACCAGCGTGCGCCCGCCCTGAATCATGCGGCGAGTGGCGGGTGCGGCTATGTGGATAAGGCGCGGGCCGGCGCCGTTCCTGTCCTCGTCAGTGTCCTCTGGCCGAGGGTGCCTGTAGTACACTTGATGGAGCAGTTTGCTGCGCCCTCAACGCCTTCCGTCCAGCGGCTATCCAGTGGTTCTTCCAACGGTATATGTTCCTGTCCGGGCGGCGTCGGCACATCTCATTCAGGAGTGTGGGGGAGCGGCAGCTGACTACGCGCATCCAGCCCTCCATCAGCAACGCCCAGGCCAAGCTGGCGGAGGATCAGGCCTCTTGCGGTCGGGACTCCGGTCCCGATGGGGAGCCTGATGGATGCCAGGAGCACGGCCCGTCCGGGCCACGCTAATCAACCGTCAACTATTGGCAGGGTAAGAAGCCTCCGGGTTTTCTCATGAATGACCTGCCGGAAAATAAGGAGCGTCGGAATGCCCGTCGTAACCATGCGCCAGCTGCTTGACAGCGGCGTCCACTTTGGACACCAGACCCGCCGTTGGAACCCGAAGATGAAGCGCTTCATCTTCACCGAGCGCAACGGCATCTACATCATCGACCTTCAGCAGTCGCTGTCCTACATCGACCGCGCCTACGAGTTCGTGAAGGCCACCGTTGCCCACGGCGGCACCGTCCTCTTCGTCGGCACCAAGAAGCAGGCCCAGGAAGCGATTGCCGAGCAGGCAACCCGCGTTGGCCAGCCCTACGTCAACCAGCGCTGGCTCGGCGGCATGCTGACCAACTTCCAGACGGTCGCCAAGCGCATCCAGCGCATGAAGGAACTCGAAGAGATCGACTTCGACGACGTCGCCGGTTCCGCGTACACCAAGAAGGAGCTGCTGCTCCTGAAGCGCGAACTCACCAAGCTGGAGTCCAACCTCGGCGGTATCCGCAACCTGACCAAGGCACCGTCCGTGCTCTGGATCGTGGACACCAAGAAGGAACACCTCGCCGTCGACGAGGCCAAGAAGCTGAACATCCCGGTTGTTGCCATCCTGGACACCAACTGCGATCCGGATGAGGTCGACTTCCCGATCCCGGGCAACGACGACGCCATCCGCTCCGTCAACCTCCTCACCCGCGTTGTTGCAGACGCCGTTGCCGAAGGCCTCATCGCGCGCAACAGCCGTGGCACGGGCGCTACTGAAGCTCCGGAAGAGCCGCTGGCCGAGTGGGAGCGCGAGCTCCTCGAAGGCAGCAAGGCCGAAGCTGCAGCTCCGGCAGAAGAAGCTGCCGCACCCGCCGCCGCTGAAGCTGCCGCACCCGCTGCCGCTGAAGCTGCTGCTCCGGCGGAGGAAGCTGCGGCTCCTTCCGAAGAAGCCAAGTAACACAAGTAGATCCGGATTTTCCGGCGCCGTCCTGCGGCAGCCGGAGCTGCTGACAGGATGGCGGCCCGCCACGGGCTGCCGTCCTGTCGGTCCGTACACCACAACAAATTTCTAGACAGAGGGGTTCACATGGCGAACTACACTGCCGCGGACATCAAGGCCCTGCGCGAGCGCACCGGCGCCGGCATGATGGACGTCAAGAAGGCTCTTGACGAGGCCAACGGCGACGCCGAGAAGGCCATCGAGATCATCCGCATCAAGGGCCTGAAGGGCGCCACCAAGCGCGAAGGCCGCTCCACCGCTGAAGGCCTGGTGGCCGCAAAGGTCAGCAACGGCGTCGGCGTCATGATCGAGGTCAACTGCGAGACCGACTTCGTTGCCAAGGCTGACAAGTTCATCCAGCTGGCGGACAAGGTCCTGGCTGTTGCCGTCGAGTCCGGCGCTGCCGACCTCGAGACCCTGCTCGCCGCTGATGTTGACGGCAAGCCCCTCTCCGAGGTCGTCGTCGAAGAAGGCGCCGTCCTGGGCGAGAAGGTTGTTGTCCGCCGCATCTCCCGCATCGAGGGTGCAACGGTCGACGCTTACCTGCACAAGACCTCCAAGGACCTGCCGGCCCAGGTCGGCGTGCTGTTCGCTGTTGACGGTGAAGGCGAAGCTGCTGCCACCGCAGCCCACGATGTCGCAGTCCACATTGCTGCCATGGCCCCGAACTACCTGACCCGCGAGGACGTTCCGTCCGACCTGGTGGAGTCCGAGCGCCGCATCGCCGAAGAAACCGCCAAGGCCGAGGGCAAGCCCGAAGCCGCCCTCACCAAGATCGTGGAAGGCCGCGTTACCGGCTTCTACAAGGGTGAGGTCCTGGTTGACCAGGCATTCGCCAAGGACGCCAAGAAGTCCGTGGCACAGGTCCTCGCTGAGGCCGGTGTCAAGGGAACCGCGTTCACGCGTTTCCGCGTCGGCTCCTAGCCGAAGCTGCAAGGGGGTGGCCACTTCGGTGGCCGCCCCTTTTGCATGCGCGGGGGAAGGCACCGTCCGGGACAGGCCCGCATGGGACCTTTGGCCGCGCAGCAGGATAACCTTTTTAGAGTTCACCAACGGGAAGGCATCATGGAAGCCGTCAACACTGTAATCCAGCCAGAGAAAAGTCGACGCCGGGTCCTCCTGAAGCTCTCCGGCGAGGTCTTTGGCGGCGGGAAGCTGGGCGTTGACCCGGAGACCGTCCGCGACGTCGCCAAGCAGATCGCCGCAGCCGTGCCCCAGGTGGAGGTGGCCATCGTCGTGGGCGGCGGCAACTTCTTCCGCGGCGCCGAACTTTCCCAGAGCGGCATGGACCGCTCCCGCGCCGACTACATGGGCATGCTCGGCACCGTGATGAACTGCCTTGCCCTCCAGGACTTCCTGGAACAGGCCGGCGTCGAAACCCGGGTCCAGAGCGCCATCACCATGGGCCAGGTCGCCGAGGCCTACATTCCCCGCCGCGCCATCCGCCACATGGAAAAGGGCCGCGTGGTCATTTTCGGTGCCGGCGCCGGGCTGCCGTACTTCTCCACCGACACCGTCGCGGCGCAGCGGGCCCTCGAGGTCCACGCCGACGTCGTCCTGATGGCCAAGAGCGGTGTGGACGCCGTCTACACCGCCGACCCCAAGAAGGACCCCACAGCAGAGCGGCTGGAAACCCTTAGCTACGACGATGCGCTCCGCCGGGACATCCGGGTCATGGACCAGACGGCCATGACCATGTGCAAGGACAACAACCTTTCCATGGTGGTCTTTGGGATGGAAGGCGAAGGCAACGTCACCCGCGCCATCCTCGGCGAAAAGCTGGGCACCCTGGTGACCGCCTAGCTGCGGCTAGGATGTTTTCAGGACAGTTCCGTCCGTGCCTTTAGGGGCATGGACGGACCAGCAACAGAGAACCACGTTGTGTGCAGCGACCCGGCCACCCGGCCTGCACCAGGACCTTCAGGAGAGACCGTGATCGAAGAAACCTTGCTCGAAGCCGAAGAGAAGATGGACAAGGCAGTAGAGGTAGCCAAGGAAGACTTCGCTTCCGTCCGCACCGGCCGCGCCAACCCGGGCCTGTACAACAAGGTGCTGGTGGAGTACTACGGCTCGCCCACGCCGCTGCAGCAGCTTGCCTCGTTCGCCATCCCGGACGCCCGCACCATCCTCATCACCCCCTTCGACAAGACCGCCCTGCGCGACATCGAGCGTGCCCTCAGCGATTCCGAGGTGGGCGCCAACCCCTCCAACGACGGCAACGTCATCCGGATCACCATCCCGGAGCTGACCAAGGAACGCCGCAAGGAATACGTCAAGATCGTCAAGACCAAGGGCGAGGACGCCAAGGTGTCCATCCGCAACATCCGCCGCAAGGCCAAGGAAACCCTGGACAGGCTGGTCAAGGACGGCGAGGCAGGGGAGGACGAGGGCACCCGCGCCGAGAGGGAGCTGGACAGCCTCACCAAAGCCCACGTGGACGGCATCGATGAGCTGCTCAAGCGCAAGGAAGCAGAGCTGCTCGAAGTCTGATGGGCCAGGCAGATCAGGCCCCGGCAGCCAGGGCGCGCATACGGGGGAAGCAGCCCAGGAGCAACCCGACGCCAAAGGCCGGACGTAACCTTCCGGCCGCCGTCGTGGTGGGTCTGGCCATGTTGTTTGCCGTGCTGGGTGGCCTGTTGCTGCTCCCGCTCGGCTTCGTTGCGGTAACCACCACCTTCGCTATCTTCGGCGTCTGGGAAATCTACCGCGCCCTGGAGGCAAACGGGACCAGGATGCCCATCGTGCCGGTCATGACCGGTACGGTGGCCATGCCTTTTGCCGCCTACCTCGGGGGCATAGAAAGCCTCCTGTTCGCCATGCTGCTGAGCTCTGTGGCGGTGCTGCTCTGGCGATCCGTCGAGAGCGCCGCAGGCTCGGCCAACAGCATCTTCGCGGGCGTCTTCACACTGGGCTGGGTACCGTTCTTCATCAGCTTCGCCGTGCTGCCGCTGCACGCCGCCGGCGGTGCCACCCCGCTGGGGCTGTGGCCGGGCGGAACGATCCCCCAGGGCGCCTGGCAGGTGGCAGTGATGCTCCTGCTGGTGGTTTCCAACGACACCTTCGGCTACCTGGTGGGGGCGTCGCTGGGCAAGCACCCCATGGCACCCAAAATCAGCCCCAAGAAGTCCTGGGAAGGATTCGCCGGGTCCATCGGCGGGGCCATGCTCATCGGCATCCTTGCCTGCCTGTTTGTACTCGACAAACCCTGGTGGGTGGGCATCGTCCTGGCGGTTGGCCTGGTTGCCGCTTCCACCGCCGGAGACCTCGCTGAATCGATGGTCAAGCGCGAACTGGGCATCAAGGACATGAGCAGCATCCTGCCCGGGCACGGGGGAGTCATGGACAGGCTGGACTCGATCGTCTTTGCGTCGCCGGCAGCGTTCATCCTCTACGGGCTGGTGGCCGGTGCCTGACACAAACACCGCCGGAACGGCAGATCACCCCCGGGCACAAATAAGCTGGTGCGGAAGTACTACGGCTGAAGAGCATTGAAGGAAGCAAAAGTGGCATTGGACATTCATCGGCAGATCCCTGCATCCTTTGAACGCGTGAAGCGCGGTGAGTATGGCTACAACGCCAAACAGGTGGACCAGTTCCTGCAGCGTGCCCGGGTGTCATTGGAGACCCCGGAATCAGCGGCCCAGCCCATCAACAGTTCAGACGTCAGGGCTGTCTCCTTCGATCCCGTCAAAGGCGGGTATTCGGCCGCGGTGGTGGATGCCGCGCTGGACCGGCTTGAGGACGCCTTCGCCCGCCGGGAGCGGGACGAGCTGATCGCAGCCCGCGGCGAAGAGGCCTGGCTGCGCGAGATCGGAAACCTTTCCGGCATCCTCCGCGGGCGGCTGCACCGCCCCGACGGCGACCGCTTCCGCCGCCCCGCCAAGAAGAAAGCGCGCAGCTACAACACGGCCGACGTCGACCGGCTGTGCCGCGAGCTGATTGCCTACCTTGAGCAGGACAAGCCCCTCAGCGTGGACAGTGTGCGCCGGGCAGTATTCCGCCCGGCCGTGGGCAGGGACGGGTACGAGGAATCGCAGGTGGACGCGTTCCTGGACCGCGTCGTGGAGCTGATGGCTGCCATCGACTGAGCCGCCGGCCAGCCGCCGGCCAGCCGCCCTGCAGGGGAGCTCAGCGCTCGGTGGCGAGCGGGCGCTCCGGGGTGTGCAGCCGGGTCATCACCCTGGCCATGGTTCCCGGGATCCGCTGCACCGTTGCGCGGGACACGATGACCATCACGGCGAAGGCCGTGGGAACAGTCCACGCTGCCGGCTGGGCGAGCCAGCCGGGCGTGTTGGCTGCCCCGGCCAGGGCGCCGATGACCATTGCCCCGCCGCACAGGACTCCGCCGGTCAGCATGCCGGCGATGGCACCGGCGTCGGTAAGTCCCCGCCACCAGATCCCCAGCAGCAGCACCGGGCACACCGTGGAGGCGGTAAAGGCGAAGACCAGCCCCACGCTCCCTGCCAGGGCGGAGGAGTCGGTCATGAACGCAAAGCCCAGGGGGACAACGGCCGAAATGACGGCTGCGAGCCGGAAGCCGCCGACGCCTGCGCCCAGGACGTCCTGGCTGATGACGCCGGCCAGGGAAACCACCAGCCCCGAGGTGGTGGAAAGGAAGGCCGCGAAGGCCCCCGCCACCACCAGCGCGGACAGCAGGTCGCCCGCCGTCCCGCCCACGAGTTCTCCCGGCAGCAGCAGCACCATGGCGTCCGCCTGGCCGGCGCGCGCCAGGCCGGGAGCGAACATCCGCCCCACGAGCCCGTAGGCGGTGGGAAACAGGTAGAACACGGACAGCAGGCCCAGGACGATCAGCGTGGTGCGGCGGGCGGACTGGCCGTCGGGGTTGGTGTAGAAGCGCACCAGCACATGCGGCAGGCCCAGGGTTCCAAAAAGCAGGGCCACCAGCAAGGACACGTTCTGGTACAGCCCGGCAGGAGCCACGCCGGTGGGATTGACCGCAGGCGCAGCGAGGGCAGGCGCCCCGGTGTCCGCGAGCACGAAGATGATGAACAGGATGGGAACGGCCAGCGCGGTGAGCTTCAGCCAGTACTGGAACGCCTGGACGAACGTAATGGAGCGCATGCCGCCTGCCACCACGGTGAGGCATACCACGATCACCACCGCAACGGACCCCACCCAGGACGGCAGCCCGGTGGTGATGCGGATGGTGAGGGCGGCGCCGTGGAGCTGCGGCACGATGTACAGCCAGCCCACCAGCACCACCACCAGGCTGGTGACTTGCCGCACCGGCCGGGAGTCAAGCCTGGCCTCGGTAAAGTCGGGGATGGTGTAGGCGCCGGACCGCCTCAGCGGCGCCGCCACGAAGAGCAGCAGCATCAGGTACCCTGCCGTGTACCCGACAGGGAACCACAGCGCGTCCGTTCCGGACAGCAGGATGAGCCCGGCGACACCCAGGAAGCTGGCAGCGGACAGATATTCGCCGCCGATCGCGGACGCGTTCCACCATGGCCGGACCGTGCGGGAGGCGACGTAGAAATCACCCGTGGTCCGCGATATGCGCAGGCCGTAGAAGCCGATGACGGCGGTGGCCAGGGAGACACCCACCAGGGCAGCTATTGCGATGCCGGGGTTCACGGTTCCCTCACTGGTCCTCGGCCAGGTCGCGGTACCGTGCCTCGTTGCGCGCCGCCGTCCGGATATACAGCCAGGCGCTGAGCCCGATCACCGGGTAGATCCCGGCCCCCAGCAGGAGCCAGGCGAACGGAATGCCGGCCACCGGGGTTTCGGCCAGCCCGGGGACGGCAGTGAGCAGCAGGGGGAAGGCGGCAAGGATCACCAGGAAGCCTCCGGCCACCACCAGGGCCAGCCGCAGCTGGGACCGGATCAGGGACCTGACGAAAACCTGTCCGACTTCGGAGTCCTGGGCGGCTTCCCGCGTCTCCTTGGCCGGCCGCACCGCAGTCCGCGGCGCCGTTACGCGCACCCTGGTCATGTATTGGGCCTGATCCGGGTGGCCTCGAGCTTCTCCCGTACCGTGGGCAGGTGGCGCCTGCTGATCGGCAGGCCCGCGCCCGCCACCGTGACGCTGGGACCGTCGGCCGCGAGCTTCATCGAGGTCACGTGCTTCAGGGCCACCAGGTAGGAGCGGTGCGTCCGGATGAATCCGGCGTCCGCCCACTGCTGCTCAAGGTCGGCCAGCGGAACCCTGATCAGGTAGCTGGCCTCGGCGGTGTGGAGGCGCGCATAGTCGCCCTGCGCCTGGACGTAGGTGACGTCGTCGCGCCTGATCATCCGCGTGGTCCCGCCCTGGTCAACCGTGATCATCTCAGGGGCGGCGCCGCCGTCGCGCAGTTCACTGATGCGCCCCACGCAGCGGGCCAGGCGCTCGGCCCGCACCGGCTTGAGCAGGTAATCCACCGCAGCGAGTTCAAAAGCGTCGAGCGCGTGGTCCTCGTCCGCCGTCACGAACACGACGGCGGGCGGCCGGCTGCTCCCTGCGATGGCGCGGGCAATATCCAGCCCGGACATCGCGGGCATGTGGATGTCCAGGAAGACGGCGTCGACTGAGGCGGAGGAGAGGGCGTGGAGGGCTTCGCTGCCGGAGGTGGCCCGGAGGACCGTTCCAACGCGTTCGTCCCTGCCCAGCAGGAACGCCAGTTCCTCAACGGCGGGCAGCTCATCATCAACGACGAGGACGTTAATCATGCTCCTAGGGTAGCTTTCCGGAGCCTGCGGCTGGCGCCGGAGGTGGCCGGCACGGGCCGGGGCCGGTCACGCATCGTGGCCCGGCTGCGACTTGGGTACCCGCATGGTGATCAGGGTTCCTTCTCCGGGGGCGGTCTCGATCACCAGCCCGTGGTCGTTGCCGTAGACCTGGCGGAGGCGGGCATCGACGTTCCGCAGGCCCACATGCTCGCCGTCGGTGTGGCCGGCCAGCATGGACTGGAGCTGGGCAGGGTCCATGCCCACGCCGTCGTCCTCGATGGTCACCTCGGCGAAGGCACCGGCGTCGTTGGCCGTGATGCTGATGTGCCCGGGCCCCTCCTTGGCTTCGAGCCCGTGCCGGACGGCGTTCTCAACCAGCGGCTGCAGGCTCAGGAACGGGATGACGGTGCTGAGTACCTCCGGCGCCACGCGAAGGCTCACCTGGACGCGCTCGCCGAACCGCGCCCGTTCCAGGAGCAGGTACCGGTCGATGCAGCGCAGCTCCTCGGCGAGCGTGGTGAAGTCCCCGTGCCGCCGGAAGGAATAGCGGGTGAAGTCGGCGAACTCCACCACGAGCTCCCGGGCCCGGGCGGGATCCGTATTGATGAAGGACGCGATGGCGTTGAGCGAGTTGTAGATGAAGTGGGGGCTGATCTGGGCCCGCAGCGCCCGCACTTCGGCCTCCATCAGCTGGGTGCGTGAGGCGTCCAGCTCCGCGAGCTCCACCTGTACCGCCACCCAGTCCGCCACTTCGCTGGTGGCCCGGACAAGTCCCGCGCCGGCGGTCGGGGCGAACGCTGCGACGGCGCCCACCACCCGGGAGCCGGCCCGCACCGGCGCGATCACGGCAGCGAGCGGGCCCCCGGTGGTGTCCGTGGCGGGGCCGGCGTCCCCGGCCGGGAGCACGGCCGTCCGGCCGCTCGCCAGGACACCGGCGGCGAGGTCCATCAGCCGCGGTTTGAGGTCTTCACCGGCACCGTCCCATGCCAGCACGCCGGAGGTGTCCATGATCGCCAGTGCGTCGCAACCCAGCAGGGCACGCAGCTGGCGGCCGGCCTTGGCTGCGCCCGCGGGGTTGAGCCCGCGGCGGAGGTGCTGGCCCGCCTGGGAGGCGGCGTGCAGCGTGTGGTAGGTGGCGCGCTCGGCGTCGGTGCCCAGGTCCCGGAAGGACCGGAGCACCTTGAGTCCCACGCCGACGACGACGGCGATGGCCATGGCGATGACGGCCACGGCTGCGGCAGTCAGGAGGGGGGAGTCCGGCATGGTGCCCAGCGTAGCCGCGGGTGCCGTTTGTCGCAGCATCCCAACCGTTGAGCGACCGCCTGCGGGCTAAGTCTGGATTGTGGCACCCCGCACGCAGCAGAGTGATTGCAGTCACATTTGCGGTGCCCCGTTTCCGGGGCCTGCCGTTGGGTGTGTCCAGGCAAGTCTCAACGAGGAGGAACGATGGGTAACGATGCCCACACTCCGGACGCAGCGGCGTCCGTGGACTTCGAGCAGGTCCAGTCGACGGAGCAGTTCAAGGAACTGCGCAAGCGTCACCGCAGCTTTGTCTTTCCCATGGCAGTCGCATTCCTGCTGTGGTACTTCGCATACGTCCTGCTCGCCGACTACGCCGTGGACTTCATGTCCACGAAGGTCTGGGGCAACATCAACGTGGGCCTGATCCTCGGCCTGCTCCAGTTCGTGTCCACGTTCGCCATCACCGGGTGGTACGTCAGCTACTCCAACCGGCGGCTGGACCCCATCGCGAAGGAGATCCGGGACGAGATCGAGGGTCACGAATTCGACAAGCACGGCAACCGAGTGAGCGGAGTTAACAAATGATCGGCATCGCCACAGCGGTGGACGTGGCCGCCCTCAAGGACACCACGCTGCTGAACATGGGGATTTTCGGGCTGTTCGTGGCCGTGACCATGGTGATCGTCTTCCGCGCCAGCCGGAACAACAAGACCGCCGCGGACTACTACGCGGCAGGACGTTCCTTTACCGGCTCGCAAAACGGAACCGCCATCGCAGGAGACTACCTCTCGGCCGCCTCGTTCCTGGGCATTACCGGCGCCATCGCCATCAACGGCTACGACGGCTTCATGTACTCCATCGGCTTCCTCGTGGCCTGGCTCGTGGCCCTGCTGCTCGTCGCCGAACTCCTCCGCAACACCGGCAAGTTCACCATGGCCGACGTCCTGTCCTTCCGGCTGAAGCAGAGGCCGGTCCGCATCGCCGCCGCCATCTCCACCCTCGCTGTCTGCTTCTTCTACCTCCTCGCCCAGATGGCAGGCGCCGGAAGCCTGATTTCACTCCTGCTCGGCATCAGCGACTGGGGCGGGCAGTCCCTGGTGATCATCGTCGTCGGCGCCCTCATGATCATGTACGTCCTCATCGGCGGCATGAAGGGCACCACCTGGGTGCAGATCATCAAGGCGATCCTGCTCATCGCGGGCGCCGCCGTCATGACACTGTGGGTCCTGGCCATCTACGGCTTCAACCTCTCCAACCTCCTGGGCGCCGCAGTGGAGACGGCCAACAACCCGGCCGTCCTCAACCCCGGCCTGCAGTACGGCAAGACCGAAACCTCGAAGCTCGACTTCATGTCACTCGGCCTTGCCCTGGTCCTGGGCACGGCCGCCCTGCCGCACGTGCTCATGCGCTTCTACACGGTCCCCACGGCCAAGGAAGCCCGCAAGTCCGTGGTCTGGTCCATCTGGCTGATCGGCCTTTTCTACCTCTTCACCCTGGTGCTGGGCTACGGAGCGGCCGCCCTGGTGGGGGCCGATACCATCAAGACCGCACCGGGCGGCGTGAACTCGGCTGCCCCGCTCCTGGCCTTCTATCTCGGCGGACCGCTGCTGCTGGGCTTCATCTCGGCCGTGGCGTTCGCCACCATCCTCGCCGTCGTGGCCGGCCTGACCATCACGGCTGCGGCTTCCTTTGCCCACGACATCTACGCCAGCGTCATCTCCAAGGGCAAGGCCGACGCCGACACTGAGGTGAAGGTGGCCCGGCGCACCGTCGTGGTCATCGGCGTCCTTGCCATCCTGGGCGGGATCCTCGCCAACGGACAGAACGTGGCGTTCCTGGTGGCGCTCGCGTTCGCCGTCGCCGCCTCCGCCAACCTGCCCACGATAATCTACTCCCTGTTCTGGCGCAGGTTCACCACCCAGGGTGCGGTCTGGAGCATGTACGGCGGCCTGGGCTCCGCGATCGTCCTGATCATCTTCTCGCCGGTGGTCTCCGGTGCGGCCACCTCGATGGTCAAGGACGCGAACTTTGCGCTCTTCCCGCTGAGCAACCCCGGCATCGTCTCCATTCCGCTGGCGTTCCTGCTGGGCTGGCTGGGCACTGTCCTCGACAAAAAGCGCGAGGACACCGCCAAGCAGGCCGAAATGGAAGTCCGCTCCCTCACCGGGGTGGGCGCCGAAAAGGCCACCAGCCACTGACCTGCGCCAGCCGCCGGCCTTCATCAGCCGCCGGCCTGGGGCACAAGCAGCGAACGGAAGAGCCTCCGTACCGGGAACATTCCCGGTACGGAGGCTCTTCCGTTCCTGCCGAAGCCGCTAGCCTGCGGGCCTGAGTTTGATGTTGGTCATCTTGAGCTCGTCGGCTCCTTCAAAGCGGTAGGCGAGGTCCACCTCTTTGCCCTCGCAGGTGATGAGTCCGACGATGTCTGCCGACTTGGTCCCGTTCTCGGTGCCGACCTTAAGGTCGTTGTACGCCGGTTTGCAGGATTCGTCCATCTCCAGGCTTTTGATGCCGGAAATGAACGCCTCCTTGGACAGCTGCTCCTTCAGCGCCGGGTCGAGGTACTCGTCGTAGGCTTTGGAGCTGTCCCCGGCGATCACCAGCTTTGTGAAGCCGTCCGCCAGGCCGCGAGCCTGGTTGGTGGCGCTGCCCGCTATGTTGACCAGGATGATGATCCCAAGGACCACCAGCAGCAGGACGCCGCCGGCGCCGGCCAAAATGATCCACAGTTTCCGCCGGTTCCTGGGCGGCGGCTGTCCGGGGAGCCCGAAGGGTGCGGCGTCCGGGTCCTGCCCGAAGTGCGGCTGCTGCGGCAGTTGCCGGGACCCAAGGCCGGCGCCGCCCGGCTGGTACGGTTCCTGAGGAGTGCTCAAAATGGAGCCTTTCGGGAAAAGTGGTGCTGCGCACCGCTCGGTGGCGGAGATCCTGTGCCGGCCCCGCCAATTAACTGGCACCAGCCTATAGTGCGGGCCGCCGGCGTCGTACTCCAGCCCGCCTCCCGCCGTCGTACTTCCCGTTGATTCGGGACAGCCTGCTAGCCGCGTTCTGAACCACGGTCAAGCAGGGGCTGCACGCGGAAGGGAATGAGTTCGCCCATGGCCAGGGCCGTGTCAGTCCTGTCCACGCCTGCGCACGCCAGGATCTTCCCGTTGATCCGGAACAGGTCCTCGGCGTCCAGTGCAACCACCCGGAGCAGCAGGTCCGCCGACCCCGTCAGGCCGTAGCCCTCAAGGATCTCGGGGATGGCTGCAAGTTCCTTCGCCAGCTGGGCGAGCCGCTGCTGCTGGACATGGACGGAGATGAAAGCCATCAGCGGGTAGCCCAGGGCGGCCGGGTTTATCCGCCGCTCGAAGGACAGGAAGACGTGCCTTTTTTCCAGCTGTGCCATGCGCGCCTGCACGGTATTGCGGGACAGGCCCAGCTTCTGGGCCAGGGCCACCACCGTCTTCCGGGGATCCTGGGCCAAGGCCGAGAGCAGGCGGGTGTCGGTGCCATCCAGGGCTTGCATAATGCGCAACGTTAGCACGGTCCCGCGCCGCCCCGCAGAGCATTTTGCTCAATGATCGCGCCGGTGGTTGTACCTCCTGAGCATTGTGAGTAGGGTCACAATATCCGGGGCAAAGACGCCCGGGCGGCCGGCGGCGAGCGGGACCACAAGTCCCAAAACCGCAGGTCAACCACGTGAGAAGATTGCGGGCTATCGTGTCTACAGACCAAACGGGCCAGGGCGGTTCCACCGCCTCCACCAGCGCCCGGTACCCCCATGGACAGGGACGTGACCTGGTCCAGTTGGTCCCCCCTTCCGGCGAGCGGGTCAGCCATCCGGAGTTCGACTACTGGGTCAGGGACATCACTGACGAGCAATTGTGTTCCCTTTATGAGGACATGACCGTCATCCGGCGCATCGACGTCGAGGCAACGGCCCTGCAGAGGCAGGGCGAGCTAGGGTTGTGGCCGCCGCTGCTGGGACAGGAGGCGGCGCAGATCGGTTCGGGCCGCGCGCTGCGCAGCGACGACTTCGTCTTCTCCAGCTACCGGGAGAACGGGGTGGCTTACTGCCGCGGAGTGGACCTGACGGACCTCGTGCGGGTGTGGCGCGGCAACGCGTCCTCGGGCTGGGATCCCTACACGGTCAACATGGCCACCCCGCAGATCATCATCGGCGCCCAGACCCTGCATGCCACCGGCTACGCCATGGGCATCCAGAACGATGGCGCAGATTCCGTGGCCGTGACCTATTTCGGCGACGGCGCCACCAGCGAAGGCGACGTCAACGAGGCAATGGTGTTTGCCGCAAGCTTCCAGGTGCCCGTGGTGTTCTTCTGCACCAACAACCACTGGGCAATCTCCGAGCCTGTCCGGCTCCAGTCCCACATCCAGCTCGCGGACAGGGCTGCCGGGTTCGGCATCCCCAGCCTGCGCGTGGACGGCAACGACGTCCTGGCGGTCATGGCGGCAACCCGGGTGGCCCTGGACCGGGCACGGCGCGGCGGCGGCCCAACCTTCATCGAGGCGGTCAGCTACCGGATGGGCCCGCACACCACGGCGGATGACCCCACGCGCTACCGCGACGCCAACGAACTCGAGGACTGGGCTGCCAAGGACCCGATCAGCCGGATTGCCGCCCTCTTGGACCGGAAGGGCCTGCTCACCGAAGAACTGCAGCAGCAGGTGAAGGACAAGGCCGACGCCGTGGCGCACGAGATGCGCACGGGATGCACCACCATGCCGGACCCGGAGCCGCTGGACGTCTTCAAGCACGTCTACAGCACACCCAATTCCTGGCTGGACCGGCAGCAGGACCACTACGCCCGCTACCTGGCCTCCTTCGGTGATCCCGCAGGGGCCGTCTCAGAAGAAGGTGCACGCTGATGACCCAGATGACCTTTGCCCGTGCCATCAATGCCGGCCTGCGGAAGTCCCTCGAGAACGATCCCAAAGTGGTTCTCCTGGGCGAGGACATCGGCACCCTCGGCGGCGTGTTCCGGGTTACCGACGGGCTGCAGAAGGACTTCGGGACGCACCGGGTGGTTGACACGCCACTGGCTGAATCAGCCATTGTGGGCACCGCCGTCGGCCTGGCCTACCGCGGCTACCGCCCGGTGGTGGAAATCCAGTTCGACGGTTTCGTCTACCCCGCATTCGACCAGATCGTCAGCCAGGTTGCCAAGATCCACTACCGCACCCGCGGGGCCGTGAAGATGCCCATCACCATCAGGATTCCGTTCGGCGGGGGCATCGGCTCGCCCGAGCACCACTCCGAATCTCCGGAGGCATACTTCACCCACACGTCAGGCCTCCGCGTGGTGACCGTTGCCAATCCCCAGGACGCCTACACCGTGATCCAGCAGGCGATCTCCTGCGACGACCCCGTGCTCTACTTTGAACCCAAGCGCCGCTACCACGACAAAGGCGAGGTTGACGAGGCCCTGGACCCTGCCGCCGCGGAGCCCATGGGCCGGGCAAGCGTCCTG
Organism: Pseudarthrobacter sp. C1; assembly: GCF_034720455.1. Classification (NCBI taxonomy): domain Bacteria; kingdom Bacillati; phylum Actinomycetota; class Actinomycetes; order Micrococcales; family Micrococcaceae; genus Pseudarthrobacter; species Pseudarthrobacter sp. C1. The sequence continues at coordinate 124,536 of NZ_JAYESK010000007.1, read as the reverse complement.
GCCACTGGCACCGACGTCACGCTGGTGGCCTACGGCCCGCTGGTCAAGACCGCCCTCGATGCAGCTTCCGCGGCCGCCGACGAAGGGATTTCAATCGAGGTCATCGACCTTCGCTCGCTGGCGCCGGTGGACTATGACACGGTTGTTGCCTCCGTGCGCCGGACCGGGCACCTGGTCATTACCCACGAGGCCGGGCAGTCGGGCGGCCTGGGCGCAGAAGTGGCAGCGAGCATTACCGAGCGGTGCTTCTACTACCTGGAAGCCCCGCCGGTCCGCGTCACCGGGTTCGACATCCCCTACCCCTACTCCAAACTTGAAATGCACCATTTGCCAGGCCTGGACCGAATCCTCGACGGCGTGGACCGTGCCCTTGGCCGGCCGAACTCCCTCAGCGGGCTGGAAGGATGAGCGCCACCATGATCAAGGAATTCCGGCTGCCGGACCTGGGCGAGGGACTCACCGAATCGGAGATCCTCAGCTGGAAAGTGGGAGTGGGCGATACCGTCAGCCTGAACCAAGTGATTGCGGAAGTTGAAACGGCCAAGGCAGTGGTGGAGCTCCCGTCCCCGTTTGCCGGGGTCGTCAAGGAACTGCACGAACAGCCGGGCACCGTCGTGGAGGTGGGCAAGCCTATCGTCTCCTTCGAGGTGGCGGACGACGCCGGGCAGGCACCTTCGGGCGGAGCGCGGGAGGCCGCGCCTGAAGCGCCGAAGCGGGAACCGAACCTGGTGGGCTACGGCGCCGTCCCCGAAAGCACCGGCCGGCCCGCGCGGCGGCCGCGGAACTTCCCGGTGGCAGGGAATGTGGCAACCCGTGTCCAAACCAAACCTGTCGAAACCAAACCTGTTGAACCCAAACCTGTTGAACCCAAACCTGTCGAAACAAGCCCTGTCCAAAGCGAACCTGCGGGCGAGCGCCCCCGGTCCACGCCGCCGGTCCGGAAGCTGGCGAAAGACCTCGGGGTGGACCTGGCATCGGTGGCCGGCACCGGTCCGCAGGGGCTGATTACCCGCGAGGACGTGCACCACTTTGTGGAGGGCACGTCCACCGGCGTTGGTGCAGGCGCTGTCACGGGCCACGATGCTGCCACTCCGACCGCCGGGCAGGCGTATCCGGGTGGACGGGAATCCCGGACCCCCATCAAGGGCGTCCGGAAGCTCACGGCCGCCGCCATGGTGCAGAGTGCTTTCACTGCACCGCACGCCACGGAATTCCTGACCATCGACGTCACTCCCGCCATGGAGCTGCTGGCCAGGCTCCGGGACGGCAGGGAATTCGCGGGATACAAGCTGACCCCGCTGACCCTGGCGGCGAAGGCACTGCTGATTGCGCTCCGGCGCAATCCGTCGCTCAACTCTCACTGGGATGAGGAAAACCAGGAGATCGTCACTTTCAACTACGTCAACCTCGGCATAGCGGCCGCCACGCCGAGGGGCCTCACGGTGCCCAACATCAAGGACGCGGACTCACTCTCCCTGGCCCGGCTGGCAGAAGCACTGACAGCGCTCGCAGAAACCGCCCGGGCCGGCAAGACCTCGCCGGCGGACCTGTCCGGAGGCACCATCTCCATCACCAATATCGGCGTCTTCGGTATAGACGCCGGCACCCCCATCCTGAACCCGGGGGAAGCGGCGATCCTGGCACTCGGAGCCGTGCGGAAGATGCCCTGGGAGCATCGCGGGGAAGTTGCACTGCGCCAGGTGATGACCCTGAGCCTGTCCTTTGACCACCGGCTGGTGGATGGTGAGCAGGGTTCGCGTTTCCTCGCCGATGTGGGTGCCATCCTGGCCGACCCCGGCATGGTCCTCACGATGGTCTAGGTCACGGACGGCCCTGGCCCGCTTGAGCGTTGCTGCCCGGCACCGCTTATGCGGTCCGGGGCCGTTCGTGGGACGTGGCGTCCACCAGCAGCGCAGCCAGCGCCATGCTCTCGAGCAGCGGACGGGCGGTTCCGGCGGCCACCTTCCGGCCGTGGCTGCGGACCGAGTGCGGGGTGGAGTTGATCAGGCCAAATGTGGCATGGGCCCTCATCCGGAGCTCTGAACCGTCCGTCGCGGGATGGAGCCTGGCGAGGACGTCCACCCAGACCTCCACGTAGCTGCGCTGGAGGATCCGCACCGCCTCCTGGTCCTGTTCGGACAGGCTGCTGAAGTCCCTGTCCTGGACGCGGATGACGTCCGGCTTGCCGAGGGCAAAATCCACCTGGAACTCCACCAGTCCCCGCAGGGCGGCCAGGGGATCGGCATTGTCCGCCACCACCCGGCGCCCGCCGTCGAGCAGTTCCTGGCTGACAGTGACCAGCAGGTCGGCCAGCACCGCCTGCTTGCCCGGAAAGTGGCGGTACACGGCCGGGCCACTGACGCCGGCGGCAGCACCGAGGTCCTCCAGGGACACCCGGTTGAAGCCGTGCAGGGCAAAGAGTGACGCGGCAGCGGACAGCAGCGCCTGGCGGCGGTTCTCCTTCGCCCTGCTCCGCTGCGTTGTACTGCTCCGCTGCGTTGTACTGCCGCGCTGGGTGGTGGCGCTGCGCTGCTGGGTGTTGCCGGGCAGCGCAGTATTGCCGCGCTGGGTTGTACTGCTGCGCTCGCCGGCCGGCGCCGCGTCGGTGCTTCGCACGATTCCTCCTCGGACCCGGAGAGTCTAGCAAGGCAGTCCCTGTGTTGGACATCACAGTTAATCGAGACTAACCTGAATTTCAGTTACTCAGTACTAACCGAGTTGGCTTTTCGCCGGCCGGTCCAAAGATGAACAGGATGCGTCAATGGAGACCCTTGCCACCCGGCTCGATCCTTCCGGCGGGGCCTTCGCGGCAAACCGCGAAGCACAGCTGGAGCTGGCGGAGGACCTGCGGAAAAGGCTGGCGGACGCTGCGCTGGGCGGGCCGGAGAAGTCCCGGCAGCGCCACGTGGCCCGGGGGAAGCTGCTGCCGCGCGAGCGGATCGACCAGCTGCTGGATGAGGGCAGCCCGTTCCTTGAGATTGCCCCGCTGGCCGCCAACGGAATGTACAACGACGAGGCCCCCGGCGCCGGCGTCATCGCCGGCATCGGGCTGGTCCACGGCCGCCACGTGCTGGTGATTTCGAACGACGCAACGGTCAAGGGCGGAACGTACTATCCGCTGACCGTCAAGAAGCACCTGAGGGCCCAGGAGATCGCCCTCGAAAACCGGCTGCCCTGTATCTACCTGGTGGATTCCGGCGGAGCGTTCCTGCCGAAGCAGGACGAGGTCTTTCCGGACAAGGAGCACTTCGGCCGCATCTTCTACAACCAGGCGAGGCTGTCCGCGGCCAAGGTTCCCCAGATCGCCTCGGTCATGGGCTCCTGCACCGCCGGCGGCGCCTACGTGCCGGCCATGAGCGATGAAACGGTCATCGTCCGGAACCAGGGCACCATCTTCCTTGGCGGGCCGCCGCTCGTGAAGGCCGCGATCGGCGAGATCGTCACTCCGGAGGAGCTTGGCGGCGGAGAGGTCCACTCAAGGATCTCGGGCGTGACTGACCACCTGGCCGAAAACGACGAACACGCGCTGCAGATCATCCGGGACATCGTGTCCACCCTCCCGCCGCCGGCCCCGCCCGCCTGGGAGGTGGAGGCCGCCGTCGAACCATCAGCAGACCCTGACGGGCTGTACGGTGCCGTGCCGACGGACGTCAACGCCCCGTACGACGTCCACGAGGTGATCGCCCGGCTGGTGGACGGCAGCCGGTTCCACGAATTCAAGAGGGAATACGGCACCACCCTGGTGACCGGCTTCGCCCGGCTGCACGGGCACCCGGTGGGCATCGTGGCCAACAACGGCGTGCTCTTCAGCGAGTCGTCCCTCAAGGGCGCACACTTCATCGAGCTCTGCGACCAGCGCGGCATCCCGCTCGTTTTCCTGCAGAACATCTCCGGCTTCATGGTGGGCAAGGACTCTGAACAGGGCGGCATCGCCAAGAACGGGGCCAAGATGGTGACGGCCGTGGCTACTGCCCGGGTGCCCAAACTGACGGTGGTCATCGGCGGTTCCTTCGGCGCCGGCAACTACTCCATGTGCGGCCGCGCCTATTCGCCGCGGTTCCTGTGGATGTGGCCGGCAGCCCGGATCTCGGTGATGGGCGGCAACCAGGCCTCAAGCGTGCTGGCCACCGTAAAGCGTGACCAGTACGAGGCTGCCGGCCAGGAGTGGTCCGCCGAGGACGAAGAGGCCTTCAAGGCGCCCATCCGCCAGCAGTACGAGGACCAGGGCAGCCCGTATTACTCCACCGCCCGCCTCTGGGACGACGGCGTGATTGATCCAGCCGACACCCGCACCGTGCTGGGCCTGGCATTGGACGTCGTGTCCCGCACGCCGCTGCCGGAAACCTCCTTCGGCCTCTTCAGGATGTGAGCCAGCATATGACCACCCCTTCCTTCACCGGCACCGCCACGGCAAGCAGGCCCATGTTCAGCACAGTCCTGGTGGCCAACCGTGGCGAGATCGCCTGCCGCGTGATCCGCACCCTCCGGGCCATGGGCATCCGGTCAGTTGCCGTTTACAGCGATGCCGACGCCGGCGCGCGCCATGTGCGCGAGGCTGACACGGCCGTTCGGATCGGCCCCGCCGCGGCCACGGAGAGCTACCTGAAGATCGAGGCCATCATCGATGCGTGCCGCAAGGCCGGGGCGGAAGCCGTGCATCCGGGCTACGGCTTCCTGAGTGAGAACGCCGACTTCGCCCGCGCCCTGGACCGGGCCGGCATCACCTTCATCGGCCCCGGCATTGATGCGCTGAGAATGATGGGGGACAAGATCCGCTCCAAGAACCACGTGGCCGGTTACGGCGTCCCCGTGGTTCCCGGAGTAGCGGAGCCCGGCATGACGGATGAGCAGCTGGTGCAGGCGGCCGGCGGCGTCGGGTTTCCGCTGCTGATCAAGCCTTCCGCAGGCGGGGGCGGCAAGGGCATGCACGTGGTGGAACGCCCGGCAGACCTCCCCGCGACGCTGGCCACCGCCCGGCGGGTGGCTGCCGGCGCCTTCGGCGACGACACCCTTTTCCTGGAACGGCTGGTATCCACCCCGCGGCACATCGAGGTGCAGGTGCTCGCGGACAACCACGGCAACGTCATCCACCTGGGCGAGCGCGAATGCTCGCTGCAGCGGCGCCACCAAAAGGTCATCGAAGAGGCGCCGTCGCCCTTGCTCGAAGCGCACCCGGACGGCGCAGCCCTTCGCGCCCGCATCGGCGAGGCAGCCTGCAATGCAGCCCGCAGCGTTAACTACAGCGGTGCCGGGACCGTCGAATTCCTCGTCTCGGACGACGCGCCGGACCAGTTCTACTTCATGGAGATGAACACCAGGCTGCAGGTGGAGCATCCCGTCACCGAAATGGTCACCGGCATCGACCTCGTCGAATGGCAGGTGCGGATCGCCGCCGGCAGGGCACTCACCATCCGGCAGGCCGACGTCGAACTTAACGGGCACGCGGTGGAAGCACGCGTATACGCGGAGGTTCCCGAGAAAAACTTCCTGCCCTCCACCGGGACAGTGCTCCTCCTGGATGAACTGCCCGGGCAGGCGGCCGGCAGGGTGCGGGTGGATTCGTCCCTGGCGGAAGGACTGGAGGTCTCGTCCAGCTACGACCCCATGATCTCCAAGGTGATCGCGTGGGGGGAGGACCGTACAGCTGCCCTGGACACCCTGGACGCGGCGCTCGCGGGTTATACGGCGCTTGGGCTGGACACCAACGTCGAATACCTGAGGCTGCTGATCAACGATGCCGATGTCCGCGCGGGACACCTGGACACGGGGCTGATTGAACGCAAACTGCCGTACCTCGCCTTCCGCCGCGTTGGCGAGGCCGAACTGGTGGCGGCGGCGCTCTTCACCATCCAGGCGGAGGAACAGGACAGCACACCCCTGCCGCCGGGCCCCTGGCAGGCCCGCAACGGATGGCGCCTTGGCACACCGGCGCCGCGCCGCGTCAGCCTGGGAACGTCCGACGGCGGCGTGGCCACCGTGCGCGGCAGGAACGCGGCCGGCCCGGTCGGGGACGGGGCTGTCCCCGAAGGCACTGCCCTGGTGGCCGTGGACGGCGGGCCGCCCCGTCCGGCACGGCTGGAAATGATTTCCCGCCGACGCGTTGCGCTGACGTTCAACGGGCGCACCACCACGTACGCCGTCGTGCCGGGACCTTCAGCGCTCTTCCTTGGCAGCGAGGGCTGGTCCTGCCGGCTGGAAGTCCTGACGCGTGAGTCGCGGCTGGAGCGAGTACTTGCAGCGATTCAGCGGGAGGAGGGTGCTGCCGACCCTGCGGTGCGCTCACCCATGCCGGGAACCGTGGTGTCCGTTCCGGTCACCGACGGTGCGGACGTCACGGCCGGGCAGGTGCTGGTCTCGGTGGAGGCGATGAAGATGGAGCACCAGCTGCTGGCTCCGCTCGACGGGACAGTGCACCTCAGCGTCCGGCCCGGGGACCTGGTGAAGGCGGACCAGGTCCTGGCGACCGTCCACCCCCGCACCGCAGATACAGACACAGATACAGCCTTACTTAATGGCGAAGGAGCCTAGACATGGCAGGTTTTGAACTCAGCGAGGAATACCAGGACCTCAGCGACACCGTCCGGGACTTCGCGGACACCGTGGTGGCACCCGTTTCCGCGAAGCACGACGAGGAGCACAGCTTCCCCTACGAAGTGGTGAAGCAGATGGGCGAGATGGGGCTGTTCGGCCTGCCTTTCCCCGAGGAGTTCGGCGGAATGGGCGGCGACTACTTCGCCCTTGCCCTGGCCCTGGAACAGTTGGGCCGGGTGGACCAGTCCGTGGCAATCACCCTCGAGGCAGGGGTGTCGCTGGGCGCCATGCCCATCTACCGTTTCGGGACGGACGCGCAGAAGCAGGAGTGGCTGCCCATGCTGGCATCCGGCCAGGCGCTGGCAGGTTTCGGCCTGACTGAGCCGGAGGCAGGATCGGACGCGGGCGGCACCAAGACCCACGCCCGGCGCGAGGCTGACGGCGGCAGGACAGAGTGGGTGATCAACGGCAACAAGGAGTTCATCACCAACTCCGGAACGGACATCACGCGCCTGGTCACCGTCACCGCCGTCACCGGCCGGAAGGAACGGGGAGACGGCTCAGTGCAGAAGGAAATTTCCACCATCCTGGTGCCCACCGATACCCCTGGCTTCAAGGCGGAGAAGCCCTACAACAAAGTGGGCTGGAACGCCTCGGACACCCATCCGCTGACCCTGAAGGATGTCCGGGTCCCGGAGGCCAACCTGCTGGGAGTGGAAGGGCGCGGCTACGCCAATTTCCTCTCCATCCTGGATGAGGGCCGCATAGCCATCGCGGCACTCGCCACCGGCGCAGCCCAGGGCTGCGTGGACTTGTCGGTCAAGTACGCCCGGGAGCGGAGCGCCTTCGGGCAAAACATCGGCAAGTACCAGGCCATTTCGTTCAAGATCGCGCGCATGGAGGCCCGCGCCCACACCGCCCGCCTTGCCTACTACGACGCGGCGTTCCGCATGCTTGCCGGCAAGCCGTTCAAGACCCAGGCCGCCATCGCTAAGATGGTCGCAGGCGAGGCAGCCATGGACAACGCGCGGGATGCCACCCAGGTATTCGGCGGCTATGGCTTCATCAACGAGTTCACCGTGGCAAGGCACTACCGCGACTCCAAGATCCTTGAAGTGGGGGAGGGCACCACGGAGGTCCAGCTGATGCTGATCGCCCGCGAACTGGGACTGTAGCCGGCCTGAGAGGATCACTGATGATTGACAAGGTTGTTGCCAGCGCTGACGAAGCCGTCGCGGACATACCGGACGGAGCGTCCCTGGCCGTGGGTGGATTCGGCCTCTGCGGTATCCCGGTGACCCTCATCGATGCGCTGCACCGGGCAGGAACGGCGGACCTCGAAACCGTCAGCAACAACTGCGGCGTGGACGACTGGGGCCTGGGCATCCTGCTCCGGGACGGCCGGATCCGCCGCACCATCAGCTCCTATGTGGGCGAAAACAAGGAGTTTGCCCGCCAGTACCTGGCCGGCGAACTGGAGGTGGTGCTCACCCCGCAGGGCACCCTGGCCGAGAAGCTCCGCGCTGGCGGCGCCGGCATCCCGGCGTTCTACACGAAGGCGGGAGTTGGCACGCAGGTGTCCGACGGCGGCCTGCCGCAGAAGTACGACGCCCACGGCGGGATCGCGGTTGCTTCCGCGCCGAAGGAGGTGCGGTCCTTCGGCGGAGTGGACTACGTCCTTGAGGAGTCGTTGACGCCGGACTTCGGGCTGGTCCACGCCTGGAAGGGCGACCGCCACGGAAACCTGGTGTTCCATGCCACCGCAATGAACTTCAACCCGCTCTGTGCCATGGCCGGCAGGATCACCATCGCCGAGGTGGAGGAACTGGTGGAGCCGGGGGAACTGGACCCGGAACACATCCACACTCCGGGAATCTTCGTCCAGCGGGTGGTGCTGGCCGCCAACGCGGAGAAGCGCATCGAGAAACGGACCGTTGCCCTTCCCCGGCCAGGCACTGGAGCGCCCGGAACCGGAACCGGCACCAACCAGCAGGCAGGAGCATAGCCATGGATCCCAACAGCCCCTACGCTCCACGGCCCGAAGGCGTGCGCCCCGAATACCGCCGGGCGGCAGCCCAGCAGCACGAGGTCCAGGCAGACGGGACTGCCGCCAAAGGCTGGACCCGCAACGAACTCGCCGCCCGCGTGGCGAAGGAGCTCAGCAACGGCCAGTACGTCAACCTGGGCATCGGCATGCCAACCCTGATCCCCAACTACATTCCCGACGGCGTGGAAGTGGTGCTCCACTCCGAAAACGGGATCCTCGGCGTCGGCCCTTATCCCGCGGAGGATGCCGTTGACCCGGACCTCATCAACGCCGGCAAGGAAACTGTCACGGTCAACAAGGGTGCCGCTTTCTTCGACTCGGCTTCTTCCTTCGGAATGATCCGCGGGGGCCATGTGGACGTGGCTGTCCTGGGCGCCATGGAAGTTGCGGCCAACGGTGACCTGGCCAACTGGATGATCCCGGGCAAGATGGTCAAGGGCATGGGCGGCGCCATGGACCTGGTGTTCGGCGCCAAGAAGGTCATCGTGATGATGGAGCACGTGGACCGCAACGGAAACCCGAAGATTGTCCAGCAGTGCTCCCTGCCCCTGACCGGCAAGGGCTGCGTGGACCGGATCATTACGGACCTGGCGGTCATCGACGTTGTTGCGGACGGGTCCGGGTCCAGGCTGGTGCTGCGCGAACTGGCACCCAACGTCTCGGTGGAGGACGTGGCCGCCGCAACCGGGGCAGACCTGTTCGAAGAAGACCGGGAACTGACCGTATGAGCGGCGGTGACGGCGCCGCGGCGGGATCAACCGGCGGCGAGCCGCAGGTGATTGAGCAGCGCGGGCTGTACTTCGAGGAGCTGCAGGAGGGCGTCACGTACGCCCACCGTCCCGGCCGCACCGTGACGGAGGCCGACAATGTCCTGTTCACCACGCTGACGATGAACACGCAGGCGCTGCACCTGGACGCCGCCTGGAGCGCCGGCCAGCCGTTCGGCCAGCGGCTGGTGAACTCGATGTTCACCCTGGCCACCATGGTGGGGCAGTCCGTCTCGCAGCTGACCCAGGGCACCATCATCGCCCAGCTGGGCCTGGCCGATGTCTCGTTCCCGCATCCGCTCTTCCATGGCGACACCCTCTACACCGAGACGGTGATCAGCGGAAAACGGCTCTCGGGTTCCCGGCCGGGGCAGGGGATCGTCACCATGGAGCACACCGGCCGGAACCAGGACGGGACGGTGGTGGCACTGGCCACCCGAAGCTGCCTGATGTGGACCCGCGAGGCCCATGCCAAGCAGGAGGAGCACGGACAGGAGACAATGCAGTCATGACCTTTGTGATGGGCCCCGCCCTGCTCTTCTGCCCTGCCGACCGGCCGGAGCGCTACCAGAAGGCGGCCCGCAGGGCCGACGCCGTCATCCTGGACCTTGAGGATGCGGTGGCTCCCGCCGATAAGCAGCGCGCCCGCGGTGCCATCCTGGCCCAGCTGGGAACCACCGGCGTGGAGCCGGAGCTGGAACCCAGCTGCACTATCGTGCGGGTGAATCCGGTGGGCACCGAGGACTTTGAGAAGGACCTTCACTGCCTCGCCCACACCCCTTACCGGACGGTCATGCTTGCCAAGGCGGAAACCGTCCAGCAGCTCGACGCCCTGGAGGGCTATAAGGTGATTGCGCTGTGTGAAACAGCGCTCGGAGTCCTTAACGCCCCCGCCATTGCCGCCGTCCCCAATGTGGTGGGCTTGATGTGGGGGGCAGAGGACCTGCTGGCATCGCTGGGCGGTACGTCCAGCAGGAAGGCCGACGGCGGCTACCGGGCGGTGGCGCTGCACGCCCGTTCCGCCGTGCTGCTGGCCGCGCGCGCCTGCGGCAAGGAGGCGGTGGATGCGGTTTACACGAACATCCCGGACCTTGCCGGGCTGGAGGAGGAGGCGGCCGACGCCGTGGCCTCCGGCTTCAGCTCCAAAGCGTGCATCCATCCGAGCCAGGCAGCCGTGGTCCGCGCCGCCTACGCGCCCTCCGACGCCGAAGTGGCGGCGGCTGAAGCCCTCCTGGAGGCTGCAGAGTCGGCAGGGTCAGGAGTGTTCCAGTACCAGGGAAAGATGATCGACGGGCCCATCCTGAAGCATGCCCAGGAAATCATCCGCCGGGCCCAGGGCATGGGCTAGCCGTTCCGCCTCATCCCGGCCGCCCGTGCGACCGCCGCAATGACAGCGGGGGGATCGGCTCGTACAGCAGCGTCCGCACCCACCGGTTTCCGGTTTCCCGGAACTCCTTGCGGCTTGCGAACCGGTAGTGGTAGCTGCGCACGCGCACCCAACGCGGCGGGGCGCCGTCGAACGGGTCATCGCGGAGGAGCCGCAGCGTCTGCCGGTCCGCCTCCAGGAGCTTGCCCAGGAAGGCGTAGAACCACTCCTCATGGACGGTCCTTAGCGGCAGGAACCACATCAGCCAGTCCAGGCGCAGGTGGTAGGGCGCCCACTGCCGCGGGAGCCCGCCGGGCTCGCCGGGCTTGCCCTTGAAGCCGTACTCCCGCCACTCGGAGGAGTCGTCCGGGTCCTCGTCGGAGGTGCCCTCCACCACTATTTCAATCCGCTGCTTGGTGACCGTGCCGAACGCGCCGTAGGTGTTGACCAGCTGCCACCGGTTGAAACTGGCATTCATCAGCTGCCGGCGCGAGAAGAGGTTGCGCAACGGCCAGTAACTGAGCACAACCAGCAGCAGCGTGGCAGCCAGCGTGATGGCCAGCCACCACAGCGGCGTCTCCCGGTCCACGCCCGGCGCTCCGTGCCAGTCCAACGGAATGGCCGGCAGGACGGCGTGGGCAACCGGATCACTCACGGCGGCGAAGGCCAGCACAATGGCAATCCAGTTAAGCCACGCGAAGTTGCCTGTGGCCACCAGCCAGAGCTGGGTGGCGATGACAATGCCTGCCGCGACGCTGGCAACAGGCTGCGGAGCAAACAGGAAGAACGGCACCACCAGCTGGGCGAAGTGGTTGCCCAGCACTTCCACCTTGTGCAGCGGCTTAGGCAGGAGATGCGCCTGCCGGCTGAGCGGACCCGGCATGGGCTGCGTCTCGTGGTGGTAGTAGAGGGCAGTCAGGTCACGCCATTCCCGGCCGCCGCGGATCTTGATCATCCCGGCGCCGAACTCCAGCCTGAACACCAGCCACACGATCAGGATCAGGATGGTGCGGGGAGGGTCCGTCTGGTCCGAGCCCAGGAAGGCCACCGTGAAGCCGGCCTCCAGGAGCAGCATCTCCCAACCGAACCCGTAAAAGGTCTGCCCTACGTTCACGATGGACATGTACAGCAGCCACAGGACAAGGAACGCTATCAGCGGAACCCACGGCGGGCCCTGCTGCGGGATGCCGGCCACGAGCAGAGCCGATACCAGCAGCCCTGCGGCGCACACCCAACGCAGCAGGCGGTCCGAATACCGCCAACGGAACAGGGTGGGCCGGCGCAGGCGGCTGAAGCCGGAAAGGTATTCGGGGACGGGGAGAAGGCCGCGTTCACCCAGCAGCGCCGGGAACTGGTTCAGCGAGGAGAGGAACGCAACGAAATACAGTGCCGCCACGCCTCGCTGCAGCACCTGCCGGGCGAATTCGTATTCCGGCGCATCAAACCAGGAGAGCCAGTCCACGCAGTCCACGTTACGCCCGCTCCCAACAGTGCTGCTACTGGGGCCAAAGGGATGTTGAGGGGCCCCGCTTAAGGCGGCGGCTGTCCGGCAGCGCGGTGCGGGATACTTAAGCAATGCAGCCACGCAGAATCGTCCTCCTCGGATCCACCGGTTCCATCGGCACCCAGGCGATTGACGTCGTCGACGGCGCCCCGCACCTTTTCGAGGTGGTGGCCCTCAGCGCCGGGGGAGGCAACCTGGAGCTCCTCGCTCGCCAGGCGGTGCACACGGGTGCCTCTGTGCTTGGCATAGCCGCCGGGGACCCCGGTCAACTGGCCTACTTGGTGGCCGAAGCCGCAGCCGCTGCCGGCAAGCAGGGTTACCGGCCGGAAATCATTGCCGGACCGGACGCGTCCACCCGTATTGCGGGGGTCGAGGCTGACGTGGTCCTGAACGGGATCACCGGTTCCATTGGCCTGGCGCCCACCCTGGCGGCCCTCAAGTCCGGTGCCACGCTGGCGCTTGCCAACAAGGAGTCCCTGATTGTGGGCGGTTCGCTGGTGAAGGCCGCTGCCCGCGAAGGCCAGATCGTGCCGGTCGATTCCGAGCACTCGGCGATCGCCCAATGCTTGCGTTCCGGATCTGCGGCGGAAGTGGAAAAACTGATCCTCACCGCGTCCGGCGGTCCCTTCCGCGGCAGGAGCAGGGACGAACTGCACGGGGTAACTCCACAGGAGGCGCTGGCGCATCCCACGTGGGATATGGGTGTCATGGTCACCACCAATTCCGCTACCCTCGTCAACAAGGGCCTGGAAGTCATCGAGGCGCACCTGTTGTTCGATGTTCCCCTGGACCGGATCGATGTGGTGGTGCATCCGCAGTCCGTGGTGCACTCGATGGTGCAGTTCATCGACGGGTCCATCATTGCCCAGGCGTCCCCGCCGGACATGCGCCTCCCCATTGCCCTGGGACTGGGCTGGCCGGACCGGGTGCCCAACGCGGCCGCGGCCTGTGACTGGACGCGGGCCGCTTCGTGGACATTCGAGCCGCTGGATACGGAAGCCTTCCCCGCCGTCGGACTCGCCAAGGACGCCGCGAAGCAGGGCAGCACGTTCCCCGCCGTGTTCAACGCCGCCAACGAGGAAGCCGTGGCGGCCTTCCATGCCGGGCGCATCAGGTTTACCGACATCGTGGCCACCATCGAGTCCGTCCTCAGCGAACATTCAGGCTCCTCCGGGCTGACAGTGGAGTCCGTGCTGGATGCTGAGGACTGGGCACGCGCCCGCGCCCACGAACGTTTAGCAGTCAGCAGTCTCTAGGAAGCAGCAGCACGTCAATGACCCCCGTTCTCCTTTTTGTCCTCGGCGTCGTCTTTGTGGCGATCGGCATCGCTGCCTCCATCGCGCTCCATGAAGTGGGCCACCTGCTGCCTGCGAAGCTCTTCAAGGTCCGCGTCACCAAGTACATGATCGGCTTCGGCCCTACGCTCTGGTCGCGGCGGAAAGGCGAAACCGAGTACGGCGTCAAGGCCATCCCGCTGGGCGGCTACGTCTCCATGATTGGCATGTATCCGCCCAACAAGGAGGACGGTTCGGTCCGGCCCTCCAGCACGGGCATGTTCCAGACCCTGGCCACCGAAGCCCGGTCCGCGGCCCATGAGGAAGTGGGCCCCGGCGATGAGGGCCGGGTGTTCTACCGGCTTCCGGTCTGGAAGAAGATCATCGTGATGCTGGGCGGGCCGGCCATGAACATGGTGCTTGGCGTGCTCCTCACCGCCGTCCTGCTGATGGGCTTTGGCGTCGCCACGGCCACCACCACCATCTCCGACGTCTCCAAATGCCAGGTGGCGGCGGGGGAGACAGTGGATCCCGACTCTGCGGACTGCCGGCTCACCCCCGCCGCGGCGGCCGGCCTCAGGCCCAACGACAGGGTCATCGCCTTCGACGGCAAATCGGTGGCCAGCTGGGACCAGCTGACGGAATGGATCCGGGCTTCCGCGGGGCGCGAGGTAGCCATTACCGTGGAGCGGGACGGCACCCGGGTGTCCGCCACGGTGACTCCGGTGCTGTCGGCTCGCCCCGTCATCGGCACGGACGGACGCCAGGAAACGGACGACGCCGGCAACCTCCGTTACCAGGACGTCGGCTTCCTGGGTATCGGTTCCCAGACTGAACTGGTGGCCCAGCCGGCGTCGTCCGTTCTTCCAGTGGCGGGGGAGAACATCCGCCAGGTGGCAGGGGTGGTCTTCAACCTGCCCGCACGCGTCGTGGGCGTGGCGAAGGCTGCCTTCAGCGAGGAGCCCCGCGACCCCAACGGCCCCATCAGCGTGGTGGGCGTGGGACGGGTGGCCGGTGAAGTGGCCGCCATGGAAGAAATCCCGGTGCAGTCCCGGCTGGCCGCACTGATCGGGCTGCTCGCCGGCCTGAACTTCGCGCTGGCCGTGTTCAACCTGATACCGCTGCTGCCTTTGGACGGCGGACACGTAGCCGGCGCCCTGTACGAGGGTGCGCGGCGCCGCGTGGCCAAGCTGCTCGGCAAGCCGGACCCGGGAGCCTTCGACATCGCCAAGCTGCTGCCGGTGACCTACGTGGTGGCCGCCCTGCTCATCGGCATGAGCGCGCTCCTCATTTATGCCGACATTGTGAAGCCCGTGAACCTCTTCGGCTGACGCCTGCGGCTCCTTCGGGAGAGCAGGACCGACGGCTGATTTCCGATTTTAAGCTAAATATGACTGATATTTAATAATCAGCCGCAGGTGGTTGATTCGGAGGAATCAGCTGCCTAAGGTTGGAACATGTTCGTTCTCACCATTGACCAGCGGGGGAGCACCTCGGATGTGGACCGCGTCCCGGACCTGATCGCCGCACTGCAGAGCCGCACCCCGGTTCCGTTTGAGCGCTCAGTGGGTGACGAACTCCAGGGTGTAGTGGAACAGGCTGCGGACGTCGTGGACGTCGCCCTGCATGCACTGCGCAGCGGGTACTGGTACGTGGGCATCGGCATAGGCGCCGTGCACCTCGCTCCGGGTGCCAGCCCGCGGGAAGGGTCCGGAAGCGGCTTCGTGGCGGCGCGCAAGGCAGTGGAACTCGCTAAAAGCGCGGCCGGCCAGGTCCCGTTGTCAGTGGTGTCCGGCACCATGGTCCGTGGGAGGGACATTCGGTCCCCGCAACAGAATGATGCAGCACAGGAAGGCGTCATGGCCTGCTCCAACGCACAGGCAGTGCTTCGGCTGATCGGGCGCCTGGTGCAGCAGCGCACGGAGGCCCAGTGGCGGGTGGTGGACCACCTGCGCGCGCAGGGGGACGGCAGGCACGGCAGCCAGAAGCAGGTGGCCCGGGAACTGGGAATCACCGAGCAGTCGGTGAGCCGTGCGGTGCTGAGGTCCGGCTGGCAGGAAGAATGGGCGGCGAGGCCCGCAGCGGCAATGCTCCTTGACTATGCGCAGTCCCTGATTGCGGGCACCCGGACGGAAGGAAACCAGTGAACGCACTCTGGATCACGGTTGCGCTGCTCGTGGCAGGATTCGCCGGCTGGCCCGTGACCGCACTGGTGTTCCGGCTCGCCAAGACCATTGATGACAAGGCAGACGCAGCCAAGGCGGCCGAGGAAGCCGGAGGGGCAGCCGACGATCCGTCCGCGGACGTCACCGTCGACCCTCCGCCTTCCGGCCGGGGCCAAAATGTGGACGATGAGCTGACCGCCGTGGCCAGCGCACCGCCGTCGGCCGGTCCTGGCTCCGGACCGGCGGCTCCCACCCAGCGGATCCTTCGGGGCGGCGCCATCATTGGAGTCCTGGAGCGGCTCGGAGTTTGCCTTGCCATCCTCACCGGCCAGCCGGTGGCCATCGCCTATATCGTGGCCATCAAGGGCCTGGGCAGGTTCGCGGAGTTGAAGGAAACCCCTGTGGCTGCTGAACGGTTCATCATCGGAACGCTGGCGTCCATGCTGTGGGCGGCCGGAACGGCCGCGGCCGTCAAGGTCATCTTCCTGGCGTGACAAAAGGGTCTGCCCGTCCGGTGGCAGGCGGCCCACCGGATGCGTCCGGAGGCCTGCAGGGCGATAGGGTAGCGGTATGACAGTTTTTGCCGTTGAGTACGTTTATGCCGCCGAATCCACTGACGAACGCAATGCCGTTCGGCCCGCGCACCGTGAATGGACCGCCGGCCTGGCCCAGGACGGCGCCATTCTGGCCAGCGGGCCGTACGGTGACGGTGCCGGGGCGCTGCTGATTTTCAAGGCAGCCGATGAAGCCGCCCTCAACTCGATCCTGAAACAGGATCCGTTCGCAGCAGCCGGAGTCATCGCCGGAACCCGCATCACCGAATGGTCGCCAATTACCGGCGTGCTGGCCGGCCTCGCCGCCTAAGCCGCCTCCACTTTTCGAACCTCTAGGAGTCCTCGTGACCTCGGTCAGCCTGGGAATGCCCTCAGCACCGCCACCCGTCCTTGCCCCCCGCCGCAAGACGCGGCAGATCAAAGTCGGTTCCGTGGGGGTCGGCTCGGACTCGCCCATCAGCGTGCAGTCCATGACTACGACGCCCACCACGGACATCAACGCCACCCTCCAGCAGATCGCGGAACTGACGGCGTCGGGCTGCGACATCGTGCGCGTTGCCTGCCCGTCCGCCGACGACGCCGAGGCGCTGCCCATCATCGCCCGGAAGTCCCAGATTCCCGTCATCGCGGACATTCACTTCCAGCCCAAGTACGTCTTCGCGGCGATCGAGGCCGGCTGCGCGGCGGTGCGGGTCAACCCCGGCAACATCCGCAAGTTCGATGACCAGGTCAAGGAGATCGCAGCGGCTGCCCGCGATCACGGGACGTCCATCCGCATCGGCGTGAACGCCGGCTCCCTGGAGCCCGGAATCCTGAAGAAGTATGGAAAGGCCACCCCGGAGGCGCTCGTGGAGTCTGCCGTCTGGGAAGCATCCCTCTTCGAGGAGCACGGTTTCCACGACTTCAAGATTTCCGTGAAGCACAACGACCCCGTCATTATGGTGGCCGCGTACGAGATGCTGGCGGAAAAGGGCGACTGGCCGCTGCACCTCGGCGTCACCGAGGCAGGCCCGGCATTCCAGGGAACCATCAAGTCGGCCACGGCCTTCGGGGCGCTTCTGTCCCGGGGCATCGGCGACACCATCCGGGTTTCCCTCTCCGCTCCGCCGGTGGAGGAAATCAAAGTGGGAAACCAGATCCTCCAGTCCCTCAACCTGCGTCCGCGCAAGCTGGAAATCGTCTCCTGCCCCTCCTGCGGCCGCGCCCAGGTGGACGTCTACACGCTGGCCGAGCAGGTTACGGCCGGGCTTGAAGGAATGGAGATTCCACTGCGCGTGGCGGTCATGGGCTGCGTGGTCAACGGCCCGGGCGAAGCCCGCGAAGCAGATCTTGGCGTTGCCTCGGGCAACGGCAAGGGCCAGATCTTTGTGAAGGGCGAGGTCATCAAGACTGTCCCTGAGAGCCAGATTGTTGAGACACTGATCGAAGAGGCCATGCGTATCGCGGAAGAGATGGGGGAGGCCGATGGCGAAGATGCTGTCAAGGGTAGCCCCGTGGTTAGCGTCTCGTAAGGACGTCCCCGCCCCGCCGGGGATTTCCGTCCGTACCCTGGACCGGGAGGACACTGCAGCGCTGAGGCTACTGGCGCAGCGTGATCCGGTCACGAACGTGTTCATCCTGGCGCACTTGCGTGCCGCCGGTTCCGCCGCAGCCACCAGCGGCGGAGCCGGGGTCCTCGGCGTGTTCGACGACGGCGTCCTGGCGGGTGCCTGCTGGGCAGGGGCCAACCTGGTTCCCGTGCAGCTGGACCCGGACCTGGCCGGAGTGGTGGCTGCGGCGGCCAGCGCATCCGGACGCCGCTACGCCTCCGCCTTCGGCCCCGCCAGTTCCGTACTGGCCCTTCACGCAGAATTGGTTGAGTTGGGGCACCGGGCCCACGAGGTGCGCCCGGACCAGCCTTTGATGACCATCGGCGGGCCCCCGTCCGTTGAGCCGAACCCGGGGCTGGGGCTGGGAAACCTAGCGGATTTCGACCGCATCCTGCCGGCGTGCGCCGCGATGTTCGAGGAAGAAGTGGGATATTCCCCTTTCCTGGGCGGCAGGGAGTTCTACAGCCGCCGGGTGGAAAGCCTGATTCGGCAAGGGCACTCCCTCGTGCACCTGAACGACGCCGGCGAAGTGGTGTTCAAGGCCGAACTCGGGGCCGTCACCTCTGACGTAACGCAGATCCAGGGCGTCTGGATGAACCCCCTCTACCGCGGCCAGGGGCTGAGCCCCGGGTATATGGCGGCAGTGGTGGAGCAGGCACAAAGGGTGGCGCCCACCACAAGCCTTTACGTCAACGGCTTCAACACCCGCGCACGGGCCACCTACGAGCGGGTCGGTTTCCAGCAGGTGGGGACCTTCGCCACCGTTCTCTTCTAGGACTGCGTCCCCTTCCTGCCGTCCAGGTCTCCCGTCAGGTAGCGCTGCACATTGGGTGCGACCAGCCGGACCACGTCCTCGGGTGCCGCGGACGCCAGCGGCTCCAGCCGGACCACGTAGCGGACCATCATCAATCCCACCATCTGCGTCGCCACCAGGCCGCCGCGAAGCGCCACGTCCTCCTTCGGCCCGGGCACGCCCGCCATGATGCGGCTGATGATGGCCCGTGTGGCGGTCTCCCGGAGGAGGGCGGTCTTCGCCTTCGATCCAATGGTCCCGCGCAAGAATGCCACCAGTCCTGGCTGGGCAGGGCTCTCCCACAGGCGCAGCACTGCTTGGACGATGAGCTCGGCCCGCTCGCCGGGGGGAGAATCCTCCACGCCGGCCAACACCTCCCCGGGATCCGCCGGAAGCTCCACGCTGAGGGCGAAGAGCTCGTCTTTCCCGTTGAAGAAATGGTGGATCATGGCCGGATCCACCCCGGCCGACCGCGCCACCTGCCGCAGGCTGGTCCCCTCAAAGCCGTGCTCGGCGAAAAGCCGCCGGGCCGCCTCGAGGATGTGGCCCCGCGATGCGTTTGTCCCGCCCCGGCGTCCCCGCCGCACAGCCGGGGGCTGTCCGCCCGGTGCGCTCACGGGCTCTGCCTGCGCAGGGTGAGGGAGGCCAGCACCAGGACTCCCACAACAATCGCCGCCATGATCCCGGCGTCCTGCCATAGCTGTTCCGTGGCTTCCGTGTTGGCAGCGATCTCCTGCAGGGCGTCCACGGAGAATGTCAGGGGAAGGACGTTGGAGATTGCTTCAAGGACATCGTTCATGCGGTCCCGGGCCACGAACAGTCCGCACAGCAGGATCTGCGGCACCACCACCACAGGCATGAACTGCACCGCCTGGAACTCGGTCCTGGCGAAAGCTGAACACAGCAGTCCCAGGGCCACGCCCAGGACCGCGTTGATCACGGCGATCAGGACCACGAAGCCGGGCGGCCCCTGGATATCAAGATCAAAGATCCAGTAGGCAACGGCGGTGGCCACCAGCGACTGCAGGGCGGCCATGATCGAAAACGCCAGGCCGTACCCAAAGAGGAGGTCGGCTTTGTGCACGGGTGTGGTGAGCAGCCGTTCCAGGGTTCCGGAGGTGCGCTCGCGCAGCATGGTGATGGACGTGACCAGGAACATCACCACGAAGGGGAAGATGGCCAGCATCATCAGGCCTACCCGGTCGAAGGTCCGGGGGGCTCCCGGAGGCAGCGTCTCGTTCTCGTACAGGAAGTAGACCGCAGTGAGCAGCAGCGCGGGCACCACCAGGATCATGGCGATGCTCCGGTGGTCGTGGCGGAGCTGGTCCAGCACCCGGTGCGTCGTGGCGAGCATCATTCGGACGTCCATCACCGCACGCTCCTGGTCCGTGCCTTGGGTTCCCGGGTGCCGGCAGCCGCTGCCCCGGGCGTCTCCGGCGCCGTCGTCGCAGTCGTCGTCGTCTCCTGGATGATGTGGAGGAACGCCTTCTCAAGGTCGCTGCTGTGTCCGCGCCGGCTGAGTTCCCCGGGCGTCAGCCGGGCGAGCAGCCTGCCCCCACGGAGGAGCAGCAAGTCGTCACACCGGCTGGCTTCCTCCATCACGTGGCTGGACACGAGGAGGGTCGTTCCAGCCTCTGCCATGGCCTGGAACCGGCTCCAGAGGTCCGCCCGCAGTACCGGGTCCAGTCCTACGGTCGGTTCGTCCAGCACCAGGAGCGGGGGATGCGCCACCAGTGCGCAGGCGAGGGAGGCGCGGCTGAGTTCGCCGCCGGACAGGTCCGCCGTCTTCTGCCGGGCCTGCCGTTCAAGCCCGACGGCGGTAATCGCCTCCGCCGCCTCAAGCTTCGTTTTCCGGTGCATGGCTCCGAAGTAGCGGACATTCGCTTCCACAGTCAGGTCCGGGTACAGACTCGGCGACTGGGTCACATAGCCCACCCGGTGGCGCAGGGCAGCGCTGCCGGCGGGCAGGCCCAGGACCTGAACCGTTCCGGACGCAAGCCGCTGGACTCCGACGATGGCCCTCATGAGGGTCGTCTTTCCGCTGCCCGAGGGTCCCAGCAGTCCGGTGATCCTGCCGGCCGGGATGGTGAAGTCCAGCCCGCGAAGCACAGGGACCTTGCCTCGCGTGACATTCAGGCCGGCGGCGACAATGGCGTCTCCGCCCGTTCGGCCCTGACCTTCCGGTATTGCCGCCGCATGGGACATGATCGCCCTCCGTTGCCAGGAGCAGGGCTGCCGGCGCCTGGTGGCGCCGTAATTCATCACCTGATGAATTAAAGCTAGGGCGCCGGAAAGGCCCGGTCAACAGCAAGAAATGAGAAACACTTGTCAATGTGCCTCCCATCACATAGGTTCGATCTAGCTGCGCTGGAGTGGCGTGGGCGGTCTCACCAGTCCTCACCAGTACTTAGGCGATAACGGCGTCGAGCCACGCCCGGATGCGATGACCAGCCTCATGGGGGGCCAGGGGCTTTGCATCTCCGGGCGTGGCTCAACTGCGTTCCGGGAAAGTGCCGGGCGGCTGTACCGCTGCCGGGCGGCCGGTGCCCGCACCGGCTGCGTTGCGTACCCGCCAGCGGGGAGTGGCCCTGCCAGCCGGTAGATTAGTACCAGACGAAATCCCGGCCCTGCTCTCCAGCACTCCCCAGAAACGGATACCCACCCGTGGTTACAAGACTGTCCCAGCTATTCCTGCGCACCCTCCGCGAAGATCCCGTCGACGCCGAGGTGGCCAGCCACCGGCTCCTGGTCCGCGCAGGCTACATTCGCCGTGCCGCCCCCGGCATCTACACCTGGCTGCCGCTGGGACTGAGCGTCCTGCGCAAGGTGGAAGCCGTCATCCGCGAGGAGATGGCCAGGATCGGGGCGCAGGAAGTCCACTTTCCGGCCCTCCTGCCCCGTGAGCCCTACGAGGCCACCAACCGCTGGACCGAATACGGCGAGGGCCTGTTCCGGCTCCAGGACCGTAAGGGCGCCGATTACCTGCTGGCCCCCACGCACGAGGAAATGTTCACGCTGCTGGTCAAGGACCTGTACTCCTCCTACAAGGACCTGCCGCTGAGCCTCTACCAGATCCAGAACAAGTACCGCGACGAGGCGCGTCCCCGTGCGGGCCTCCTGCGCGGCCGCGAGTTCATCATGAAGGACTCCTACTCCTTCGACGTGGATGACGCCGGCCTGGACGCAAGCTACGCCGCCCACCGCGGCGCCTACCTGCGCATCTTCGAGCGCCTCGGGCTGGAGGTCATCCCGGTGACCGCGACGGCCGGTGCCATGGGCGGCTCCAAGAGCGAAGAGTTCCTGCACCCCACCGACATCGGCGAGGACACCTTCGTGCGGTCCGCCGGCGGCTACGCAGCCAACGTTGAGGCCGTGACCACCGTGGCTCCGGCGGAGATCGACTTCACCGATGCTCCTGCCGCCGAGGTGCTCGACACCCCGGACACCCCCACCATCGACACCCTGGTGGCAGCCTCCAATACACTCGCCCCGCGCAGCGAGGCCGGCGGCGGTGCCTGGACCGCCGCCGACACGCTGAAGAACGTCGTGCTCGCCGTTACCCTGCCCACCGGGGAGCGCCAGCTGGTGGTCATCGGGGTGCCGGGCGACCGCGCCGTGGACCTGAAGCGCGTCGAAGCAAATATCGGATCCTTCCTGCCCATCGGCGGGGAGATCGGCCTGGAAGCGGCCAACGACGACGACCTCAAGAAACAGCCGCTCATCGTCAAGGGCTACCTGGGCCCCGGCCTGTCCCTGGAGGAGCCCCTGCTGGGAGCCGAAAGTGCAACGAAGCTTCTGTACCTGGTGGACCCCCGCGTGGTCCGCGGCACTTCCTGGATCACGGGTGCCAATGAGGCCGGCAGGCACGTGTACGGCCTGGTGGCCGGACGCGACTTCACCTGGGACGGCGTCATCGAGTGCACCGAAGTGCGCGAAGGCGATCCCGCCCCGGACGGCTCCGGTCCGCTGGAGACCGCCCGCGGCATCGAGATGGGGCACATCTTCCAGCTCGGCCGCAAGTACGCGGAAGCGCTGGAGCTGAAGGTCCTGGACCAGAACGGCAAGCAGGTCACCGTGACCATGGGCTCGTATGGCGTCGGCGTCACCCGTGCCGTTGCAGCGCTGGCCGAGGCCAACCACGACGCACGGGGGCTCGTCTGGCCGCGTGCTGTCGCCCCTGCCGATGTCCATGTGGTCGCCGTGGGCAAGGGCGAGGAGATCTTCGCCACCGCCGAGCGGCTGGCGGCCGACCTTGAGGCAGCAGGCCTGGATGTCCTGCTCGACGACCGGCCGAAGGTTTCGCCCGGGGTCAAGTTCGGCGATGCCGAACTGTTGGGCGTTCCCACCATCCTGGCCGTTGGCCGCGGCCTGGTGGATGGTGTGGTCGAGATCAAGGACCGCCGCAGCGGTGACGCCGAAAACGTGGCAGTGGACAAGGCGGTTGACTACGTAGTCAACGCTGTCCGCACCAGCTGACCCGGCAGTGGAGTTCGGACTCGAATCGCTCGGGCTGACAACACTCCTCTTAATCGTGCTTGCCGGTTTTGCCGCCGGCTGGGTGGATGCAGTGGTAGGAGGGGGCGGGCTGATCCAGCTCCCCGCCCTGCTGCTGGTCCCGGGGATCACCCCCGTCCAAGCGCTGGCGACAAACAAGATGGGGTCCATCTTCGGCACAGCCACCAGTGCTACCACCTACTACCGGCGCGTAGGACCGGACCTTAGGACGGCGCTGCCGATGGCCGCGATCGCCCTGGCGGGCAGCTTTGGCGGCGCCGTGCTGGCAGCGACCCTGCCCGCCACTGTCTTCAAGCCCATCATCGTCACGGCGCTGGTCGCCGTCGCCCTTTTCACAGCACTGAAGCCGGACGTTGGCGGCATCACCGCCCTGCGGCATGATGGCCGCAAGCACTACGTGGTTGCCTGCCTGATCGGGGCCGTCATTGGTTTCTACGACGGCCTCATCGGTCCGGGGACAGGCTCCTTCCTGGTCATCGCGCTGGTCTCGGCGATGGGGTATGCCTTCCTGGAAGCCAGCGCCAAAGCCAAGATCGTCAACATGGCCACCAATGCGGGCGCACTGCTGTTCTTCCTGCCCCACGGCTCCCTCCTGTGGGGCCTGGGCCTGCTGCTGGGGGCGGCCAATATGGCGGGCGGATACCTCGGAGCCAGGACAGCAGTCAAACAGGGAAGCCGCTTTGTCCGCGTGGTCTTCCTTGTGGTGGTGTCGGCCCTCATCATCAAGCTCGGCTACGACGCCTGGCAGGAAAACTTCGCCTGATACCGCCCTGGAAAAGCAGGCTCGGAGGCCCGGCCGGCGGAGGCGTAGCATGCAGATATGTCACATGGCTATGACGAGTACGCCCGGGCCCTGGCGGCAGCGGCAGGCCACGCCGCGGCCTGGCTGCGAAGCCTCCCCGAGAGGCCCGTGGGACCGGCGGCGGCCGCCCATGACCTTACCGGCGCCTTTGGCGGCCCGCTGCCGCGTGAGGGGATGCCGGCTGAGAAAGTGGTGGACCTGCTGGCAAAGACGGCAGAACCGGGGCTCATGGCCATGCCCTCCGGCCGGTTCTTTGGCTGGGTGATCGGCGGGACGTTACCTGCCGCCCTTGCCTCCGACTGGCTGGTGAGTGCCTGGGACCAGAACGCCGGACTGCGCTACGCCACCCCTGCCATGGCGGCGGTCGAGGAGGGCGCGGGCAGTTGGCTCCTGGAACTGCTGGGACTTCCTGGACAGTCCGACGTCGGGTTCGTTACCGGCGCCACGATGGCGAATTTCACCTGCATGGCGGCCGCACGGTGGCGGCTGCTTGCGGACGCCGGCTGGGACCTGGACAGTGACGGGCTGTTTGGCGCTCCGAGGGTCCGCTGCCTGGTGGGGCGGGAACGGCATGACACCGTGGACCTTGGCCTGCGCTACCTGGGCCTGGGCAAGCCCGCGGTGGTGGACGCCGACAGCCAGGGGCGGTTGATCCCCGAAGCCCTGGACGCAGCACTGGCTGGAGGCTCAGGCCCCGCATTAGTCTGCCTCCAGGCGGGG
Source organism: Pseudarthrobacter sp. C1 (assembly GCF_034720455.1). Classification (NCBI taxonomy): domain Bacteria; kingdom Bacillati; phylum Actinomycetota; class Actinomycetes; order Micrococcales; family Micrococcaceae; genus Pseudarthrobacter; species Pseudarthrobacter sp. C1. Next base: position 99,909 of record NZ_JAYESK010000007.1, on the reverse strand, counting down.
AACGTCCATTCAGGCGCTTTTGACCCGTTCCCCGAAGCCATCCGCGTTGCCCGGAAACACGGAGCCTGGGTCCATGTGGATGGCGCCTTCGGCCTGTGGGCCGCCGCAGCCCCCGAACTGCGGCATCTGATCCGTGGCTATGAGGATGCGGACTCCTGGGGAACGGATGCCCACAAAACCCTCAACGTTCCCTACGACTGCGGCATCGCAATTGTCCGGGATGCTGCAGCCCTTCGCTCTGCCATGGGCCTGCACGCCAGCTACCTGGTGCATGACGCGGAAGGTCCCGGCGATCCCTTCGAAAAGGTCCCGGAGCTGTCACGGCGGGCGCGCGGCGTGACGGTGTGGGCAGCCCTGAAGAGCCTCGGCTCCGACGGCGTTGCAGCCCAGGTGGAGGGAATGGCCGCCGCGGCCTCGGAAATCGCCGCGGGGCTGGCCGGGCTGGACGGCGTGGAAGTGCTGAACGACGTCGGCTACACCCAGGTTTGCGTGGCGTTCGGCGACGACGCCACCACCCGGGCGGTGACGGCCCGCGTCATCAGGGACGGCAGGGTATGGATGTCCGGCTCACGGTGGCGGGACCGGGACATCCTCCGGGTGTCGGTCAGCAACTGGCGCACCGAAGGGGACGAGGCGGGCACTGCCGTGGATGCGATCCGTTCCGCACTGGCCGCCGTGCGCGGCAGCTGACCCGGGAACGTCCCCGGTCAGCTTGGACCCGGGGCCTGGCCGGGCTCCGGCAACGCGTGGGCCGGCGGCAGCCCCTCCAGGGTGCGGCCGGCGAGGGTGCTGGCAACCCAGAGGGATCTCGCCAGGTCGCCGCGATGGCCGGGCTTTCCGACGTACCCCAGCGCGTTGGCCACTTCCCTGGCCACGGCCCATTGCCGGGCCGCATCGGGGTCCAGGCCGGCTGCGGCACTGAAGTCCGCGCAGCGTTGCCGCAGGCCGGCTTCGGGCTGGTTCAGCGGCAGGTCCGGCAGGCGGTTCCACAACAGCGGGGCCACGCCGAATTCCGGTTCACCGATCATGGGCTGGGGGTCAATGGCTGCGAAGCCGCCCGGCGTCGGCTTTCCGCCTGTTCCGCGCGTGCCCGGCCTGGCCAGGATGTTGAGGTAGTGCAGGTCAGTATGGACCAGGACGTCCCGCCCCGAGCGGCGCCCCACCGCGCCCCGCGTCTGGCACACCTCAAGCGCCGCTTCCAGCAGCCACCGTGGAAAGGGGCGGCCGAGCTGTTCCCAATCCGCGGGGAGGTCGTCGCTCCACTGTTCGGCACGAGCGGCGATGTGCTCGAATTCCCGCCACTGCGGCCGGTCGTCCGGAACAATGCTCAACTGCCGCACAAGCCCGCCCCACACGGCCGCGGCGTCAGCCATTGGCAGGTTGCTGAGCGGGCGCTCGGCGTCGAGCCTTTCGAGGAGCATGGAACACGTGCCTGCATCCGACGCCAACAGCGCGACGGCGCCCCGCCCGTTCCACAGTTCCAGCGCATGCCGCTCCGCCCGCGCTTCGTCGTGGGGGAAGGCGATCTTGAGGGCAGCGGGGGAGCCGTCCTCCCGGACCACCGGAATGACGATCGCACCATGGCCGTTCCAGGGCATGACGCCGGGACCAAGGCCGGAGGTAAGGCGCCACCGGTCAAGCAGGCTTTCGGCGATGCCGGGCAAGGAAGCCAGCCAGGCCCGGCCTTCCGGGGTGCCGCCGTAGCGCGCGGCAAGGTCCGGAGGGATGGGGAGTACCGTTGGCTGGCTCATCAGTCCCAGCCTAAGGGCAACGGCAGTGCTGCGCCGGGGGATGCAGGCCCTACACCACGCCCGTGGCGCCGAGCAGGCTGCCGATGCTGAACGTGGCGGCGAGGGCCAGGGCGCCGCCCACCACCACCCGGACCGCGGCCCTGGATTTGGAACCGCCGCCGATCCACGCGCCCAGTGCTCCGGTCAGGGCCAGTGCCACCAGGACAGCAGCAAAGGTCAAGGGAACACGGATTTCCGGCGGCGGAAGAAGGATTGCCAGCATCGGGAGGACCGCGCCGATGATAAAGGCCACGGCCGAAGCGAAGGCCGCGTGCCAGGGGCTCACGATGTCTGTCTCGTCGATGTTGAGCTCGGCGGTGAGGTGCGCGGCCAGGGCATCATGGGCCGTGAGTTCCTCGGCCACCTTGCCGGCTGTTTCGGGGCTGAGGCCCTTGGCAAGGTAGATGGCGGTGAGTTCCGCCAACTCCTCCTCCGGTTGCTCGGCCAGCTCCTGGCGTTCCTTCTCTATCAGGGCTTTTTGGCTGTCGCTCTGGCTGCTCACAGATACGTACTCGCCCAGCGCCATGGACACCGCTCCGCCCACCAGTCCCGCGGCCCCCGCGGCGAGGATGGGACCGGACTCGGCGGTGGCCCCTGCCACGCCAACCACGATGGCCGCCACCGAGACGATGCCGTCGTTGGCGCCCAGGACGCCCGCCCGCAGCCAGTTCAGCCGCTGGGCGGTGTCGTTGCCGTGCGGTTCAGTCTCCAGATGGCGGCGAAGTTCCGGGCTCCCGGCGTCCGCTGCACCCTGTTCGGCCGGTTCGTATGCGTCCATGCTCTTCAGCAAACCATTAGAAGTCTTCCGGGGCCACCCTGCCCTGGCAGGAAAGACGCCGCCTGCAGCGGGTTCGTCGGAGTGGGGGTGGCTGCCGTAATGATGGGAGAAGAAGTGCTGCCGCGCCCCCGGAGCTCATGGCCCTGTCGGCGCAATGGCGGAACTGGCGGGAAGGTCCGGCAGCTGGTCCTGGTCGAGGACGACGCCGGGAACCGGCCCCGGGTCGCCGCCCCAATGGCCAGCCCGGCGTGCCGCGGACTGAAGGGCGGAGATGGCCCACTCCCGCGTGCCGCCGTCGGCAAGGGCAATGACGTCCCCGAAGGCAGGCAGCGACCCCAGCTCCAGGCGGGCAAGCCCGGCAGCCGGGGCGGCAAGGAAATCCGGGTCCAGAACGTAGCCGGGCTGCTGCGCCTGTGCGGCACTGCATGCTGCCCGGGTGTGCGCCGTCGCTTCGGCGGCAAGGTCTTCATGCTCGGCGAGGAACGCTCCCGCCGCGCCGGCGTCCTTGGCCGCCAGGCGGGGGAGGGCCGCCTGGTAGGCGTAGACGCTCTGCTGTTCGGCGGCCAGGGCTGCTGAAAGCGCACTGGCCGCAGCTGCAGGCGTCCCTGCGCCGGTTGCTTCCTGTCCAGCAGATGCAGGCGCGGCGGGCGTGGGAGGGCCCTCGGGTGCCGGAGGAAGTGACGGGCAGGCGGATCCCGCGGGGGACGAGGTTGGGGTGGCTGCGGGGGTCCCTGCGGCTGCGTGCGGCAGTGTTTCCACAGCGATGCCGCCGGCCGCGGCCACATCCTCGGCGGCAAGCAGCTGGGCGGTGCCGGCGCCGGCCAGCAGCCGCGCCATCCCGCCGTCGGCCTTTGCCGCGTCAGCGAGGCGCTGCACTCCGCTGGCCGAGAGCGCGGAAGCCAGCCCTGCAAGGCCGGGAAGCGGCGTCGTGGGAAGCGCCGTCGCCGGTTGGGGGAGAGGGGAGGAATCCGACGGCGAAAGGAGGGTGCGCGCCTGCAGCGTCAGCAATGTCACAGCCGCGTCCACGGCGGCCGTTTTTCCGGCAGTATCCGGGGCGCCGCCGGCTGCGGTCGCGGCAGACAGCAGCCCGGCGGCAGTCCGCAGCTCCAGCGCATCATCCAGCGCGGCCATCCTGGCCTGCTCGGAGAACGGCGGATCCGCGGGCGGCGGCGGTTCCGCGGGGATCAGGGCGAATCCGAGGCTGAGGACAAGGAAGGCCGTGAACGAAACAACGGCGTACCGGAAATAGCGCAGCACTGGGCGGTTTTCCCGATTGTCGTCTTTCACAACAGACCATGGTGTCACGCCGGCTGGGAATCTCCGTCCCGCCGGACCGGTAAAATAGCTACGCTAGTACACACAACATCATCTATAGGGAGGCGGCGGGCATCGTGAGCAATTCAGAAGCCACGGCTTCATCGGACCTGACCGGAACGGGTAAGGCTGATGCCGCACCCGCAAACAACCCCGAAGCTGCCCGCCTCCGCGCGCTCCTTGAACCAGCGGTGCAGGCGAACCGCCTGTACCTGGAGGACGTGGCCATCCTGGCGGGTTCCCACCGGGTGGTCCACGTCGTCGTGGACCTGCCGCAGGAGGAATCCGGCGGCGTCGGCCTTGATGTCATTGCCGACATCTCGAGAGTCCTGTCCGACGTCCTGGACAACGATCCCGCCGACGACGGCCGGCCCTACGATCTCGAGGTTTCCTCGCCCGGCGTGGGGCGCCCCCTGACCGAACCGCGCCACTGGCACCGCGCGAAGGGCCGCATGGTCAAGGTCAATGTTGTCCAGGGGGACAACGTCACCGGCCGCATCCAGTCAGTGGATGACGGGGGAGTGACGATCATCCCGGAGATCGCCGTGAAAAAGGGCATGAAGCCCAAGCAGGGCGATCCCATCAAGCTTCCTTTCGACAGGATCCGCAACGGAAAAGTCGAGATCGAATTCAGCCACCTCTCTGAGGACGGTCTGGAACCTGAACACAATGGACCTTCTGAGGAGGCCTGATGGATATTGACATGAGCGCACTGAGACTTCTGGAGCGTGAGCGTGAAATTCCGCTGGACCTCCTGATCCCCACCATTGAGCAAGCGCTCCTGGTGGCCTACCACAAGTCGCCCGGCGCTTTCGAAAAGGCCCGTGCCGAACTGGACCGCAAGAGCGGCCACGTGACCATCTGGGCTGTGGAGATTGACGACGACGGCGCCCCCATTGGTGAGTTCGAGCACACCCCTGAGGGGTTCGGCCGGATCGCTGCCAGCACCGCGCGCCAGATCATCCTGCAGCGCCTGCGTGACGTTGAGGACGACAACGTGCTGGGCGAATTCAAGGGCCGCGAAGGCGAGCTGGTGTCCGGCACCATCCAGCAGGGCAACAACCCCCACATGATCCAGGTCAACCTGGGCTCCGTCGAAGCGCTGCTGCCGCCGCCCGAGCAGGTTCCCGGGGAGAAATACATCCACGGCAACCGGCTGCGCGCGTTGGTCATTGACGTCCACCGTGGTTCAAAGGGCCCGTCCGTCACCCTGTCCAGGTCCCACCCCGGCCTGGTCCGCAAGCTCTTTGAACTGGAAGTGCCGGAGATCGCCGACCGCTCCGTCGAGATCGTGGCACTGGCCCGGGAAGCCGGCCACCGTACCAAGATTGCGGTCAAGGCAAACGTTCCCGGCATCAACGCCAAGGGTGCCTGCATCGGCGAGATGGGGTCGCGTGTCCGCGCAGTCATGAACGAGCTCAACGACGAAAAGATCGACATCGTCGATTTCAGCGAGAATCCGGCTACCTTCATTGCCAGCGCGCTGTCGCCGTCGCGAGTGAATTCCGTCACCATCACCGATGAGGCCACCCGGTCCGCCCGCGTGGTGGTTCCGGACTACCAGCTCTCCCTGGCAATCGGCAAAGAGGGCCAGAACGCGCGGCTGGCAGCCAAGCTCACCGGCTGGCGGATTGACATCGTGTCCGACGCCGCCCAGGCCCGGGACAACTAGGCGGCCTCCCGCCGTCCTCCCGCGCCGGAAACGCCCCCGCAGTTTCGGGCAGAACGGCCGGGAGGGGCTAGAATAGTAAAGACCGCGCCTAACGGCCGGCAGTCGTGCGCCTTGGGCGTGCCCGTTCCGCTTACCGCGGAGTGGGCCGTCTGCGGCCAGCAAGTATGAACGTCAGGAAGATGACCGTGCCAGTAGCAAGCGGGAATCAGCCGGAGCGTACCTGCATCGGATGCCGAAAGAAGGGGCTGCGGTCTGAGTTACTCCGGCTCGTCGCCGAAGGCAGCGGATCAACCGCTGTCCTGGTGGATGAACGACGCCGGATGGCTGGCCGGGGTGCATGGCTGCATCCCAGCGAATCGTGCCTGGCTCTGGCCATCAAGCGGCGTGCATTCGGACGTGCCCTGGGGGGCGCGGCCGGTACCGCCGCCGTCGAACGCCGGATCAAGTCAGGCGCGTACGTTGCAGGCGCTCCGGTAACTGCAACACCAACCGTCCAACCTGAAAGCGGGTCAGAAATCTGATGGAAACCCGATGAGTTCCCAGCGATGAGTGCGTAACGATGACAACTTTGTTGCGCTCTGCAATGGGCCCTGCTGCAGTAATCGCGGCTTGGGCCCGCAGTAAGAAGTAGACGGTTCGTGCCTGGCTCGGTGCGGACCGAGACAGGAGAAATGTGGCCAAGGTCCGCGTACACGAGCTCGCAAAAGAGCTCGGTATTACTTCCAAAGATGCAGTGACAAAACTGCAGGAACTGGGCGAATTTGTTCGCTCCGCCTCTTCCACCATTGAGGCCCCCGTTGTGCGGAAGCTGCGCAACGCCTTCCCGGACGCCGCCCCCAAGGCAGCAGCTCCGGCAACAGCCCCCAAGGCTCCCGCCCCGGCGGCAGAAGCACGCCCCTCAACCCCCGCTCCCGGACCGGCCGCCCCCAAGGCTCCCGCTCCGCAGGCGCAGGCACCGGCCCCCGCCGCTCCGGCAGCACCGGCACAGGCGGCTGCTCCGGCAGCACCCGCTGCCAGCGCACCGGCTGCCCCGGCCGCCCCTGCCCAGGCCGCTCCGACCACCGGGGCAAAGCCCGGCGCCCGGCCGGCACCCAAAGCCGAAACCCCTGCTGCACCAACCCGCTCCGGCGGTTCAGGGCAGGGCAGCTCGGCACCACGTCCCGGCGGTCCCCGTCCGGGCAACAACCCCTTCGCTACGTCCCAGGGCATGCCCCGCGGCCGTGGCGGCGACGGCGAGCGTGCTCCCCGTCCCGGCAACAACCCGTTTGCCACCTCCCAGGGCATGCCCCGTCCGGGTGGAAGCCGTACTGACGGCGACCGTCCCGGTGGTCCGCGCCCCGCAGCAGGTGCAGGCGGTCCCCGTCCGGGCGGCCCCCGCCCCGCGGCAGGTGCAGGTGGCCCCCGTCCCGCAGCAGGTGCAGGCGGTCCCCGTCCGGGTGCACCGCGGCCAAGTGGTGCCGGTGGAAACCGTCCCACCCCGGGCATGATGCCCAACCGTACTGAGCGCCCGGCTCCGGCCGGTGCGGGACGTCCCGGTGCCGGCGGCCGTGGTCCCGGACGCCCGGGCGGCGCTCCAGGAACCGGTGGTCCCGGTGGCGGCGGCGGTGCTCCCGCCGGCGGTGGCTTCGGCAAGGGCGGACGCGGCCGCGGCGGTACCCAGGGTGCCTTCGGCAAGGGCGGCGCCGGACGTGGCAAGCAGCGCAAGTCGAAGCGTGCAAAGCGCCAGGAACTTGAGCAGATGAGTGCCCCGTCGCTGGGTGGCGTGAGCGTACCCCGCGGCGACGGCAACACTGTGATCCGGCTGCGCCGCGGCTCGTCCATCACGGACTTCGCCGACAAGATCGAGGCAAACCCCGCCGCGCTGGTGACTGTCCTCTTCCACCTCGGTGAAATGGCCACGGCCACGCAGTCGCTGGATGAAGAGACCTTTGCCCTGCTGGGCGAGGAGCTGGGCTACAAGCTCCAGGTTGTGTCTCCGGAAGACGAGGAGCGCGAGCTGCTGTCCGGGTTCGACATTGACTTCGATGCCGAGCTCGAAGCCGAAGGCGACGAAGAACTTGAGGCCCGTCCTCCGGTTGTCACCGTCATGGGCCACGTGGACCACGGTAAAACCCGCCTGCTCGATGCCATCCGCAAGTCCGACGTCATGGCCGGCGAGCACGGTGGAATCACCCAGCACATCGGTGCCTACCAGGTCACGCACAACCATGAAGGCGACGACCGGAAGATCACCTTCATCGATACCCCGGGCCACGAGGCGTTCACCGCCATGCGTGCCCGTGGTGCGAAGGTCACCGACATCGCCATCCTGGTGGTCGCAGCGGATGACGGCGTTATGCCGCAGACCGTTGAAGCCCTCAACCACGCACAGGCGGCCAACGTGCCGATCGTTGTGGCCGTGAACAAGATCGACAAGGAAGGCGCCAACCCGGAGAAGGTCCGCGGCCAGCTGACCGAGTACGGCCTGGTTCCGGAAGAGTACGGTGGCGACACCATGTTCGTGGAGGTCTCTGCCCGCCAGAACCTCAACATCGACGAGCTGCTCGAGGCCGTCCTGCTCACCGCGGACGCTGCCCTGGACATGCGCGCCAACCCGAACAAGGACGCCCGCGGTATCGCGATCGAAGCCAACCTGGACAAGGGCCGCGGTGCGGTTGCCACCGTCCTGGTGCAGTCCGGTACCTTGCGCGTCGGCGACACCATCGTTGCAGGCACGGCCCACGGCCGCGTCCGCGCAATGTTCGACGACGACGGCAGCGCCCTGACCGAGGCCGGCCCGTCCCGCCCCGTCCAGGTGCTGGGTCTGTCAAACGTCCCGCGTGCAGGCGACACCTTCTTCGTGACCGCTGACGAGCGCACCGCCCGCCAGATCGCCGAGAAGCGCGAAGCCGCGGACCGCAACGCCGCACTGGCCAAGCGCCGCAAGCGCATCAGCCTGGAAGACTTCGACCAGGCCGTCGCCGAAGGCAAGATCGACACCCTCAACCTCATCCTCAAGGGTGACGTGTCCGGTGCCGTGGAAGCCCTCGAAGACGCCCTGCTCAAGATCGACGTCGGCGAAGGCGTGCAGCTGCGCGTCATCCACCGCGGTGTTGGTGCCATCACGCAGAACGACGTCAACCTGGCAACAGTGGACAGCGCCGTCATCATCGGCTTCAACGTCAAGCCTGCCGAGCGCGTTGCCGAACTGGCAGACCGCGAAGGCGTGGACATGCGCTTCTACTCCGTCATCTACTCCGCAATTGATGACATCGAGATGGCGCTCAAGGGCATGCTCAAGCCGGAATACGAAGAATTCCAGCTGGGTACCGCCGAGGTCCGCGAAGTCTTCCGCTCCTCCAAGTTCGGAAACATTGCAGGCTCGATCGTCCGCTCCGGCATCATCCGCCGTAACAGCAAGGCACGCATCAGCCGCGACGGCAAGATTATCGGTGACAACCTCACCGTTGAGACGCTCAAGCGCTTCAAGGACGACGCCACCGAGGTCCGCACGGACTTCGAGTGTGGTATCGGCCTTGGGTCGTACAACGACATCAACGAAGGTGACATCATCGAAACCTTCGAGATGCGTGAGAAGCCGCGCGTTTAGGCTGGTTTCGCACTAGCGGCCGGGAGCCTCCGAGTTTTGGGGGCGCCCCGCCCCTACGCTGGGCGGCAAAGGATCTTGCGATCCTCTGCCGCCCAGCTCCGGTAGGCCCGATGCCACTCCCGGGCGCCCCCAAAACTCCGAGGCGCCCCGCCCCGACGCAGGGCGGCCAAGGATCTTGCGATCCTCTGCCGCCCAGCTCCGGTAGGCCCGATGCCACTCCCGGGCGCCCCCAAAACTCTCCGGCATCGTCCCTGACTTACCAAGGCGCGCGGCAGTGAAGGCAACTCAAAAGCGGAACTGTCCTCGCGCCGTCGTACGTCCCAAATTTTTTTCTTTAGGAGTTGTTCATGGCTGATCCGGCACGTGCTGCCAAGTTGGCGCAGCGGATTAAGGTTGTTGTTGCTGAGGCCCTGGGCCGGAAGGTTAAGGATCCTCGGCTGGAGGGCATTACCGTCACTGATGCCCGGGTGACCAATGATCTGCAGCATGCCACTGTGTATTACACCGTCTTTGGCGACCAGGCTGTCCAGGCTGACGCCGCCAAGGGACTGGAGAAGGCCAAGGGGGTGCTTCGGCAGGAGGTTGGCCGGAACATTACCGTCCGGCTGACTCCCAGCCTCGAATTCGTCGCCGACCAGATTCCCGTGGTTGCCTCCAACCTGGAGGAACTGCTGCGGGAGGCCAAGAAGCGTGACGCCGAGGTGGCCGCGCTTGCCGCCCAGGCAAAGCACGCGGGCGACGCCGACCCCTACAAGAGTGACGCTTCCGCTGATGTGGACATCGACGAGGACGACTTCGACGAAGAGGACCTTGACCTCGGTGACGACGAGGAACTCGACGAAGACGGCCACAAGTAACCGTTGAGCGCAGCAGAAGGCCCGGACCGCTATGTGCGGTCCGGGCCTTCTGCTTCCCAGAAGATCTCTATCGCCCGCTAGCGGAGGTCGGCCTCGATGACCTTCCCGGCCGGCGGCCCCGCGGGCGCCCCGCCGGGACCGTGCGGGGGTCCAGCCAATGCGTTCACCGTGGCGTACAGCGTGCCCCCGCGGATCTCGACGTCCGCCGGTGATTCGACTGCGAGGAACTCGGTACGGTGTCCCTTCGATGCGATGAACCTCAGGATCTGGTTGCCGAAAAGCGATGCAACGTACACGTCGCCGTTATTCGCCACTGCCAGGCCCGTGGGGCTGAGGATGTAGTCGACCCAGAGCTTCGTCTGGCCGGTCCAGGGATTGACCTTGAAGATCGCGCCGCGGTCACCAAGCGAGGGGACCTCCGGGCCGCCGGGCAGGGACGACACGTACAGCCAGCCGTCCGGACCCATTTCCACATCCGTGGGAACAGGCTCGAATGCGTACTCGAACCCTGCGCAGCCAGGCGCCCCCAGCGTGGCCGCAGCTTCCGCCGTGAGCACTGCGGGCCGCGGCGGCAGGACCGCCAGTGTGGTGATGTCGCCCGAGCTGATGTTGACCTTGAGGATTGCGTTCGCTCCGGCATCAGCCACGTAGGCCGTGTTGGCCTGCACGTAGGTGGCGTACGGATTTGAATCCAGGGCGCCTGTGTACTGGGGCGGCGGGGCATCCGGGATGCCGGCGGCTTCCTCAAGGCACTGGCCGCTTGTGCCGGAGGCGAAACCGTAATGCTGGCCGGCGTCCGGGTTGATGGTCCGCTCGTATTCAGCGAGGTCCGCTATGGTATCGGCCTCGCCTCCGGGGCGGATCGATTTCAGGTACCCGCCCAACGCCGCCGGCACACCTTGGCCCGCCCCCTTGGCTTCAAGGAAGAAGGCCGTGGCGCCACGTGTTTCCACCCCGGCCACGCCCCAGCCTTCCGGAGCCTGGTAAACGGCATCGACAGTCCTGTCACGGTCCACGCGGCTCAGCGTCCCCGCGAAGTCCTGGGTGACGTAGACCGACTTGTTTGTTCCCACGGCCAGATGCAGGGGCGAAACGAGGCCGTCGGCCAGGACGTCCTGGTCCTGGGCTTCGTCGCGGGCCCAGGACGGAGCTGCCGGTGCGATGACGGCTGCAGCCGCCACGCAGGCGATGATGGTTAGCCTTCTCGTCATTGGGTACTCCGGGGTTGGCGCCCAAAAGTGGGCCGGGATATGAAGCCTCACGGGAGGAAATGATTCAGGGACCCCTGGCCGCCAGAGTATGCCCCCGACCGCCGGTTTGTCGCCGCGATTTCCCCCTATTCCGCCCCCTATTTCGTCCCCTAACGCCAACCCCTTGGCTAGGATCAAGCTATGACCGAGCCGAATGACACTGACCACACCGCAAGGTACTTGGAGCAGGCCGTGGAACTGGCCACCAGGAACGTCGGCGAAGGAGGCGGACCGTTCGGAGCGATTGTTGTGACGGCGGACGGGCGGGTGCACGAAGGCGTTAATCGCGTCACCCGCGACAACGATCCCACCGCCCACGCCGAAGTGGTGGCCATTCGGGCGGCAGCAACGGCGATAGCCAACTATGACCTGCAGGGAGCGGTCCTCTATGCAAGCTGCGAACCGTGCCCGCTCTGCCTTGCCTCCGCGCTCTGGGCCCGGATCGACCGCGTCCATTTCGCCGCAGACCGCCATGGCGCGGCCGCGGCCGGTTTCGACGACGCCGTCTTCTACGAGTACTTCGACGGGACCCGGCCGGAACTGTTGCCCGTCACCCGAAGCGACATCCCGTCGTCGGACGCGCCGTTCCAGGCGTGGGGCGCGTTTGAAGACAAAAAGGAGTATTAGGAATGGAAGCTGCGCTCACTGCCTGCCCGGCCTGCGGCAAGACCAACCGGGTCCCGGCGCAGGCGGCCGGCCGGCCGCGGTGCGGCAACTGCAAAGCTGACCTGCCCTGGATTGTGGACGCGGGGGACGCGGACTTTTCCGCCGTCGCCGAGCAATCGCCGGTTCCGGTGCTGGTGGACTTCTGGGCGGCCTGGTGCGGTCCCTGCCGGATGGTCAGCCCCGTGCTGGACAAGCTGGCCAGGGAACGGCCGGGCCGGATCAAGCTCGTCAAGGTGGACGTCGACAAGTCGCCGGGCCTGTCCCGGAGGTTCGACGTGCAGGCCATTCCCACGCTGATGGTCCTGGTGGACGGCAAGGTGGCAGCGCGCCAGGCCGGGGCTGCTCCCGCGGAGGCTTTGCGGACGTGGCTGGACCGGGCCCTGTCCGGAAGCCGGAGCTAGCCGGACCGGCCCCTTCAGCCGTGACGGCCGGGCAGCCGGTTCAGGCCCTCTACGAGGTCATCCTGCTTTCCGCACAGCGCAACCCGGACCCAGCCCTCGCCGATGGAACCGAATGCAGTCCCCGGCGCCACGGCAACGCCGGAATCCGCAAGGAAGCGGCGCACCCAGCTGCGGACGTCCCCGCCGCTGGCGTGGGAAACATCCGCCCACAAATAGAAGGCTCCCTGTGCCTTCAGGTAGGGGATTCCCTTGGCATCGAGGACGGCGGATGCGGCGTCCCGGTTTGCCCGATAGTGCCGGTGCGCGTGCTGGACGTAGTCCTGCGGTCCGGTCAGGGCGGCGAGCGCGGCGTACTGGGACGGTGACGCGACGCAGGAGACGATCGACTCCATCACGTTGTCCATCTCCTGCTTGATCCCGGGCGGGCAAATCAGTGCCCCGATCCGCAGCCCGGTGAGCCCGTACGTCTTGGACAGGGTCAGCGAAGTGAAGACCCGGGCATCTTCCGGCGTATCGCCGTCGAACCTGGCAGGGCTGATGTGCGGCACGTCGTAGGTGAATGCCTCGTAGCATTCATCAGAGATGACCCACAGATCGTGCCGGCGGGCCAGGTCCATCAGGTCGCGGGTGAGGTCCTCAGCCAGCACGGCGCCGAGCGGGTTGGAAGGAGAGTTCAGGACCAGCACCCGTGTCCGGCCGGTCACCAGCGCCTCGATATCGCCGGGCCTGGGCTGGAAGCCGTGGTCCGGGTACAACGGATAACCCACCGGAACAGCGTTCAGCAGGCGGCTGGTCATGGCAAACGTGGGATAGCCAGGGTTGGGGACCAGGATTTCGTCACCGGTGGAGAGCATCAGGCTCATGGCAAAGTGCAGGCCCTGCTGCGCTCCGTCCACCACATACACCCGGTCCGCGGCAATGTCGCAGCCCTGCTGCTCCCGGAACCGGGCCGCGAACGCCTCGCGCAGCCCCGGGATGCCCGCGTTAGGGGTGTAGTTGGTCTCGTCCCTGTCCAGGCACGCCATGCCTGCATCCAGGACGTGCCGGGGGAGCGGAAAACCGGGTTCGCCGATGCTGAGCACCAGGGCGCCGGGAGTCCGCCACGCGGCTTCGGTGATCTCGCGGATCTGGTTGACGGGCACGTCGCGGACATGGGCGGCAAGCTCAGGCATGCCTGCCATCCTAGTGCCGGTGCAGGCCGTTGCAGATTGCTGCAGGGCGTGCGCCGGGGCATCAACCAGCGCCGATATACTGGGAGGCGTGCTTTCTGGACTGGTGATAGTGGACAAGCCGCAGGGATGGACCAGCCATGACGTGGTTGGCCGGATGCGGCGCCTCGCAGGTACCCGGAAAGTAGGGCACGCCGGAACCCTCGACCCCATGGCCACGGGCGTCCTGGTGGTGGGCATCAACAAGGCCACCCGGCTGCTCACCTACATCGTGGGCACCTCCAAGACCTACACCGCCACCATCCGGCTGGGCCAGACCACCGTCACGGACGACGCCGAAGGCGAAGTTACTGCCACGGCAGGCACTTCGGGGGTCAGTGAGCAGGCAATCCACGACGGCGTCGCCGCGCTCACAGGCGCCATCCAGCAGGTGCCCAGCAGTGTCAGCGCCATCAAGGTCAACGGTGAACGCGCCTATGCCCGGGTGCGCTCGGGTGAAGACGTGAAGCTTGCCGCCCGCCCCGTCACCATCCACCGCTTCGAGGTGCACGGCATCCGGCGGGACCCGGAAGCGGACGTCGTGGACCTGGACGTCACCGTGGAGTGCTCCTCCGGAACCTACATCCGCGCCCTCGCCCGTGACCTGGGCAAGGCGCTGGGAGTGGGCGGGCACCTGACCGCGCTCCGCCGGACCCATGTGGGCCCGTACTCCCTGGAACAGGCGCGCACGCTCGAGCAGCTCGCCGAGGAACTCAACGTCCTCGAAATGTCGCAGGCTGCCCGGGCACTGATGCCCAACCGTGAGCTGACCGCGGAGGAAGCCACCGAGATCTCCTTCGGCCGGAGGATCGCTGCCGGCGCCGCCCCGGGCAGTCCCGCGGCGGCCACCGCCGACCACCCGGCCGCCGCCTTCGCACCGGACGGGAGCCTGGTGGCACTGCTTGCCGATGCCGGCAGCTTCGCCAAGCCCGTGCTGGTGTTTGCCCCGGGCAACGGCAGCTCCGCAACCCGCACCCCCGGTGAAGGCTGAGCGTGGACGCCTATTTCTACATCATCCTGGTGGTCGGGCTCCTGTCCACGGGCGTGTGCCTCACGGCAGGAATCCTCAAGAAGGCGCCGAACGACGTCACTATCCTGTCCGTGGCGGCGGTGGAGGTCTCCCTCCTGGTCTACCTGGTGGGCTCGATCATCCGGGTCATCGCCGGCGAACCCATCGCCGGCGAGGCATGGGAATTCTGGGGGTACCTGGTCACGGCCATGCTCCTGCCGCCGGCTGCCGTCTACTGGTCCATCCTGGAGCGGACCAGATGGAGTAACTTTGTCCTGGCCGCCGTCGGCGTCACCGCACTGGTGATGGCGGCCCGCATGAACCAGATCTGGTACTGAAGTGGAAGAAGCACACAACGTGAAAGACCAGCAGGCAACAAGCGCCGCCGGAGGGCACACCCCGGGCAACAGCCAAGCCGGCGTCAACAGCCGCAATACCGGCCCGGGGCGGCTGCTCATCGCCGTGTACGCCGTCTTTGCCATCTCGGCGTCCGCCCGTGCCGGCTACCAGATCCTCACCAAGTTCTCAGAGGCTCCGCTCGCTTACCTGCTGTCCGCCTTCGCGGCCCTCGTGTACGTGGTGGCCACCGTGTCGCTGGCCAAAGCCGGCACCACCTGGTTCAAGGTTTCGGTTGCCGCGGTGCTGGTTGAACTGGTGGGCGTGCTGGTGGTGGGCGCCCTGAGCCTCTTCGACCCCGTCCAGTTCCCGCACGAGACGGTCTGGTCGCTGTTCGGCCGGGGCTACGCCTTCATTCCGTTGCTGCTGCCCGTCCTGGGCCTGGTATGGCTGTACCGGCGGCGCCCGGGTGCACGGGCCGCTGCCTGAGGCACGCTTTCCACCAGGCCGCGGCCGCGAAAGGCGCCTGAAACTTCGTCCGGAAACCTCGTCAAGAACCCTTGTCCGGACACATGAAGTCTGCTTCACTATTTCGTATGGAGGGGAGTATCCCCGAATGCTTCGTCGTCAGTCCGGCCGCCCCTGAGCGGCCCGGTGAAGCAGGCTCCCGCGGGAGCCGGGAAAGACCTCCGGTTGGTTTATCTGACTGGAAGTGGGTTCCTTCATGTATGTTCCCCTGTGGGGCTGGCTGGCTGTCCTGCTCTTTATCGTCCTGATGCTTGCCTCGGACCTCTTTGCCCACCGCAAGGCGCACGTGATCGGCGTGCGGGAGGCGGCGCTGTGGTCCGCCGTCTGGGTGGCCTTTGGCGTTGGTTTCGGTGTCCTGGTGTGGCAGCTGTACGGTGCGGAGTTTGGCCAGCAGTACTTTGCCGGCTACCTGATTGAAAAGTCCCTCGCCGTGGACAACGTGTTTATTTGGGCAATCATCTTCACGTACTTCGCCGTACCGCGGGAGTACCAGCACCGCGTCCTGTTCTTCGGTGTCCTCGGTGCCCTGGTGTTCCGAGGCATCTTCATTGCGGCCGGCGCCGCCATCATCGCCAGCGCCGGGTGGGTGCTCTACCTGTTCGCCGCGTTCCTGCTCATCACCGGCTACCGAATGATCCGGCACCGTAACGACCACGTGGATCCGGAGAAGTCCCGGGCATTGAAGTTCTTCCGACGGCACGTGCCCATGACGGACGACTTCCACGGGCAGAGGTTCCTGATCCGGCGCCGCGGCGTGCTCCTGGCCACTCCGCTGCTCGCGGTCCTGGTCCTCGTCGAGGCGACTGACATCATCTTCGCCGTCGATTCGATTCCTGCCATCTTCGCCGTCACCGATGACGTGTTCCTGGTGTTCACCGCGAATGCCTTCGCCATCCTGGGCCTTCGCGCCATGTACTTCCTCCTGGCGGACCTTATCCACCGGTTCATCTACCTGAAGACCGGCCTGGCCCTCGTCCTGATCTGGGTGGGCATCAAGATGTTCCTGAAGATCGATATCTACTACATCCCCACTCCGGTGTCCCTGGCAGTTATTGCCGCGATCCTCTCCGTGTCGGTAGGAGCCAGCCTGTGGGCAACACGGGGCCAGGAGCGCCGTCCGCTGCCCGCACCGGAGCGCGCACCGTTTGGATCCGCCGCCCCCGAGGACCTGGAAGCCCTGGAACCGCTGTGGCGCCGCAGGCAGCCCAACAGGTCCAGCCACCTGTGACCCCCAAACGATGGAGCATCCATGACAGCTGAACGTTCCGCCGACAGCGGTCAGGAGGCTCCGGGTCCAGGCGGGCCTGCCCGGCCTGCCTGGACCTTCCTCACCAACCACGGGCATGTCCTGCTGTCCGTGGCACGGGAGCCGGACATCCTGGTTGCAGACATCGCTGAGCGGGTGGGCATCACCACCCGGGCCGCCCTGCAGATCCTCAAGGACCTTGAAAGTGCGGGCTATCTGCTGCGGACAAGGGTGGGGCGCAGGACCCACTACACCATCCGGCCCCACCAGCACTTCCGGCATCCCGCCACTGCCGCGCAGGAAGTGGACGGCTTGATCCGCCTGTTCACAGCGGCTGCGCCGGGCGATGCTCCGGCGGCACCGGCGGAACCGTAACAGCCAAACCCGCTGCTTTCCCGGCACCCGCCCGGCTTGGCAAAGTTGGCCAGGCGAATGCAGGTAATCTTAGAGAGTTCCGCGGCCGGTACCGGCCCGAACATTGATACTTGCAAGCGTTTAAGGCGAGGGTGATGGTCTACATCTGGAACGATCCGTCCGAGGTCCCGGCGGACTTCGGCCCATCTGTTGTCACCATCGGAAACTTTGACGGAGTGCACCGGGGACACCAGCAGGTGCTCTCCGAACTGGTCCGCACGGCCCGGATCACAAGGTCCAAAGCTGTTGTGGTCACCTTCGATCCACACCCGGCCCTGGTCCACCGTCCCGAGTCCGCGCCCGAGCTGATCATGGGCCTGCAGGACAAGCTCGAGGCGCTGGGGGAGCTGGGCCTGGACGCCATCCTGGTCATGAAGTATTCGCTGGACCTGGCCAGCCTCACCCCTGAAGAGTTCGTGGAGCAGTATCTGGTGGACTGCCTGCACGCCGGCCATGTGGTCATCGGCCACGACGTACGCTTCGGACGCAACAACTCGGGGGACCTGGACACCATGAAGGCCCTCGGCCAGAAGTTCGGGTTTGAGGTGCAGGTGATCAGCGAGTTCGGCTCTGAGGGCTACCCCCTGCATGACGACGACGGCACGGACCGCCGCTGCTCCTCCACCTGGGTGCGGGAGGCCCTGCAGGAAGGCGACGTCGCCACGGCGTCCGCTGTCCTGGGGCGTCCGCACCGGATGCGCGGCGAGGTTGTCCACGGCGCCGCACGCGGCCGCGCACTTGGCTTTCCCACCGCCAACCTCGCCAGCAACGCCAGCGGCCTGATCCCTGCCGACGGCATCTACGCCGGCTGGCTGGTGGACCAGGCCGGTACCCGGTGGCCCGCGGCCATTTCCGTAGGGTCGAACCCCACGTTCGACGGCGTCAGCCGCCAGGTGGAGGCCCACGTGATCGACCGGCCCAAGGAGGACGTGGAGGACTTCGATCTCTACGGCCAGACAGTAGTTGTGGAATTTGTTGCCCGGCTCCGGGGCATGGTGGCTTACCGTGGGCCGGAGGCACTCGTGGAGCAGATGCGCCTGGACGTCATCCAGGCACACGGGCTGCTGGCAAGGCGCTAGGCCGCCACCAACGAAAGGCAGTACCCGTGTCCGTCGAGAAGAACACCCGGAAGCTGGACAAGGGGATTGTCCGCGACTTCAGCTCGCGGATGAGCTACGCGTCCTACCTGCAGCTCCCAACCCTCCTGAGCGCGCAGCAGCCGGTCAGCAAGCCCGAACACCACGATGAACTTCTCTTCATCATCCAGCACCAGACCACGGAACTGTGGCTGAAACTGGTGCTCCATGAACTGCGCAGCGCCGCCGCCTGGCTCCGGGCAGACGACCTGGGGTCGGCGCTCAAAGGCATTGCCCGGGTGAAGCACATCCAGAAAACCCTCACCGAGCAGTGGTCCGTCCTGGCCACCCTCACCCCTACCGAGTACTCCCAATTCCGCGGCTTCCTCGGCAATTCCTCCGGCTTCCAGTCGAGCCAGTACCGCGCAGTGGAGTTCGTGCTGGGCAACAAGAACCGCAAGATGCTCCCGGTGTTCGAGTCGGACCCGGAGGCGCACGCCATGCTTGAGGAACTGCTGGCGGCTCCCAGCATCTACGACGAATTCCTCGCCTACCTCTCCCGGCAGGGTTTTGATGTGCCGGCGTCCGTCCTGCAACGGGACGTCACCAAAGCGCACGAGTACACGCCGGAACTGGTGCCGCTGTTCAAGCACATCTACGAGAACGCGGCGGGCAACTGGGGGGCTTACGAGGCCTGCGAGGAACTGGTGGACCTGGAAGACAACTTCCAGCTGTGGCGCTTCCGGCACCTGCGGACCGTTCAAAGGACCATCGGCATGAAATCCGGGACCGGCGGATCCAGCGGTGCTGCGTTCCTCCAGAAGGCCCTCGAACTGACCTTCTTCCCGGAACTTTTCGCTGTCAGGACGGAGATCGGACAATGAGCATCCACCAGGAGAATGCAACTGCGCCGGCTGCGGAGCAGTTGCAGCAACGGGCCGCGGAACTCGACCGGGAGGATCCGCTGGGGCACTACCGCGAGCACTTCATCGGCACCGACACGGCCGTGTCCTACCTCGATGGAAACTCACTGGGCCGGCCGCTGAAGCGGACCGCGGAGGACATCGCAACCTTCATCCGCGACGACTGGGGAGGGCGGCTGATCCGCGGCTGGGACGAGCAGTGGCTGGGCCTGCCGCAGTCCATCGGCGACCAGCTCGGACGGGCAGTCCTCGGCGCCGCGCCGGGCCAGACCATCATCGCCGACTCCACCACCGTGGTGCTCTACAAGCTGATCCGTGCCGCCCTCGCAGCGGTTGCCGATCCGGACCGCAACGAGCTGGTCCTTGACACAGAGAACTTCCCCACGGACCGGTACCTCGTCGAGGGCATTGCACTGGAGGAGGGACTTACCCTGCGCTGGATCCAGGCGGATCCGGCCGCCGGGGTGACCGTTGAACAGGTGCGCCAGGCAACCGGGCCGCGTACCGCCGTCGTACTCCTGAGCCAGATCGCCTACCGCTCGGGCCACCTGGCGGACCTCCCGGCCATCACGGCCGCAGTGCACGACGCCGGCGCGCTGGTTGTGTGGGACCTGTGCCACTCCGCGGGGTCAGTGGAGATCGCCCTGGACAGTGCCGGCGCCGACTTCGCCGCCGGCTGCACCTACAAATACCTCAACGGCGGACCGGGGTCACCGGCCTTCGCGTACGTGAACCAGCGCCACCTGGCGTCGCTCAACCAGCCGATCTGGGGATGGATGGGTCGCAAGGACGCGTTCGAAATGGCTGCCGGCTATGAGCCGGCAGCCGGAATCCGCGGGTTCCTCAGCGGAACGCCGGCGATCTTCGGGATGCTGGCCATGCAGGGCACCCTCGATGTCATTGAAGAAGCGTCCATGGCCGCCATCCGGGCCAAGGCGGAGAAGCTCACGGCCTTCGCCGTCGAGGTCTTTGATGCCTGGCTCGCGCCGCTGGGCGCTGAACTTGCCTCACCGCGGAATCCGGCAGAGCGCGGCAGCCACATCACCATCGACCATCCGGATTTCACCAAGGCGACAGTACAGGCGCTGTGGGACCGGGACGTGATCCCGGACTTCCGCGCTCCGCGCGGTATCCGCGTGGGCCTTTCGCCGCTGAGCACCAGCTACCAGGAGGTTCTGCGGGGCATGGCGGCTATGCGGGACTGCCTGCAGGGATAACGGGGCTGTTTCGACAACATTAGGCAGTGGCCGGTAAACTGGACGATGGATCCAGCTGCAGTCCGTGGCGGCTGGTTCCTGTTGCGTACGGCCCGCCCCGGTTTTCCGGCAACGGCTGCGGCGGCAGACCCGGCAGTGAGTTACTGACCTGGGCCCTCACGGCACATCCCTAGGAGTTATTGTGGCACTTGACGCCGCTGTAAAGCAGTCCATCATCAAGGAATACGCAACCGGCGAAGGCGACACCGGTTCGCCGGAGGTCCAGGTTGCCGTCCTGACCCAGCGGATCAAGGATCTGACTGAGCACATGAAGGAGCACAAGCACGATTACCACACCCAGCGCGGTCTGCTGGCCATGGTTGGTCGTCGCAAGCGCATGCTGGGCTACCTCAAGAAGACTGACATCGCCCGCTACCGTTCGCTCATCGAGCGCCTCGGCCTGCGCCGCTAGTCGGACTTAGGGGCGGCCCATTCCAGCATGGAACGGGCCGCCTTCTTCAAAAGAAAAACTAAACAGGAGGATCAACCGCATCACGCATTCGCGGTCCTCGGTAGTGATCCCCGGGAACGGCTTCGTTGACTGAAGCCGGCGGCCCGTGGGTCTCGATCGATGACCGGGTGCAGGGCCAGTAGACAGATGCTGGCTGGGTTGATGCGGCTGGACTTCCGTAAAACAGAAACGGAGGTGACTCTCTTGGAGGGTCCCGAAATCCAGTTCTCGGAAGCAGTCATTGACAATGGCCGTTTCGGCAAGCGCGTAATCCGCTTTGAAACCGGGCGCCTTGCCAAGCAGGCAGCCGGCGCAGCCATGGTGTACATCGACGATGACACTGCACTGCTGTCCGCCACCACTGCAGGCAAGCACCCGCGTGAAGGCTTTGACTTCTTCCCGCTGACGGTCGACGTCGAAGAGCGCATGTACGCTGCCGGCCGCATCCCGGGCTCGTTCTTCCGCCGTGAAGGACGCCCGTCCACCGAAGCCATCCTGGCCTGCCGCCTGATGGACCGCCCGCTGCGCCCCGCCTTCATCAAGGGCCTGCGGAACGAGGTCCAGATCGTGGTCACCGTCCTGGCGATCAACCCGGACGAGCTCTACGACGTGGTGGCCATCAATGCCTCCTCCATGTCCACGCAGCTGTCCGGCCTGCCGTTCTCCGGCCCCATCGGCGGCGTCCGCGTTGCCCTGGTTGCTGACGAAAACGGTTCACAGTGGGTGGCTTTCCCCAAGCACTCCCAGCTGGAGCACTCCGTCTTCAACATGGTGGTTGCCGGCCGCATTGCCGGTGACGACGTCGCCATCATGATGGTCGAAGCCGAAGCCACCGACAACTCCTGGAACCTCATCAAGGAACAGGGCGCCACCGCCCCCACCGAAGAGGTTGTCTCCGAGGGCCTCGAGGCTGCCAAGCCGTTCATCAAGGCACTGTGCGAAGCCCAGGCCGACCTCGCCGCCCGCGCTGCCAAGCCGACCGTTGAATTCCCGGTCTTCCTGGACTACGAGGACGATGTTTACGCCGCCGTCGAGGCCGCTGCCGCTGAGAAGCTCGCCGCTGTCTTCCAGATCGCGGACAAGCAGGAGCGCGACAACGCTTCGGACGCCCTGAAGGACGAGGTCACCGCCTCCCTCGCCGGCCAGTTCGAAGGCCGCGAGAAGGAGCTGTCCGCAGCGTTCCGCTCGGTCACGAAGCACGTTGTGCGCCAGCGCATCCTGAAGGACCAGATCCGCATTGACGGGCGTGGCCTCACGGACATCCGCCAGCTCACCGCCGAGGTCGAGGTCCTGCCGCGCGTTCACGGTTCGGCCATCTTCGAACGTGGTGAAACCCAGATCATGGGCGTCACCACGCTGAACATGCTGAAGATGGAACAGCAGATCGACTCGCTGTCTCCGGTGAAGACCAAGCGCTACATGCACAACTACAACTTCCCGCCGTACTCCACCGGCGAGACCGGCCGCGTCGGTTCGCCGAAGCGCCGCGAAATCGGCCACGGTGCCCTGGCTGAGCGCGCGCTCGTGCCGGTCCTGCCGTCCCGCGAGGAGTTCCCGTACGCCATCCGCCAGGTATCCGAAGCCCTCGGTTCCAACGGTTCGACGTCGATGGGCTCCGTTTGCGCCTCCACCCTCTCGATGCTGAACGCAGGTGTGCCCCTGAAGGCCGCCGTCGCCGGCATCGCCATGGGCCTGGTCTCCGACCAGGTGGACGGCCAGACCCGCTACGCTGCGCTGACCGACATCCTTGGTGCCGAAGATGCCTTCGGCGACATGGACTTCAAGGTTGCCGGTACCTCCGAGTTCGTTACCGCCATCCAGCTTGACACCAAGCTCGACGGCATCCCCGCTTCCGTGCTGGCAGCAGCCCTGAAGCAGGCCCGCGAGGCACGCCTGCACATCCTCGAGGTCATCAACTCGGCCATCGACACCCCGGACGAGCTCTCCGAGTTCGCACCGCGCGTCATCGCCGTGAAGATCCCCGTGGACAAGATCGGCGAGGTCATCGGCCCCAAGGGCAAGATGATCAACCAGATCCAGGAAGACACCGGCGCCGACATCTCCATCGAGGACGACGGCACGGTCTACATTGGCGCCACCAACGGCCCGTCGGCAGAAGCAGCGCGTTCCGCCATCAACGCCATTGCCAACCCGCAGGTCCCGGAAATCGGCGAGCGCTACCTGGGTACGGTCGTCAAGACCACCACCTTCGGTGCCTTCGTTTCGCTGACCCCGGGCAAGGACGGCCTCCTGCACATCTCCGAGCTGCGCAAGATCGCAGGCGGCAAGCGCGTGGACAACGTCGAAGACGTTGTCTCGGTGGGCCAGAAGGTCCAGGTGGAAATCACCAAGATCGATGACCGCGGAAAGCTGTCGCTGTCTCCGGTAGTGGCTGAAGAGGAAGGCGCCGGGGAGACCGAGCGCGTTCACGCCACGGAGCCCGCTGAAGGCGCAGAGGTCTAGCACACCGCACAGCGGGCTCGCCCGCAGCATGAAGAGGCGGGGGGGGGGGGGGGTGGGCCCCCCCCCCCCCCCCGCCGCTGTTACGATGGCAGCCAGATCCCGGCTGCCCCTCTTGAAAGGCCTCAATGACTGTTGTACCCCTGCCGCTTGAGCAGAACCACCGCGGCGATACCCTGGTCCACGGGGCCGACGGCGGCTCCGAAGTGCGGCGTTCGGTGCTGCCCGGCGGAGTGCGGGTACTGACCGAGGCGATGCCCGGGCAGCGGTCGGCCACCATCGGATTTTGGGTGGGGGTCGGTTCCCGCGATGAGGCCCCGGGCCAGCACGGCTCAACGCATTTCCTCGAGCACCTCCTGTTCAAGGGAACCAAGCGCCGGACTGCGCTGGAGATCGCCTCTGCATTTGACGAGGTGGGCGGCGAGTCGAACGCGGCCACGGCGAAGGAAAGCACGTGCTACTTCGCACGGGTCCTGGACTCCGACCTGCCGATGGCCATCGACGTCATTGCGGACATGATCACAGGCGCCGTCATCGATCCTGCCGAGATGGAGCAGGAACGCGATGTCATCCTTGAGGAAATCGCCATGGACAGCGACGACCCCACGGACGTCGCCCACGAACACTTTGTCTCAGCCGTCCTGGGCAGCCATCCGCTGGGACGCCCCATTGGCGGCACACCGGATGCCATCAAGGCGGTGGCCCGTGATTCTGTGTGGGAGCACTACCAGCGCTATTACCGGCCGGACGAACTGGTGATTACCGCAGCCGGCGGCCTGGAGCACGACGTCGTCTGCGGCCTTGTGGTGGATGCGCTTGAGTCTGCCGGCTGGTCACTTGAGTCCGATGCGGCGCCGGTGGAACGCCGGTCCACCGAACGTGCCCTCATCACCGGGACCGCAGGGCTCCACGTCGTCAAGCGCGCCGTGGAGCAAGCGAACATCATCATGGGTTGCCCCACGATCGTGGCCACGGACGAAAGGCGCTACGTCATGAGCGTCCTCAATGCCGTGCTGGGCGGGGGCATGTCCTCACGCCTGTTCCAGGAGATCCGCGAGAAGCGCGGCCTGGTGTACTCCACGTACTCCTTCGCGTCCTCCTATGCCGATGCCGGCTACTTCGGCATGTACGCCGGCTGCACGCCGTCCAAGGTACGGCAGGTGCTGGACCTGCTCGCTGTTGAGCTGGACAAGCTGGCTGAGCACGGCATCGCCGAGGACGAACTCCGCAAGGCGGTAGGCCAGCTGGGCGGCGGGATCGTGTTGGCCCTGGAGGACACCGGTTCGCGGATGTCCCGGCTGGGCCGGGCCGAGCTTGTGTCCGGCGAGTACCAGGACATTGACGAAACCCTGCGCCTGATCAAAGCTGTCACCACCGAACAGGTCCAGGAATTGGCGGCCGAACTCGCTGCCGCTCCCAGGACTGTGACCGTCGTCGGACCATTCGAGGAGACGGAAACGTTCGGACTCTGACGCGTCGGAACGGCAGGACTTAGCTCGCAAACGGCAGGACTTGGCTCTGGAGGTGAGGGGACAGTGGAACGGACCCCTCCCAGCCGTGCGCCGGGAGCTCTGGCCGCTTTCCTGGGCCGCTGGCGGGGGAGTACCCGGTTCGCCGCCGGTCCCTGGGGGCCCGAACGGACCGTCGACGCCGAGGTGACCTACACCCCGGTGGCTGGCGGATCTGCCGTCGTCCAGAGCTACCGCCACCTGGAACCGGACGGGACGCATTCCGAAGGCCACGGGATCTTCACTGTCGACCCGGATCACCAGGATGTTTTTTGGTACTACGTGGATAATGCGGGCCCGGCACCTGCAGCCGCCGCCCGCTGCACGTGGCATGACGGCGCCCTTAGGGTGGAACGCCGGGGCGGTGCCGGGTGGACCCGCCATACGTTGCGCGTCGACGGCAACGTACTCACCCACATCACGGAGCTACGAACCCGTGGCGGCAAGACCACAAGCACCACAACGGACGGGTCCGGCGGGGACGACGGGACCGGCCCGGCCTATGTTCCCTTCATGACGTCGTCGTTCCAGCGGAGCTGACGCGGTCAGACGAAGCACACCAAAATGACGGCTCATCCAGATGGCGGCAGATTCAGTCAGGTTCAAAGCGACGTCACCAGTGCACCAAGCCCCACTCCCACTCTTTGAGCGGGTCCTCGGGCAGTTTCGGGGGCATGGCGTAGAAGTCGACCCATACAGAATCCTCTTGCGAAAAGACCTCGGGATCCACAAAGTTGTCGCCCACTGGCTCTTCAAGCGGAAGTTCCGCCGGCTGGGACCCCGGGGGTTCAGCGGCAAGGAGTCCAGGCGGCCAGTGGGGTGGTTCCCAGTCGTGGTGTTCGGGCTTGTAGTGGCGGCCGGTGGGTGAGGTCCAGCCGGGTGGCTGGGTTTTGCTGCCGGGGGTGGGTTTCCAGCGGCTGTTGTGTTTGAGGCGGTGGTGTTTGGGGCAGAGTTGGGCCAGGTTGCTGATTCCGGTGGTTCCGCCGTGGTGCCAGGCCTGGAGGTGGTCTGCCTCGTTGTCCGAAGTCCGGTTGTTGCAGCCGGGGAAGGTGCATTTTCCGTCGCGGAGGCGGAGTGCTTGTTTCATGGCTTTGGTGAGGCGGTAGCTGGTACGGCCGATTTCCAGTGGCGCACCGTCCCGCGGGTCCACCAGGACGCGATGGAACGAGGCGGCGCCGTCAGCGACGAGTTTGCGGGCCATGGAGGCGGGGATGGGGCCGTAGCCGTCCAGCATTGCGGGTTCATCGGTGAGACCGAGGAGTGAGAACACCGGGACGGTGACCAGGACGTCCGCCTTGGGCACCGGAACGTCGGCAAGATCGGCGCACGCGCTGTTGACGTCAGTGGCAGCACCGGCAGAGGCCTCCCCGACAGTTGGTCCCGCGGCATCTGTGCGGATGGTTGCGGCATCTGCTTGGTCATTGACGGAAAGGAAAGCCAGCCCTACAGGGGCGTCGGTGCCCTCTACAGTGCTGTGTTCCGCCGTGCCGGTTTTGCCTGGGGTGCCTTCCTGTGCGTGGCTAAGGGCTGGTCCCGCGCTGAGGAGCAGGTGGGCGGCGACGTCTGGCCGCAGTTGCGTGAGCGTCCGGGGCTCATTGGGGCCTTGGAGTCCGCGGGCGAGGGCGGTGGTGCGGTTCCAGATGGCGGATGCGGTGCTGCCGGGCAGGTAGAGCGAGAGCCAGGCCATGCCGTCGCGGTCCGGGGCGTATTCCATCCGCCGGTCCGCGGCACATTTGCTGTGGCGCTTCTCCAGGGTCTCGGGGTGGTGGCGTTCACGCCAGCCGCGGACCTTGGCGCGGAACCGGTTAGGTACGAGTTCACCGGCGGCGGCTCCGCGGGCGGGCTTAGGTGCGTCGGGGTCGAGGAAGTGCGCAACGAGGGCGGCCGCGCCGGTAGGGCCGAGGGCATCGGCTTCGTCGACGAGGATTTTCGCGTGCTGCCAAGTGATGGTCCCGGCCGCCAGTGCGTCCATGGCCAAGGGCAGGGTGGCGAGTTGGCGGGCCTGGGTGACGAGGACCCCGGCGGCGGGGGAGCTGAGGGTCAGGACCCCGGCGATTTCCTCAACCGCCGACATCTCGGCGTAAGTCCGTTCGTGCACGGGCGCGTCCGGCGGGGTCATGGCGTTCTGGATTCCGACGGCCTCTGCCGCGTCCCCGGCCTTTACGGCGGCGATCTGCGCTTCGAGTTGCTTCGCCACGGCCATCCGCTCCAGGCGGAGCTCATAGCGGCGCTGGAGCACATCAACCCCGGCGGCGGCACCACCGCCGGCTTCCAGGGCGGAATCTTCGAGAAACAGCGCATTCAGGCGGGAGGTGGAGGCCTGAATGCCCTCCATCGCTGGTGCCGTGCCCGCGCCGTTTCCCATGGAAACATCCTCTAACGGGGGTCTGACATTTTGCGGGTGCCAAGCAGAGGAGAACTCTCCTAGCCCCCGGCGAACGGAGGCAGCACATCCACTACGTCGTCGGCCTTCAACACAACCGAATGATCGCGCACGGCGACTTCATTGAGGAGGAAGCTGCTCCGGGACAGGATGCGGGGCAGCGGAGGAGTGCCGGTGGGCGGTTCAGGGCGCTCGACTGCCAGGACAGCCTCCAAGAGATCCGCAACAGTGGAACCCGCCGCCAGGTTGAAGCGCTCTTCCTCGACGCCGGAGGCAGCGCGTGCGGCAGCGAAGTAACGTACGTTCAAAAGTTTCAGCCCCCGATGGCGCTCATGCTGCGGTCCGGCTGGACGAAGTCCGGAGCATCGAGTCCCACGTGGTCCATTCCGTGGGCTTTGGGCTTAAGCCACATGGCGTCCTGCCAGCGCTGGGCGAGTTCGCCGTCGCTGGCTCCCGAACGCAGGAGCCCCAGCAAGTCGATCTCTTCCCGGGAGAACAGGCAGCTCATGATCTTGCCCTCGGCGGTGATCCGGGTCCGGCGGCAGTCTGAACAGAACGGTTCGGTCACGGAGGCGATGATCCCCACCGTGCCCAGGACCGGGCCGGACAAAACGTCGGAAACAGACCCGGCCTCCCGCCGTCGTACTTCAAAGCGTTCCGCCGGGGCGCCGTCACGGGCGCGGGGGTCGGGGCTGAGGACAAAGTCGGAGGAGAGCAGCCCACGGATCTCGGCGGCCGTGATCATGTTCCGACGCGTCCAGCCATGGTCGGCGTCGAGCGGCATCTGCTCGATGAACCGCAGCTCGTAGCCGCGCTCCAGCGCCCATGCGAGCAATGACGGCGCCTCGGCATCGTTGATACCGCGCATCAGGACGGCGTTGAGCTTGACGGGGCCAAGACCTGCCGCCCATGCGGCATCCACCCCGGCCAGCACCTGGTCCAGGAACGGCCGGCGGGTCAGCTGGGTGAAGGTTTCCTCGTGCAGCGAATCCAGGGACACGTTGATCCGGGTCAGGCCGGCCGCCTTCAATGCAGCGGCTTTCTTCGCCAGCCCCACACCGTTGGTGGTCATTGAAATGGGCAGCCCGGGATGGTTCCGGCGGAGTGAGGCAATGATGTCAACCAGGTCGTGCCGCACCAGCGGTTCGCCACCGGTCAGGCGCAATTCGCGCACACCCAGCTGGTCCACGCCGATCCGCACGATCCGCACGATTTCCTCCGCGGACATCACTGCCTGCTTGGCGAGCCATTCCAAACCCTCGGCGGGCATGCAGTATGTGCAGCGGAGATTGCATTTGTCCGTCAGGGACAGCCTCATGTCCGTGGCCCGGCGGCCGTACCGGTCCACGAGTCCGGCAGCAGCGCCGGCGGGGCGGGCCGCCGGGACGGACGGCAGCGCTGCGCCCGCTTCCTCCCGTGGCTGCGGCATGCCTAGCTGGACACTCATGGATTCAGGCTACGCCACGATGGGCTCTGCATCACACCCGGGACGGTGCGGGCAGGGCAAACAGAATGTGTGGCCGGCAACGGGGACGCGGGTATCCGGCGAATCTATGCTGGAGATGTGGACAGCTCCCAGCCAGGGCAGGCAACGCACGACGGCGGGACACGGCTTCCGGAGCGCCCGGCGCCTTCCCTGCGGCATGGACGTGGGCGCGAGCAGCGGAGTGGGCATGGGCAGGCGCTACGGCGCCGCGCGTGGCTGGCAGCCGCGGCGGGTGCGGTCGCGGTGGGCAGCGCCCTGGTCCTGGGGGAACTCTTGGCAGCGGTGTTCAGTCCGTCGCTGTCACCTGTGACTGCTGTGGGCGGTGCCGTCATCGATGCCGTTCCTCCCGGTGTCAAGGACTGGGCTGTGGCAGTGTTCGGGACAGCGGACAAAGTTGCCCTCCTGGCGGGCATGGCGCTGGTCATCGCCGGATTCGCGGTGCTGGCAGGGGTCGTGGAGGACCGGCGGCGCTACGCCGGCGCCGCCGTGGTTGGCGTCTTTGGCCTGGCCGGCCTTGCGGCCGTCCTGACCCGTGCCCAGGCCAATGCCAACGCAATGAGCCTGGCGGTGTTCACCGCCGTCGTGGCGGTCGTCCTACTTCGGTTCCTGGTCCGCATGCTTCAGGAGTGGGGGAGCCAGGCAGCGGAGCCCGACCCAGCCGCGACGCCCGCCCCAACCCCGACCGCCGCCTTAGCAACTCCCGCCCCGGCCCGCCGCCGCTTCCTGCAGGCTTTGGCCGGGGGAGCCGCTTTCACGGCAGTCGGCGGCGTGCTCGCGGCAGCCTGGCGCGGTGCCGCCGCCGTCGTCAGCGAGGCCCGGGGCCGCGTGGCCCTGCCGGCTCCCGCGTCAGCGGCTCCGGCCATACCGGCAACTGCCGAGGCTGGAGTCGAGGGCATCACCCCGCTGGTCACCCCGAATGCCGACTTTTACCGCATCGATACCGCACTGTCCGTTCCCGCCGTCGATCCCGCCACCTGGGTCCTGAGGGTCACGGGAATGGTGGACAGGGAGGTTGAGCTGTCCTTCGCCGATCTCCTGGCCAAACCCCTGGTTGAACGCCATGTAACCCTCGCCTGCGTGTCCAACAGCGTGGGCGGCGACCTTATCGGCAATGCGCGCTGGCTCGGCTGGCCGGTCCGCGAGCTCCTCGCACTGGCAGGCCCCCGGCCCGGCGCGGACATGGTCCTGTCAAGGAGCGCCGACGGCTGGACCGCAGGAACGCCCCTTGAGGTGCTCAGCGACGGCAGGGATGCGCTGCTCGCCATTGGAATGAACGGCGAGCCGCTGCCCCTTGAGCACGGCTTTCCCGTGCGGCTGGTGGTGCCCGGACTTTACGGCTACGTCTCCGCCACCAAATGGGTCACCCAACTCAAGGTCACCAGGTTCGCGGATGACGTCGCCTACTGGACACCCCGAGGCTGGTCGGAACGGGGTCCCATCAAGACCTCCTCGAGGATCGATGTGCCGCGTGGCGGGCGCCCCGTGAAGTCGGGAAGGGTGCTGTTCGGAGGCGTGGCCTGGGCGCAGCACACCGGCATCGGGAAGGTGGAGCTGAGGGTGAACCGGGGCCCGTGGCAGCAAGCTGAACTGGCGGAAGGAATCTCCCGGGACATCTGGTACCAGTGGAAGCTGGGATTGGACCTGACGGAAGGGCAATACGAAATCCAGGTCAGGGCAACGGACCTTTCCGGCCATGTCCAGGACGAGCAGAGCCGCCCTGCCGCCCCCAACGGAGCCACCGGGCTCCACACCATTAGAGTGGACGTGAAACCCTGAAGGCTGACACTGAAGGCGGAACCATGACCAGCCCGCAACCGCATGGAACGCCTGTAGACCAGGCACTGCACCGTTCCCCGCACCACGCACGGTCCGTGGCTGGCCATGTGGCCGCCGTCGAAGATCTGTTGCGGCCCTTGCGGTCACCGGAGCGGACGGAGCGCCTGCCGCTGCGTGAGGCCCTGGGCCGGGGCCTGGTCGGCGACGTCCCGGCTCCCATCAGCCTGCCGCCCTTCCCCAACTCCCAGATGGACGGCTACGCCGTCCGCTCCGCTGACCTGCCCGACGGCGGCGGAGAGCTGCGTGTTATGCCTCCCGTCCCCGCCGGTGCCAGTCCGGACGGACTAAAGCCTGGCATGGCCGCGCCGATCATGACGGGAGCCATGCTCCCGGACGGAGCCGACGCCGTCGTCCCCATCGAGCGGGCCGTTCCGGACCGGTTCCTGCCGCCCGCCGCGCAGTCAGCGGAACAAGCAACGGTGCGTCTGCCCCCGGCAGCGCCCGGAACGTTTGTGCGCGCAGCAGGCAGCGACGTCCTCGCCGGGGAGACGGCCTTGGCAGCCGGTACTTTCCTGGGGCCGGCCCAGCTGGGACTGTTGGCGGCACTGGGGATCCCGGACGTGACGGTCTACAAGGCTGTGACGGTCCTGCTGGTGACCACCGGCGACGAGGTGGTGGAGCCCGGCCAGGAGCTCCCCGCCGGCAAGATCTACGACTCCAATGGCACCCTGCTGGAAGCGGCCATGACGCAGGCGGGGCTGGTGGTCCGGCGGGCAGGCATTGCCACGGACAACCCGGACGCGCTGCGGGCGCTGCTGCGGGCCGAAGGCAGCGCGGCGGACCTGATCGTCACCACCGGAGGGGTCAGCAAGGGCGCCTACGAGGTAGTCCGGCAGGCCATGGAGAACCAGCCGGTGGAATTCCTCCATGTGGCAATGCAGCCGGGGGGCCCGCAGGGGATCGGCAGCTTCGACGGGCGTCCCTTCCTGGGCTTCCCCGGCAACCCTGTCAGCTGCCTGGTGTCCTTCGAGATGTTCCTCCGCCCGGTGCTTGCGGGTTTGCTGGGGACGCCCGCACCCCGCCTGCCCCTCCGCGCCCGCCTCGCCCACCCGCTCACGTCTCCCGAACACAAGCACCAGGTCCGCCGGGGAACGTTGCAGTCCGACGGGACGGTGGAGCTGCAGGGCGGGGAAAGCTCACACCTGATGCACGCGCTCGCGGGTTCCAACGTGCTGGTTCACGTCCCCGAAGGAGTGGCCGCGCTCGCGGCCGGTGCGGAGGTGGAAGTATGGATGCTGTGAATGCAGAACAAACCCCGGCCGCGCTGACGCACCTGCGCCAGGACGGCAGCGCCCAGATGGTGGACGTGTCCGCCAAAGCCGAAACCACCCGCGAGGCCACCGCCACCGCCACGGTCCACACCACCTCGGAGGTGATGGACCTGCTCGGCTCGGGCGGACTGCCCAAGGGGGACGCCCTGGCCGTGGCACGGGTTGCCGGGATCATGGCGGCCAAGAAGACCCCGGAACTGATACCGCTGTGCCATCCGCTTCCGCTGTCCAGGGTCACCGTGGACTTCGAACTTGGCGCCGCGACGGTTTCGATCCTCGCCACCGTGAAGACCCGCGGCGTCACCGGCGTGGAGATGGAAGCCCTCACGGCAGTCTCCGTTGCGGCGCTGAGCGTTTACGACATGATCAAGGCCGTGGACAAGCACGCTGTCCTGACCGACATCAAGGTGCTGGCCAAGAGCGGCGGCAAGAGCGGGGACTGGGCACTGTGACTACTCCCGGCACCATCAATGCCCCCGAGCCGCACCGGCACGGCGACGTGCAGGGCCGGAAGGCCGGCGTCGTGATCGCCTCCACCCGCGCTGCGGCCGGCATCTACGACGACGAAACCGGCCCCGTGATTACGGACTGGCTGACCGAACACGGCTTCGACGTGTTCCCGGCCATGGTGGTCCCCGACGGCGAGCCCGTGGGCGCAGCCATCCGCGCGCTCCTCACCCAGCACCCCGCCGTCGTCATCACCAGCGGCGGGACAGGCCTCAGCCCGGACGACCGCACCCCGGACGTCACCCTTCCGCTGCTGGACCGCGAGATTCCCGGCATCATGGAGGCAGTTCGCCGCGCCGGTGCCGCGAAGACCCCGCTGGCGGCCCTGAGCCGCGGCTATGCCGGCGCGGCCGGCAGTACCTTCATCATCAACCTGCCCGGATCACCCAAAGGGGTCATGGACGGACTGACCGTCCTGGACCCCGTGATCGGGCACCTCTGCGACCAGCTGGAAGGCGGACATGGGCACTGAAGCAGTTTTCGAGGTAGTCAACGCCGTCCTGAGCGCGGAGCCAATCTCCGTTGACCAGGCCATTGCGGCAGTGGAGAGCGACACTGCGGGGGCAGTGGTCAGCTTCAGCGGCGTGGTGCGGAACCACGACGGCGGCAAGCCGGTTGAGCGGCTCAGCTACAGCGCGCATCCCACGGCACACCAGGTGATGGCCGACGTCGTCGCGCGCCTTGCCGGGGAACAGGCCGCCGGAAGCGGAGACAGCAGCGTGCCCCCGCAGCCGGTGCGGATTTGGGCGGCGCACCGGATCGGCATGCTGGAGATCGGCGATCCGGCGCTGGTGTGCGCGGTGTCCGCAGCCCACCGGGGCCAGGCCTTCGCCGTGTGCTCTGAGCTGGTGGACCGGATCAAGGAACAGGTGCCCATCTGGAAGGAACAGTTCTTTACTGACGGCACGGTGGAGTGGGTCGGCGCCGGCAGCTGAGGCGTCCGCTGGTGCCGGCCGGCACCATGCTTCCGGCGAGGTAACGCACAGTCCCTGGTTCCTGTGCGGCGCGGCCCCACCGGTAGGCTTAACGGCATGACCGAACAACTCCCTGCTCCCTTGCCCGTTGCCGTGCTGGGCGCGAACGGGCGCATGGGCGCCGAAGCCGTAAAAGCCATTGAAGCCGCACCGGACATGAAGCTGGTGGCGGCCCTGGGACGCGGCGATTCGCTGGACCAGATCACGGCTGCCGGTGCCCGGTTCGTGGTGGACCTGACGGTTCCGGAAAGCACCGAAGCGAACGTCCGGTTCGCCGTCGAACACGGCATCCACGCTGTTGTGGGAACCACCGGCTGGGACGCGGGCAGGCTGTCCGCGCTGGAAAGCCTGCTGGCCGGCCATCCGGAGACAGGTGTCCTGATCGCACCGAACTTCGCCCTCGGATCCGTGCTGGCCTCCGCCTTCGCCGCCAAGGCCGCCAAGTACTTCGAATCAGTCGAGATCATCGAGCTCCACCACCCGGACAAGGTGGACGCACCCTCGGGCACGGCGGTCCGCACCGCCCAGCTCATCGCCGCCGAACGCGCTGCGGCGCAGGTGCCGCCCAGCCCGGACGCCACCACCAGCGAACTGGCCGGAGCACGGGGCTGCGACGTTGACGGCGTAAGGGTCCACAGCGTGCGCCTCCGGGGGTTGGTGGCGCACCAGGAAGTCCTGCTGGGCGGTCCCGGAGAGCAGCTGACGCTACGCCACGATTCGTTCGACCGCGGCTCCTTCATGCCCGGCGTCCTGCTGGGCGTCCGCAACGTGGCGACACACCCCGGACTGACCGTAGGCCTGGACGGCTACCTGGACCTGGGGCTCTAGGCCATGAACGGGCTGCTGGCCGGCTTCCGGAAGAACCGCACCAAGATCTGGGTGGGAGCAGTAACCCTGCTGCTGGTCTTCTACCTGGTGGTGTCCTTCCAGCGCTCCATCCTCCTGCTGACGGACAGCAACCTCGCGGCGCAGGCTATCGGTGCGGCGTACCTGGTGCTGCCCGCCATCGGTGCATGGGCCCTGATCCGGGAGCTGATGTTCGGTGCCCGCACGGAGCAGATGGCCAAGGTCCTGGAGGCGGAGGGCGGACTGCCGGTGGACGAGCTGCCCCGCACGCCGGCCGGCCGGATCGTCCGGACAGCCGCGGATGCCGAGTTCGAGAAGTACCGTTCCGAGGCTGAGGCGGCTCCGGATGACTGGCGCTCCTGGTTCCGCCTGAGCTGCGCCTATGACGCCGCCGGCGACCGGAAACGCGCCCGCGCTTCCATGCGGGACGCCATCAAGCTTTTCCGCGGGAACGTTTCCGCCTAGGACCCCCCCTGCCGCCCGGTGCCCGCTTGTTGAGCACAGCTAGTGCTGAGCACAGTTAGCGGATGGACCGAGGCTCGCCCCGGCCCGCCCGGTTCGCGGCATGTCCCAGCCATTCCAGCGGCCCCCGCCACTTCAGCAGCACGAACACCATGCCCACAATTACTGCGGTGGCGGCATGAGCGAAGTACATTCCGTCCTCCGTCCAGCCGGCCGGCAGCGGTTTGAGGTAGAAACCGGAGACCACCCAGACGTGGACTGCGTAGAGGCTCAGGGTCATCGCTCCCGCACCGCGCAGCGGCAGCAGCAGGTCCAGGTCCACCCACTCGGCCAGCCGGCCCAGCAGCAGGCATGCCCCGATGACCGCCACAGCCACGCCCGACGTGTGCAGCAGGTCCAAGGTGGTGGCCGAGTGCGGTGCGGCGGACGCCAGCCACCACCAGGACCCCTCCTGGGGGATACCCGTCAAGTTCACCTGCAGGATGCTCTCCAGTGGATACCCCGGAGAATTCAGCAGCTCCTCCAGTGCAGCCCGGCCGCCCCAGCTTTCCATTGCCGTAACACCCAGGGTCTTGGCCAGGACTGCGACGATAGTGCCCCCTACCAGCAGCACCACCGGGACCATTGCCCTGCCCAGCACCAGCCTGCCCACGATGAGTCCGACGAGCAGGTATGAAAGCCACTGGAACACAGGGTAGTAGCCGGTGAAGAACAGGTCCGCCAGCAGGCTTGCCGGTGTCGAGAGGTCCTCCCAGGAGGGGTTGTGGCCCAGCTGCATCGGCGGTTGGGCGGCGAGGAGCCACGGGCGCAGCAGGTATGCCAGCACCGGTGACCCCAGGACCCAGCCGCCGGCCCAGGCGCAGAGCTGCTTCAGCGCCATTCCCAGGAAAGGCAGGACACACAGGAACAGCACCGCGTAGTGGACCAGGATGATGGCCAGGTTCACCTCCAGCCCGCCCAGGGAAAGTCCGACGGCGGCAATCACCAGGGCGCGCAGGGCAACGCCGCGGCGGGCGGCGGCCAGGTCAGGGCCCTGCAATGGCTTGTGCTTTCCGGTGGACAAGGCCAGGCCCACCCCCGCAAGTACCGCAAACAGTGCCGCAGCCCGGCCCGAGAAGGTGAGGCCAATCCAGGTGGGGGTCAGGTCCGCGTTCGACTCGAAGGTGGGAAGCAGGTGGGTGGCCATCATGCCCAGCAAAGCCAGGCCACGGGCAGCGTCGATGCCGTGGAGCCGCGCCGTAACGGGCCGCCCGGCAGTCTTGCGGGACGTTCTTGCCGGGGTACGGGACGTCATGACCAGATCGTCTCATACCTGACTGTGCCGGAGCTGTCAGGAAACTTCTTGTATTCGAATATGTGTTCGAATAATATGGGCTGCATGCACACTCCATCATCCGGAATTCCCGCCCATGAGTCCGGCAATGCAGGGCTCATGAAGGCCATGAGTCCAGGGGTTGTTGACTTCCTCTTCCGCCAGCTGGTGGCGGGCCGGCCGCCCGAGGATGTCGAATGGGAGCAGGAAGGCATCAGCCTTGCAGCCCAGCCCGAGGGTCCCGAGCTGGCCCGCCGCCTCGCGGAAGCGGACCTTGACGCACTGACCCCGGTGGAACTGTTCCACTATGTCCGGGCCGCCCAGCGGCTTGCCTCATGGGCGGAGGAGCTGCGGCAGGCCGCCGTCGGACGGTATTGCGGCCCGCCGGCAGGGGCGCCCCGCTCCGCAGGCCGGCACGCTCCCTGACTGCCCCGAATGCGGTGCGGGGGAGGTGCCGGGGAGGGGAGAGGAGCCGCTGGCGCCGAGGGGCGCGGCCGCCTGTTTGACCTGCATCACGCTCCCGGCATTGTCCTAACCAGCCGCTGACAGGGTAACGTTTTTTCCATGGCTGACAATTCCGCGCATCTCCCTGCCCTTGGTACTCTTCTGACCGCCATGGTCACACCGTTCACCAAGGACGGCGCAGTGGATTACGAGCAGGCCGCTGAACTGGCCAGCAAGCTGGTGGATGACGGCTGCGACGGCCTGGTGGTCACCGGAACCACGGGCGAAACATCCACCCTCACCGACGAGGAAAACCTCGGCATGTTCCGCGCCGTCAAGGACGCTGTCGGCGGCCGCGCTGCCATCATCGCCGGCACGGGCACCAACGACACCGCCCACTCGGTGCACCTTTCCCGGCAGGCGGCGGCCCTCGGCGTCGACGGCCTCCTCCTGGTGACGCCCTACTACAACAAGCCCAGCCAGGCCGGGGTCCGCGCCCACTTCGAAACGGTGGCCTCCGCCGTCGACGTGCCCGTCATGCTGTACGACATCCCCGGCCGCTCCTCCATCGCCATTGAGCCGGACACCATGATCCGGCTGGCGCAGCACCCGAACATCGTGGCAGTCAAGGACGCCAAGGCCGACTTCGTCGCCGCCACGCGCGTCATGGCCGAGACGGACCTCCTCTTCTACTCGGGCGACGACGGACTGACCCTTCCGTGGATGGCCCTTGGCGCCGTCGGCCTGGTGGGCGTCACAACCCACGTGGCCACGCGCCGCTTCCGCGAGCTCATCGACGCCGTCAACGCCAACGACCTCAGCACTGCCCGGAAGATCAACTTTGAACTCCTGCCAGTGGTCCGGGCCACCATGACGCGGGTCCAGGGAGCCGTTGCGGCCAAGCAGATTCTTAAATGGCAGGGAGTCCTGCCCAACTCGATTGTCCGTTTGCCCCTCGTGGAGCCGGACGAAGCCGAGATCGAAACCATCCGCGGGGATTTGGCGGAAGCGGGGCTGGTCTTTTCCTGAGGAGTAAGACCAGCACCCTTCCGCCTGGAAAGTAGTGCAATATGACCCAAACTGCCCTCACCGGCCTTGTCACCCCTCCCCGCCTGCCGCAGGGAACCCTCCGGATTGTTCCGCTGGGCGGACTGGGGGAGATCGGCCGGAACATGGCCGTGTTCGAAATCGACGGCAAGCTGCTCATCGTGGACTGCGGTGTCCTTTTTCCCGAGGAAACCCAGCCCGGCGTCGACCTGATCCTGCCTGATTTCTCCTACATCGAGGACCGGCTGGACGACATCGTGGCCGTTGTCCTCACCCATGGACACGAAGACCACATCGGAGCCGTTCCGTACCTGCTGCGCCGCCGCAACGACATTCCGCTGGTGGGCTCGCAGCTGACCCTCGCCCTGATCGAGGCGAAGCTGCAGGAGCACCGCATCCGGCCGTACACCCTCACAGTCGAGGAAGGCCAGATCGAAAAGTTCGGCCC
The DNA here is from genome assembly GCF_034720455.1 of Pseudarthrobacter sp. C1. NCBI lineage: Bacteria > Bacillati > Actinomycetota > Actinomycetes > Micrococcales > Micrococcaceae > Pseudarthrobacter > Pseudarthrobacter sp. C1. The sequence continues at coordinate 62,161 of NZ_JAYESK010000007.1, read as the reverse complement.
GTTCGAGTGTGAGTTCGTGGCCGTCAACCACTCCATTCCCGACGCTTTGGCCGTGTTCATCCGGACCGCCGGCGGCACCGTCCTGCACACCGGCGACTTCAAGATGGACCAGCTGCCGCTGGACGGACGCATCACCGACCTCCGGCACTTCGCCAAGCTCGGCGAGGAGGGCGTGGACCTCTTCATGTCCGACTCCACCAACGCCGACGTCCCCGGCTTCACCACTGCCGAGAAGGAAATCGGGCCCACGCTCGAAAGGCTCTTCGGCCAGGCCACCAAACGGATCATCGTGGCGTCCTTCTCGTCGCACGTCCACCGGGTCCAGCAGGTGCTGGACGCAGCTGCCAAGCACAACCGCAAGGTGGCCTTCGTGGGCCGCTCCATGGTCCGCAACATGGCCATTGCCGAGAAGCTCGGGTACCTGGACGTCCCGCCGGGCCTGATCGTGGACATCAAGAACGTGGACAACCTCCCGGACAACCGCGTGGTGCTGATGTCCACCGGTTCGCAGGGTGAGCCCATGGCAGCCCTGTCCCGGATGGCCAACGGCGACCACCGCGTGGTGGTGGGCGACGGCGACACCGTCATCCTTGCCTCCAGCCTCATCCCCGGCAACGAGAACGCAGTCTTCCGGATCATCAACGGGCTGCTCAAGCTCGGCGCCGACGTGATCCACAAGGGCAACGCCAAGGTCCACGTCTCGGGCCACGCCGCCGCCGGCGAACTTCTCTACTGCTACAACATCCTCGAGCCGCTCAACGCCATGCCGGTGCACGGTGAGACCCGCCACCTGATCGCCAACGGCAAGATCGCCATCGAGTCCGGCGTGCCCGAAGCCAGCGTCATCCTCGCGGACAACGGCACCGTCATCGACCTGAAGGACCACCGGGCTGACGTTGTGGGCCAGGTGGAAGTCGGCTTCGTTTACGTGGACGGCTCCAGCGTCGGCGAGATCACGGACGCCGACCTCAAGGACCGCAGGATCCTCGGCGACGAAGGCTTCATCTCCATCATCACCGTCATCCACCGCGCCACCGGCAAGGTGGTATCCGGCCCCGAGATCCACGCCCGCGGCGTGGCGGAGGACGACTCCGTGTTCGACGAAATCATCCCCAAGATCAACGCGGCGCTGGAGGAGGCGGTCCTCAACCACGCGGACCACACCAGCCACCAGCTCCAGCAGGTGGTCCGCCGCGTGGTGGGCACCTGGGTCAACCGCAAGCTCCGCCGGAAGCCGATGATCATCCCCGTGGTGCTCGAGGCCTGACACCAGCCTGCCTGCTCCGGCCCGCGCTCCCGTCCGACGGGGCCGCGGGCCGGACGCGTTTAAGGGCCGCGAACCGGCGGACCAGGGGGTCCAAATCCCCGGAAAACCAGCCCAACTCGGGTACCGTGGCTGGTATGGCCACTCGTACTACGTCCGCGCCCAATGGCTCCAGCAGGGGCAGCGCCGGAAGCAAAACCGGCAGCTCCTCCGGCCGCGGTTCAGGCTCCACGGCCGCCAAATCGGGGCGTGCCGGCGGCTCTTCCAGCACCGCGCGCACCCGCCAGCTTCCCGCCGTCGAGCACCACCAGCCGTGGCTGCTGCGCGTGGTGGGCGGAGCCTGGCTGGGAGTGGGCCACCTGGTGGGCGGAGGCGTGCGGCGCATCGGCCACGACGTCAGCGACCTCCCCGCGGAAGAACGCCGTGACGGCGCCGCCCTGTTCAACCTGGCCCTTGGCATCTTTATTGCCACCTTCGCCTGGTGGGGCCTGACGGGCTGGTTCCCGGACGCGGTGTACGCCGTGGTCAACGGCACCTTCGGGTGGATCTCCCTGCTTCTTCCGCTGATGCTGTTTGTCTGCGCGTTCCGGCTCTTCCGCCAGCCCTCGGACGGGCGGGGAAACAACCGGGTGGGCATCGGCTTCCTGATCATGACGTTCGCCGGCTGCGGACTGGCCCACATCCTCGGCGGACAGCCCACCGTGGCCGACGGCTTCGACGGCCTCCGCCAGGCCGGGGGCATGCTGGGTTTCCTCGCTGCGTCGCCGTTGGCCGCCATCCATCCCGCCGTTCCAGTCGTGTTCTACTCGCTGCTGGCCTTCATTTCCCTGCTGATCATTACGGCTACTCCGTTCACCGCGATTCCGCGCCGACTGCGCGCCGGCTACGAGCACCTGATGGGCATTGACCTGCTGGATGACCAGGACCGGGACGCCCATGACCGCAGCTACCTGGAACGGACCGCGCCCGCCACAGCGTCCAAGGCCCCCAAGAAGAAGCGCCGCTTCTTCGGCAAGGACGAGGAGGACGCCGACGCCGGACTGGAGGGCTATGTAGGGGACGAAGCCTTCGAGCACGCGGTGATCGACGACGATGACGCAAAGGGAGGCGCGGCGGCCCGCCCGGCGCCGGGAGTCCGGCGGCCCACCCAGGCGGAGATCGCCGTCGAGAAGATCAAAGCTGCCCAGGGCCTGGGCAGCGCGGCGCAGGGAGCGGCTCCGGCGGGGGAGAACGCAACCGAAGCCATCCCCATGATCACCCCCGGCATGTCCGCAGCCGCTGCCAAACCGGCAGCCGCCCCCACAGTGCCATCCAACCCCGTGGCGCCCGCCCCGCCGCCGGTTCCCATTCCGCAGCGCACCGAGCAGCTGTCCCTCGCCGGCGACGTGACGTACACGCTCCCGGCATCGGACTACCTGACGCCCGGCTCCATCCCCAAGGAGCGCACGGAAGCCAACGACGCCGTCGTCGCTGCCCTGACTGACACCCTCCAGCAGTTCAACGTCGACGCCACCGTAACCGGCTTCAGCCGCGGCCCCACCGTTACCAGGTACGAGATCGAACTCGCCCCCGGAACCAAGGTGGAACGTGTCACCGCGCTGTCCAAGAACATCTCCTATGCCGTAGCCTCCAGCGACGTGCGGATCCTCAGCCCCATCCCGGGCAAATCGGCCATCGGCATTGAGATCCCGAATACGGACCGCGAGACCGTCTCGCTGGGCGACGTCCTGCGAAGCCAGAACGCCCGCCGGACGGACCACCCCATGGTGATGGGCGTGGGCAAGGATGTGGAGGGCGGCTATGTCGTAGCCAACCTCGCCAAGATGCCCCACCTCCTCGTGGCAGGCGCCACCGGTGCCGGAAAGTCATCGTTCGTGAACTCGATGATCACGTCCATCCTGATGCGTGCCACCCCTGACGAGGTGCGCATGGTGATGGTGGACCCCAAGCGCGTGGAACTGACCGCCTACGAGGGCGTGCCGCACCTGATCACGCCCATCATCACCAACCCCAAAAAGGCCGCCGAGGCACTGCAATGGGTGGTCCGCGAAATGGACGCGCGCTACGACGACCTCGCCAACTACGGCTTCAAGCACATCGATGACTTCAACAAGGCGGTGCGGGCCGGCAAGGTCCAGCCGCCGGTGGACTCCAAGCGCGTCATCCGGCCGTATCCCTACCTGCTGGTGATCGTGGACGAGCTCGCGGACCTCATGATGGTTGCCCCGCGCGACGTTGAAGACTCGATCGTCCGCATCACGCAGCTTGCCCGGGCGGCAGGCATCCACCTGGTCCTGGCCACCCAGCGGCCTTCCGTGGACGTCGTCACCGGCCTGATCAAGGCCAACGTTCCGTCCCGCATGGCGTTTGCCACGTCCTCCGTCACGGACTCGCGCGTTGTCCTGGACCAGCCGGGTGCCGAGAAGCTGATTGGCCAGGGTGACGCGCTCTTCCTGCCGATGGGCGCGTCCAAAGCCATGCGCGTCCAGGGCGCCTGGGTCACGGAGTCCGAAATCCACAAGGTGGTTGAGCACGTCAAGGGACAGCTCCAGGCAAGCTACCGTGACGACGTGGCCGCGGAGGCGCCGAAGAAGCAGATCGATGACGACATCGGCGACGACCTCGAGGTCCTGCTGCAGGCTACCGAGCTCGTGGTCACCACGCAGTTCGGCTCCACCTCGATGCTCCAGCGCAAGCTCCGCGTCGGCTTCGCCAAGGCGGGGCGCCTTATGGACCTGCTGGAATCCCGGGGCGTCGTGGGCCCGTCCGAAGGGTCCAAGGCCCGTGACGTCCTGGTGAAGCCGGACGATCTTGCCCCCGTCCTGGCGGCCATGAAGGGCCAGGACGCACCCGCTGCGCCGGACTCGCAGACCGCAGCCCTGAGCGACAACGCCAATGCGAACATCGCCCGGGGCGGATACGCGGAAGACCTCGTGGCTGCGGACCTCGACCAGCGGAAGCAGAGTGCCGAATATTACGACGGCTCGGATTCCCCGCCCGGCGGCTACGACGACGAGGACGGCTCCGAAGATGCCTGGTCCCTCACCGGGCGCTAGCCCAAAGACTGTAGCCTAGGAACGTGACTAGCACCGATGCCACCGCGGCCGGCCCAGGCCGTGCCGGGGTCTGGAACCTTCCCAATATCCTGACCATGATCCGCATCGCGCTGGTCCCGTTCTTCGTGTGGTTCCTTATCGCGGACGCGCCGGGGCTGCAGAGCGCGTCCGGGCCGTGGCGGTGGGCGGCGGTCGCGGCGTTCGCCGTCGCCATCTATACGGACAAGCTCGACGGCGACATCGCCAGGAGCCGGAACCTGGTGACGGACTTCGGCAAGATCGCCGATCCCATCGCGGATAAGCTCCTCACCGGTTCCGCCCTGGTGATGCTCTCGGTGCTGGGCGAACTTCCATGGTGGGCCACACTGGTGATCCTGGTCCGCGAGTGGGGCATCACCGCACTGCGCTTCTTCGTGATCCGCTACGGCGTCATCCCTGCTTCGCGGGGCGGAAAGCTCAAGACCGTTGTGCAGACTGCGGCCATCTTCCTGTACCTCCTGCCGCTGGGTGCCTTCGCTCCATGGCTGGCCTGGGTGGCGTTCGCCGTCATGATGGCGGCCGTGGCCATCACAGTCTGGACCGGCATCCAGTACGTGATGGAGGCACTGCGCCTTCGGGCGAAGGGAAAGCTGCAGGCACGCAGCAGCAAAGGACAGGAGCCGGCATGACCAACCTCCACCATCTGTCCGCGGAAGCAGTCAGGAAAGCCCTCGACACGGGACGCACCGTGGCCGCCGCAGAATCCCTGACCGCCGGGATGGTGTCCGCAGTCCTTGCCGACACGCCCGGCGCCTCCGGGATCCTGCAGGGCGGGGTGGTTGCCTACCAGAACTCGGTCAAGGAATCGGTCCTGGACGTCCCGGCCGAGTTGCTGGCCCGCGTCGGATCCGTCGACCCCGGCGTCGCCGCAGCCATGGCGGCCGGAGCCCGGACAGTCCTGCGCGCTGACATCGGCGTCTCCACCACCGGCGTTGCGGGGCCGGATGAGCACGACGGAAAGCCGGTGGGAACCGTGTATGTAGGCATAGCCACCGCCGCCGGGACGGAAGCCTTCGAGTATTCCTTCGCCGGCAACCGTGCCGAAATCCGCGGACAGGCCTGCGGGGCTGCCTTGGAACGGCTTCTGGAGGCCCTGTCCCGGTGAACCCGGCCGGCCGAAGTTACCCGGATGTAAAGTTGGCGGGAACAAAAGCCGGTACCGATTAGTTATTACATTGTGTCGCTTCCGGATAGCGGAGGCGCCTAGGATGAAATGACCACGACGGTTCGCGCCACCGCGGACCTGACCTATGAGGGAGCAAGGCGATACAGATGGTAAAGCAGCCCGTATCCGTTAACGGCGTTGTCCGCTGGAAGGATGTGGGCCTCGCCGATCAGGCTAAGAGCGAACAGAAGGAGCGCAAGATGGTTGTACTTCGTCACGAAATCGGTGATGTCCTGCGCGATGTCCGCCAGCGTCAGGGGCGTACGCTCCGTGAAGTCTCGCACAGCGCCCGTGTCTCCCTGGGTTACCTCAGTGAAGTGGAGCGCGGCCAGAAGGAAGCGTCATCCGAGCTCCTCTCTTCGATCTGCTCGGCGCTGGATGTCCCGTTGTCCAGCATGCTCCGCGAAGTGAGCGACCGTGTGGCAGTTGCCGAAGGCGTTGCCGTTCCGGACACCGTTCCGCAGGAGTTCTCCCAGCGTTATGGCCGCGACCTTGAGCGCGACCTGAACACTGAACTCAACGACGAACTTTCCACCGGCCTTCTTTCCGGCGCCCGGTAAGCGCGCCGCCGCAAGGCGGCCTTGGAAACAAGACACACTGAAGCCTCCGGCCGTGCCGGGGGCTTCAGTCGTATCCGCCTACGTGTCTTCCGCAGGGGCGGCCGCCGGCCCGTCCTTCGGGAACCCGTCACGCTCGTACGTGGAGTTCAATTTGGCCATGTACCGGGCCAGTTCTTCCAGGTCCTCCACCGGCCATTCGCCCAGGCGTTCACGAAACACCTGCCGCCGGGCATCCTGGACCTGGTGCATCTTCTCCTCACCCTTAGGAGTGAGCCGGATGGCCTGGGCGCGCCCGTCCAGCGGATCTGCCTCCTTGGACACGAGTCCCAGGCTCTCGAGGAACGCAATCTGCCGGCTGACGGACGGCTTGCCCACGCCAATGTTCATGGCCAGGTCGGTGAGCCTGATCGGGCCCTCCCTGCGGATCACCGTCAGCAGGCCATAGGCGGCCGGCTCCATGTCCGGATGGACCTGGCGGGAGAGTTGGTTGGAAATGGCCCGGGCGCGCCGCCAGAAGAGGCTGATCTGGTGCTCCACGTTCTGCAACGCGGCGTCCACGGTGGCTTCGTCGTGGCGGCCTTGCAGGGAGGGGACGTCGGGGGAGCTGCTCATGGCAACAATTCTAGGGTGCGGATCGTGAGAGACTTTTCTGGTGCGAATCAGCGATTATTGGCGGCTTATGGACGACGAATTCGGCGCCGGGTACTCGCGGGTCCTCAGCAGCACGCTTGTGCTGGCCGGGGTGGGCGGGCGCACTGCGGACCAGGCGCTGGCTGCCGGGGTGGAACCCCGCAAGGTGTGGCTGGCAGTCTGCGACGTCCAGGACGTCCCCGCCGAGCGCAGGCTGGGCCGGGACCTCAAGCCCCGCGCGAACTAGCCTGATTCTCCTGACACGCCGCGCTCCTGTTCGAATACCTGTTCGGGTAAAGCTATGCTTTTCATAGCGGGTTATCCACATAGCCGCCGTTATCCGGCCGGAATGTCAGTGGGTCCCATTAGCGTCAGAGATGACCAATAAACGGCCGCTGAGGCCACTCCAAAGCGAGAAAGCATTAGAGGTGTGAACCATGGCGGCAGCCCCGGATCGTGCAAAAGCGCTCGAAGCAGCGCTGGCCCAGATCGACAAGCAGTTCGGTAAAGGCTCGGTCATGCGGCTCGGCGATGAAGTCCGGGCCCCCATCGAGGTCATCCCCACAGGCTCCATCGCCCTGGACGTTGCCTTGGGAATTGGCGGCCTTCCCCGGGGCCGCGTCGTTGAAATCTACGGCCCGGAATCTTCCGGTAAAACCACCGTTGCCCTGCACGCAGTGGCCAACGCCCAGCGACTGGGCGGCATCGCCGCCTTCATCGACGCCGAGCACGCCCTCGATCCTGAGTACGCCGCCAAGCTCGGTGTGGACACGGACGCCCTCCTGGTCTCCCAGCCGGACACCGGCGAGCAGGCCCTCGAAATCATGGACATGCTGGTGGGTTCAGGTTCCCTGGACGTTATCGTGATCGACTCCGTCGCGGCGCTGGTGCCCCGTGCCGAAATTGAAGGCGACATGGGCGACAGCCACGTGGGCCTGCAGGCACGGCTCATGAGCCAGGCCCTGCGTAAGATCACCGGCCGCCTGAGCCAGACGAAGACCACCGCCATCTTCATCAACCAGCTCCGTGAAAAGATCGGCGTCTTCTTCGGTTCCCCCGAAACCACCACCGGCGGTAAGGCCCTGAAGTTCTACGCCTCCATCCGTATCGACGTGCGCCGCATCCAGACCCTCAAGGAAGGCGCGGATTCGGTCGGTAACCGGACCAAGGCGAAGATCGTCAAGAACAAGATGGCCCCGCCCTTCAAGGTGGCCGAGTTCGACATCATCTACGGCCAGGGTATCTCCCGCGAGGGCGGCATCATCGACATGGGCGTGGAGCACGGCATCATCAAGAAGTCCGGCTCCTGGTTCACCTACGATGGCGACCAGCTGGGCCAGGGCATGGAGAACTCGCGCCGGTTCCTGCGCGACAACCCTGAACTGGCCGCCGAACTCGAGCGCCTGATCAAGGAAAAGCTTGGTGTCGGCGTCAAGCCTGCGGAGCCCGAATCCAAGGATTCCCCGAAGCTGAAGGCCGTTGACGGGTTCTAACCGTTGACCAGCCCTGAAAATGCGCGCCCCCGCCGGTCCAGAGCCGGCGGGCGGCGCGCCGCTTCGTATGCCGATGACCTCCAGGACGGCCCGGCTCCGGACTCTCCCGTTGCAGGGGATGCCGAGCCTGATCCGGTGTCGGTTGCGCAGTCCATCGTCTATCGGCAGCTAACAGCCTCAGCCAAGAGCAGGTTGCAGCTCGCACAGAAGCTTGCAGAGCGGAACATCCCGGAAGACGTCGCAGAGGCAGTGCTGGACCGGTTCCAGGAAGCCCGCCTGATCAACGACGCCGACTTCGCCGACATGTGGGTTCGGAGCCGCGCCCAGTCGCGGAAGCTGGCAAAGGGCGCACTCCGGCGCGAGCTGACGGAGAAAGGCATCGACCAGGAGACTGCCGCCGCGGCGCTGGAACAGTTGTCGGACGCAGATGAAGAAGCCGCAGCAAGGCAACTCGTTGAGCGGAAGCTCCGCCCGGGGACGGATCTTCAGGACCGGGCGGAACGGGACAAGGCTGCGCGCCGGCTGGCCTCCATGCTGGCCCGCAAGGGCTACCAGCCGTCCCAGGCATTCCGGATCGTCAACGACGTCCTGGAGTCCCGGGCCGCAGCCGACAGTGGCGAACGGTAAAACCGGTACCCTTAACAGGTGAGTTTGACCATCCCTTCCCCCCTTTCCGGTACCGGCACCAGCACAGCGGCCGCCGACGCTCCGCAAGCGGCTGCCCAGAAGCCACGCACCTACCAGGTGCGCACCTTCGGCTGCCAGATGAACGTCCACGACTCAGAGCGCATGGCAGGCATGCTCGAGGACGCAGGATACGTACCGGCCGAGGGTGAGCAGGCCGACGTCGTGGTGTTCAACACCTGCGCAGTGCGCGAAAACGCCGACAACAAGCTCTATGGGAACCTGGGCATCCTCGCGCCGGTGAAGGCCGCGAACCCCGGCATGCAGATTGCGGTGGGCGGCTGCCTCGCCCAGAAGGACCGGGAAACCATCCTGAAAAAGGCGCCATGGGTGGACGCCGTCTTCGGCACCCACAACGTTGGCGCCCTGCCCGCCCTGCTGGACCGCGCGCGCCACAACAACGAGGCCCAGCTCGAAATCCTCGAGTCCCTGGACGTCTTCCCCTCAACGCTTCCCACCAAACGCGATTCCGTCTACTCGGGCTGGGTATCTATTTCCGTAGGCTGCAACAACACCTGCACCTTCTGCATCGTGCCCGCCCTCCGCGGAAAAGAGAAAGACCGCCGGCCCGGCGACATCCTGGCCGAAATCCAGGCCCTGGTTGACGACGGCGCCATCGAAGTCACCCTCCTCGGCCAGAACGTCAACTCCTACGGCGTCGAGTTCGGCGACCGGCAGGCCTTCTCCAAACTCCTCCGGGCCTGCGGCGATATCGAAGGCCTGGAACGCGTCCGCTTCACCAGCCCGCACCCTGCCGCGTTCACAGACGACGTCATCGACGCCATGGCGGAGACCCCCAACGTCATGCCGCAGCTGCACATGCCGCTGCAGTCCGGCTCGGACAAGGTCCTGCGGGACATGCGGCGCTCCTACAGGTCCACAAAGTTCCTTGGCATCCTGGACAAGGTGCGGGAAAAGATTCCCCACGCCGCCATCTCCACCGACATCATCGTGGGTTTCCCGGGTGAAACGGAAGAGGACTTCCAGGCCACCCTGGACGTGGTCGAGAAGTCCCGCTTCGCCACCGCCTTCACCTTCCAGTATTCCAAGCGCCCCGGCACCCCGGCGGCCGACCTGCCGGACCAGTTGCCCAAGGCCGTGGTGCAGGAACGCTTTGAACGGCTTACCGCCCTCCAGGACAGGATTGCGGCAGAGGAAAACCGGCGCCAGCTGGGCCGCAGGGTTGAGGTCATGGTCACAGCGCAGTCCGGGCGGAAAGCCGGGGAAACCCACCGGCTGTCCGGCCGCTCGCAGGACCAGCGGCTGGTGCACTTCTCCGTCCCGGAGGGCGCCCAGGCTCCGCGTCCGGGAGACCTTGTCACTGTCACCATCACCGAGGCTGCCGCCTTCCACCTCGTGGCCGACCCCACCCTGGCCGACTACAGCCTGCGCCGCTCCCGGGCCGGCGACGCCTGGGACAGGTCCCAGGCGGATTCCTGCGGAGCCCCCGCGCCCGGTGCCGGTACCGGCGGCAAGGGCGTCTCGCTGGGCATGCCCTCGCTGCCCGTCCGCACCCGCTGACCGGTGGGCTCCCCGCCTGTCATCGCCGTCGTCGGTCCCACCGGTTCCGGCAAATCCGACCTTGCCGTCAGCCTTGCACTGGAACTTGGCGGCGAAGTCATCAACGCCGACGCCATGCAGTTCTACCGCGGCATGGACATCGGCACGGCAAAAATCACCCAGGCCGAACGCCGGGGGGTGCCCCACCACCTGCTGGACATCCTGGATGTGACCGAGGAAGCCAGCGTGTCCCGGTTCCAGCAGCAGGCGCGCGCCCTGGTCTCGGACATCCACGCCCGCGGTAAGCGCGCCATCCTGGCCGGCGGCTCCGGCCTGTATGTGCGGGCCGCACTGGATGTCCTTGAATTTCCCGGAACGGATCCGCTGGTTCGCCAACAACTTGAGGCTGAGCTCGCGGAGAACGGGCAGGCGGTGCTGCTGGAGCGCCTGCGCGAAGTGGACCCGGTGTCGGCAGGGAGGTTGTCCGACGCCCGGCGCATCATCCGTGCACTGGAGGTCCACCGGCTCACCGGCCGGCCGTTTAGTTCCTTCATGCCGCAGCGCGAGTACGTCCAGCCGGCCGTCCAGGTGGGCCTGGCCGTGGACCGGGACGTGCTCCGCGACCGGCTCGCCCGCCGGGTGTACCGGATGGTGGACGACGGCCTGCTCGCGGAAGTCCAACGGCTGGACAACCAAGGGCTGCGCCAAGGGAAAACCGCGTCCCGCGCCCTCGGCTACGCGCAGTTCCTCCGGGTCGTCGACGGCGCGTCGACCGTAGCGGAGGCCGCGGAAGACACCATCGTGGCCACCCGGCAGTTCGCACGGCGCCAGCTCACCTGGTTCCGTGCCGATCCCCGCATCTCCTGGCTGGATTGGCAGGACCCGTCGTTGGTGGCCAAGGCCGCAGCGCTGTGCGAACGGCCGCGTATTTAGGGCTGCCCCGCCCGGCCGGTACCCTTGGAAACATGGACGCAACCCTCGCAGAAACCACCGAGCCGGCCCTCCGCACCCTGAGCGGGCTCCGCTTTTCCAAGGGACACGGCACCGGCAACGACTTTGTCCTGGTGGCCGATCCCGACGGTGTCCACACCATATCCGCCCACGACGTTGCAGCGCTCTGCGACCGGCACCGCGGGATCGGCGGCGACGGGCTCATCCGCGCCGTTCCGTCGCGCTTCCTGCCGGAGGGCCGTGAGCAGCTCGCCACGGCCCCGGGCGCCGAATGGTTCATGGACTACCGCAACGGTGACGGCTCGTTGTCCGAGATGTGTGGCAACGGCGTCCGCGTCTTCGTCCACTTCCTCCGCACTGAGGGGCTGATTGACCTGCCCGACGGCGGGGCCCTCACCATCGGCACGCGCGCCGGCGTCAAGACCGTGGTGCGGACAGGCGAAGACTACGCCGTGGACATGGGGCCCTGGGAGTTCATTTTCCCCGGGGAAGCCACAGCCAAGGCCATGGATTCACTGGTCACCGCAGAAGGCCTGGAAGTTCCCCGCCCTGCCCTCTCCGTCAGCATGGGCAACCCCCATACTGTCGTGGCCCTGGCGGAGCTGTCGGAACTCACGGCAACCCGCCTGTTCACAGCGCCCGTGGTTGACCCTGTCCCGGCCCACGGAACCAACGTTGAGTTCGTGGTTCCGTCGGAACCCCTGGTGCACGACGGCGTCGGCACAGTCACTATGCGCGTGCATGAACGCGGGGTGGGGGAGACCCAGTCGTGCGGGACCGGGGCTTGCGCCGCCGCAGTGGCCATTCGGCACTGGGCAGGTGCGGAGGCCCCCGACACCTGGCGCGTCCAGGTCCCCGGCGGGGTGGTTGGCGTCAAGTTCTTCGCCGGCCCGGCGGGCCATGAACACGTTGAGCTGAGCGGCCCGGCAGTTATTGTGGCAACCGGGACGCTTTCCTGACCTTCAGGATCCGGAAGGACTTGGACGTTGATTCGCGGCTGACGCCGAAGGAGTCGTCCAGCTCCCCGGCAAGCCAGCGTTGCAGCGAGTCGGCCCCCAGGTTCTTCTGCACCACCAGCCACGCCGTACCGCCCGGCGCGAGGCGGGGCAGCCACAGCTTCAGGAGTGAATGGAGCTCGTCCTTGCCGATCCGGATGGGCGGATTGGACCAGATGGTGTCAAAGCGCACCTCCGGGTCCACCGCTTCCGGGGTACTGGCGGTGACGTTTGCCAGTCCCAGCGCGGCGGCGTTCTCGTTCGTCAGCGTGATGCAGCGCTCGTTCACATCCACTGCGTAGACCCGGGCGGAGGGCGACTTCAGCCCCATGGTCAGGGCAATCGGGCCCCAGCCGCAACCGATGTCCAGCAGGTTTCCCTGCGGCGCGGGGGCCGGGACCTCGGCAAGGAGGATGGCCGTGCCCTTGTCGATCCCGTCCGGGCTGAAGATGCCGGTGGAAGTCTGCAGCCTGCGCGTCTGCCCGGCGAGTTCGACAGTCAGCGGCTTGCGGGTAAAAGGGCCGGCGGGCGTTGCGCTGAAATAATGTGCGGACTCCATAACTGGCCAGAGTAGTTCCCCTTGCAGCGTAAAGGGAAACTGCCGCGTGTGGCCCTCTGCTACGCTGGAGAGCATGTTCCTGATCTTTGAGTAGCCGGCACGGGCCCAGCCCGTCCCGAAGCCATGTCCCACCCAGCGATGCAGGTTTTCCCACCTTCCGCTGCGTGCACCGGGCCGAACGCAGAACGCGTTTTCCGGTCGCCGGACGACACTCGAAGGTCAGCCTCCGCTGGACTTCCCGCCGTTTTTCCGGCTGTTTCCATGTCCGCCACGAATCTGAGTCGTGGCATCTCCGCCGGCGCCGCCTCCTGCAGCGCCCGGCCCAACAAGCCAGGAGGCTTGGATGACCGCAGGCCGTCAGCCCCGCGCGAATACTTCACCAATCACCGGCATTCGGCACTATTCTGGAACTGCCGAATCTTCAAAGGAGACCATGACCAGCCAGCCCAACACCGGATCAGATCCAGCCGCCCAGGACATGAGTCCTGCGGAAATCCAAGCTGTCATCGACCGGATTCTCTCCAAGGACGTACCGGCCAGGAGCCTCAGCGCGCCAGGCGGCGGTGACGAGGGCCGGGACGGGAAGGCAATGCTCGGCAAAGCCCAGGCGATTTCCCGCCTGGACGAAGAACACACAACGTACGACGGCGACCAGCAGGATCTTGAGGAACGCCGCGCCCTGCGCCGAACGGCCGGGCTTTCCACCGAACTCGAAGACGTCACCGAGGTTGAGTACCGGCAGCTGCGCCTGGAACGCGTGGTCCTGGCCGGGCTCTGGTCCGAGGGGACCCTGGCCGACGCCGAGAACTCGCTGCGGGAGCTCGCAGCCCTCGCAGAAACTGCCGGTTCCGAGGTCCTGGACGGGCTGGTCCAGCGGCGCGACAAGCCGGATCCTGGAACGTTCCTCGGCTCGGGCAAGGCCTTGGAGCTCCGGGACATCGTGGCGTCCACCGGCGCGGACACCGTGGTGGTGGATGCCGAGCTCGCTCCCTCCCAGCGCCGAGGCCTGGAGGACATCGTCAAGGTCAAGGTCATCGACCGGACAGCCCTGATCCTGGACATCTTTGCCCAGCACGCCAAGAGCCGCGAAGGCAAGGCCCAGGTGGAGCTGGCCCAGCTGGAGTACCTGCTGCCGCGCCTGCGCGGCTGGGGTGAGTCGATGTCCCGCCAGGCCGGTGGCCAGGTGGGCAGCGCGGCTGCCGGCATGGGTTCGCGTGGTCCCGGTGAGACAAAGATCGAGCTGGACCGCCGCCGGATCCGCACACGGATGGCCAAGCTGCGGCGGGAGATCGCCGCGATGAAGCCGGCCCGCGAGACCAAACGGGCCAACCGCCGTCGTAATGCCGTGCCGTCCGTAGCGATTGCCGGGTACACCAACGCGGGCAAGTCCTCGCTGCTGAACCGCCTGACCGACGCCGGTGTCCTGGTGGAGAACGCCCTGTTCGCCACCCTGGATCCCACCGTCCGCAAAGCGGAAACCGCGGACGGCCTGGGCTACACCCTGGCCGACACCGTGGGGTTCGTCCGTTCACTGCCAACCCAGCTGGTGGAAGCGTTCCGCTCCACGCTCGAGGAAGTTGCGGACGCGGACCTGATCCTGCACGTGGTGGACGTTTCGCACCCGGATCCCGAGGGCCAGATCGCCGCAGTCCGCAAGGTCTTCAGCGAGGTGGATGCCCGGAAGGTGCCCGAAATCATCGTGCTCAACAAAGCCGACGCCGCTGATCCGTTCGTGGTGGAACGTCTCAAGCAGCGCGAGCCGCGGCACGTGGTGGTCTCGGCCCGCACGGGGGAAGGCATCGCCGAACTGCTGGAGGCAATCAGCGACGCCATTCCCCGGCCCGGCGTCAAGCTGGAACTGCTCATCCCGTATGAGCGCGGAGACCTGATCAGCAAGCTTCACGACTCCGACGCCGAGATCATCAGCGTCGACCACGTTGAAGCCGGCACCAGGGCCGTCGTGATGGTCCGGGAAGGCTTCGCGGCTGAACTGGAACCCTTCGTCAGCAATGACTGAGGCCGTGGCAGGAGAAGCCACGGAAACGGCCGGCGAGCAGTTCGTGATCGAACTGCTCGACCGGGCCGTGGCGGGCATGGGCGGGCAAAGCCGTGCCGGCCAGCATGAGATGGCCAGGCAGGTGGCCCGCGCCATCGAAACGGGGGACCACCTGCTGGTCCAGGCGGGGACCGGCACCGGCAAGTCCCTGGCCTACCTCATACCCCTCATCGCGCATGCACTGCAGAGCAACAAGCCCGCCCTGGTGTCAACGGCCACCCTGGCCCTCCAGACACAGATTGTGGGCAGGGACCTGCCCCGGCTGCTCAAGGCCATCACCCCCGCCCTGGACAGGCCGGTCAAAGTGGCCCTGGTCAAGGGCCGCTCCAACTACGTTTGCCGGCACAAGCTGGAAGGCGGCTTCCCCAGCGAGGAGCCGGCCGAAGGCCAGCTTTTCAGCCTGGGCGAGGACACCAGCGTCCCGCATTTCGCCGCCGCCGTGGGCGGCCCCTCGTCCCAGCTCGGCAAGGAGGTGGTGCGGCTGCGGGAGTGGGCGGAGAAGACCGCCACCGGCGACCGGGATGAACTGCTGCCGGGCGTCACGGACCGTGCCTGGCGGCAGGTTTCGGTGACGTCCATGGAGTGCCTGGGCTCCCAGAAGTGCCCCATGGCTGCGGAATGCTTCAGCGAACTGGCGCGCCAGGACGCTGCTGAAGCGGATGTTGTGGTCACCAACCATGCGATGCTCGCCGTCAGCGCGTTCGAAGGCCTGGCCGTCCTGCCCGAATATGACGTGGTGGTGGTGGATGAGGCCCATGAACTCCAGGACAGGGTTACCGGGGCGGTCTCCGGCCAGCTCTCGGTGGCCATGGTCCACGCCGCTGCCGCCGGTGCGCGGAAGCACACGGCCATCACCGTTGACGCGTTGAACGCCGCAGCCGCCAACTTGGAGCTTGCCCTGGCAGGCGTGCCGAACGGGCTGCTCCCAAACGGGCTCAATGATGAACAGCTGGACTGCGTGGACCAGCTGCGGGATGCCTGCCGGGCTGCCCTCTCGGATTCAAAGGGGGACAGCAGCGCCACGGCCGACGGCGGCAGGCAGCTCGCGCGGTCGCGGCTGCTGCTCATCCTGGAACTTTGTGAACGGCTCCTGGCAGCCCGGGAGAACCGCGAAGTGGTGTGGTTTTCCCGTGCCAGTTCCTTTGACCCTGCACAGGGATTCTCCCCGCCGGACGAGACCGCTCCTGCGTTGATCAACATCGCGCCGCTGTCCGTTGCCGGGAGGCTGCGCGAAGGACTCTTCGCCGGCCACACGGTGGTGCTGACCTCCGCGACGCTGGCCATCGGTTCCGCGTTTGAACCTGCCGCGGGCGGACTGGGCCTGGTGGGTGACGGCGCCCCGAGCTGGACAGGCGTGGACGTGGGATCACCCTTCGACTACCCAAAGCAGGGCATCCTCTACGTGGCCGGGCACCTGCCGAAGCCCGGCAGGGGTGCTTCCCCGGAAGCACTGGACGAACTGGAAGCCCTGATCCGTGCTTCCGGTGGCGGGGCGCTGTGCTTGTTCTCGTCCCGGCGTGCGGCAGAGGAAGCGGCCGAGGCACTGCGCCCCAAGCTGGGGATGACCGTCCTCTGCCAGGGTGACTCCACCATGACCGGCCTGGTAAAGCAGTTCGCCGACGAGCCCGATACCTGCCTGTTCGGGACCATGTCCCTTTGGCAGGGCGTGGACGTCCCCGGCGGCTCGTGCCGGCTTGTGGTGATAGACCGCATCCCGTTTCCGCGGCCGGACGATCCCCTCATGACGGCGCGCTCACGGGCAGTAGCCCAGGCAGGTGGAAACGGCTTTATGTCGGTTTCGGCCACCCACGCCGCGATCCGGCTCGCCCAGGGGGCAGGCCGGCTGATCCGTTCCACGGGCGACAGGGGAGTGGTGGCCGTGCTTGACTCCCGGCTTGCCACTGAACGCTATGCAGGGTTCCTGCGCGGGGCGCTGCCGCCCTTCTGGTCCACAACAGACCGGAAGACGGCGATTGCCGCCCTGGAGCGGCTGGCCCGGGAAGACGCCTGAGGCCGTCTCGCTGCAGCGGGCGGAGTTTCCCTGCTACAGCGAGCGGAGTACCGACACAACCTTGCCCATGATGGTGGCGTGGTCCCCGAGGATGGGCTCGTACTGGGTGTTCTGCGGGAGCAGCCACGTGTGGCCGTCGCGCTGGCGGAATGTCTTGACGGTGGCTTCGTCATCCAGGAGCGCGGCCACGATATCCCCGTTGGCCGCATCCTGCTGGCGGCGGACCACAACCCAGTCGCCATCGCAGATGGCTGCATCCACCATCGAATC
The DNA here is from genome assembly GCF_034720455.1 of Pseudarthrobacter sp. C1. NCBI lineage: Bacteria > Bacillati > Actinomycetota > Actinomycetes > Micrococcales > Micrococcaceae > Pseudarthrobacter > Pseudarthrobacter sp. C1. The sequence continues at coordinate 44,928 of NZ_JAYESK010000007.1, read as the reverse complement.
CCCGGCTACCCGAAGCATGAACAGTTCCCCCTGGCCCACCAGTTGCCTGGGGAGCGGCATCACGTCCTCCACCAGCTGGTCGGCAAGGATGGGGCCGCCTGCGGCGATCCGGCCCACCAGGGGAACCATCGCCGTGTCCAGGGCGGTGGGCAGTTCGGTGACAGTCGCTGCACCGGGTGAACGGACGGCGGACGCCTGGCTTGCCGGCTTTGCGGCTCCGCCGTCCAGGGTCAGCGGCATCAGGACTTCCATGGCCCGCGGCCGCTTGGGGTCGCGGCGGAGGTAGCCAAGCTTCTCCAGCTGGGAAAGCTGGTGCGTCACGCTCGAAAGGCTCGCCAGTCCCACGGTGTCGCCGATCTCCCGCATGGACGGCGGGTACCCGTTTTCGTTGACCGAGCGCTGGATGGTTTCGAGGATCTTCTTTTGCCGTGGAGTCAGGCCCTTGGCGGTCCTCTTCGGTTGCGCGGTTGCCCTGCCCCCGGCGGCTGCTGCTGCCATATTCGCCAATGCCTTTCGGTTCCGCCGGGCCTCTCCATGGCCATGCCCTGGAAGTTCCCGCCCCTAAATGTCAGACCCTGCTGATCGACTGTCCAGGTGGTTGTTCTTTGGTTCAAAGCTAGGCCAGCCGCATTGCTTTTTCAAACATTTGTTCTAGCGAGTCTCGACAATGTTCGTTGATAGGTGCTAAAACAGAGAAAGCAAAGTTCGAATATATGTTCTACTCATTGCCCTGGTCATTCGAAGACTACGTCGGAAAAGGTCCGGCCGGGGGCGGAGGGAAGGACGTCCGGGCAGCACAGTACGGTCCAGGAGGGCTCAGATCATGTCAGCTACATCTGTTTCGCGGGGTTCACGCCACCAGCTGCTTTCGGTGCAGCAAATCCTGTCCCAGGCGGACAATCGGCAGGCCGGACGGCCTGCGCCTCTTCCGCCCCTTCGCCTGACCCGTCGTGGTCGCATCGTGCTGATCGGCATTCCGCTGGTCCTGCTCGCTGCCCTGCTTCTTTCGCTGGCAGGCTTTTTCAATGCCCCGGCCAAGGCGTCGGAGTCTGCGACGGATCTTGCAACGACGCCCACTGTCACAGTCACGGTCCAGCCTGGCGAGTCACTGTGGGGCATTGCGGCCGGTGTCGCACCGGAGCGTGATCCGCGGGACGTTGTGGCGGACATCGTGCAGCTCAATAACCTCCCGGCCGGCGCGGTCTTCCCCGGCCAGCAATTGTTCGTGCCCGCAAGTTAGGACCCGGCATTTTGCCTCTCCAAGGGGCGGCAGGGCGCGGCGCTCCGGGAGCGAACAGGAAACCGTCACATTTTCCGGTGTCCGGCCCGGGCACTAAACTGTTCAGGTGAATGACCAGCTAGAGCGCCTGAACCGGCTTCCCCTCCGCAGCAACCTCCGCGGGCTTACGCCCTATGGCGCGCCCCAGTTGGACGTTCCAATCCTCCTGAACGTGAATGAAAACACCCACGGGGTTCCGGCTGACGTCAGGGCGGCCATTAGCGCAGCGGTGTCAGAAGCGGCAGCAGGACTCAACAGATACCCGGACCGGGAATTCACCGACCTGCGGAAGGCGTTGGCGGAGTATCTGGGGCACGGGCTGGATGAATCCAACCTTTGGGCGGCCAACGGCTCCAACGAAGTCCTTCAGCAGATACTCCAGGCCTTTGGCGGCCCAGGACGTACAGCGCTCGGATTCCCTCCCACGTACTCCATGTATCCCCTGCTGGCCAGCGGAACGGACACGGAATACATTGTGGGCGAGCGTGCCGGCGATTACGGTCTCAGCGCCGAATCGGCGGCGCGGCAGGTCAAGGAGCTGCAGCCCAACATCGTCTTCCTGTGCTCACCCAACAACCCCACGGGAACCGGCCTCGGGCTGGACGTGGTGGAAGCCGTCTACGAGGCCGGCGAAGAAAGCCAGTCCATTGTCATCGTCGATGAGGCATACCACGAGTTCGCGCATGACGGAACGCCCAGTGCGCTGACTCTGCTGCCAGGGCGGGAACGGCTGATCGTCTCAAGGACCATGAGCAAGGCGTTCGCCTTGGCAGGCGCCCGCCTCGGCTACATGGCGGCGGCCCCCGAAGTGGCCGACGCGCTGCGGCTCGTCCGTCTCCCGTACCACCTCTCCGCCATCACGCAGGCCACCGCCCTCGCCGCCCTCCGGCACCGGGAGGCGCTGATGGCGGATGTGGAGGACATCAAGAAGCAGCGCGACCGCATTGTGTCCGAGCTGCTCAGGATGGGACTCAAGCCTGCCGCGTCAGACTCCAACTACGTGTTTTTCGGCGGCCTGGAGGACCCCCACCAGGTGTGGCAGGAACTGCTGGACGCCGGTGTCCTGGTCCGCGACGTAGGAATCCCCGGCCACCTCCGCGTCACAGCCGGAACTGAGACCGAAACCACAGCTTTCCTCACCTCCCTTGAAAGCATCCTTGCCCGCCAGGCCAAGCTTCCCGCCTAGACTGGAAGAACCGGCGCTGGACGCCTCGAACCACCCCTTCTGCCCAAAAGGACCCAAGCATGAGTACCACCGGATCGAATGTTGCTGCGGCCCGCACCGCGCGCATGGAACGTGCCACCAGTGAGTCCTCTGTGCTCGTGGAAATCAACCTTGACGGTACCGGCACCTCGGACATCGACACGTCGGTGCCGTTCTACGACCACATGCTCACGGCGCTCTGCAAGCACTCCCTGATCGACATGACCGTCAAAGCCACCGGTGACATCCACATCGATGTCCACCACACGGTGGAGGACGTAGCCATAACCTTCGGTGAAGTGCTGCGCACCGCCCTGGGGAACAAAGCCGGGATCCGCCGGTTCGGAGAAGCCACCGTTCCCCTGGACGAAGCGCTGGCGCACGCCGTCGTCGACGTGTCCGGGCGTCCCTACCTGGTACACGGCGGCGAGCCTGCCGGCCAGGAGTACCACCTGATCGGCGGCCACTTCACCGGGTCACTCACCCGCCACGTCTTCGAAGCAATCACCCTGCACGCCGGCATCTGCCTGCACATGAACGTCATCGCGGGCCGGGACCCCCACCACATCGTCGAAGCCCAGTTCAAGGCCTTCGCCCGGGCACTGCGCGCAGCAGTTGAACCCGATCCGCGCGTTGAAGGAATCCCCTCCACGAAGGGTGCGCTGTGAGCGGACAGGTCCTGAAGGACGGTGCCATCATCGATCCCTCGGCCTCCCGGAAACTCCCCTCGCCGGAAGGCAAGCCCACCGTCACGGTCCTGGACTACGGTTCCGGTAACGTCCGGTCCGCCGTGCGCGCCCTCGAACGCGCCGGCGCGGAAGTCATCCTGAGCTCCAAGCCCGAGGACGTCCTGAACGCCGACGGCCTGGTGGTTCCCGGTGTCGGTGCCTTCGAAACGGTGATGCGTGAGCTCAAAGCCGTCGACGGGATCCGCCTCATCGGCAGGCGGGTGGCAGGCGGCCGGCCGGTCCTGGGGATCTGCGTTGGCCTCCAGGTGCTCTTTGAGGCGGGCGTCGAACACGGCACGGAGGCGGAGGGCATCGGCGAATGGCCCGGCAAGGTTGAACTCCTGCCGGCTGACGTGGTGCCGCACATGGGCTGGAACACCGTGAAGGTGCCTGAGGGATCCAAGCTGTTCGCCGGCGTCGAAAACGAGCGGTTCTACTTTGTGCACTCCTACGGGGTGCAGGAATGGAACTTCGATGTTGTGCAGCCGCGCATGGCTGCACCCCTGGTCACCTGGTCCGAGCACGGCGGACCATTCATAGCAGCGGTCGAAAACGGTCCGCTGTGCGCCACCCAGTTCCACCCGGAGAAGTCCGGCGACGCCGGCGCGCGACTGCTGCGCAACTGGGTGCAGAACCTCAAGAAGCCGGCTCCGGGCGGCCCGGTCTCCGCCGGCGTCCCTTCAACGGAAGACGGCGCTCCAGCGGAAGACGGCGCCGCCTAGATGTGGTCCATCGTCCTGATGGGGCTGGCCGGCCTGCTGGTGGGCGGGGCCCTGTCCTTCAGGCAGCAGCACAAGCCGCTCTGGACCCAGATTTCGTTTTATGTTTTGGCGGGCATGTCGCTGCTCGCTGCCTACCTGCTGACGCTGCCGGGCAACTGACCGGCGGCTGGCCATACTGACCCCGACCCGAAGGATTGACATGACCACCGCAACCGACCTGCCGGTTCTTGAACTGCTGCCCGCCGTCGATGTCGTCAACGGCCAGGCCGTCCGGCTGGTCCAGGGGGAAGCGGGCAGTGAGACCAGCTACGGAACCCCGCTGGAGGCAGCGCTGAACTGGCAGCAGCAGGGTGCCGAATGGGTGCACCTCGTGGACCTGGACGCCGCCTTCGGGCGCGGCTCCAATGCGGAACTGCTCCGCGAAGTGGTGGGCCGGCTGGACATCAAGGTGGAACTTTCCGGCGGTCTCCGTGATGACGAAACCCTTGAAGCGGCCCTGGACCTTGGCGTTGCCCGTGTGAACCTGGGAACCGCCGCGCTGGAAAACCCCGAATGGACGCGCCGGGCAATCGAACGCTTTGGCGACAAGATCGCCGTCGGACTGGATGTTCGCGGCACCACGCTGTCCGGCCGGGGCTGGACAAAGGAAGGCGGGGACCTCTGGGACGTCCTGGGCCGCCTTGAGGAAGCCGGCTGCAGCCGCTACGTGGTCACAGACGTGACCAAGGACGGCACCCTGCAGGGACCCAATGTGGAACTCCTGCGCCAGATGGTGGAAAAGACCGGCAAGCCGGTGGTTGCTTCAGGCGGCATCTCCAGCCTCGACGACCTGCGCGTCCTGCGCTCGTTGGTTCCCTTGGGCGTCGAAGGCGCCATCGTGGGCAAGGCCCTTTACGCCGGGGCCTTTACGCTGCCCGAAGCGCTCGACGTCGCCGGCCGCCGCTAAACAGCCCGGCATGGCCAGCAACGAACCGGGCTCCCCGTCCCCGCGCCAGCTGCCGGGGCACATCGCTGCGGCGCTGGCGGGCGCCGGCGGCGCTGCGGACTCTGCAGGCCAGCCCTGGGCGGGCCGGAGCCTGGCCGGAGACGATGCCAAAATCCACAACTTCGAGAACGACGACGGAACCGCCAGCGATGCCTACCTCGCCGCAGTTGCGGCCTTGCGGGAAGGAACAGGGGATGAAGCCGACGTGGTGGCTTCGCTGGCCACCGCCCGCGTGTTCATCCCCATCGTGGCCCGGCTCGCCGAGGAAGCGGAGGGATCGCACGGCTTGAACTCCGACAAACAGGCGGACATGGCCCTGGTTACCCTCAAGGCTGCCGACGGCAGGACAGCCATGCCGGCCTTCACCTCAACGGCGGCACTGGCCGCCTGGCACCCGGGGGCCAGGCCGGTTGCGGTGTACGCGGCACGTGCGGCGCTCTCCGCCGTCGCGGAGGGCGCAGAACTGCTGGTCCTCGATCCGGGCTCCGGGTTCACGTTCGTGGTGCGGCGGCCCGCGGTCTGGGCCCTGGCACAGCAGCACGGGTGGGTCCCGTCGTACAAGGACGAAGAGCTCGCGCAGGAGATGGGTCGGGCAGCCGCCGGTTTCCCCGCCGTCCGGAACCTCGAGCTGGTGCCGGGCAGGGGAGTGGCCGCCCGCGCCGCCGATGGAACCATGGTTGCAGGCGGCGGTGCGGGGCCGGAACTGCAGGTGGTGCTCTACCTCGAAGACGGACTCGATGCGGCGGGGGTGCAGGAACTCGTAGCCGGCCTCCAGGCGCAGTGGTCGCGGAATGTATTGTTTGGGGAGCGCGTCGACTCGATCGAGGTCAAGTTGAGGCGCGCAGACCGCTAGCCGCAGAAAGGCGGGGTGATCCCCGGCCCGCTGCGGCAGACATGAGGATCACCGTGAATTTCGCTCTCTACCGGGAGTTGCTCGCCGTCGGGCCCGTCCGCAGGCTGCTGCTGGTGGGCATGGTTGCCCGTATTCCCCATTCCGCGGCCGGCGTGCTGCTGACCCTGCACATCGTCCTCACCCTGGACCAGGGATATGCCGCCGCGGGCGCCGCCGCCGCCGTCATGACCATCGGCATGGCCGTTGGCGCGCCGTGGCGCGGGCGGCGCGTGGACACCGTGGGCCTGCGCACCGCACTGATCCCTTCCGTGATCTCGGAAACCGTCATTTGGTCTGTGGTTCCCCACGTGTCCTACCAGTGGCTGCTTCCGCTGGTGTTTGTGGGCGGCCTGCTCACGCTCCCCATCTTCAGCGTGGTCCGCCAGTCCCTGGGCGTTCTGGCCGACGGCGACCAGCGCCGTACGGCCTTCGCCCTCGACGCGATCACCACCGAGATAGTGTTCATGATCGGCCCCGCTGCGGGTGCCATCGTGGCCACCAGCGGGTTCACAGTGCTGGGCCTGACCGTGGTGGGCGTTTCCACGTCGCTGGCCGGCCTGTTCCTGATGTGGTTCAACCCGCCCACCCGCAGTGCTGCGCAATCCGAGGAATCCAGCGCTGACGAGTGCCGCGCGGCAGAGGCCGCCGTCGTGTCCGCCGCCCCCGCGCATTTGCAGGAGGCGGCGGCGGAACTGGCGCCTGCGGAAGCCCGGGGCCGTGCCGGCCTCCGCGGCAAGGTTGCGCACAACTTCACATGGTTCACGGCCGCCGTGGCCGCGGTCTTTGCGGTGGCAGCGGGTGCCGGCATGGTCCTGAGCGGGACGGATGTGGGAATTGTGGCAGCCCTGGAGACGGGCGGCCACCAGCGCGATATCGGCATCGTCTTCGTCTTCTGGTGCGCAGCGTCGGTGGTAGGCGGCCTGGTGTACGGCGCCATGCACCGTCCCGTCTCTCCGCTGGTCCTGCTGCTGGGAATGGCGGCACTGACGATCCCCATGGGCTTCGCCCATGACACCTGGACCCTGGCCTTCGCCTCGCTCCTGCCGGGACTGCTGTGCGCGCCCGTGCTGTCATCAGCATCAGAAAAGGTGGCGGACCTGGTGGCCGAGGAACGCCGCGGGGAGGCCATGGGCTGGTACGGCTCAGCTCTGACGGCAGGCGTGGCCCTGGGTGCGCCGCTCGCGGGCGTCTTCATCGACGGCACAGGACCGTCCGGAGGGTTTGTGTCGGTGGGGGTCGCCGGCGTGCTGCTGTGCTTTGCCGGGCTGTTCCTCCAGCAGCGGCGGCGCCGCGCTGCCTGACGCGGTATCTTCCATCGGTTGCTCCACAGTTGTCCTTTTGGCCGCGCCAAACGGCAGCTACGGAGCAATCGATGGACCGCGGAGGTACTTTGCCCGGGAAACGACGACGGCGGGAAGACCCGTAAAGGCCGTCCCGCCGTCGCAAGGCGCTTGGGTGGGTTCTTCGTTAGTTCACTGCCCCGGTGTACTTCTCTCCCGGGCCCTTGCCCGGGGCATCGGGAATCAGCGACTCTTCGCGGAACGCCAGCTGCAGCGACCGCAGGCCGTCACGCAACGGCCCTGCGTGCTGCGATCCGATCTCCGGGGCGGCCGCCGTCACCAGGCCGGCCAGGGCCGTGATCAGTTTCCGGGCCTCGTCCAGGTCCTTCAGTTCCTCGGCGTTGTCCTCCGCCGCCAGCCCCAGCTTGACGGCGGCTGCGCTCATCAGATGGACGGCTGCGGTGGTGATGACCTCGATCGCCGGAACCTCGGAAATATCGCGGACCTGCCGGGAGACATCGGGACCGGCGGGCGCGGGCTCGAAAACGTGTGAATTACTGTCTGGGGTGCTCATACTGGTAAGCTTGACACAGACCAACTGGATGTCGTTATTTCAGAGATTGATCCAACAATCAAGGTTCCCACCGGCGCTGCACTGCGTTGACGGGAATTTTTTCTGTAAGATGGCATGCAGTTTGCAAGCGGAGTTCTCTCCCACCCGCGTCAGCCGCTGTTCCGAAGTTTAGGAACTCAAGGTTGCCGGGTACCTGGTTGGGCATGGAACCGGCATCGGCCGGAACTGTGCGTGCAGTCCCTGGAAGGGAGCTGTATCCGATCTTTCAGAGGCCTTCGATTGCTCCGGCAATTGGGGGCCTTCTCTATTTGCCGGATTCCACAACAAAAACAGGAGCTTTAACATTAGCGAGCCAAGAATCAATGAGCGTATCCGCGTCCCCGAGGTGCGGCTGGTCGGCCCTGCAGGTGAACAGGTAGGAATCGTCCGTATTGAGGATGCCCTGCGTCTGGCTGCCGAGTCCGACCTTGATCTCGTTGAAGTTGCACCTCAGGCGAAGCCTCCGGTGTGCAAGCTGATGGACTTCGGCAAGTACAAGTACGAGGCCGCGGTTAAGGCACGCGAAGCCCGGAAGAACCAGACGAACACCGTTCTGAAGGAAATCCGCTTCCGCCTGAAGATCGACACCCACGACTACGAGACCAAGCGCGGGCACGCACTGCGCTTCCTCGGCGCCGGGGACAAGGTCAAGGCCATGATCCAGTTCCGTGGCCGTGAGCAGCAGCGTCCGGAAATGGGCATCCGCCTCCTCCAGCGCTTCGCCGACGACGTCGCTGAAGTGGGCGTTGTGGAGTCCAGCCCCCGCATTGACGGCCGCAACATGGTCATGGTGGTTGGCCCGCTGAAGAACAAGGCGGAGGCCAAGGCCGAAGCCCGTCGCGCCACCCAGCGTGCCGAGGCGAAGGCACAGAACGAAGCCAAGGCTTCCGGGCGTGTTGACACGTCCGGCGACGATCAGGCGCCTTTGACGCAGTCCCTGGCGGATCTGCTGCCCGAAGGATTCACCGTCTCGACTGAACCTGAGGCAGTAGCCGAGGCCCCTGCGCAGGAGCCGGCCGCCGTCGTCGAGCCTGCTGCAGCCGAAGCGCCCGCCAAGGCCGCGGAAGCTCCGAAGCAGGAGGCTCCCAAGCAGGAAGCACCCAAGCAGGAGGCTCCGAAGCAGGAGGCTCCGAAGGCAGTTGCTCCGAAGGCGGCGGCCCCCAAGGCTGCTGCTCCGAAGGCTGCTCCCGCCCCCAAGGCTGCGGCCGAGAAGCCCGCCGCGGCGGCTCCGGCAGCAGCGCCGAAGCCCGCAGCGGTTCCTGCTCCGCCGAAGCCGGTGGCCAGGCCCGCCGCGCCGAAGCCTGCTGCCCGCCCTGCCCCCAAGGCAGCGCCGAAGCCGGCCGGCAAGAAGACCACTTAGTTCATAGCTGCCCGGGGTTCCGTCCCCGGACAGTCAGCAACCAGCATGCCGCCCGCAGGGGCGGCTGCGCGAGAGAGCCGCAGGCCCAGCCTGCGGATACGTAAGGAGATCGGTTCCCATGCCGAAGATGAAGACCCACAGTGGTGCCAAGAAGCGCTTCAAGCTGACCGGCAGCGGCAAGCTGCGCCGCCAGCAGGCCAACCGCCGCCACTACCTCGAGCACAAGTCCTCACGGCTGACCCGTCGCCTTGCCGGCGACAAGATCGTCTTCAAGGGCGATGCCAAGGTCATCCGGAAGATGCTCGGCATCTAGTTTCCAAGTTCTTTGACTGACCACCACCTGGTGGCCGGTCACCTACCAAAAAGCCTTCTCAGGCCGCCGGGAAACCGGCAGTAGATGCTTGGGATCAGATTTTCGAAGGAGTACGCACGTGGCACGTGTGAAGAGGGCGGTCAACGCCCACAAGAAGCGCCGGGTTATCCTTGAACGCGCAAAGGGCTACCGTGGACAGCGTTCACGCCTGTACCGCAAGGCCAAAGAGCAGCTGCTGCACTCGTTTGTGTACAGCTACGGCGACCGCAAGAAGAAGAAGGGCGACTTCCGCCGCCTGTGGATCCAGCGCATCAACGCTGCATCCCGCGCCAACGGACTCACCTACAACCGTCTGATCCAGGGCCTGAAGGCCGCTGAGGTTGAGGTTGACCGCCGCATGCTGGCCGAGCTGGCCGTTTCCGACGCCAACGCTTTCGCAGCGCTGGTCAAGGTTGCCAAGGATTCCCTGCCTGCCGACACCTCCGCCAAGAAGGTTGTTGCCTAGCAACCGGCTGTTCCGCCAGGGACGGTTCAGGAACCCGGGCCCTAGCCACTAAAGTTCTTATATGAACGAAACCGGGCGCCCGCAAGATTTTCCGCTGTCCAATCCCCGAGCTGATCGGGTGAGGGACGTGGCAAAACTTGCCGGGCGCCCGGCCCGTTTAAAGCGCGGCCTGTTCCTGGCTGAAGGGCCCCAGGCAGTCCGCGAAGCCCTCAGGCTCCACCAGCAGCGCCTTGCCGCCGGCGCCCCGGGTGTGGTCACGGAGGTTTTTGCCAGCGAAAGCTGCCTGGACCGGTTCCCGGAATTTGAGGAACTGTCCCAAGGGGTCAACGCCCGCCTTGCCACTGACGAGGTCCTCGCGGCCATGGCGGACACCGTCAACCCGCAGGGGATCGTCGCCGTCTGCCGCTTCCTGGACGTGGCGCTGGAAGAAGTGCTCGACGCCGGGCCCCGCCTGATTGCCGTGCTGTGCCAGGTCCGTGACCCCGGGAACGCGGGAACCGTCCTGCGGGCAGCGGACTCCGCCGGCGCGGACGCTGTCATCCTCACATCCTCCAGCGTGGACATCTACAACCCCAAGGCGGTGCGCTCCACGGCCGGCTCGCTCTTCCACCTCCCGGTGGTGCTGGGTGCCGACATCGGCGGCCTGGTTGCGGCCTGCCGGGCACGGGGGATAGGCATCCTGGCGGCGGACGGCTACGGTTCCCTCAACTTGGACACCCTGCAGGATGAGAACGCCCGGCGACGGCTGACCGGTGAAGGTCCGGAGTCGGCCTATGCCCTGGAGCAGCCCACCGCGTGGTTTTTCGGGAACGAGGCCCAGGGTCTGTCCCAGGAGGAGCTTGCGCTGGCAGACCATCGGGTGGCCGTGCCGGTGTACGGCTCCGCGGAGAGCCTGAACCTGGGTACCGCGGCCACGGTCTGCCTGTACGCCAGCGCCCGGTCCCAGCACCTGCCCGCCCGGGTGACAGCCTAGGCTTTCGCAGCCCCGAAGGACTCTGCCTCGCAGGACTTTGCCCGGCAGGACCCGTCGGCGTTCTCCGCCCGGACCCGGCAGCAGTGCCTTGCCCGGCTGCTTGAAAAACCCGGTTGGTTGAAAAATATAAGGGCTCCGGATTTTCCGGAGCCCTTGCTGTTGATGTTCAAACAGGGAAGCAAATCAGGGTGCGCGGGTAGCCTTGCCGCGTCCGGTGATAGCCCCGTAGATGCCGGCAACAACAAGGCCGCCGACGATAGCGAGAATCCAGGTGCCCAGGTCGAAGAAGGCAAGATCGCCCTTGTTGAACAGGAGGCTGCCGATCCAGCCGCCCACAATGGCGCCCACTACACCCAAAACAAGGCTGGTGACCCAGCCCCCGCCAACCCGTCCGGGCATGACGGCCTTAACAATGGCCCCTACGATAAGGCCGAGGATAATCCAAGCAAGAAAACCCATGTCTCCTCCTTATAGTGGCCGGGATCTGATGGTCCCGATGAGGCTCAAGCTAACATAGGGCCCCGCCAATGTCAGCAGGCTTAGGGTCAGTCGCTGGCGCATGCAGGACATTGCGGCGGGTACGGTGACTATGGGCGGGCCGGGGCCGGATCCGCATTGTCCTAACTGAACCGTAAACGTAAAGAGGTGAAGCCCCTTGGCTGCACATGGCGGTACCAAGGCGATTGTGGCGGCCCTGGCTGCCAACCTGACCATCGCCGCCCTGAAGTTCGTGGCGTATGCCCTCACGCTTTCCTCGTCAATGCTCGCCGAAGCCATCCACTCCGTGGCCGACTCAGGCAACCAGGTCCTTCTGCTGGTAGGAGGCAAGAAAGCGAAACGGGCTGCCAGCCCCGAGCACCCCTTCGGCTACGGCCGGGAGCGCTACATCTATGCCTTCATTGTCTCCATCGTCCTGTTCAGCGTCGGCGGCCTCTTCGCCCTCTATGAGGCATGGGACAAGTTCCAGCACCCGCATGCCATCGAAGGGGACTTCTGGTGGGTTCCGTTGGCCGTGCTGCTGGGTGCGATCATTGCCGAGTCCTTCTCGTTCCGGACCGCCATCATCGAGTCGAACCACGTCCGCGGGCAGCAGTCCTGGGCCAGGTTCGTGCGGAGCGCCAAGCAGCCTGAGCTGCCGGTGATCCTGCTCGAGGACCTTGGCGCGCTCGTGGGCCTGGTCTTCGCCCTTATCGGCGTCAGCCTGACGCTCATCACGGGTGATGGACTCTGGGATGCCGCCGGCACGGCGATGATCGGCCTGCTGCTGGTGGCCATCGCCGTCGTGCTCGCACTGGAAACCAAGTCCCTGCTCCTGGGCGAGTCCGCAACAAAGGACGACGTCGGGAAGATCGCCGCGGCGATCGAAGCCGACGGCGGGCGCATCATCCACCTCAAGACCCTGCACCTTGGCCCGGAGGAGCTCCTCGTGGCCGCCAAGATCGCCATCAGCCATTCCACCACGGGGGTCGAGATCGCACGCGAGATCGACGCTGCTGAAGCGAGGATCCGCGCGGCCGTGCCCATCGCCCGGGTCATCTACCTGGAGCCCGACCTTCACCGGGCCGATGCCACAGAGGCGGACCAGCAGCCTGCCGCCGCAGCCCCGCAGCCGTAACGGTGCTTCCGTAACTACTGCCTGGCCGGAAGCCGCCGGCCGCCCCGGTCCCAAAGGATCAGGCGGTCAGCGGCTTCTTGCGTTCCAGGAGTCCGCTGGCGATGGCGACGCCGAGTCCCAACAGGGCGAGGACGGCGCCTACCAGCGCAGGGGCAACGTAACCCCAGCCGAGCGCGATCACTACCCCGCCCAGGAAGGCCCCCAGCGCATTGGCCACGTTGAGCGCTGCATGGTTCAGTGACGAAGCGAGGGACGGCGCGTCCGGCGACGCATCCAGGAGCCGGGTCTGCAGGGCCGGGACCAGCATGGACCCGGAAGCGCCCACCACGAACACCATGACGAAGGCAGACCACGGCCAGTGGACGGCCACGGCGTAGACCACCAAGGCAACAGCTATGGCGGGCAGCACCTTGTACAGGGTTCCCATCACGGACTTGTCAGCGAACCTGCCGCCCACGATGTTGCCGGCCACCATTCCCAGGCCATAGAGCGCCACCACCATCGGAATCAGTGACGACGGCATGCCTGCCACGAGTGTCATGGTGTGGGCGATGTAGGTGTAGGTGGCGAAGAAGCCGCCAAAGCCTACGATGCCGATCAGGATGGCCAGCCAGACCTGCAGGCGTTTGAGGGCTCCCAGTTCACGCCGGATGCTTGCGTCCGGGTGGGCGTGGTGGAACGGGACGAATTTCCAGACCAGGGCAAGCGTTAGCAGTCCTATCAATCCCACCAGGATAAACAGCAGCCGCCAGCCGTACGTTTGGCCCATCCAGGTGGCAAAGGGCACCCCCACCACGTTGGAGATGCTGAGCCCCGCCATCACCATGGAGATCGCCCACCCGCGCCGCGTTGGCGGAACCAGCGAGGCTGCAATGACCGCCGCAACTCCGAAGAACGCGCCGTGCGGCAGGCCTGCGGCGAAGCGCGAGGCCAGCATGGTCCCGTAGTCGGGCGCGAGGAAGGAAAGGAAGTTGGCCACCGCGAAAAAAAGGATGAGCCCGAGGGCCAGGTGCTTGCGGGGGAGCTTGGCCCCGACGGCGGCGAGCAGCGGGGCCCCGACTACAACGCCCAAGGCATAGGCGGAGATGAGGTGGCCGGCTTCCGGTGTTGATATCCCGAGGCCCTGCTCCACTTCCTTCAGCAGGCCCATCATGGTGAATTCCGTAACCCCGATGCCCACCCCTCCCATGGCGAGGGCAAAGATGGCCATGGCGATGTTGGGGGATCGGGTGGGGGCTGCCGTGGATGTTTCGAGGACGCTGCTCATGGGCCTGCTTTTCGGGGTAGAAACTGGTGATGGGACCGATGCCACGGCAGTGGGGCTGGTGAAGTCCGGACCCTGCCAACAACCCCGGGAAGGGGGAGTGGTATTCCCGCTGCAGGAATGGTGTGTCCGGCCCCACCATTGTCCCCCATAGAATGAGCCAGTGACTGGACTGATACAGGTGGTAGGCGGAGCCGTCGTTGACAGCCTGGCGGAACCTTCGCTGCTGCTGGTGGCGCGGCGCAGCGCGCCGGAGGAGCTGGCCGGCCTCTGGGAGTTCCCCGGCGGCAAGGTGGAATCCGGAGAGCAACCGGAAGCCGCGCTGGCCCGCGAGCTGTACGAGGAACTCGGCATCGGCGTCCGGCTCGGCCCCGAGCTTCCGGCCGGGGCACCGCAGGGGTGGCCGCTGAACAGCCGTGCCAGCATGCGGGTGTGGCTTGCGGAGGTGACCCGCGGGGAAGCGCGGCCGCTTGAAGACCACGATGACCTGCGGTGGGTGGCACTGTCTGATCCGGAAGCGGTCCTGGGCCTGCCCTGGATACCTGCCGATTTCCCGATCGTCAGGGCGCTTCTTTCCGCCCTGGGTGTCCAGGCTGAGGCTGCGCGCTCCTAGAAGAGCGTTGCCTGTTCTGCCGGTCCTCCCTGTGCCGGCAGCCCGGGTACGCCGGGCATGGAGCTACCCGCATCATGCCCTGCCGCTGCCGGAATGGCGCCTGCCGGGTAGGCAGCCTCCTCGCCGCGGGGGTCGTCCTCCAGGTCCCTGTGGCTGAAGCCGGATGAATTGGTGAAGCCATGGCGTGCCTTGAAGTAGCGGACCTTGCCGGCCAGCCAGGAGCGGTACTCCTTGGAGGCATACGAGCCGGAGCCGTAGAGCCCGCGGTAGCGGCCGGCCAGTCCGGGATGGTTGGCGGCGATCCACTTCATGAACCACTCCCTGGTGCCCGGTTTGAGGTAGAGGGCTCCGGCGGTCACTCCGGTGGCCCCGGCGGCAGCCAATGAAGCGAAAAGCGCATCCAAGGCGTCATCGCTGTCCGAAAGCCAGGGGAGGATGGGCATGGCCATCACCCCGCAGGGGAGTCCGGCCTCGCGAAGGCGGGAGACGAGCTTGAGCCGTGCCCGGGGCCCCGGCGTTCCCGGCTCGACGGCCTCGGAGAGCGCTTCATCGGTCATGGCGAGGGAGATGCCCAGGCCCACGGGCACCTGGGCTGCGGCGCTCTTGAGCAATGGAATGTCCCGTGCCAGCAGCGTCCCCTTGGTGAGGATCGAGAGGGGAGTTCCCGAGTCAGCAAGGGCGGTGATGATGCCGGGCATCAAGCGGTAACGGCCCTCGGCACGCTGGTAGGGGTCCGTGTTGGTGCCGAGGGCCACCTGGTGGCGGCCCCAGGAAGGTTTGGCCAGTTCTTTGCGAAGGACCTCCGCGGCGTTGACCTTGACCACCACCTGGCTGTCGAAGTCCAGGCCGGGGTCGAAATCCAGGTACGTATGGCTTTTCCGGGCGAAGCAATAGACGCAGGCGTGGCTGCAGCCCCGGTAGGGGTTGATGGTCCACTCGAACGGCATCCTTGAACCGGGCGGCACCTTGTTGAGCACCGATTTGGCGGTGACCTCGTGGAAGGTGATGCCGGCGAACTCGGGAGTGGTGACCGAGCGGACCAGGCCGGCCAGCGGTAGCAGGGCGGGTGAGGCGGTGCCCGGAGCAGTTTCTCCCGGCCGGGGCATCAGTGCTTGGGCGTCCCATCTCATGCCCCTATTCGAATGTATGTTCGAACTAAAGTCAAGCATCGGCCGGCCCGGCCGGCGTGCCGAAGCCCGCCTACGTGAGGTCCTGGAGCTCCCACACCACCGTGATTGCAGCGGCCACGGTGGAGTCCCCAGGCTCCACGGCGACCTGTTCCACGGAAGCGGCGCGCTGCATCCGGGCCAGCGGCACCGGACCCTGGACCGGGACGTTGTCCACTATGGAAAGCACCCGCCCCAACCGGGCCGAGGCAAGCTGGGCGTACTGGCGTGCGGTACTCGCTGCATCCAGCCAGGCAGCTTCACGCGCCCGTGCCCGGACTGCGGCGTCGTCGCTGAACGTGAGTTCGAGGCCGTTCAGCCGGACGTCGTTGCCGCCCGCCCCAACGGCTTCGGAGATTGCGGCGGAGGCGGAACCAGGCGCCCGCAACCTTATGGTGAGGGTGCAGGCTGCAACGTACCCCGTGACCCGCTGGCCCCCGCCTTCCCGCCATGTCACATCCGCCCGCACGTTCAGGGCCGCAGTGCGGATGTCGGCACCCTCAACGCCGTGCCGGCGGAAGGCGGAGGCAACGGCATCGGAGCCGGCGCCGGCCCGGGAGTAGGCGGCCTCCACGGATTCGGCGCGGCACTCCACCCCGATGGAGACCACCATCAGGTCGGGGGCAGCATCCGCCGAGCCGGTCCCGGTGACGGTGACAGTGCCGCGCGGCTCAGTGCCGCGGGAGCCATTTCCAGGGGAATCCGCCGCCCCGGGCTGATGCCCGGGAACCCCCACTCCGCCCCTTGCCCCGCCGCCGCTGCCGGAATCCGCTGCCATGGGTCACGCCTCCACTTCTGACGGTCCCCGGCGCCGGGGGCGGCGGGGGCGTACCGGGTAGCCGCCGGCGGCAAGTCCGGCGTGCCGTTCAAAAATGTTGGCGGTCCCTGGGTTCCCGGTGCGCAGCATGGACCACCCGGCGCTGAGGAGATACAGCGGCAGGAAGGGGAAGCCCAGGCACCAGGCGTACTGGCTGCAGTGTTTTTCTTCGTGGCCCAGCAGGGCCGGCTGTGCCGCCAGCTTGTCGGCCGGGCAGCGGCAGAGCACCACGTTGCCCAGGGTGAACGCTCCCGCGAACGGCAACCGCCAACTGTACCCGCCCGCAAGGACCAGGCCGCGCGGCCCCCTGCGGACGTCGGTGCGGGCGGCGACAGCGACAGCGACGCCGAGGGCAGTGCTGCCGTTGACCAGGTTGGCGACCTGCCGCAGCCGCTGCGCGGCCGTGAGGCCCTCCGGGGCTTCCTGGCTTCGAGGCGCAGTCATGAGGCCATGCTAGCCGGACGGTTCAATTAGACTGGAGAATAGTGGCCGCCGGTTCCGCCGGTGTGCCCTGACCTGGTCATTGAACGCCC
Source organism: Pseudarthrobacter sp. C1 (assembly GCF_034720455.1). NCBI lineage: Bacteria > Bacillati > Actinomycetota > Actinomycetes > Micrococcales > Micrococcaceae > Pseudarthrobacter > Pseudarthrobacter sp. C1. Next base: position 28,066 of record NZ_JAYESK010000007.1, on the reverse strand, counting down.
TGCACTTGGGGCATTCATCCATGACCTGCCAGTGATGGACGCGCCGCCGGGAAACCGCGCTGGCTGTCCCGTTCACCGGCAGCCACGACTCGTAGCTAAGAACAGTAGATGACTGAAACTTTGCCGGGCGCCGCCATCCCGAACCCCACGGATGAAGCCGCCATCACTGCCGCCGTAGACCAGGCCGTTGCCGCCATCACCGGCGCGGCCACCCTTGACGAGCTGAAGGCGGTGAGGCTCGCCCACACCGGGGAGAAGTCTCCCCTCAGCCTTGCGAACCGCGAAATCGGCAAGCTGCCCAAGGACCAGAAGGCCGTGGCCGGAAAGCTGATGGGTGCCTCCCGCGGGCGGGTCAACAAGGCGCTCGCGGACCGCACGGCCGAGCTGGAAGCCGAAAACGACGCCCGTATCCTGCTGGAAGAGACGGTTGACGTCACGGCCGCCCCCCGCCGTCGTCGTGCCGGTGCCCGGCACCCCCTGTCCACCCTCCAGGACCGCGTTGCGGACATCTTCGTGGGCATGGGCTGGGAAATCGCCGAGGGTCCGGAAGTGGAATCGGAGTGGTTCAACTTCGACGCCCTGAACTTCAAGCCGGACCACCCGGCCCGCGAAATGCAGGACACCTTCTTCGTGGAGCCGCCCGAGGCCCACCTGCTGATGCGCACGCACACGTCCCCGGTGCAGGTCCGCTCCATGCTGGAACGCGAGCTGCCCATCTACGTGCTGTGCCCGGGCAAGGTGTTCCGCACGGACGAGCTGGACGCCACGCACACGCCGGTGTTCCACCAGTTCGAAGGCCTCGCCATCGACAAGAAGCTCAGCATGGCGGACCTGCGCGGCACCCTGGAGCACTTCGCCCGGCAGATGTTCGGCGACGAAGCCCAGATCCGGCTGCGGCCCAACTACTTCCCCTTCACGGAGCCCTCTGCCGAGCTGGACATCTTCCACCCAGGCGCCAAGGGCGGCCCGGCGTGGATCGAGTGGGGCGGCTGCGGCATGGTCAACCCCAACGTCCTGCGCGCCGCCGGCATCGACCCGGACGTCTATTCAGGTTTTGCCTTCGGCATGGGCATCGAGCGCACCCTCATGTTCCGCAACGAGGTGGGGGACATGCGCGACATGATCGAAGGCGATGTACGTTTCAGCGAGCACTTCGGGATGGAGATCTAACAGTGCGTATCCCAATTTCCTGGCTGCGTGAATTCGCGGAGGTACCGGCCGGAGCTACGGCCGAAGACGTGATGGCCGAACTGGTCAAGGTGGGCTTTGAGGAAGAGGACGTCCACCGTCCCACGGACACCCTCAAGGGCCCGATCGTGGTGGGCCAGGTCCTGAGCCTGGTCAAAGAACCGCAAACCAACGGCAAGACCATCAACTGGTGCCAGGTCCGCGTTGTCCCCGAGGGGCAGGAGCAGGCGCTCACCGGCAAGGGCATCGACCCCTCCGGCGTGCAGGGCATCATCTGCGGCGCCCATAACTTCATAGAGGGCGACAAAGTGGTGGTCACGTTGCCGGGCGCCGTGCTGCCGGGCGATTTCCACATCTCCGCGCGCAAGACCTACGGCCACCTTTCCGCCGGCATGATCGCCTCCGTCCGCGAACTGGGCATCGGCGAGGACCACGACGGCATCCTGGTGCTGTCCCGCATCGGGCTGGACCCCGAGGTGGGCACCGACGCCATGGAACTGCTGGGCCTCTATGACGAAGCCGCGGAAATCAATGTCACCCCGGACCGCGGCTACGCCTTCTCCATCCGCGGGGTTGCCCGCGAATACGCGCACGCCACGGGGACCACCTTCACGGATCCCGCGTCCCGCGTCAACGCTCCTGCGGAGCTCTCCGGCGGGTATGGCGTCAAGCTCAACGACGACGCGCCCATCTACGGGAACGCCGGCTGCGACCGCTTCGTGGCACGGACCGTCCGCGGCGTCGACGCCACCAGGCCCACCCCGCCGTGGATGGTGTCCCGGCTCCGGCTGGCCGGCATCCGCTCCATCTCCCTGCCGGTGGACATCTCCAACTACGTGATGCTGGAACTCGGCCAGCCCACGCACTGCTACGACCTGGACAAGCTGTCCGGGGACATTGTGGTGCGCCGTGCCGCGGCCGGCGAGAAGATCACCACCCTCGATGACAAGGTACGCACCCTCGATGCCGAGGACCTGCTGATCACCGATGACTCCGGCGCCATCGGCATCGCCGGCGTGATGGGCGGAGCCGACACCGAGGTATCCGATGACACCACGAACATCCTGGTGGAGGCGGCGCACTTCGACGAGGTATCCATCTCCCGTTCCCGCCGTCGCCACAAACTGCCGTCCGAGGCGTCCAAGCGCTTCGAGCGCGGCGTTGACTGGCAGGTGGCCGGCATCGCCGCCCAGCGGGTGGTTGACCTCCTCGTGGAACTCGCAGGCGGCACGGCAGACGAGGCGGGAACCGACGTCGGCACCGCCCCTGACTCCGTGGCGATCGAACTTCCGGCAGCCTTCGCGGCCGCACGGATCGGCATCGACTTCACCGAAGAGCAGATTGTCACCTCCTTGGAGGACCTGGGCGCGGCCGTGGAGAAGAGCGACGGCGGCTGGACCGTGACGGCCCCCAGTTGGCGCCACGACCTGGAGACCAAGGAGGACCTCTCCGAGGAGATCGCCCGGCTGGTGGGTTACGACCAGATTCCCGCGACGCTGCCTGTGGCGCCTCCCGGCCGCGGCCTGACGCGCGTGCAGCAGCAGCGCCGCCGCCTTATCCAGGCGCTGGCTGATGCCGGCCTCACCGAAGTCCTGGCCTACCCCTTCGTGTCCAAGGCGTCCAATGACACCTTCGGCGTGCCTGAAGAGGGGGCCGTCCGGACCGCGGTCAAGCTGGCCAACCCGATCAGTGAGGAGCAGGGCTTCCTGCGCACTTCCATCCTGCCGGGGCTGATTGAGGTGGCAAAGCGGAACCACTCCCGTGGATTCCGGGACCTGGCACTCTTCGAATCGGGCCTGGTGTTCCTGCCGGCAGAGGTAATGGGCACGGACTCCATCCCGCCGCTCGGCGCCAAGCCTGCCGATGAGGTGCTGGACGCGCTGTACGACGGCGTTCCCGCCCAGCCGTTCCACCTCGCCGCAGTCCTCACGGGCCATGATTCGCCCGCCGCCGCAGGCCACACGCCGCGGCCGTGGGACTGGGCTGACGCGCTGGACATCGCCCGCCTCGCCGGGGACGTCCTGGGCGTGGACATTGTGGTCAGCCAGGGTGCGCACCAGGCGTTCCACCCGGGCCGGGCCGCCCGGTTGTCCCTGCGCACGGGCGAAGTAGTGGGCTATGCAGGAGAACTGCACCCCAAGCTGCTGGCGGCTTCCGACATGCCAGCACGCTCCGTTGCACTGGAGCTCAACGCCGACGCCCTGTTCGAGGCCGCGCCTGATGTCATCGTGGCGCGGCACATCTCCACGTTCCCGGTGGCTACCCAGGACGTGGCGCTGGTGGTTCCCGCCGGGGTCCCGGCGGATGACGTGCTGGCCGCCCTCCGCGAGGGTGCCGGTGAACTGCTGGAGGACGTTGCGCTCTTCGACGTCTACGCCGGCAAGGGGATTGAGGAAGGCAAGAAGTCCTTGGCTTTCGGGCTCCGGTTCCGTGCCGACGACCGCACCCTGACGGCGGACGAGGCGTCGGCCGCACGCGAGAGCGCCGTGGCCCTGGCCGCTGAGCGCTTCGGCGCGGTCCAGCGCTAGGCGGGCTGTACCCAGGTCCCATGGACGCCAGGCTGGCCCTGCGGGCAGTGGATATCACAACTGATGTCCGCTGCCCGCAGGCGCATCAGGACGGCCCGGAAGGGTTCGTCCCTGAACGTGCAGAGGAACTGCGGGCCGCGGCCCTGGAGCCGGCTGCTGCGCAGCGTTTCCTGGCCGGCAGGGCAGCACTGCGCCGTTTTGCGGGCGACGTGCTCGATCTGCCGGCATCGCAGCTGCGGTCCTCCTACTCCTGTCCCCAATGCGGCTCCGGACCCGGACTCTCCCACGGCCGGCCGGGCTTCACGCATCGGGGCCGGCGCTTGCCCCTGTTGCTGAGCATGGCCAGGACCGGCAACTGGGTGCTGCTCGCGGCGGTTACGTCGCCGGGCAGGGGAGAACGGCTGGGTGTGGACGCCGAAAATCCTGAACGGCTCGGCTTCGAGGGGTTCGACGCCGTGGCGTTGTCCCGCTCGGAGGAGCTTACCATCTCGGGGCTGGAAGGAAAGGCGCTCCTGCGCGAACGTGCCCGGCTCTGGAGCCGGAAGGAGGCCTGGCTCAAGATGACCGGCGAGGGGCTTCGGGTGGATCCCCGCACGGTAGCCGCGCTGGAGGAACCTGGAGTACAGGACCTGCCGTCCGCTGCTACGGGGCTGCCGGCGTCGCTGGTCGCCGCCGTCGCCTTGGGCTAACCCCGCCGGCTTCGCGCGGCAGGCAATGGCGGAAGCGCCAGCTCGAAGAGCCAGGGGTGGAGCACTGCTTCGGCGTCGATGCCCGCTACGCCGTTCGCCATCAGGATGAAGTCGGCCGTTGAGACTGAGCCGTGGCGGTGGGTCCTGGTCCATTCCTGCAACAGGGTGAAGAACGCAAGGTCCCCGCAATGCATGCGCAGTGCATGCAGCGCCAAGGCCCCGCGCTTATAGACACGGTCGTCAAACATCAGGGCCGGTCCGGGGTCGCCGATGAGCAGGTCCTGCCCGGCGGCGGAAAGCCTGCGCCAGGCCGCGGCCGCCCTGTCCTGGGCGGTCATCACTCCGGCCGCCTCGGACCAGATCCATTCGGCGTAGCAGGCAAACCCCTCGTGCAGCCAAATGTCGTGCCACCCGCGGACTGTCAGGGAGTTTCCGAACCACTGGTGCGAGAGTTCATGGGCGATCAGGCGCTGGGCATCCCAGTCCAGGCTGAGGTGGTTGCGGCCCAGAATGGCCATGGTCTGCGCTTCCAGCGGAATTTCCAGGACATCGTCGGCCACTACAACCGTGTACTCGGAAAATGGGTAAGGCCCAAAGCACCTGACGAAGGTGCGCATCATGTCGGGCTGGAGGCGCAGCCCCTGGCGGGCAGCCCCTGCCAGTGCGGGCGGGACGGCCGCGGTCTGGAGCACGCCTCCCGGAGCGTCACCCGGGTCAAGGACCAGGGATTCATACCGCCCGATCTGGACCGTGGCCAGGTAGGTGGCCATGGGCTCCTCCTGCTCGTAGGTCCAGGTCTCCCGGCTGGCCCTGGTGCTGTGCCCTACCAGCCGGCCGTTGCAGACGGCACGGTAATTGGCGTCGGTAGTTACCGTGATCCGGTAGCTTGCCTTGCTCCGCGGATGGTCGTTGCACGGAAACCAGGACGGTGCGCCGTTGGGCTGGCCAGCCACCAGCACGCCGTCGGTCAGTTCCTCCCAGCCCACCTCGCCCCACAGCCCGCGGCGCGGCGCAGGATTGCCCTCATAACGGACGTCTAGGGTGAACGTTTCGCCGACGGCGAGGCCGGCGTCCAGCTGGACCACCAGTTGTTCAGCGCGCTGCGAGAACCTCCGCACGCGCCGCCCGTTCAGCTGCACCTTAACGGCGCGAAGACCTGCCAGGTCCAGGACGACGGCGGACGCCTGCCGGGCCGCCGTGGCGTGAATGACGGCACGGCCGCTGAGCCGGTTGGCGGCCATCCGGTAGTCGAGGTCCACTTCGTAGCGGGACACGCGGTACGAGTCGCTACCGTGGCCCGGCATGTAGGGATCGGACAGCACTCCCGGGATGGCTGTCCCGGCGGCAGGTCCGGAGGTTGCTGGTTCAGGAAGACTCATGGACGCGGGCCTCAATCACAAACGTGGCGGGTACTTACTTCGGGCGGGGTGCAGGAACGCCGGGGCCGGCCCATGGACTGACAGGGTTGCCCATCCAGTAGGTTCCGGCCGGAACCGTTTCCCCGCGCATGACCAGGGAAGCCGGTCCCACCGTTCCGCCGTGGCCGATGCGCGCCTGCGGGAGGATGACACCGTGCGGTCCCATCGTTGCGCCGTCTTCGAGCGTAACAGGGCCGATGCTCATGATGCGGTCGTGGAACAGGTGCGTTTGCACCACGCAGCCGCGGTTGACCGTGGAGTTCGCTCCCAGGGTGACAAGGTCGGCTTCCGGCAGCCAGTAGCTCTCGCACCATGTTCCGGGGCCGATCCTGGCGCCCAGTCCCCGCAACCACCACACAAGGGCCGGCGTGCCGGTGGCGGCCCGGGCGAACCACGGCGCGCTGACCATTTCTATGAACGTATCCACCACTTCGTTCCGCCAGATGAACGAGCTCCACAGCGGGTGTTCCCCGGCCCTGATACGGCCGATGAGCAGCCATTTGGCAACCACGGCACTGGCCGCGGCCACGGCACCGGCCAGCAGCATCACTATGCCTCCCAGCAGGGCCGCCGCCGCGTAGTTGAAGGATGCGGCGAGCCAGTCCAAGGCCAGCAGCACGCCCGCGGCAAGGCCCACAGTGAGCGCCACGGGAACGAACCGGCAGGCCTCCCACAACGCACGTGCCAGCTTCAGCCTGGGAGGCGGCCGGTAGGTGAGCGAACTGTCCGAGGCGATAGCCGTGCGCCGCAGCCGGACAGGAGGGCTGCCCAGCCAGGAGGTTCCGGACTTGGCCTTGGACGGCGTCGCGGACAGCACGGCCACCAGCGAGTTCTTGGGAACATTACGGCCGGCTCCCGTCATGCCCGAGTTGCCCAGGAAGGAGCGCTTGCCGATCTTGGCCGGGGCGATCCGCAACCAGCCGCCACCAAGCTCGTAGGAGGCCACCATCGTGTCATCCGCCAGGAACGCGCCCTCTCCCACGGTGGTCATCTTGGGAACCAGCAGCACGGTGGAGGCCTCGACGTTCTTGCCGACTTTTGCTCCCAGCAGGCGAAGCCAGACGGGCGTGAAGAGGCTGGCGTAGACGGGAAACAGGAGGTCCCGGGCCAGGTCCAGCACACGCTCGGTAGCCCAGATCTGCCAGCCGATCCGGCTCCGCACGCGGTAGTAGCCTTCACGCAGGCCCAGCCCGAGCAGTCGGGTGGTTCCCAGGACCAGCAGCAGGTTGGCGGTGAACCAGGCCAGGGCGGCAAGGGGCAGGGAGGCCAGCAGGGGAAGCCAGGCCTCGGACAGGGAGCTGTGGCCCCTGATGAACAGGAAGGCCACCAGGCAGGCAGCGCCTGCGGAAAGGTAGGGGATCATGGCCAGCAGTGCGCTGGCGGCCGCGAAGGCGGTAAACCAGAGCCGGGCAAGCACGGCGCCGGTGGCCGGCTGGGCCGGCCAGTTCTGTTTCGCCTTGCCCCGGCGTTCTGCCGGCGAGCCGGCCACAACCTGGCCCGCCTTGACCTTGCCCAGGACCGCCGAACCGGGCTCCACCTGACCGCCGGCGCCGATGCTGGCGCCGGGCATCAGGGTGCTCCGGGCCCCCACGGTGGCGCCTGCGCCGATCCGGATGGCTCCGATGTGCACGCTGTCACCGTCGATCCACCATCCCGAAAGGTCGACTTCGGGCTCCACGTTGGCTCCGGTGCCCAGCGACAGGAGCCCGGTCACCGGCGGCAGCGAGTGCAGGTTAACGTTGCTGCCGATCTTCGCGCCGAGGGCGCGGGCGTAGTACGGCACCCAGGGTGCGCTCGCCAGGCTGACCGCTCCCGCAAGGTCCTGGATCTGCTCAGCCAGCCAGAGCCGGAGATGGACTTTCCCCGATCTGGGATAGGTGCCCGGCTTGACGTTCCGGAGCAGGATCCGGGCTGCTGCGACGGAGAGGAGCATGCGACCGGCAGGGCTGACGAACACCAGCCAGGACGCACCCACCCACCACCAGGACACCGTGGCTGCGGCGGTGAAGCCGGCCAGTCCTGCCAGCAGGTTATTGGCCGCCATCAGGTAGGTCAGCCACCGCATACCCACGAGGATGTGCAGCGGGACGCCCATCAACGTCTGGAAAACCTGCGACTTCCGGGCCGTGGGCCGGACAGTTCGGACCTCGGCAGGGCCGGCGGGAGTGCCGTCCGGCAGTGACTGCCGGGCCACATCGATCAGGGCCCCGACGCGCGGCGTCGCGTAGATGTCTGCCACTGTGATGGTGGGGTAGCGGACCCGCAGCGCAGAGACGAGCTGCGCGGCGGCAAGGGACCCGCCCCCGGCCGCAAAGAAATCCGCGTCGAGGCTGGTTGCGTTACTGCCAAGGACCGCGCCCCACTGCTCAACGATCCACTGGGCGTCATCGGGAAGGTTCAGCGGGGCCTGGCCTGCTTCGTCGGCGCCGCTGCCGGTGAGGGGCCAGGGCAGGGCATGGCGGTCCACCTTGCCGCTGGTCTTGGTGGGCAGGGAGTCGACGACGGCCAGCAGCGGAATCAGCGCAGCCGGAAGGCTGTCAGCGAGGAGCTTGCGGGCGGCGGCCAGGTCGGGCCCAGGAGGTTCCGCCGGCGCAAGGTACCCCACCAGGATCTGGTTCCCCACCGCCGTCGTCCGGACGGCGGCAGCAGCGCCCGCGATGCCCGGCAGGGCCTGCAGGGCTGCGTCGACTTCGCCGAGTTCGATCCTGCGGCCACCCAGCTTGACCTGTTCATCGGCACGGCCCATGAAGATGAGGCCCTCGGCTTCGTAGCGGACGAGGTCCCCCGAGCGGTAGGCGCGGTCCCAGCCGAGCGTGGGAAACGACGCGTACTTGTCGGCATCCTTGGCCGCGTCAAGGTAGCGGGCAAGCCCTACGCCGCCGATGATGAGTTCGCCAACGCCTCCCTCGGGGACGGGAATCCCGCCCTCGTCCACCACAGCCAGGTCCCAGCCATCCAGCGGACGGCCGATCCGCACCGGACCCGGCCCGCCCAGCGGTGCAGCGCAGGCCACCACGGTGGCCTCGGTGGGGCCATACGTGTTCCACACTTCCCTGCCGTCAACGGCCAGCCGCTCCGCCAGTTCCGGCGGGCATGCCTCCCCGCCGAAGATCAGCAACCGGACGTTCTCGAGCGCTTCGGCGGGCCAGAGGGCTGCCAGGGTGGGGACCGTGGACACAACGGTGATCCCGTGGCTGATGAGCCAGGGGCCCAGGTCCATCCCTGTTCGCACCAGGGCGCGGGGGGCGGGGACCAGGCAGGCGCCGTGCCGCCAGGCAAGCCACATTTCCTCGCAGGACGCGTCGAACGCCACCGACAGCCCCGCCAGCACCCGGTCTGCCGTTCCGATCGGCTCCGCCGTGAGGAAGAGCCGGGCTTCGGCGTCAACGAAGGCGGCAGCAGCACGGTGCCGTACGGCAACGCCCTTCGGCGTTCCGGTTGAGCCGGACGTGAAGATCACCCACGCGTCGTCGTCCACATCCGCGGTCCGGGCCGCGGGGTGGGGCGTGGGCCTGCTGCCGTTGAGGGTGAGGCCCTTTTCCGTGACGACGGCGGCTACCCCGGCTTCAGCGAAGACGAGCCTGGCGCGCTCTTCGGGATCGTCCGCGTCGACGGGGACGTAGGCGGCGCCGATGAGCAGGATGGCAAGGATGGAAACGTACAGCCTGTTGGTGCCGGAGGGGATCCGCACGCCGATCCTGTCGCCTGCGCCCAGTCCGGCGTGGTGCATCGCCCGCCCGGCGGAGCGTACTTCCGCCAGCAGCTGGGCGTAGCTCAGGGACCTGCGGCCGTCGTCGAGGGCTGAGGCATCGGGAAACCGTTCCGCGGTCTCCAGCAGGATGTCCACCAGCGTCCGTGCCGGGGGAGCGGCAGCGGCGCCGGCCAGCTGCGGCTGGTGGCGGGCCTGCTCCCGGATCTTGTCAGGGGCCCGTTCCGGGGCTGGGTCCGCGGCATAGCCGTCGGCTGCCCGGCTGCCGCTCTGTTGCTCGGTCACCTGTGCAGTGTGCCGGGGCAAGATGAACGGGAAGTGTCCTGGTCTGCCTGCCGTCCACCCGGTGTTCGACATGTGTTCATGGTGCTTCCTTAATGTGCGCCCCCCGACAAGTGACGACCTACGGAACCAGGACCACCTTGCCGGTGGTGCGGCGCCCTTCAAGGTCGCGGTGCGCCTGGGCGGCCTCGGCCAGGGGATAGGTTCCGCCCACCCTCACTTTCAGGCTGCCGTCGGCGGCGGCGGCGAAGATTTCGTCCGAGCGCCAGCGCCGTTCCGCCGCGTCCAGGAGGTGGTGCGCGATCGTGGGCCGGGTCAGGAAGAGCGAGCCGCCGGCGTTGAGCCGTTGCGGATCCACCGGGGCAACGGGACCCGAGGCGGCGCCGAAAAGCACCAGTGTCCCCCTGATGCGCAGGGCGGCCAGCGAGCCGTCGAAGGTGTCCTTTCCTACGCCGTCGTACACGACGTCGGCGCCCCTGCCGCCGGTGAGGTCCCTGACGGCGTCGGTAAATCCGCTGTAGCGCAGCACATGGTCCGCGCCGGCGTCGAGGGCGAGCCGCTCCTTTTCATCCGTAGACACCGTGGTGACCACGGTAGCGCCCTTGGCTTTGAGCAGCTGGATCATCAGCAGGCCAACACCGCCCGCGCCAGCGTGGAGCAGTACAGTGTGCCCCGGCTCCACCTTGAAGGTTGAGTTGATCAGGAAGTGGGCGGTCATTCCCTGCAGCGGGAGGGCGGCGGCGGTGAGGTCGTCGAGTCCCTCGGGCACTGGCAGGGCCTTGTCTGCATCCACCACGGCGTAGCCGGCGTAGCAGCTGGTGCCCTCGGCGGTGGCCACGCGGTCTCCTTCGGCGAATCCCGTCACTCCTTCGCCCAGTCCGGCAACCGTGCCCGCTGCTTCGGAACCCGGCGTGAAGGGGTACGGGACCTTGTACGCGCCGCTGCGCTTGTAGGTGTCGATGAAATTCACTCCCACCGCACCCACTTTGAGCAGCAACTGGCCAGGGCCGGGGACCGGCCGGTCCACCTCCGCGTATTCGAGGACTTCCGGGCCGCCTGCCTGCCGTGCGACGATTGCATGCGTCATGGCTCTCCTTCCCCGGGCCTGGCCTTTCCAGCCCCGGCTGCACGATCCATCCTAGGGAAACCGAAGGGAAACCCGGTGCCGAGGCACACATCCAGGGTCTGATGCATAAATATCGGGACCAGTGCATATTCTTGCTGTAAGGTGGAGTCCATGACTATTTCTGTTGCAGTGTCAGGCGCCAGCGGTTATGCCGGTGGAGAAGTCCTGCGCCTCCTCGCCGGACACCCGGATGTCACCATTGGGGCCATCACGGCCCACAGCAATGCCGGCTCCCGGCTCGGCGAGCTGCAGCCCCACCTGCACGGACTGGCCAGCCGAATCCTCGAGGACACCACGGTGGAGAACCTCGCCGGCCATGACGTCGTATTCCTCGCCCTGCCGCACGGTGCCTCCGCGGAGATCGCGGCGCAGCTCCCGGAAGGGACAATCGTCATCGACGCCGGGGCGGACCACCGCCTCGAGGACCCCGCGGCCTGGGAGAAGTTTTATGGCTCTGCCCACGCGGGCACCTGGCCGTACGGCCTGCCGGAACTTCCCGGCCAGCGCGAGGCCCTGAAGGGCGCAACCCGCATCGCCGTGCCCGGCTGCTACCCGACGTCGGCCCTGCTGGCCTTGACGCCAGGGTTCGCCGCGCATCTCCTGGAGCCCGACGACGTCGTGATCGTTTCCGCGTCCGGTACCTCCGGTGCGGGGAAGGCAGCGAAAGTGAACCTGATCGGTGCCGAAGTGATGGGCTCCATGAGTCCCTACGGCGTGGGCGGCGGCCACCGGCACACCCCCGAAATTGAACAGGGCCTGTCCAATGCGGCGGGGGAGCAGGTCACCGTCTCCTTCACGCCCACCCTGGCTCCGATGAGCCGCGGGATCCTCACCACGGCGACGGCGAGGGTAAAGCCGCAGGCACTAAGCAGTACCACGCCGGAACAGTTGCGCCAGGCCTGGACCGACGCGTACGACGACGAACCCTTTGTGCACGTCCTGCCGGAGGGCCAGTGGCCCGGCACCAAGTCAGTGCAGGGGTCCAACCACGCGGCCATGCAGCTGGCTTTCGACGCCCGCACCGGGCGGGTGATCGTTACCTGCGTTATCGACAACCTCACCAAAGGAACGGCCGGCGGCGCCGTCCAGTCCATGAACATCGCGCTTGGCCTGCCGGAAACCGCCGGCCTCGACCTGCAGGGAGTAGCTCCATGACCATTACCGCACCTTCCGGATTCCGGGCTGCCGGCATCACCGCAGGACTTAAGGCTTCCGGCAAGCCGGACCTTGCCCTTGTGGTGAACGACGGCCCCGCCAAGGCCGCCGCCGCGGTCTTCACCAGCAACCGGGTGGCTGCGGCCCCGGTCCACTGGTCCCGCCAGGTGGTTTCCGACGGCCGGGTGGACGCAGTCATCCTCAACTCCGGCGGCGCCAACGCCTGCACCGGGCCCACCGGCTTCCAGAACACCCACAGCACAGCCGAAAAGGTGGCTGAGGTGCTGGGTATCTCGGCCACGGATGTGTTTGTATGCTCCACCGGCCTGATCGGCGAGCAGCTGCCCATGGACAAGATCCTTCCCGGCGTGGAGGCAGCAGCTGCGGCCTTGAACGACGATGGCGGGCCCGAGGCGGGCGTGGCCATCATGACCACCGACTCGGTGCCGAAATCTGCACTGTTCATCGGAAGCGACGCCGACGGCCAGGAATTCAGCATTGGCGGTATTGCCAAGGGCGCCGGCATGCTCGCTCCCGGCCTGGCCACCATGCTGGTGGTGCTCACCACGGACGCGGCGGTGGATGCGGACATGCTCGACGTCGTCCTTCGCGATGCCACACGCGTCACCTTCGACCGGGCAGACTCGGACGGCTGCATGTCCACCAACGACACCGTGGTCCTGCTGGCCTCCGGCGCCTCCGGTGCTGTCCCTTCCGCCGAAGCGTTCAGCGAAGGACTGATCAAGGTCTGCGCCGAACTGGCCCGGAAGCTCATCGCGGACGCCGAAGGCGCCAGCCACGACATCGCCATCCGGACCTTCAACGCCGCCAGCGAGGCCGACGCCGTAACCGTGAGCCGGTCCGTGGCCCGCTCCAACCTCTTCAAGGCCGCCATCTTCGGCAAGGACCCCAACTGGGGCCGGGTACTCTCTGCGGTCGGCACCACGGACGCCGCATTCGAGCCTGACCAGCTCAACGTGGCCATGAATGGCGTCCAGATCTGCCGGAACGGCAGCATCGGTGACGACCGGAGCCTCGTGAACCTGGAACCACGCGAAGTGCGGGTGGACATTGACCTGCAGGCCGGCGACGCCGAGGCCACCATCTGGACCAACGACCTCACCCACGACTACGTGCACGAGAACAGCGCCTACTCCAGCTAGGGCCTGTCCCCGGCAGAAACCGTTGCGGAAAGTGACAGCATGAACACCCAGACGCGTGAAACCACCAGCATGTCCGACGCCCAGGACAAGGCAGCAACCCTGATCGAGGCCCTGCCCTGGATCCAGCGCTTCGCCGGCACCACCATGGTGATCAAGTACGGCGGCAACGCCATGGTCAACGATGATCTCCGCCGCGCCTTCGCCGAGGACATCGTCTTTCTCCACCACGTGGGCATCCACCCCGTGGTGGTCCACGGCGGCGGTCCGCAGATCAACTCGATGCTGGGCAGGCTCGGCATCGAGTCTGAGTTCAAGGGCGGCCTCCGGGTCACGACGCCCGAGGCCATGGACGTTGTCCGCATGGTCCTCACCGGCCAGGTGGGGCGTGAGCTGGTGGGACTGATCAACTCGCACGGCCCCTACGCGGTGGGCATGTCCGGAGAAGACGGCGGGCTGCTCCGCGCCGTCCGGACGGGCACTGTGGTGGACGGCGAAGAAGTGGACCTCGGGCTGGTAGGCGAGGTGGTCGGCGTCGACCCCGCAGGCATCGAGGACATCCTCGGCGCCGGCCGCATTCCGGTGATCTCCACAGTTGCCCCGGAGATCGTGGACGGCGGAGAAGGCGTGGCCGGCACCGCCCGCTTCCAGCCCACCGGCCAGGTCCTCAACGTCAACGCGGACACCGCCGCGGCGGCCGTCGCCTCGGCGCTGGGCGCCTCCAAGCTGGTGATCCTGACCGACGTCGAAGGGCTGTACGCCAACTGGCCGGACAAGTCCTCCCTCATTTCCTCCCTCACGGCCTCGGAGCTGCGGGACATGCTTCCGCGGCTCGAATCAGGCATGATCCCGAAGATGGCTGCATGCCTGAAGGCCATTGACGAGGGTGTGGAACGCGCGCACATCGTGGACGGGCGCCTGCCCCATTCCATGCTTCTTGAAACATTCACGACGGCGGGCATTGGCACCCAGGTAGTCCCGGACGAGGAGATCAACGCATGAACTCGGTGGAAAAGCCATCCGTGACAGAACTCGTGGAGACCACGGGCCACGCCGGAGCCGAGTGGCTGGAACGCTACTCCACCTCCCTGATGGGCGTGTTCGGCACCCCGCAGCGTGTGCTGGTGCGCGGCGCCGGCTGCCTGGTCTGGGATGCCGACGGCAAGGAATACCTCGACCTCCTTGGCGGGATTGCGGTCAACGCCCTGGGCCACGCGAACCCGTTCGTCACGTCCGTGATCTCCAGCCAGCTGGCCACGCTCGGGCATGTCTCCAACTTCTTCACCAGCCCCACGCAGATCGCCCTGGCCGAAAAACTCCTGGCCCTCACCCAGGCGCCGGCCGGCTCCAAGGTGTTCTTCACCAACTCCGGCACGGAGGCGAACGAGGCGGCCTTCAAGCTGGCGCGCCGCAATACGGGTGGCAGCGGCGCCAAACGGACCAAGATCATCGCCCTCGAAGGCGCCTTCCACGGCCGGACCATGGGCGCGCTTGCCCTGACCGCCAAGGAGGCCTACCGCGAGCCGTTCGAGCCGCTGCCCGGCGGCGTGGTGCACATCCCGTTCGGGAACGCCGAGGCGCTCAAGGCTGCCGTTGATGAAACGGTGGCCGCCGTTTTCCTGGAGCCCATCCAGGGCGAGGCGGGCGTCCGGCCCCTGCCGCCCGGGTACCTTCGGGCCGCGCGGGAGCTGACAGCCAGGGTAGGGACGCTGCTGATCCTGGACGAGGTGCAGACCGGCATTGGCCGCACCGGCAAGTGGCTTGCCAGCGAGGACGCCGGCATCATGCCCGACGCCGTCACCCTGGCCAAGGGGCTGGGCGGGGGCTTCCCGATCGGTGCGCTGGTCACCTTCGGCAGCCATACGTCGTCGTTGCTGTCCGCCGGCCAGCACGGCACCACGTTCGGCGGCAACCCGGTGGCCACGGCAGCTGCCCTCGCCACGCTCCACGCGATCGAAAGCCAGGATATTCTGGCGAACGTGGCTTCGGTAGGGGAGCACCTGCGTTCGGGGCTGGCGGCCATCCCGGGCGTCACCGAAGTCCGGGGCGAAGGCCTGCTGATCGGCTTCGACCTCGACGAGGACGTGGCCCCGGCTGTGGTGCAGGCCGGCCTGGACGCCGGCTTCATCGTCAACAGCCCGGGTCCGCGGACCATCCGCCTTGCGCCGCCGCTGGTCCTCACTGCAGAGCAGGCAGACACTTTCCTGGCCGCCTTCCCGGCCATCCTCCAAGCAGCTAAGGACGCCCAGTGACAACAGCCACCGGCACCACCCGGCACTTCCTCAAGGACACGGACCTCAGCCCTGCCGAGCAGGCAGAGGTCCTGGACCTCGCCATGCGCATGAAGGCCGCCCCGTACAGCGTCCAGCCGTTCGCTGCCGAGGGCAGCGGCCGCAAGACCGTCGCCGTGATCTTCGACAAAACCTCCACCCGGACCCGGGTGTCGTTCGCCACCGGCATCGCGGACATGGGCGGCAACGCGCTGATCATCAACCCGGGCGAGGCGCAGATCGGCCACAAGGAATCGGTGGAGGACACCGCCAAGGTCCTGGAACGCATGGTGTCCACCATTGTGTGGCGGACCGGCGCCCACGCCGGCCTGGTGGCCATGGCCGAAAACTCCAGGGTGCCGGTCATCAACGCCCTGTGCGATGACTACCACCCGTGCCAGCTGCTCGCGGACCTGCTGGCCGTGAAGGAGCACAAGGGCGAACTCAAGGGGCTCACCATGAGCTACCTCGGGGATGCCGCCAACAACATGGCGAACTCCTACCTGCTGGCCGGGGTGACGGCCGGGATGCATGTCCGGATTGCCGGGCCCGAGGGCTACCTCCCCGCGGCGGACATCGTGGCAGCCGCGGAGGAACGCGCCGCGGAGACCGGCGGTTCGGTGCTGGTCACGACTGACGCGGCGGAGGCCTTGAAAGGGGCCGACGTCGTGGCAACGGACACGTGGGTGTCCATGGGCCAGGAAGCCGAAAAGGAAGCCCGGCTCCAGCTGTTCCGGGAGTACTCCGTCGATGAGGCGGCCATGGCACATGCTGCGGAAGACGCCGTCGTGCTTCACTGCCTCCCCGCGTACCGCGGGTACGAAATCTCTGCCGGCGTCATCGACGGGCCGCAGTCCATCGTCTGGGACGAGGCCGAAAACCGGCTGCACGCCCAGAAGGCCCTGATGGCGTGGCTGATGCACCGCTCCGGCCTGGCGTTCGTGGACGGCCTCGCTCCGGTTGAAGGCACCGGGGAGAGCACGTTCTAGTGTCTGCCCAACCGGCGTCGCCGGGCTCCAGCCCGGCCACTAAGACGGCCCGCCAGGCCCGGATCGCGGCCATCCTGACGGGTGAATCGGTGCGCTCCCAGGCGGAGCTGGCAGCCCTGCTGGCGGACGACGGCGTGCAGGTCACCCAGGCGACGCTGTCGCGGGACCTGGTGGAACTCGGCGCGGTCCGGGTGCGCGGCAAGGAGGGCGTGCTGGTGTACGCGGTCCCCGGCGAGGGCGGCGAGCGGGCCGCCCGGAGCGGGGTGAGCCAGGAGATCCTCGACGCCCGGCTGGCCCGGCTGTGCAGCGAACTGCTGGTCACCGCGGAGGCCTCAGCCAACATCGCCGTGCTCCGTACTCCGCCGGGCGCCGCCAACTTCCTGGCCCTGGCCATCGACCACTCGGTGATGCCGTCCATCCTGGGGACCATCGCCGGGGATGACACCGTGCTGCTGGTTTCCCGGGATCCGCAGGGCGGCCAGGACCTCGCCGCCAGGTTCCTGCAACTGGCTGAAGAAGCCGGGCAATAAGCTTGAAGACAACATCTACAACCCCCCAATCCCAAGGAGCATCCAAGTGACTGAACGCATCGTGCTGGCCTACTCAGGCGGCCTGGACACCTCAGTAGCCATCGGCTGGATCGGCGAAGCCACCGGCGCCGAGGTCATCGCCGTGGCGGTCGACGTCGGACAGGGCGGCGAGTCCCTGGAGACCATCCGCCAGCGTGCCCTCGGCTGCGGCGCCGTCGAAGCCTACGTGGCCGACGCCTCCGACGAGTTCGCCAACGAGTACTGCGTCCCCACGCTGAAGGCCAACGCCCTCTACCAGGGCCACTACCCCCTGGTTTCCGCCATCTCCCGCCCGGTGATCGTCAAGCACCTGGTCAAGGCGGCCCGTGAATTCGGCGCCACCACCGTTGCCCACGGCTGCACCGGCAAGGGCAACGACCAGGTCCGCTTCGAAGTGGGCATCCAGACCCTCGGCCCGGACCTGAAGTGCATCGCCCCGGTCCGCGACCTCGCCCTCACCCGCGACAAGGCCATCGCCTTCGCCGAGGAAAAGGGCCTGCCCATCGAGACCACCAAGAAGAACCCGTACTCGATCGACCAGAACGTCTGGGGCCGCGCCGTGGAAACCGGCTACCTCGAGGACATCTGGAACGCCCCCACCAAGGACATCTACGACTACACCGCCACCCCGGAATTCCCGCCGGCACCGGATGAAGTCACCATCTCCTTCGAAGCCGGCGTGCCGGTGGCGATTGACGGCGTCAAGGTCACCCCGCTGCAGGCCATCAAGGAACTCAACCGCCGCGCCGGCGCCCAGGGCGTGGGCCGGATCGACGTCGTCGAGGACCGCCTGGTGGGCATCAAGTCCCGTGAAATCTACGAGGCCCCGGGCGCCATGGCGCTGATCACCGCGCACAAGCACCTCGAGGACATCACCATCGAGCGCGAGCAGGCCCGCTTCAAGGCCACCGTTGGCCAGCGCTGGGCCGAACTTGTCTACGACGGCCAGTGGTTCTCCCCGCTGAAGCGCTCCCTGGACGCCTTCATCGAGGACACCCAGAAGTACGTCTCCGGCGACATCCGGATGACCCTGCACGGCGGCCAGGCCATCGTCAACGGCCGCCGCTCCGACACCTCGCTTTACGACTTCAACCTCGCCACCTACGACACCGGCGACACCTTCGACCAGTCCATGGCACGCGGCTTCATCGAGCTGTGGGGCATGTCCGCCAAGGTTGCCTCCGGCCGCGACATCCGGGTCGCGGGAAAGTAAATGGTCTCGGCAACAAATGAAGGCGCTCTGTGGGGCGGCCGGTTCGCCGGCGGCCCCGCGGACGCCCTGGCAGCACTGAGCAAGTCCACGCATTTCGACTGGCGGCTGGCCCGCTACGACATCGCCGGGTCCAAGGCGCACGCCCGCGTCCTGCACAAGGCCGGGCTGCTGGATGACGCCGAACTGGACGGCATGCTGGCTGCCCTGTCGCAGCTGGATGAGGACGTTGCGTCCGGCGCCTACGTGCCCGCGGAGTCCGACGAGGACGTGCACGGCTCGCTGGAGCGCGGACTCATTGAGCGTGCCGGGACCCAGCTGGGCGGCAAGCTCCGCGCCGGCCGCTCGCGCAATGACCAGGTGGCCACGCTGGGCCGCATGTTCCTGCGTGACCACGCCAGGATCATCGCACGGGGCGTGCTGGCCACAGTGGACGCGCTGGTGGAACAGGCCAAGGCCCACCATGGTGTGGCCATGCCGGGCCGCACCCACCTGCAGCACGCCCAGCCGGTGCTGCTCAGCCACCACCTGCTGGCCCATGCCTGGGCGCTGCTGCGCGATGTGCAGCGGCTCCAGGACTGGGACAAGCGCGCCGGCGTTTCGCCCTACGGGTCGGGTGCCCTGGCGGGTTCCTCGCTGGGCCTGGACCCGGAGGCCGTGGCGGCGGACCTGGGCTTCTTCTCCGCCACGCACAACTCGATCGACGGCACCGCGTCCCGCGACGTCTTCGCCGAGTTTGCCTGGGTGTGCTCGATGATCGGCGTGGACCTGTCCAGGATTTCGGAGGAGGTCATCTTCTGGGCCACGAAGGAGTTCTCCTTTGTGACCCTGCACGATTCCTACTCCACCGGTTCCTCGATCATGCCCCAGAAGAAGAACCCGGATGTGGCGGAGCTGGCCCGCGGCAAGGCCGGCCGGCTGATCGGCAACCTCACCGGGCTGCTGGCCACCCTCAAGGGCCTGCCGCTGGCGTACAACCGCGACCTGCAGGAGGACAAGGAACCGGTGTTCGACGCCGCCGACACCCTGGAACTGCTGCTCCCGGCCGTCTCCGGCATGATCGCGACGCTGAAGTTCAACACCGAACGGATGGAGTCGCTGGCTCCCCAGGGCTTCGCGCTGGCCACGGACATCGCCGAATGGCTGGTCCGCCAGGGCGTGCCGTTCCGCGAGGCGCATGAACTCTCGGGCGCGGCCGTCAAGCAGGCGGAATCCCGCGGCGTGGAGCTGTGGGACCTGACGGACGAAGAGTACGCGGCCATCTCGGTGCACCTGACGCCGGAGGTCCGCACGGTCCTGTCCACGGAAGGTTCCCTGAACAGCCGCAACTCGCAGGGCGGAACGGCGCCGGCCGCCGTCGAACGCCAGCTCGCTGCGCTGGAAGCCGAACTTGCCGGCGTCCGGGAGTACGCCGGCTAGAACGCTCTCTCACTTAACGCGCCGTTTCTGCCAAGGCTCTCTCACTTTCCCTAAGAAAGTGAGAGAGCCTTGGCGATTTTCAAGCATCAAGTGAGAGAGCGTCGGGGGTTCACGCGGAGGACTCACCGCTACCATGGCGCAATGAGCGAAACCTTCCGGAAGTTCCTTCGCACCCTGCCCGACTTTCCATCCGACTTGCCCGGCTTCGATCCTGACAAGTCGCCGCAGGACCCGGTCCTGCTCTTTAAGCAGTGGCTGGACGAGGCCCTGGCGGCAGGGGAACCCCAGCCCCATGCCTGCAGCCTGGCGACCGTTGGCCGCGGTTCCGGCGGTGGGCAGCAACCGTCGTCCAGGATGCTGATCCTGAAGAACATCGACGACGACGGCTGGCACTTCGCCACGTCCCGCACCTCGCGCAAGGGCAGGGAACTGGGCGCCAACCCCTACGCCGCCCTGAACTTCTACTGGCCGTCGCTGGGCCGGCAGGTCCGTGTGCTGGGTCCCGTGACGGAATTATCCGCGGAAGCTTCGTCCAGGGATTGGGCTGAACGGCCGCGTGCTGACGGCAGCGAAAACCCTGACTGGCAGCTCTACGCCATCCGCCCGGAGGAGATCGAGTTCTGGCAGGCCAGCCACGACGGCTCCCATATCCGCCACCGCCTGGGCGCGGACGGCGCACGGCTGGACTAGGCTGGGCGGCATGACCGCTCCCGAACCCGACCTCCTGCTCACCGGGCTTCACGCAGCTGCCGACGACGTCACCTCCGACGCCGCCAAGCTCACCGACGACGACGTGAAGGCTCCCTCCGCCCTGCCCGGCTGGACGCGGGGACACGTCCTTGCGCATCTCACGGGGATCTCCAACGCCATGGCCCGGCAGCTCGAGTACGCCGCCCGGGGGGAAACCATCGAGCTCTACGACGGCGGCATGGACGGCCGGAACAGGGCGATCGGCATGGCGGCCGGCCACGACGCCGCCACCCACAGGGCGGACCTGGCCGAGGCCCTGGAGCGGGTCCTGCGCGCGTTCGATGCGCTGCCGGGCATCAAGGACTCGTCGGCCAACCGCACCGGCTGGTGGGCGCCCATCTCCTATCGGGGTGGAGTGGTCCTGGACGGAGGCCTGGCCCTGTGGCGCGAGCTCGTCATCCATGACTCCGACCTCCTGACCGGCAGGGGACCGGAAACCTGGAGCCGGCCGTTTTGCGAGCACCTGTTCGATTTCCTCGCAGCCCGCGTCCCGCCAGGGGAGAAACTGGTGCTGCAGCCGCTTGGCCTGCCGCCCGTGACTGTCGGCAGCGGCAACCGGTCCACCGTGGTCAGCGGCATGGTCACTGATATCGCCGCGTGGCTGGCCGGCCGCGAACCCACGTTGGGGAGCCTGCGCGCTTCTGCAGCGGCCGACGGCGTGGACCTGCCGGCGCTGCTGCCATGGCCGGCGGGAACGCCCGCGCCCAAGTGATTCAGGCGGCTTCGCGTGCCAGCAGGCTCTGCTTGATGGGCAGTCCCCACCGGAAGCCGCCCAGTGAACCGTCCGTGCGGATCACGCGGTGGCAGGGCACAAACAGGGCTGCCGCATTGAAGGCACAGGCGCTGGCGGCCGCCCGGACCGCTTTGGGATTGCCGGCCAGCCCGGCGTACTCGGTGTACGTTACCGGGGAACCAGGCTGCACCAGCCGGAGCACATCCCACGCGTGGGCACGGAACGGCCCGGACTTCTGCCGCACGGGCACCCGCATGGCCGGCGCCGGATCGCCCGCATAAAACGCCTCCACGGCAGCCGAGATTTCCCCCAGGCTGGTGACCAGCTCAATCGAGGCCGGCCGCAGGGAAGGGTGGACCTGGCCGGTCAGGTCGCCGGGATTGCCGGTCCAGCCGCTGGAAAGGACCACGCCGTCCCGGGCAAGGATGGTGAACGGTCCGTCCGGGGTGGACATCTGGAGCAACTGGGCCTTCATCGGTTCGCCTTCTCTGTTGTGCTGGTGCCTGTTGTGCTGTTGACTGCCGCGGCAGGGCGCGCCGCCGCCCGCCACAGGTGCATGGTGGCATAGGAGCGCCACGGGCTGACCTCACGGAAGTCCGGGCTTGGGACCGCAGCACCCTGGAAACCGGGTTCCGCATCCGCCGCGCCGCAGGCCACACCGCTCAGGGCCTTGATCCCGTTCCGTACCGCCGCGTCGTTGGCAAGGAATACGTCCGGGGCGCCGAGCACCCGCATGGCGAGGTAGCCCACCGTCCATGGTCCAACCCCCGCCAGCGGCAGCAGCTTCGCGCCTAGGCTGGCCAGGTCGTCGCCGTAGCCGAAATCGAGCCTACCTTCCGCCAACGCGGAGGCAGCTGCCCGGAGTGACTCGGTTCGCTTCCGGGGCCCGCGCAGGAGGGCGTGGCCGTCCGCGGCGATCTCCGCTGCGGTGGGGAACATGCGGTCAAGCCCGTCGCCAGGGCTTTGGCTGGGGCGTCCGACGGCGGCCAGCTGAGTGAGTGCGGTCCGCGCCGCAGCCACGGTGACCTGCTGCCCGATCATCGCGCGGACCAGCATTTCCGCGGGATCCATCGCTCCGGGCATCCTGATCCCCGGGGCGCCTGCCACCGCGGCCGCCAGCCGGCCGTCCCCGGCCAGCGCGCTGTCGATGGCAACCGGATCCGCGTCCAGGTCGAACAGCCTCCGGACGCGGCTCAGCAGGGCCGGCAGGTCGCGGAGGTCCACCGCGCCGATGGTGAGGGTCAGCGGCCGCCCGGGAGCGCCGTCGTCGTAATCCACCCGGAACCTCGCGTCCCCGTGCGGAAGCCGCAGCGTGCGGGCGTAGGACGCCGCGGTGCCGGTTTCGATTCCGGGGAGGGCGCGAACGGCAAGGAACGTAAAAATCCCGGCGTCGAAGGGTTCCCGGTAGGGGAGGCGGAGGGTGATGGCGGTGGAGCCGGCGGGGGCCTTTGGATGCCGCGCCGCGCGCAGGGCAGTGGGGGTCATGTCGAAGACCTCCAGCATGGTGTCGTTGAACTGGCGGACGCTGCTGAAGCCGGCCGCGAAGGCGATGTCCGCAAGCTTCATGGAAGTGGACACCAGCAGGGTGCGGGCGGTTTGCGCCCGCCCGGCCCGGGCCAGCGACAGCGGCCCCGCCCCCAGTTCCTGGCTGAGGATGCGGTTGAGCTGGCGGGACGAATAGCCCAGGCGGGCTGCCAGGCCCTCCACGCCGTCCCTGTTGATCACGCCGTCGTTGATGAGCCGCATGGCGCGCCCGGCAACATCCTGGCGAACGTTCCAGGCCGGTGTCCCCGGAACAGCCTCCGGAAGGCAGCGCTTGCAGGCCCGGTAGCCGGCGTCGTGGGCGGCTGCGGAGGTCTCGTAGAACGTAACGTTGGCCGGCTTCGGTGTCCGGGCCGGGCATGACGGGCGGCAGTAAATGCCCGTGGTCCGGACGGCAGTGTAGAACTGTCCGTCGAACCGGGTGTCCCTGGCATCGATTGCCCGGTAGCGCTGCCAGAAGTCCATTCCTCCATCCTGCCAGCCGCACTGGGTACGGGCTAGCGGAAATCGGACAGGGCCGTTTCCCCTGTCGAGACCAAAATTTCCCGGTATTGGCCGCCGGCTTTGGATAGAGTCTGGCCATGAGCAGAAATCCGCTGGCCGGCACATCGCTGCGGGAATTCCTTTCCGGAGATGCCCGCCAGTTGGCGCCCCTGCTGCTGGGGGCGGTGCTGACGCACGAGTCCCGGGAAGGCGTGGTGTCCGTCCGGCTCACCGAAGTGGAGGCCTACCTCGGGCCCGAGGATTCGCTCCACCCGGACCCCGGCTCACACACCTACCGGGGCCCCACGCCCCGCAACGCACCCATGTTTGGCCCGGCGGGGCACCTGTATGTCTACTTCACCTACGGGATGCATCACTGCACCAACCTGGTGTGCGGACCGGAAGGAACGGCTTCTGCCCTCCTGCTGCGGGCCGGGGAGATCGTGGACGGCGTGGACCTTGCCCGGCGCCGGCGCCCCACGTCCAAGGATCCCGCCGACATGGCAAGGGGTCCCGCGCGGCTGGCCAAAGCCATGGGCATGACGACGGCGGACAGCGGCCGCGATGCACTGGCGCCGCCTTTCGGGCTGGTGCTTCCGCCCCGCCCCGGCCAGCCGGTGAGTTCAGGCCCTCGCGTGGGAGTGTCCGGTGCAGGCGGAACGGACCAGTACTCCTGGCGCTTCTGGATCACCGGCGACCCCACCGTCTCCCAGTACAAGGCCGCCAAGCCCAAGAGGGCAAAACCGGATCCGGCCGGGTTTCACGGGCGTTAACGGAAATGGTTGTAGAATGGTAGGTCTGTCTTTTGCGATAGGGGAACGTTAAATGCTCGACGCCGATTTGGCCCACGAACGGGACTATGTTGCCGGCCTGTATGCGCGGCTGGAAGAGCTGCGCGAGGAAAAGCGCCGCCAACTGGCCCAGGTCCGCCGGGCCGGGGCCGTGGGCACCATGCAGAACGTTTCGGAACGTGACGCGTTCGCTGCACTGTATGAGGACCGCCTGGCGCAGCTGGATGCCGTAGACGACCGCCTGGTCTTCGGCCGCCTGGACCTGGACTCAGGCGAAGCGCAGTACATTGGCCGCATTGGCCTCACCACCGAGGACCTGCAACGGCTCATGGTGGACTGGCGCGCGCCCGAGGCCGGCCATTTCTACCAGGCCACTGCATTTGACCGGCAGGGCGTCCGCCGCCGCCGGCACCTCATCCTGCAGGGCCGTGAGGTCAAGGCCATCGAGGACGACGTCCTTGACGCGGACATGCTTGCGGACAACGAGTCGCTGCAGGGCGAAGGCGCCCTGCTGGCCGCGCTGAACTCCAAGCGGACCGGCCGGATGTCGGACATCGTCAGCACCATCCAGTCCGAGCAGGACCGGATCATCCGTTCGTCGATTTCCGGCGCGCTCGTGGTCCAGGGCGGTCCCGGTACCGGCAAGACCGCTGTTGCCCTGCACCGCGCCGCCTACCTGCTCTACACCCACCGCGACCGCCTCAAGACCGCCGGCGTCCTGCTGGTGGGCCCGTCGTCGTCGTTCATGAAGTACATCGAACGGGTGCTGCCATCCCTCGGTGAGACCGGCGTGGTCATGGCCAGCGTCGGCCGCCTCATGCCCGGAATCCACGCTGTCCCCGAGCCGGACGCCGCGGTTGCCGCCATCAAGGGCCGGCTGGACATGGCCGGCGTGGTGGCCAATGCCGTGGCCAACCGGCAGCGGATGCCCGCCGAGGACCGCATCCTTGAAGTCGACGGCCGGAAGCTCGTGCTGACCCAGCGCCAGGTGCGCCGGGCAAGGGAACGGGCACGCTCCACCGGCAAGCCCCACAACGAGGCACGCGTGACTTTCGTCAAGATCCTGCTCCGGGAACTGACCGAACAGATGACGGAGCTCGTGGAAGCCGGAAACATCGGCAACAACGCCGACCGCTCCTACCTTGCCGAGGATGTGCGCAGCGCCCGAGACGTGCGGATCGCGCTCAACCTTTGCTGGATGCCCATGACGCCGGAAAAGCTGATCTCCGAGCTCTTCAGTAAGCCTGCCATCCTGGAAGCCTGCACGCCCAAGCTCGCACCGGCGGAGCGCGCCCTGCTGCTGCGCCCCGCGGACGCGCCCTGGACGGAATCCGACGTACCCCTCCTGGATGAGGCTGCCGAGCTGCTCGGCGAGCTTGATCCGGCGGCGGGGCGTGGCCTTGCCCAGCAGGAACACGACCGCGCCCGGGACCTTGCGAACGCGAAGCAGACGCTGGTCAACATGGAGGCGGCGGGCGTGGACCCGCTGATGTCGGCCGAGGAACTGGCCGAGCAGAACCAGGAGCAGGAAACAAGGCAGACCGCTGCCGAGCGCGCCACCAGCGACCGCACCTGGGCCTTCGGCCACATCGTGGTGGACGAGGCGCAGGAGCTATCGCCCATGCAGTGGCGCCTGCTGGTCCGCCGGTGCCCCCTGAAGTCCTTCACGATCGTCGGGGACATCGCGCAGACGAGTTCGGTGGCCGGCGCGAATTCGTGGCAGGGCGCGCTTGCTCCGATGTTCGGTGAGCGCTGGCAGTTGGAGGAGCTGACGGTCAACTACCGGACCCCCTCCCAGATCGCCGAAGCCGCGGTCCGGATGGCCAACGCAGCCGGACTGGTGGTCTCGGCGCCCAAGGCTGTCCGCGAAGGACGCTGGTCGCCCGTCATCGACGAGGTGGATCCGGGCCAGGTGGTCAGCCGCCTGGTTGAGGTCCTGCCCGAGGAACTGGACGCGCTCGACGGCGGACTCCTCGCCGTCATCGCGGACGGCGCCTTTTTGCCGGAAGCCACTGCGGCCCTGCGCGCCGCCTACGGGCGCCGCGTGGGCACGGGTGCAGGCAGCTATGAGCAGGACATCGTGGTGATCAGCCCCCGGGAAGCCAAGGGGCTGGAGTTCGACGGCGTCGTGGTGCTGGAGCCGTCCATGATGCTGAACCATGAGCACGGCAAGGTGGGGGACCTGTACGTCGCGATGACCCGCGCCACCCAGCGGCTGCGGCTTATTGCTTCGGAACCTGTGCCGGCCGGGATCAAGCGCTGATCCTGCCTGCCGCAATACTGCTAACTTAGAAGGCGTGCCAGAACTCAACAGCCTCGAATCGCAGCAGAACGACGCCACTTTTGCCAATGTCTGGCAGGAGCTGAAATGGCGTGGCCTGGTCCACGTCTCCACCGACGAAGCAGAACTCGAAAAACTGCTCGCCGGCGCCCCGGTGACGTACTATTGCGGCTTCGATCCCACCGCGCCGAGCCTGCACCTGGGCAACCTCGTCCAGCTCCTGCTCATGCGCCGGCTGCAGTTGGCCGGCCACAAGCCCCTCGGGCTCGTGGGCGGTTCCACCGGCATGATCGGCGATCCCCGTCCCACGGCCGAACGCACCCTGAACACCAAGGACACCGTCGCCGAGTGGGTGGGCTACCTCCAGGCGCAGGTCCGCCGGTTCCTCAGCTTCGAGGGTGACAACGCAGCCCGGATGGTCAACAACCTGGACTGGACCGCGCCGCTGAGCGCCATTGACTTCCTGCGTGACGTGGGAAAGCACTTCCGCGTGGGCACCATGCTGCGCAAGGACGCCGTGGCCTCCCGGCTGCACTCGGATGAGGGCATCAGCTACACGGAGTTCAGCTACCAGATCCTGCAGGGGATGGACTACCTCCAGCTGTACCGGGATTATGGCTGCGTGCTGCAGACCGGCGGCTCGGACCAGTGGGGCAACCTCACCAGCGGAACCGAGCTGATCCGCAAGGTGGAGGGCAAGAGCGTCCACGCCCTGGGAACTCCGTTGATCACCAACGCCGACGGCACCAAGTTCGGCAAGAGCGAGGGCAACGCCATCTGGCTGGACGCCGGCATGTGCAGCCCTTATGCCTTCTACCAGTTCTGGGTCAACACTGCGGATGCCGACGTCGTGAACCGGCTGAAGGTCTTTACCTTCCTTAGCCGGGCCGAGATTGAAGAAATCGCCGTGGCTGTTGCTGAGCGCCCGTTCGCCCGCGAGGGACAGCGGAAGCTTGCCTATGAAGTGACGTCCCTCGTGCATGGAGTGGAAGCCACCGAGAAGGTCATCGCGGCCTCCGCAGCGCTTTTCGGGAACGGCGACCTCACAGCCTTGGACAAGCCCACGCTGCAGGCGGCAACGTCAGAGCTTCCCTCTGCAACTGTCCAGGTGGATGCGATGGGAATCGTGGACCTGCTGGTTGCCTCCGGCCTCTCCGAAAGCAAGTCGGCCGCCAGGCGGACGGTTGGTGAAGGCGGAGCCTACGTCAACAACGAGAAGGTGTCCGACCCCGAAGCCGTGATTTCGGAGTCCGAACTTCTGCATGGGCAATACCTGCTCCTGCGCCGCGGAAAGAAGAACCTCGCTACCGTGGAAGTCCTGGTTCCCTAGGCTTATCACCCGCCCCGCGAAGACCCCCTGCACGCTCCTCCGCAGCCGATTTGCACGGCCGCGGGGGAGCGTGTAATGTTTTCTGAGTCGCCGCCGCTGAAGCGGAAAAATAGCGACCAACCCCCACCAAAAAGTGAAGCAACTTCACGATGTGCAGAAGCACTGACGGAAGAAATTGCTCCGGTTTATGATGGGCGGATTCGTTCCGCAGAGTGAATTCCGGGAAAACAACCGGATTTGCAAAGTGAAAATGAATGAAATAAGATTGAAACATCGCAGCGAAGAAATACGAAATAGAAATTCATTGAATTGAATTGTTTTCGGGAATATTCGAATGTGTCTGTTGTTTGAGAACTCAATAGTGTGCCAAGTTTGTTGATACCAATTGTTTTAGTGATTGGTTGAATTGACCGGGTCATCCGCCCCTGTGGGTGGTCTGGTTTT